>NZ_CP150661.1:0-600000 GCF_038024105.1 Polaribacter butkevichii
ATGAATGTAACTGCTGACTCTGTTTGGAATGAATGTCTGTCTTTTATCAAAGACAACATAAAACCACAAGCGTATAAAACTTGGTTCGAACCAATAAAGCCAGTTAAACTTTCAGGAGAAGCATTAACAATACAGGTTCCTAGTAAGTTTTTTTATGAATGGTTAGAAGAACATTACATTAAATTATTGCGTGTTGCCTTGGTAAGACAATTAGGTAATGATGCCAAATTGATTTACGATGTAAAAATGGAAAACAATTATAGCAGTAATAGACCGCAAATTGTTAAAATTCCGAGTTCAAATAGAGATCCGTTAAAGCCACAGCGAGTTACAGTTCCTTTAGAATCTAATAAAAGAGAATTAAGAAATCCGTTTGTAATTCCAGGATTGCAAAAAGTAAAGATTGAGTCTCAATTAAACCCAAATTATAGTTTTGCAAACTTTATAGAAGGAGATTCTAATAGATTGGCACGTTCTGCTGGTATGGCTGTAGCAAATAAGCCAGGTGGAACCTCTTTTAATCCATTATTAATTTATGGTGGAGTAGGTTTAGGGAAAACACATTTAGCACATGCTATTGGGGTTGATATTAAAGATAAATATCCAGATAAAACAGTATTATATATTTCTTCAGAAAAGTTTACACAACAATTTATAGACTCTGTAAAATCAAATACAAGAAACGATTTTATTCATTTCTATCAAATGATTGATGTGTTACTTATTGATGATGTACAATTTTTATCAGGAAAAGCAGGAACACAAGATGTTTTCTTCCATATTTTTAACCATTTACATCAAAATGGAAAACAGGTAATTTTAACTTCGGATAAAGCACCTGTAGATATGCAAGATATAGAACAACGTTTATTGTCTCGTTTTAAATGGGGATTATCTGCAGAGTTACAAGCACCAGATTACGAAACTAGAATTTCTATTTTACAAAATAAATTGTACAGAGATGGTGTAGAAATGCCAGAAGATATTGTAGAATATATTGCTAAAAATATAAAATCTAACGTTAGAGAATTAGAAGGTGTTGTTATTTCTATGATTGCACAAGCTTCTTTTAATAGAAAAGAATTTTCTGTAGAATTGGCAAAACAGATTGTAGATAAGTTTGTAAAAAACACCAAGAAAGAAGTTTCTATAGATTATATTCAGAAAGAAGTTTCTAAATATTTTGATATGGATGTAGCTACTTTACAATCTAAAACACGTAAACGTCATATTGTACAAGCGCGTCAATTAGCTATGTTTTTTGCTAAAAGATTAACAAAAACATCTTTAGCAAGTATTGGTAATCAAATTGGACAAAGAGATCATGCCACGGTATTACATGCTTGTAAAACGGTAGACAACTTAACGGAAACGGATAAGCAGTTTAAAAAATACGTAGAAGATTTAACTAAAAAATTGACTTTCTAAAAAGACAATTTTTTAGTAACTTATTGATATTTAACTTTACGCTCTTAAATTTTTTAAGAGCGTAATTGTTTCTTACTTTAATCAAAAATTATTTTTATGCAAAAAATATTAATGGTTTGCTTAGGTAACATTTGTCGTTCTCCTTTAGCACAAGGAATTTTAGAGTCTAAAGTAAACTCTAAAAAAGTAATGGTAGATTCTGCAGGTACAGCAGCGTATCATGTTGGCAACCTTGCAGATAAACGTTCTATAGAAGTTGCTAAAAAATATGGTATTGATATTACGAATCAAAGAGCCAGAAAATTTGTTGTAAAAGATTTTGATGAATTCGATATTATTTTTGCAATGGATGATAGCAATTACCAAAACATACTTTCATTAGCCAGAAATAAAGAAGATGAACAGAAAGTAAGAATGATTTTAAATGAAATAGAACCTAATAAAAACCTGAGTGTACCAGACCCATATTATGGCGGTAATCAAGGTTTTGAAAACGTATATAAAATGCTAGATGAAGCTTGCAATGTAATTGTTAGTAATTTATCTTAAAAACTTTCTGTATTTTTAGCACTAAAGAAGTGAATATTTCATTTTTTTATTTGTAGAAATTCCTTAAAAATCCATTTATAAAATAGAAACAATGATTGGTAAACTGTATTTAATCCCCACCACTTTAGGCGATACTGAACCTTTAGAAGTAATGCCTTTATCGGTTAAAAAAGTAGTTGAACAAATTGATTATTATATTGTTGAAAATGAAAAATCAGCAAGAAGATTTATCAAGAAAATTTCACCTAAAAAATCACAACCATCCCTTCAATTAATGTTGTTAGATAAATATGCCGAAGAATTAGAAACTTCTAGATATTTAGATGTTTGTAAAGAAGGAATCAATGTTGGTTTACTTTCTGAAGCAGGAGTGCCTGCAATTGCAGATCCTGGAGCAAGTATTGTAAAACTGGCACACGAAAACAATATACGTGTAATTCCTTTGGTAGGACCGTCATCTATTTTAATGGCAATGATGAGTTCTGGTATGAACGGACAAAATTTTGCTTTTAATGGGTATTTACCTATTGATAAATCGGATAGAAAAAAGGCTTTAAAAGATTTAGAAAAGCTTTCTAATGATAAAAATCAATCGCAAATTTTTATAGAAACTCCTTATCGAAATGAAAAAATGTTGGCAGATTTAAAAGCCACATTATCACCCACTACAAATTTATGTATTGCAGCAGATATTACGTTGCCAACAGAATATATTAAAACCTTGATGGTTAAAGATTGGAAACATCAGCAACCAGATTTACACAAAAAACCAGCAATCTTTATTATTCAGAAATAGCTTGTATTTTATATAAAAATAACACAAAAAAGGTTTAATGTTTTCTTATAAAAGATACATAAAGCCTTTTTTTATTTGAATTAAAAGAGGTTTTTTTAAACAATAGGGTTTTGGTCTGCTTCTATATTAGAAACATCATACCCACCAAAGCTTTTTAAATAAGATTTAATGGTAGCTCCGTAAGCGTCAGAAAAACCATCCAAACCATTGCTACGTAAAAATTTTTTTACATTACCTGCACCACTTAAATGAGCTGCAGCTAATATCCCAGATTCTGTAACTTTAATTCCGTTTATAACTTTGCCAACAGAGCGTCTAATATCTTTTCTTAAAATCCATTTATTTACTTTACATAAAGCTATAAAAGCTTTTTCTTGCAATTCTGGATTATTTAAAAAGGCTTGTGTGTTGTAAATTTTAAAACGGTGTAAAGTAGTTCTACCAAATTGATATTTTCCTAAATATCCTAATGTGTTTACTACGGTATATTTTCCTTGAGATTCTTTAAAAGCCAATGCTTCTTTAAAACCTACAAAATCCTTTTGTAAATAAGGAATGTTATAATCCACAAATTTTGGAAAGGTAATTTTGTTGTTAGTACCTATTTTTTTATCAATAGACGTTGCGTTGATAAATCCTAAAAATACGATACTTAAAAATAAAAACTTTTTGATAAATGTTATTTTTCTGTTTTGCGGGTGCAAAGGTATAATCAAAAAACAATTATACTGATAATCAATATGTTAAAGTTTACTAAAAATACAGATAATGAAATTTAATTCCTTTTTTGGTATTAATTTCAAGTGTTGGAGCAGGTATTTTTATGAAGTTTACAACAGAAAAGACAGATTTTAAGAATTCCGAATTTGTCTTAATTTTGGTTAAATCTAAGTCTAAACTTAGGTAGAATTGTCTGTAAGGATTGTGTAGCGTTGTGTTTGCAGCGTTTGAGTTTCCATAAAGCATTCCTTCGGCGCCATAACCTAAAGCAACATTTAACCATTTAGGAAACGTACTTTTCTTGTTAAAAGACCAAATATTTGCAGAAAGCCAATACGTTTGTCCGTTGTAATCTTTTAAAGCTTGTTGTAAATAATTTTCACCTAAAGTATTTGGCCGTTGTTTTGCGTATTCTGTTTGATGAAAAGAGTATTTTACGGTAATACGTTGCTCTCCCCAAAGTAATTCTTGACCAATTAATAAACCGGTTCCTGTGGCATTCGCAAGAATATCTCCAGGTGATGCTCCCCATTCTTCAGAAAAACCATCTAAAATTTCTACAGCAGTTAAAAAAGCAAAACCAGAGGTTGCCCCGTAAATTAATTGATTCTTTTTAGAAACACCAGCCCAATCTAATGCTTCCATACCAATTTTACCCACATAGTAAGAAGTCATCATATGCCCAACTTTATCCATTTGTTTCCAGTCGTTATTATCATTTTTTAAATGAAAACTAGAACGTGGGTAATCTTTATACCAAAGTTGATTTAAAGCGATTAATGCACCACCCGTCATTACACTTTCTGTAATTATAATGGCATTTCTTCTCTTTGTATTTAACGTATCAGATTTTTTATAAAAGGACGCGTTTTGTGCACACAAAGAAAATGTAGAAAAGAATAGTATAAAACGGAAAATTATTTTTTTGCTTTTCAAACCTAATTATTTAAGAACTATCTATTAATTCTTTGTTTGTTCATCCAGCTATGATATTTAGCGGCATTTCTATTGTGTTGCGCAAGTGATTTTGCAAAAGTATGATACCCAATTTTATCTACACTTGCACACATATAAAAGTAATTGTGTTTTTGTGCGTTTAAAACTCCGTCTATGGCAGAAATGTCTGGCATAGAGATAAGAGTAGGAGGTAATCCTTTATTTTTATAGGTGTTGTAAGGTGAGTTAATTTCTAAATCTGCAGTTAGTACTCTTTTTACTACATAATCTTGTCCTTTAAGTTCTTTAACACAATAAATAATGGTAGGATCTGCTTGTAAAGGCCACCCTTTTTGTAACCTATTTAAGTACAAACCAGCTACTATTGGTCTTTCTACTTTTTTTGCGGTTTCTTTTTGAACTATAGATGCCAAAGTAATTACTTCTTCTTTTGTTAAATTTAAGGCTTTTGCTTTTTGCAATCTACTAGCATTCCAAAAACGATTGTATTCTTTAAAAATCTTATCTCTAAAGTTGTTGGCAGAAGTAGTCCAATAAAATTGATAACTATTAGGAATAAAAATTTGCAGCACCGATTTTTCTGTCAGGTTATTTTTTGATAAAAAATCTTTGTCTTTAAAAGAAGTTAATAAGGTAATGGAATCTGTTTCTAACTGTTCTGCAATTCTACCAGCTAATTTTTCTAGTGTATCTTGGTTGTTAAAAGAAAGTTTTACCGGTGTTTGGTTACCACTTCTTAATAAATTAATTAAATCATTATTAGACATGCCTTCTTTTAAAAGATATCTACCCGGTTTTGGTTTCGAGAAATTTTTCTTAGCAGCAACTAAAAGAAAAGTGTTTTTATTTTTAGAATAATCAGCGATTTTGTCTTTCACATCAATTAAACTATCAGAAGAATATACATATAAAACGGTGTCTTTAGTAATTGCTTTACCAAATATTTTTTGATAGTAATTATAACCTATCATACCACCAATAAAAATAACGGTAGCTATAACTGCGTATATAAATTTTTTGCTCAATGTATTTTTTAATTTTTTAGAGTTGCGAAATTACTCTTTTATCAGCTGAAATAAAACTTCATCTTTAAATTTTCCTTCGGATAAAATCCAATCTTTTTTAACACCCACTTTTAGAAAATGATGTTTGGTAAAAAGAGAGATGCTTTTAAGGTTGTTAGAAGTAATGTTAGCATACAATTGATGCACATTTAAGTATGTAAAAGCATAGGCAATTAAAAGAGATAAAGCTTCAGAAGCAAATCCGTTTTGTTGATATTTTGGGTGAATTAAAACTCCAATTCCGGCTCTTTTGTGCATTGGGTTATAATCGAAAACATCAATCATACCCAGTTGTTTTTTAGTAGAGCTTTCTTCTATTAATAAACGTAATTGTTTGGCTTCGTAAATATCTAAATGAGCATTTTCTAAATACTGTCTTAAAATAAATTTAGAAAAAGGAGTTTGTGTATGGCTAATTTCCCAAAAAGATTCATTGTTTTCTATTTGATATAGAAAGTCTAAATCTTCGGGTTCTAAAGCACGTAAGTTTATTTTTTTACCGTTTAAAGTCTTCATTTTTTCTAAAATTGGTTTTCTTAAAAGAAAATTTAATAAGCAAATAGATTATAAAATGCAAAATACGGAATTAAAAAATCTTAAACAGCTTAGAGTCGCACAGAAAGACTTTTTAATATTCGTTTAACAATCATGATATTCTTTACCAAATACTACTTTTTTTCTTGTTACTTTTTCTATTTTTAAAGCGTATTTATCAAAGAGATTACAAGCTCCATAAAAAATAGGGGAATTCTGTGTTTTAGTATTTGTTATGATTTCTAGATTCGCACCACCACTTCCTTTTGCTGGTAAAATATTTTGTATATAGAATGAATTTATTTCAGCAATATCAAATACTTGTGCCATGTTGTTACTAGAAAAGCCTATTTTTTTATTTTTATCATCAACCCAAATAATGGTGTTCTTTTTAAATTGAATATTTATTTTTTCTGGTCTTTTTTTTATGTACTTATTTTTCTTGTAATCACCAGATATTGTTATATTTCCTTGTAATAATAAGAAGTTAGAAATAACCATAACTTCTTCGTAACCTTCATTGTGTAATAATGCTGGGTATTCTCTTTTATTCTCTATAGATAAAGAAGTATAGCCACCATTAAATAGCCAATCACTGTCATACGTATAACAAATTGACAAGTGCATACCTGTTAAATTGAAATTTATATTTTTTTGATCTGCTCTTTCATATCCGTTATTCATTTTACTGCTAGCTAAATCTGTGTTTAAAATTTTCTTTAGCTGTATATAACTTTCATCCGTTGCTGTGCTATTAAAGCAATGTGTGTAAAAGTGTAGCACAGGAACATCAGTTCTAGCATTATCAAAATAAGCACTAAAATCTTTTAAAAGTATATTTCCAATACGCACAGGAGCATTAAATTTTAGTATTTTTTGTCCGTATGGCGATTTTTCAAATAATGTATTTTTATTTTTTTCTAATTCATCATAAGTAGTATCCCATGAAATGAATTGTTTGGGAGTAGATTGAATTTCAAAACCAAGGTGGTAGTCGTTATAATTAGACGTTAAGATTTTAAAAGTAGGTTGATGATTTTTTCTCCAGATTTCTTTTTTTAAAACGGTTGTTTTTGCAATGTTTTCAAAGAAAATAGGGTCATTAAAATGAAACTTGGTTGATAATTCCTGATACATTTTACTGAATCCGGTATAGGTAACAGGTATAAAATTTTGATGGTGATCAAAAAGGAAAAGATAGGCCACTTTATTATTTCTAATAGTAATGTAGGCATATTGTAAATCTTTTAAATGTACGGTACAACTATCTATTCCGCTTGTATCTGTACAAATAATTTGATTGTTTTTTATTTTAACATTTCCCTCATTACTTTCTTTCGGAAATATTTTAGAATGCTTTTTTTTGGTATTAAAAAGATTTTTAAAAATACTCATAAACGGTTTTTGTAATGAATGCTAGCATCAAAAAAATACGATCTTTTGATTTTTTTTAACAGTAACTTCATCAATAGCTATCATTTTAAAGAAACAATTATTTCTTTTTTTCATCATTTTCACGAACTATTATAAAATAGATAACATAAAGCCATCCAAAAGCACCGTGTAATAATGCATAAAGTATAGATTTATTTCTATCCCAAGAAACAACTATTGCAATTACGCTACCTAATCCAATTCCGTTTTTAAAAAAAGTTTGTTTAATTCCAGAATTTCCGTTTTCATGACTAAAACATTCAAAAGATAATAATAGTAAGAAAATTAAAATTAGTTTTATTTTAGTCATTATTTTATCCTCAAAAATCAAAAAGAAATACTCCCTTTAAAAACAAAAGTAGCAGGTCCTTTTAAAAACACATTTGTATAAACACCATTTTCTTCAGAAAAAGAGACTTCTAGATTTCCACCTTCTACAGGTAGCGAAATTAAATTGCTGGTTGTTTTACCTGTTTTATGCATGGCAATGGCAACTGCTGTAACTCCGGTTCCGCAAGCTAACGTTTCATCTTCTACACCTTTTTCGTAGGTTCTTACTCTAAAAGTAGTATCGTTTATTTGTTGTACAAAATTGACATTACTTCCAGGATCACTATAAGAATATCTAATTTCTTTTCCTTTATTAAAAACAGGAAATTGATCTAAATCAGCTACTAATTCTACATGATGTTGCGTGCCAGTATAAGCAAAAACTGAGTTTTCTTTAACGGTAATTTCATCAACATCTATCATTTTTAAAGAAATAATTCCGTTGTTAATTTCAGCTAAATGAGGTCCATCAACAGCAATAAAACGAGTTTTATCAGTAATAATTTCTAAATACTTTGCAAAAGCAACAGCACATCTACCTCCGTTACCACAGAAAGTCTGACTTCCATCGGCATTAAAATAAATCATTTTAAAATCGAAATCGGTGTCATTTTCAATTAAAATAACTCCGTCTGCTCCAACACCAAAATGCCTATCACAAAGTTTAGATATTATTGAGATGTTTTCTTTTGGGAAAGTTTTTGTTCTGTTATCAATCATAACAAAATCGTTTCCGGTTCCTTGATATTTATAAAATTCTATTTTCATTAGAACAAATATAATGAGTGTTTGGTTGGAAATAGAAAGTTTTAGTAAAATATTTTTTTTGATGAAATTTATTTTTTTTTATTTTTAGGAAGTAATTTTTAGCCTCTTAATATTAGAAATTGTGAGTAATATTTTAGAAATAAATATTTTTATTTTATTTGTATTTATAGCTAATAACTAGATGTTTAAAGGCTAAAAAAGAAGTGTTAAAAAGCGGTTAAAGTCAGTTAAAGTAGCGTTAAACAGCTTTTTTGAATTTGTTAAAATTGTATCTTTGAGTAATTAAAAATGTAAAGATTATGAAGAAAATTTTTGGTTTATTAGGAATGGCCGTTTTAGGAGGCGCAGTTGCTTTAGGTGGCTATAAAATGTTTTTTGGAAATGAGGTAATTGTAAAAAACACAGTTTCTCAACCTTTGCAAACGGTCACGGCAAGTTATAATCCCGTCCTAAATAAAGCAAGCTCAATTGCAAATTCTATCGATTTTACAATTGCAGCAGAAAATAGTGTTCATGCAGTTGTTCACGTAAAAAATACGGCAATAAGGACACAAGTAAATCCGTTAGATATGTTTTTTGGAAACAGTAATGGAGGTAGACAATACGAGCAAGTAGGTACTGGTAGTGGTGTTATTATTTCACAAGATGGATACATTGTAACCAATAATCATGTTATTGATGGAGCAGCAGATTTAGAAATTACTTTAAACAATAAGCAAAAGTACAAAGCCAAATTAATTGGTACGGATAAAGAAAATGATATTGCATTGTTAAAAATTGATGCAGATATGGATTTACCTTACATTCCATTTGCAAATTCAGACAATATTAAAATAGGAGAGTGGGTATTGGCAGTTGGTAACCCTTATAACCTAACATCTACAGTAACTGCGGGTATTGTAAGTGCAAAGGGTAGAGATTTAGAAGGAAATACAGCTATAGATTCTTTTATACAAACAGATGCAGCTGTAAATCCAGGAAATAGTGGAGGAGCTTTGGTAAATACACGTGGAGAATTGGTAGGAATTAATACTGCCATTACATCTAAAACAGGATCATTTATAGGGTATTCTTTTGCAGTACCATCTAACATTGCTAAAAAAGTAATTGATGATTTATTAGAATATGGTGCAGTACAAGAGGCTATTTTAGGGATTAATGTGGATAGCTCTAATGATGATATAGATGGAGTTAAAATTGCTTCTGTTACAGAAGATGGTGGTGCTAAAAATGCCGATTTAAAATCTGGAGATATAATTATGAAAGTAAACGATGTTAAGATTTCTAAATTCTCTGAGTTAAGAGGGCAGTTAACAGCAAAAAGACCCGGAGAAAATGTAAGTATTACGGTTGATAGAGATGGTGATGTAATTACTAAAACCGTTAAGTTAGGTAAGAAAAATTACTTTTTATCTAGAAGTTTAAATGTTACCTTAAAAGATTTAACTAAAAAAGACTTAAAAAAATATGATATTTCTGGAGGCGCAAAAATTTTGAAAAACGGGAATAGAAACTTAGATTATTACGGAGTTAAAGAAGGATATATTATTACTAAAATTAATAAAAAAGAAGTGTTAGATGCTAATGCTGCAGCTAAAGCAATAGATGCTTCTTATGGATCTGGAACCCCTATTTATATTGAGGTAATTAATTTAAAGGGAGAGGTAGAACGTTACGCTTTTAGATAAAATAAATTATTATTAGTTTTTGTTGTTCTTAGATATTAGTAGATTAATTATTACTAATTATTAAAACACTTCTAAACATTGTTTAGAAGTGTTTTTTTTTACATTGAGTTCAATTTATTGATTACTGAAATGAGATTCCATTGCTGTAAACCATGCAAATTTGTGTTTACATGAACATATCGTTGTTGTATAAGGGAAGTTGCGGTTTTGTCAGCGAGGAATTTCCGAAGGAAATTCAGAAGTTGGCAAAAATGCAACTGTCTTTGTTTAAACACTAATTTAGCAAATTTTTTTAGACGGTGTTGTACGTCGTTTTTATTTTTCAGATTATTATTTTCAAAATACTAGTTCAAAAATATAGTCAAAATAATGATTAGAATTAAGACAGTCAAGGCGAATATTATTCTTTCCTTTTTTCGTTCCGATTCCGCTTTCTTTCTAATTTCAGTTTTAATTCGAGTAAGTTCCTCTTCTGAAACTTTTTTAAAATTCAGTTTTTCAGATTCGCCACTTGAAAAATTCAAATCTCTATTATTAGATTTAAATTTCGGTTTGTTAGATGTTTTCATAGAACGATTTTGTTTCATTCTATTATTCATATCCGCAACATGTCCAGCTCCTCCGCTCATTTAATTAATTCTTTATTTTCTATTTCAGTTCCGTTTTTCTCAAATTACGTACAACAGGTAATAAGGTCTATCATTTATGAATCAGGTAAACAGTTATTATTCGTGTTTACTTGCGTTTAATTTTACTACAACGTAAAAATAGTAAGTAAAACTCCTAAAAGAATGGCTATAAACTTCTGTAAGTTAAATTTATGGTTTTCAGATCCTTCAAAAAGAATAATGGTAGAAATATGTAAAAACACACCAATAATTAATGCCGTAATTTCTGTTGCATAAGTAGTAAAGAAAGGAATCTTATCACCTAGTAATAAACCCAAAGGACTCATTAAAGCAAAAGCACTTAAAAAAATAAAGGTTATTTTTTTAGAATATTTTGTCTGAATTAAAAAGGTTGTTAACACAATGGCGATGGGTATTTTATGTACTATAATTGCCCATAATAAATTATCACCCGTATTGTGTATCGGTAAACCTTCAGAAAAAGCATGCAAACATAAACTTACAAATAATAAGGTAGGAAATTCTTTTCCATCAGAATGAATATGAATATGACCATGTTCTGCTCCTTTAGAAAAAGACTCTAAAACAGATTGAATGATAATTCCGACTAAAATAAAGATTCCTATTTTTTTATATTCCGTAGTTTCTGCATATACCTCTGGTAATAAATGTAAAACGGTAACAGATAATAAATAAGCGCCACTAAAAGCCAATAATAGACGGACTATTTTTTTACTTGGTTTTATGATAAAAACCAAGATAGAGCCAATAAAAACAGATGCTATTAAAAGTATATAACTCATTTTGCAATAATAATTAATCGATCAGAAGTTTTAGCTTCGTAAGTATTTAAATCGTAATCGCCAAAAACATTTGTAATTGTAAAACCAACTTCATTAAAGAAAGAAGTCATTTTAGCAAGGTCTAAATATTTAACACGTTCTGTATAAGAATGATTTTCTCCATCAGCAAAAAAAGAAATATGCTTTAAGATAAAACCCTCTTTAATTTCTCTTTTAATGTTAAAAGTAATGTTATCAACCGTTTTGGTTTCAGAAGTTACTAAATTCAGTCTTACTTTTTCTGCATTTAAAAAATCAAACACAAAAACACCCCCTTTATTTAACCCCTGTTTAATGTTATTTAGTATTAGAATATCTTCCTTATCATCTTCAAAATAACCAAAACTTGTAAATAGGTTAAATACAGCGTCGTACGTGTGGTTAAAAGGCTTTCGCATGTCATGTACCTTAAATTGTAAGGTGTCATTTTCAAACTTTTTAGCAGCTTTAATACTGTTTTCAGCCAAATCGCCACCACTAACCGTATACCCTAAAGAGTTTAAAAATACAGAATGACGTCCTTTACCACAAGGCAAATCTAAAATATGCGTTGTTTTTGGTAAGTTTAAAAAAGACGTAATATTCTTCATAAACAACTGCGCTTCTCCGTCATTTCTTTCTTTATATAAAGTGTGGTAATAAGAAGTGTTAAACCAATCTGTAAACCAATCTTTTGTTTTCATTTTTATAATATTTGCAATAACCAGCAGATTACTTAGATTGCTATTGGGGTTTTTTATGCATGTCCTTTATGGACTTTCAGTCTGTAAAAGTAACCAAATCTTACGTTCTGTAAAATGTATTTCTTAATTAGTATAAATCCTATTTATAAATAGTATTTTTGCAGTCAATTTTATGAGCATGAACAAAGATTTTAAAATGACAGCAACAACACTTTTCGGTTTAGAAGGTGTTTTAGCAAAAGAATTAAGAGACCTAGGAGCACAAGATGTTAAAGAAGGTGTAAGAATGGTCTCTTTTAGAGGAGATAGCGGTTTTATGTACAAAGCAAATATTGCTTTAAGAACTGCTGTAAGAATTTTAAAACCAATTAAAGTTTGTAAAATTTACGATGAAGAAGATTTGTATGAAGCGATTCAGAAAATTAAATGGGAAAATTATTTAGAAACCGAAGGTACTTTTGCTATTGGAGCGGTAGTTAACTCTAAGAATTTTACATCTAACTCGCATTATATCTCTTTAAAATCTAAAGATGCTATTGCAGATTATTTTAGACATAAATACAGTAAAAGACCCAATGTAGATTTAGATTATCCAGATTTAAAGATTCACATTCACATACAAAAAGAGTGGTTAACCGTTTCTTTAGATTCATCCGGAGATTCTTTACACAAAAGAGGGTATAGAACTGCCACAAACATTGCACCCATAAACGAAGTTTTGGCAGCAGGTATGATTTTATTATCTGGGTACACAGGTGAAGAAAATTTTATAGACCCAATGTGTGGTTCTGGTACTATTTTAATAGAAGCAGCAATGATTGCCAATAATATTCCGGCAAACATCAACAGAAAATTATTTGCTTTTGAGAATTGGAAAGATTATGATGAAGACTTGTATTTTACCATTCAAGAATCCTTATTAAAGAAAATTCGTTCTTCTCACTTTAAAATAATGGGCTTCGATAAAGCGCCATCTGCAGTAGAAAAAGCGAATGCAAATATTATAAATGCAAATTTAGACGAGTTTATAGGTGTACACCACGTTAACTTTTTCAACTCTAAAAAAGAAGTTTTTGGTAACACCACTATTTTATTTAATCCGCCTTATGGCGAGCGTTTAAATATAGATGTAGAAGAATTTTACACTAAAATAGGCGATACCTTAAAAAACAACTATCCAGGTTCTACGGCTTGGTTAATTACTTCAGATACAGACGCTTTAAAGTGTGTAGGTTTAAGAACCTCTAAGAGAATTGCTCTTAAAAACGGAGATTTAAACTGTAGGTTTGTAAAGTACGAATTGTACGAAGGAACCCGTAAGTTTAAAGAACGTAAAGAAAATACAGATACAGAAGAAGAAACAAATGATTAAGGCATTGCGAGGAACAAAGCAATCTGCTAATTATTAAAAGAACTGTTTTTTTAAACGCTTAAAGAATTAGTATTTGAAGCTATTTCCCGCTTTCCGTTATATCTTTTTGTGAAAAACAAAAAGGATGCCACTTCAATCGGGGCTAGACTTGTTTGTAAGCTTCAATAATAATTAGGCTATTCTTTTCTTAAATATAAAAATACCTTAGACAAACTGAATATAAGTCAGTTTGTCTAAGGTGTTTTTTTTCCGTTTAGCTAACCGTTGTTGTGTTATGAAAAGTTGCGATTAAAGTGAACGGCTATTTTCCGCAGGAAAATAGGAGTTTACAAAAATGCGGCTAACTTTGATTAAGCTAAAATTAAGCAATTTTTTTACACGGTATTAGTTACTGGTATTTTTTCTTTAATTGTTCAATAATTTCCTTGTATGCTTGTTCAAATTCCATTTTTTCATCGTTAAGGTACTTGTCCAAATATTCATAAATTATTCTTGAATTTTTCGGTTGATGGTCAATTTCATCATCGCCTACTTTTTTTCCATAATTTAATTCCAATATTTTAGCCGTTAATCCACGCACAATAATCTCGTCTATGTCGTGATATTCATCTTTAAATTTTTCTTGATTAACCAATGAATCAAGTTTTTGGTCATAATATTTTTTATAAAGGTGGTCAGTATAAATATGACTGTTTTCGTGAATCACAATTCTTCTGTAATCTTCGTTCCATTTCAATCTTAATGGTTTGATTGAATCATTTGGTTGGTCACATAAATAGGTCAAGAGAACCAATCTTTCATTTTCTGGATTATTTGTGAAAGTTATGGCTTTATTGGTTATTCGGTTTAATGGGTCAAAAAATATTTCAAGGTTTGTTTCTTTGTCTGTCCGATAGAATCTATTTAGTTTTTTAGTGATTTGGTTGGATTTTATGGAATCTTTAAAAGGCTTAAAATCTATATTGTAATTGTTTTTGAATTTAATTGTCTTTTTGAAATCAATAAGAAGTTTTGAAAGAGAATCTAAATGTTGTCCGTACCAACCAAACTCTATTGTAAGCACTTTAATATTTAGGTTGTCTTTTGTTTTTAAGTTTTTGTCAAGGCAAAGAGCAAGTGTTGGTAAATCCGATTTCCACACATCTCCATTTCCGATTTTTTTAACTAATGGATGATTTCTGTACTTTTTGTATGGCTCAAAATTTGTTTTGTAGAAGTCCGTTTTACAAGGTCTTAAATTGATGTCAATACTGTCCTCAAGTGCCAAAAAATAAGCAACTCTAAATAATTCCACTCTATCATCTATGGATATTGAAATCGAGCTTTCATTTGTTTCAATTTCAGGTTTTTCATGTTTACAACCTATTAAACATAATCCTAAAATTGTCAATATGTACGGAATTTTATTCATACTTGTAGCTAACGTTAAGACTGATATGACGTCGTTTTAATGACTTATATCAAGTAGTTAGCTAAGTTAGCTTTTTTGAGTCAAAAAGGCAAAAGTAGAAGTACTTGTTTTTCATTATTATAACCCCAAAAAAGTATACGTTGTACCTACTATATTTTTAAAAAATAGAACCACCATAACTTAAGGTATGGTGGTTTTATTATATAGAAAAATGTTGTTTTACATGGCAGCTTTATAAATAGCAATGGTATCTTCTAAAGTTACTTCTCTAGGGTTTCCACCAGTACAAACATCTAATAAGGCATTTTTAGCCATTTCTTCAAAATCTTCTTCTTTAACCCCCAATTCTTTTAATCCAGTAGGAATTCCAACCGATTTAGACAAGGCTTTAATTGCAGCAATTGCAGCATTGGCTCCTTGGGTATCACTCATTTCTAAGACACCAACTCCCATAGCTCTTGCAACTCTTTTTAATTTATGAGCACAAGCAGGAATGTTAAATTGTTCTACATGTGGTAATAAAATAGCATTGGCAACTCCATGAGGTAAATCGTACATACCACCTAATTGATGTGCCATAGAATGTACATAACCTAAACCTGCATTAGAAAACGCCTGACCTGCAATAAATTGTCCCCAAGCCATTTTGCTTCTAGCTTCTAAGTTTTTACCATCTACAACGGCAATTTCTAAACTTTGTGAAATTAACTTAATAGCCTCTAAAGCCAAAGCGTCAGACCAACCAAAAGCCCCTTTTGTAACATAAGTTTCTATAGCATGTGTTAGTGCATCCATACCTGTAGCAGCAGTTAAAGCAGCTGGTTTTCCTAACATTAATACAGGGTCGTTAACAGCAATAGATACTAAACAGTTTTTATCTACCATAACCATTTTAATATGGCGTTTTTCGTCTGTAATAACGTAATTTATGGTAACCTCACTTGCAGTACCGGCAGTTGTATTTATAGCTATAATTGGCAGTGATTTATGTTTAGATAAATGCACACCATCATAATCTTTAATATCACCTCCGTTGGTTGCTAAAATACCAATGGCTTTTCCACAATCTTGCGGTGAGCCTCCTCCTAGAGTAATAATAAAGTCGCAATTTTGATCTTTTAATAACTTTAATCCGTTATTTACGTTTTGGGTTGTTGGGTTGGGTTGTACATTATCAAATACTACAACTTCTATATTAGAAGCCTCCATAACTTCTATTACTTTTTCTGCCACTCCAATTTTTACCAACATTTTGTCAGTAACAAATAAGGCTTTTTTATAAGGAAGACTTTTTAGCTCTTCTCCAAGATCATTTAAAGCACCAGGACCAATTAAACTTAAAGGGGGTAAATAAATTCTTCTGTTTTGTAACATTTTATGAAATTTAAGGTTTTTTTTACAAGTTAAAAGTATTGGTATTCTTTTAAGCCGTTAATGACTATTATCATCTTTCTATTTTACCTATTTATGTTCAATTTTTATGTACTAAAAAACGTGCTTTTTGTCAGTTTTAAAGTGTATGTATTTTTCCTAATGTGTTTATGTACAAGGTTTTGTGTTGTTTTTTTTGAGATATAATAAAATTAAAATAATTTTAAAAAAAAATGAAACGAGTGTTTATAGCAACAAATAGAACATCTATAAATGATGATTTAAGTAGTAGAATGTATAATGTTACTTGGCAGTGTCTTTTTTTTATGTAGGACAACAATTTTTACCTTTCTAAAGATATGCAATATAGCGGGGTAAAGAGGTAAGTTAATTACTGTTTGTTTTGCTTTTATAGTGTGTGATAGTTACCTTTCTTTTAAAGAGTGGGGTAGAAGTAAAATTATTCCTCTAAGATTCAAACAAAAAAAAGTCCAAAACAATTAAGTTTTGGACTTTTTTAAATTGTGGAAAGGCATTGCCTTTTATTTTTTTCCTTTCTTTTGCTGCGCTTGTTGTTCTTGCGCTTGTTTCATAGCAGAATCAATTTTCTGACGGAATTTACTTTTCGCTTTTTCCGGCTTCTTTTTGTTTTCTTCTATTTGAGCATGAATTTTATCTTCATCAATAATGTAGTTTTTAATTACTAACATAATAGTAATGGTTAACAAGTTAGATACAAAGTAGTATAAACTTAAACTACTTGCATAATTGTTAAAGAAAAATAACATCATAATAGGAGAGAAGTAAATCATGTACTTCATCATTTTACCCATATCTGGCATTCCTTCTTGCGTAGGTGCTTGCATATTTGCTTGTTGGCTCTGGTTCATTTTCATGTAAAAGAAAATAGCAACAGAAGCTAATATTGGAAATAAACTTACGTGGTTTCCGTAAAAAGGAATTTTAAATGGTAAGTTGTAGATAATATCATAAGAAGATAAATCTGGTGCCCATAAAAAACTTTTTTGTCTTAATGCTAAATTTGTAGGGAAAAACTTAAATAATGCAAAGAAAACAGGCATTTGTAATAAGGCAGGTATACAACCAGATAACATGCTTACACCAGCTTTTCTTTGAATTGCCATGGTTTCTTGCTGACGCTTCATAGCGTTTTCTTTACCAGGATATTTCTCATTTAAGGCTGTTAATTCAGGTCTTATTACCTTCATTTTAGCACTCGATAAATAAGACTTGTATACTAACGGAGACATGATAATTCTAACAACAATAGTCATTAAAATAATAATTAATCCGTAGTTAGATAAAAATCCTTTTAAGAAATTAAATACAGGATAAAATACAGTTCTGTTTAAGAAACCAAAAATTCCCCAACCTAAATCGGCAGTTTGATCTAAATCTGTACCTTTAAAAGTTTTTAATAAATTATAATCACTTGGTCCGTAATACCATTTCATGTTATAATTTAACTCTCCATTTGCCAATGCTAAAGGAGTTTTTAATTCATATCGTTTTGTAAACACGGTATCTATTTCTTCATTTTTCACTAAATCGGTAGAAGTTACCGTTGCGTTATTAAAAGGTGTATCAGATAATAAAGTAGAAGTAAAGAAGTGTTGTTTATAAGAAACCCAATCTACATCATTTAAAATTTCTGAGTTACCAGGGTTTAAATGATCTACATCTTCTTCTGTTTTATAGTAAAGGTGAGAATACATGGTATTCTCTGTTTTTAAACTTTTTTCATGTCTGTAACCATCTAAAGACCAATCTAAATTAATTGGGTTAGAAGAGTTGATAACACCGCTTAAACCTTGAGAACGTACAGCAAAATTAACCATGTAGTTCTTTGGTTTTATTTCGTATCTATATTCTAAAAACTGAGTGTTAGAAACTTTCAGTTTCATAGAAACAATAGTACTTTCTCCGTTTTTAGAAATGGTAGGTGCAAAAAATAAATCTTTTGTATTTAAAATTCTATTATCTGTAGTACCAAAATTAATGTTAAAAGACGCGTTTTTGTCTTTAATCATATAAAGCGGTAAAGAATCATGTGTTTTGTAATTCTTAATTTCTGCTTCTATAATTTGTCCACCTTTATTACTAATAAGCAACTTAACCAATTCGTTTTCTAAAACAGAAGTTCCTTCAGAACCATTAATTGCGCTTTGTGCAAATGCACCTAATTTGGTAGTGTAAGCAACTTGTTTTAAAGAATCGTTTTCAAAAACAGGTGTATTCTCTACAGTAGTATTTGTGTTTTTTGTAGCATCTACAACTTGCTCGGTATTCGTAGAGTTATCAATAGTTTCATCTGGTTTGTTGGTATTCATCCAGTATAATAAAATACCTCCTAATAAAACCATTCCTATAAAAGAATTGATGTCGAATTTTTTTTGTTCCATGTGTTATTTTAAAATGTCATTTTGTCATCAAATCAAAATATTTTTTTGATATGAAGGCGACAAATGTAGTTAAAAAGCAGTTTTATATTGTTTTTACTACTTTATATTTTATACTGTTAGATAGTTCAAATAGTATTCCGTTTTTAAAATGTTTCATTGAGTGCAGTAGAATGTTTTAAGTTTTCTACAGCACTCAGTGAAATAAAACTATTTTTGAGACTGTTTTAAAGCAGCTTTAATAAAATCTACAAATAAAGGATGCGGTTTTAAAACCGTACTTTTATATTCTGGATGATATTGTACACCAACAAACCAAGGATGTGTAGGTATTTCTACAACTTCTACCAATCCTGTTTTTGGGTTAACACCTGTAGCTTTCATACCTGCAGCTTCAATGCGCTCTAAATATGCATTGTTAAACTCGTAACGGTGTCTGTGTCGTTCACTAATCAACGCAGATTTATAAGCATTAAATATTTTAGAATCTTTTTTCAATTCACAATCCCAAGCACCTAAACGCATGGTACCACCTTTTTCTGTAACTCCTTTTTGACTTTCCATTAAATTAATAACAGGTTCTTTAGAGTTTTTGTTCATTTCTGTAGAGCTTGCGTTTTCTATACCTAAAACGTTTCTAGAAAACTCAATAACTGCCATTTGCATTCCTAAACAAATTCCGAAGAAAGGAATATTGTTTTCTCTGGCATATCTTACAGCTCTAATTTTACCTTCAATACCTCTATCTCCAAAACCAGGAGCCACTAAAATACCATTTACACCTGCTAATTTCTTTTCAGCATTTTTAGGTGTTAAACTTTCTGAATGTACCCAACGTACTTTTACTTTCGTTTCGTGCGTAGAACCTGCATGAATAAAAGCTTCTGTAATAGATTTATAAGAATCTTGCAATTCTATATACTTACCAATTAAGGCAATTTCTACTTCGTGTTTAGGGTTTTTATGTTTTTGTAAAAAGTTGTTCCAAACTTTTAATTCTGGTTCTCCTTTAGATGATAGTTTTAATTTATTTAAAACAACGGTATCTAAACCTTGTTCTAACATTAAATTAGGCACATCATAAATAGTTTCTGCATCAATAGATTGTATAACGTCTTCTTTTTTAACGTTACAAAATAATGCCAACTTACGTTTAATATCGTCAGAAATTTCGTGTTCTGTTCTACACACTAAAATATCTGGGCTAACACCACTTTGCATTAACATTTTTACAGAGTGTTGTGTAGGTTTTGTTTTTAACTCACCTGCAGCAGCTAAATAAGGCACTAATGTTAAATGTATAACAATGGCGTTTTCCTCTCCTTTTTCCCATAATAGTTGTCTAACAGACTCTACGTAAGGTAAAGATTCAATATCACCAACAGTTCCACCGATTTCTGTAATTACAATATCGTAATCTCCGGTTTCACCTAAAATTTGAATTCTGCGTTTAATTTCATCAGTAATATGAGGAATTACTTGTACCGTTTTTCCTAAAAACTCTCCTTTACGCTCTTTGTTTATTACAGATTGGTATATTCTACCAGTTGTAACATTATTGGCTTGAGAAGTTGGTATGTTTAAATAACGTTCGTAGTGCCCAAGATCCAAATCTGTTTCTGCACCATCATCTGTAACATAACATTCGCCATGTTCATAAGGGTTTAGTGTTCCTGGATCTATATTAATGTATGGATCTAATTTTTGTATGGTTACAGAAAAGCCTCTTTCTTGTAATAGTTTTGCTAAAGAAGCAGCTATTATTCCTTTTCCAAGTGATGAAGTTACGCCTCCTGTGACAAAAACGTATTTAGTGTTACTCATGGTATTCTTAGGTTTGCGCAAAAATACTAACTCTAAGATTTATGGCAAATAAAAAGAGGTATTTATTTTTATTATTTCTTCTATTTAAAATAGATGTAAATGGAATAGTTTTTGAGAAGTAAAATTTAAAAATTGATTTTGAAAAAAAGTATAGTCATATTATGTACGCTACTATTGTCTAGTTGTGCAATTATTTTTCCTAAAGTATTTCAACGTAAACCCGCAAATTTTAGTTTAGAAAATTTATGGTTTAATACACAATTAGACTATCATAAAAATGCTAGGTATTTATTAAATACAACTCAATTAAGTTATAATGCCTTTAGAAGTGATGCTTATAATGAGCAACTATTAAATTTTATATCAAAGAAATTAGGCAATAATACGCTTACAAGAGAAACTTATAAAACTGCGGATGGTAAAATAATTATTCCTTTTAAAATAGAATATGATCTTACAAAAGAAAATATTGAGCTTTTACAAAAAACAACAGATTTAGATTATGTAATCTTATCTAAAATATTAACTCCCGATTTAATTAATAAATCAAAAGATCCACAATATGATTCTTTAAAATATAGATCAGGTGTTTTAGCAGGTTCTGTGGTGTTTTTTAAAATTTTTGACATTAAAAATAACAATGTTTTAATAGAGATGAGTTGTAAAAGTTCTGTTTATGACGATGAACAATTTAATTTTGATACAAATAGTTATGAAAAAGACACTAGAATATCAACCTATAAAAGTGAAGATCAGTTGATAAAAAAGAGTTTTAAAAGAATTTTTAGTAGAATTGAATAATTTTTTATTTTTTTTTGAAATAGTATTTGCCACAAATAAAAACAATTGTATATTTGCAAACGCTTTAAATGAGGAGAATTTTTAGTAGTAAAATAATAATAGAAGATATTTAAAAATACAGATAATGCCAAAAAGAACTTACCAACCGTCAAAGAGAAAGAGAAGAAATAAACATGGTTTCATGGAGAGAATGGCTTCTGCTAATGGTAGAAAGGTGTTGGCTCGTAGAAGAGCAAAAGGAAGAAAGAAAATTTCTGTTTCTACTGAAACTAGACATAAAAAATAAATGATTAACAATTGTTAATATATAAGGTGTTACTTTTTTAAGTAACGCCTTTTTTTATACCCAAGCACTAACTATTTTTGTAAAACTAAATAACACAACAACTTACAATGCCAAAAAGAAAAGACCTCAAATCAGTATTAATTATTGGATCTGGACCAATTGTTATTGGACAAGCGTGTGAATTTGATTATTCTGGTTCACAATCTTTACGTTCTTTAAGGGAAGATGGAATTGAAACTATTTTAATCAATTCGAATCCAGCAACAATTATGACAGACCCTTCTATGGCTGATCATATCTATTTATTACCCTTAACTACAAAATCAATCATTCAAATTTTAAAAGAGCATCCTCAAATTGATGCTGTTTTACCAACAATGGGTGGTCAAACTGCATTAAACTTATGTATTGAAGCAGATGACAAAGGAATTTGGGAAGATTTTAATGTAAAATTAATTGGTGTAGACATTGATGCCATTAATATTACTGAAGATAGAGAGCAATTTAGAGAGTTAATGCTAAAGATTGATGTGCCAATGGCGCCGCAAGCAACAGCTACTTCATTTTTAAAAGGAAAAGAAATTGCACAAGAGTTTGGCTTTCCTTTAGTTATTCGTTCTTCATATACTTTGGGTGGGGCAGGAGCTTCTATTGTTTACAAAGCAGAAGATTTTGACCAACTATTAAGTTTTGGTTTAGAAGCATCACCAATACACGAGGTGATGATTGATAAAGCAATGATGGGATGGAAAGAATACGAATTAGAATTATTGCGTGATAAAAACGATAATGTTGTAATTATCTGTTCTATCGAAAATATGGATCCTATGGGAATTCATACAGGAGATTCTATTACCGTTGCCCCAGCAATGACATTGTCTGACAAAACGTATCAAAGAATGCGTGATATGGCAATAAAAATGATGCGTTCTATTGGAGATTTTGAAGGTGGATGTAACGTACAATTTGCGGTTTCACCAGACGAAAAAGAAGATATTATTGCTATCGAGATTAACCCACGTGTTTCGCGTTCATCCGCTTTAGCGTCTAAAGCAACGGGTTACCCTATTGCAAAAGTAGCAACAAAATTAGCTATTGGTTATTCTTTAGATGAATTAGAAAACGGAATTACAAAATCTACTTCTGCTTTATTTGAGCCAACTTTAGATTATGTAATTGTAAAAATACCTCGTTGGAATTTTGATAAATTTGAAGGTTCAGACAGAACTTTAGGTTTACAAATGAAAGCGGTTGGAGAAGTAATGGGAATTGGACGTTCTTTTCAAGAAGCATTACACAAAGCAACGCAATCTTTAGAGATTAAAAGAAATGGGTTAGGTGCAGATGGTAAAGGTTACACAGATTATAACCAAATTATAGATAAATTAACCAATGCAAGTTGGGATCGTGTTTTTGCTATTTATGATGCAATTGCCATGGGAATTCCTTTAACTCAGATTTATGATATCACAAAAATAGACATGTGGTATTTAAAACAATATGAAGAGTTATTTCAACTTCAAAAAGAAATTTCTACCTATACAATAGAAACGCTTAGTAGAGATTTATTATTAGAGGCAAAGCAAAAAGGATACGGAGACAGACAAATAGCACACATGTTGGGTTGTTTAGAAAGTCAAGTTTACACAAAAAGAGAAGAGTTAAAAGTACAACGTGTTTTTAAATTAGTTGATACTTGTGCTGCAGAATTTAAAGCAAAAACGCCTTATTACTACTCAACTTTCGAAAACGAAATTGAAACAGCAGACGGAGAAATTATTATTGCAAACGAAAGTATTGTAACTGATAAAAAGAAAATTATTGTTTTAGGTTCTGGACCAAATAGAATTGGACAAGGAATTGAGTTTGATTACTGTTGTGTACATGGTGTTTTAGCAGCTGCAGAATGTGGTTACGAAACAATTATGATTAACTGTAACCCAGAAACGGTTTCTACAGATTTTGATACCGCAGATAAATTATACTTTGAGCCTGTTTTTTGGGAACATATTTATGACATTATTCGTCATGAAAAACCAGAAGGAGTTATCGTACAATTAGGTGGGCAAACCGCATTAAAGTTAGCCGAAAAGTTAACTAAATACGGAATAAAAATTATTGGTACTTCTTTTGAAGCTTTAGATTTAGCAGAAGATAGAGGTAGTTTTTCTGATTTATTAAAGAGAAATAACATTCCTTACCCAGAATTTGGAATTGCAGAAACTGCAGATGAAGCCTTGGCTTTGGCAGATGAATTAGATTTTCCAATTTTAGTAAGACCTTCTTATGTTTTAGGAGGACAAGGAATGAAAATTGTTATCAATAAAGATGATTTGGTAAAACATGTAGTAGATTTATTAGGTAGAATGCCTGGTAATAAATTATTGTTAGATCATTATTTAGACGGAGCAATAGAAGCAGAAGCTGATGCAATTTGTGATGCAGATGGTAATGTGTATATTATTGGTATTATGGAGCATATAGAACCATGTGGAATTCACTCTGGAGATTCTAATGCAACTTTACCAGCCTTTAATTTAGGAGAATTTGTTTTACAACAAATTAAAGATCATACTCGTACAATTGCTACAGAATTAAAAACGGTAGGTTTAATAAATGTTCAGTTTGCGGTAAAAGATGATATTGTATATATTATTGAAGCAAACCCAAGAGCATCTAGAACGGTACCTTTTATTGCAAAAGCATACAAAGAACCGTATGTAAATTATGCAACTAAAGTAATGTTAGGTCACAATAAAGTAACAGACTTTAATTTTAACCCTCAATTAGAAGGTTTTGCAATTAAACAACCTGTATTTTCTTTTAACAAGTTTCCTAATGTAGATAAGAAACTAGGACCAGAAATGAAATCGACTGGAGAGAGTATCTTATTTATTGATAGCTTAAAAGACGATCAATTTTACGATTTATATTCTAGACGTAAAATGTATTTGAATAAGTAAATTCAACACTTAGATATTTAAGGCACTCATTTATACTGATTTATTTTAGTAAAATGAGTGCTTTTTTTTTGTGCTTATATTTTATTTTTCATCAATTTTCGGTTTGTATTTGTTTCTGTTTTAAGATTAATGTCTGTATGACTCGTTATAGTTAAAATAAAAAATAATAGATAAATAATAAATGAATGAACATTTATTCATAAATTTGTATACTCAAAAAAAGGGATACTATGGCACGTAAAATTGATGAAGATAAAATAGCGAGAATTAAAGATGCTATTATGCATACCATCGTAGAAAATGGAATTGAAGCAACTACTATTGCCATGATTGCTAAAAAAGCAAACGTAAGTGGTGGCTATTTATATAGAACTTATGCTGGTAAACAAGATTTAATTAATGAATTGTATCATGATAAAGTAAATTCTTTATATAAAGAATTAGAATTTTTATTAGACTTAAATCCCAATAGTATTAAACCGTTATTAGAAGAGTTTATTAGAAATAGAGTTACTTTCTTTTTGAATGAGCCAAATGCATCGAAGTTTTTTTACCAATTACTGCATAATGAAAACTTTTTTGCATCAGAAGTTATTAAGGAAAAAAGTGCTGAGTTAATGAAGAGTATTAAAAAAATTGGTGTCAAATCTGGGGAGATTTCAAAAGATACAACGGTTTACCAATTGCATTATCACATTTTAGTATATGCGGTAGATTACATCAATTTTACTCGAAAAAATATTTTTGGAGAACAAGATGTAACAATACATGATGTAGAGAAATTAACGGATAATATTATGAAAATTTTAAAATAAATGAATATCAATTTAAAATTTAAACCAATGAAATTGAAGAGAATGGGAGTGTTATTCTCCTGTGTTTTGTGTTTTCTATCAGCGTTTACAAATGCACAAGATATTACATTAAGGCAAGCATATGATTTAATGTTGTCTAAAAATGGAGATGTAAAAGCATCTAGCTTTGAAGTAAAAGCGATGGAAGAAGAGCATAAAGCTACAAAAGGATTGCGTTTACCAACGCTGGGTGTTTCTGGTACTTATATGCATTTAGATAAAGATATTTCGGCAGATTTAAATGAGCAAAGAAATATGGTAGGTGGTTTATTAGGTATTACAGATCCAGCTGCAGTTTTAGGTAGTTGGGATTTTACGTTGCAAGAAAAAAACTTGGGTTTTGCAACTGCAGATATATCGATGCCTATTTATGCCGGAGGAAAAATAAATGCCGCCAATAAAGCATCAGAAATAAAATTAGCATTATCGGAAACAAAGCATAAAATAAAGGAAGATCAATTAACGGTACAGTTAATAAATTACTTTTTTAAGTTAAAATTAGCTAAAGAAGCTTTGCAGTTAAGGCAAGAAGTTTACAATGTTATTTTGTTACATAATAACCAAGCAATGAAGTTTTTCGAAAATGGTATCATTCCAGAAGTAGAAACATTAAATGCAAAAGTAGCGCTGTCTAATGCAAATAGGGAATTGTTAGGTGCTAAAAAAGATGTTGATTTAGCTACCACAGCTGTTCAAAACTTAATAGGAGTAAATTCCATTTCTGAGTTTAGTAGTGATTTTAAAGAACCAACCATTGTAAAACCTTTGCAAGAATTTACTAGTGATATGCTGACTGCAAATGAACAGTTAAAAATCATTAAAAAAAATTATGAGTTAGCAAAAGTAGGTGTTAAAGTAGAAAACAGTGATTATTTTCCGAAGGTTGGTGTTTCTGGAAAATACATTCTTTGGAAAGATAATTTACCTTTAGTAGATACAAAGTGGTTTGTTGGTGTTGGTGTAGAGTGGGAATTGTTTAATGGTTTTCAAAGAGAACATAAAGTAAAAGCATCTAAATATAAAATTTCTCAAGTAGAAGAAATAGATAGGCAAGCAAGATTAAATTTAACAACGTATACAGAAAAATTGTACAATACCATGCAAAAGGAATTGGAGCAGTATGAAAGTTTAAAAACCGATGAAGCATTGGCAAACCGATTAAAGTTTATGAGAACTCGTGCTTTTGAAGAAGGAACGGGAACTTCTTTAGAAGTTGTGGATGCAACTTTAAAATTATCAGAAATTAAATTACATAAAATAAAAGCCTTATACGAGTACAATGTAGCTTACGGAGAGTTAATGGTACTTACAGGTAAAACAGCTTCTTTCTTAAATCAAAATTAATATTAAAATGAGAAATCCAAAATTTATAAAGTCATTAATAGGTGTTGTAATTATTTCAATTATCGTACTTATAGGTGTGTGGTTCTTAACAAAACCTAAATCTGTTATTTTACAAGGTAGAATAGAAGCTAAAGAAATTTATTTATCGTCTAAAATACCTACACGAATTAATTCTTTTGAAGTTAAAGAAGGACAAAGTGTTAAAAAAGGACAATTATTAGCAACGCTTTTAAGTCCAGAAATTATGGCAAAAGAGCAACAAGCTTTGGCGTTAAGAGATGCTGCAAATGCTCAAAAAAATAAAGCACAAAATGGCGCAAGATCAGAAGAAATTAGAGCAGCCAAAAGTGTTTATGAAAAAGCGACTGCAGCTGCCAATGTAATGAATAAAACATACACTCGTATGGCAAACTTATTTAAAGACGGCGTAATTTCTGAACAAAAACGAGATGAAATATTTGCAAAAAAAGAAGTTGCCTTAAAGGACCAAGAAGCGGCATTAAGTATGTATCAGATGGCAATGAAAGGCGCTAGAAATGAAGATATAGATGCTGCAACAGCTATGGTAAAACAAGCAGATGGCGCTTTAACAGAATTAGAAGGTTATAAAAATGAACGTAATATTATTGCACCAATAGATGCCGAAGTTCTTAACTTTTTACCAGAAGAAGGAGAGTTAATTGGTGCGGGTTATCCGGTGGTTCATTTGGTAGATTTAACAAATAGTTACGCCATATTAAACATTAAAGAAACTAGCCTTTTCAACTTTAAAAAAGAAAGTGTTTTTGAAGCAACGATTCCTGCTTTAAAGAATAAAAAAGTACAATTTAAAATTTACTATGTAGCTGCTTTAGGAGATTATGCTACTTGGAGTGCAACCAAGGCTTCTGGAGATTTTGATATTAGAACTTTTGAAATTAAAGCGATGCCAGTTACAAAAGAAGTAGATTTAAGACCTGGAATGAGTATTTTAATTGATTATTCTCAATTTAATGAGTAAAATGAAACCCTCTTTACGGATTGCAAAAAGAGAGATTGCTCTGTTGTTTAACAGTAAGTCGTCTTTTGTTCTTGCAATAATACTGCCTTTTGTGTCCATTTTGTTTTTCAATACGCTTTTAAGTGAAGGTGTTGCGAGAGATTTACCCGTTGCTGTGGTAGATTTAGATCATACGGCAACCTCTAGAAATGTCATTGCTCAGTTAGATGCTGCGCCAGAGATTAAAATTGGTTTTTTCCCTTTAGATCAGCAAAAAGGAGAAGCATTAATTCGTTTAGGAAAAGCGTATGGTGTCATTACAATTCCTAAGAACTTTGAAGCAGATTTAAAAAGTGGAAAACAAGTACATATCATCAATCAATACAATAGTAATTTATTATTGGCAGGAGGATTAGAGTATAAAGCATTTAGAAAAGTAATTGGTACAATTTCGGCAGGTATAAATATCGAAAAACAACGTAAAAAAGGAGTTTCCATGCAACAAGCATTGGTTAATTATCAGCCTATTTTGGCCAATAATCATGTGTTGTCAAATCCATTTACAAACTATTCGTATTATTTGAATACAGGTTTTTTAACCATGTTTTTTCAGTTATTTGTCATGCTAACTACAATTTATTGCTTTGGAGCAGATTTAAAATATAGTAAAGGAAATAAGTTATTGAATATTACAAATGGACGTTTATCAGCAATTATTTTAGGAAAAGTTTTACCTTATACTGTATGGTTTTTGTTGGTAGGTATTATTACGTTATTAAGTATGTACGTATGGCAAGATTTTCCGTTTTTGGGAAGTAAAATAACAGTTTTGGTTGGTTTACTTTTATTGATTTTAGCAAATCAATCATTCGCTTTATTCTTTATTGCTATCAGTGGTAGTTTTAGGGAAGCATTAACAATTGGTTCTGGATTTGGAGCTGTAAGTCTTTCTTTTTCAGGAATTACATTCCCTATTTTTGGAATGCCAGAAGTATTGCAATGGTTAAGTCAGGTTTTTCCATTTACGCATTTCTTTGAATTATTATTAGATCAATCACAACGAGGATTTCCTGTATTTTATTCTTTAAAATCGATTATTATTTTAGTTGTTTTATGTATTGTACCAATTGCAATAAGTTGGCTTAAATTAAAAAGATTGTTTTTAAAAGGAAGCTTTAATCACCGTATTTAAAAATGAAAAATTTATATAAATTTATCTACAAAGGAATCATCTCATTTAAGCATACGTTTGGTACCGAATGGAATTCAATTAAATCGGACAAAGCAGTGGCAAGCACTTTTTTATCTGTAACACTTATTATTTTGGTAGTGTACACGTATATATATTCAAACCAAATAATTAAAGAAGTTCCGGTAGCAATTGTAAACCAAGATGGTACTAGAATGAGTAGAGATTATATTGCCATGTTAGCTGCTACAGAAGGTACAAAAACAATCACCACATTTACAGATTTAGAAGCTGCTAAAGTAGCCTATTATTCAAGAAATGTACAGGGAATTGTTATTGTACCAAAGAATTTTGAAAAGAATATTAGAAGCGGTAGACAAACAACAATTACAACTTTTTCTGATGCTGCTAACATGTTATTTTATAAACGTGTTTTAGGAGATGTTACTGAAGTAAACGGTTATTTTAGCGCAGGAATTTCAATTAAAAAAGAAATGGCAAAAGGTGTTTCTTTTGATGAAGCTCAGAAAAATTATACACCTATAAAAGCAATATCGACCAGTTTATTTAATACTAATTCTGGGTATGCAACTTATTTGATTCCGATGTTAACCGCCTTAATTATTCAATTAGTTTTATTAATGGGAATTGGTCTTTTAAGTGGTTCTAGACGAGAAGCAAAATCTACACATAAAAAATTTCCAAGAATATTACATAAAGGTGGCGTACTCTCTGTTTTATTAGCAAAAGCGTGTTTATATACTTTAATTTATATTGTTATTATTCCTGTTCAAGTTGGTATTGTATACACGCTGTTTGGCATTCCGGTACGTTCCTCATTGTTATCTATTTACGTATTTATAATTCCGTATATCTTTTCAGTCGTGTTTTTAGGTATATCAATCAGTTCTTTTTTTAAAAGAAGAGAAGATTCAATTGTGTTTTTAGTATTGCTTTCTATTCCTTCATTAATGTTAAGCGGATTGTCTTTTCCTGCTGAAGGGTTTTCGAATTTTTATAAATTTATTTCAGAAATCATTCCGTCTACAGCAGGTATGAATGGTTTTGTTAAATTAACACAAATGGAAGCTTCGTTTGTAGATGTCTTAAAAGAATGGAATCATTTATGGTTGTTAACAATCATTTATTTTGTGATTGCTGCTATTTCTTTAAAAGTAAGAGCTAAAAAGGAATTGGCTTTAAATAAAGCATTGTAAAACATAGATTGCTTTTTATTAAAAAGTTTATGAAGAATACGTTTAGAAATTAAATCATTTATCCTTTCTGTAAATTTCACGCATTTTAATCATGAATTTCTATTGCGTAAATTAAATTTCATCAACATAAAGAAGCGGTTAAATTAAGTCTCTTTTCTTAGTTTTTCTCAAAATTCTATTATCTTCGTTTTTTTTAAAAGAGATATAAAATGAGTAGAAATATAAAAGATTATATTGTTATAGGTTTAAAAGGAATGGCAATGGGAGCCGCAGATGTAGTTCCTGGAGTTTCAGGAGGTACCATTGCTTTTATTTCTGGTATATATGAAGAATTATTAGGCTCTATAAGTAACGTAAATATTGGTTTATTTAAAACGTTAAAACAAGATGGTTTTAAAGCAGCTTGGACACAATTAAATGGAAACTTTTTAGCATCCTTATTTTTAGGGATTTTTATAAGTATTATTTCTTTGGCAAAAGCGATAAAGTATTTATTAGAAAATGAGCCTGTTTTACTATGGTCTTTCTTTTTTGGTTTGGTATTGGCAAGTATTATTTACATTGCTAAACAAATTACAAAATGGAACATTCTTGCATTTGTATTCTTAATTATAGGTGCTTTTTTGGCCTATTATATTACCACTTTAAATCCTTTAGTTTCAGAAAATTCATCACCAATTTTTATATTTATAGCGGGTGCAATAGCAATATGTGCTATGATTTTACCTGGAATTTCAGGTTCATTTATATTAGTGTTGTTAGGTGCGTACAAACCTGTTTTAAATGCTTTAAATAATAAAGACATTAAAACGATTTTAATTTTTATGGCAGGTGCCGTTATTGGTTTGTTAACCTTTTCTAGAGTTTTAAAATGGTTGTTTAAACATTATAAAAATTTAACTTTAGCTGCTTTAACCGGTTTTATAATTGGTTCATTAAACAAAATTTGGCCTTGGAAAGAAACCTTAACATGGCGTACAAATTCTCATGGAGTAGAAGTACCATTTAATCAACAAAGTGTAAGTCCTTTTTCTTTTAACGGAGAAGCAGAATTAACCATGGCAATTGTATTGGCTGTTGTTGGTTTTGTTATTATTTTAGCGATGGAAAGATTAGCCGTTCAGAAAAAATAAATGATTGTAGAAAGAACTTTTTTACAAAAATTAAGCCTTTTTTTTAAAGGTTTAGCAATGGGAGCTGCCAATAAGGTTCCTGGTGTTTCTGGCGGAACAGTTTCTTTTGTTTTAGGTTTTTATGAAGAGTTAATTTACTCGTTTAGAAAAATAAATTTAAAAGCGTTTAAATTACTTTTTAATGGCCGTTTTAAAAGTTTTTATCAATATGTAAATGGTCCTTTTTTAATACTAATAATGGGAGGTAGCATTTTTAGTTACTTTAGCATTTCTTTAGTATTAGATTATTTTTTGGTCAATTTTGAACTGTATGTTTGGAGTTGGTTTTTTGGAATGATTTTGGGCTCTATTTACTATATAGGTAAAGATTTTGGTGATTGGAATTTTAAAAATATATTTTCTTTAATTGTTGGTGCCTCTATAGGTATCGGAATTAGTTTTTTAACACCTGCAACCGAAAATGACAACCTTTGGTTTGTATTTATTTGTGGAATTATAGGTGTTTCTGGTATGACGCTTCCCGGACTTTCGGGGTCTTTTATTTTAATTCTATTAGGTAATTATGTGTTGTTATTAGTAGACTCTGTAAACGTTTTATTTAATGTAATTACCAGTCTTTTATCTGGTGATTTTAAAGTGTTGTCTGATCCGATTAAAATAAGATATTTAAAAATTATTAGCGTTTTTACCGCAGGTTCTACTTTTGGTTTGGTTTCTATCAGTCATGTTTTGGGGTATGTTTTAAAACGTTGGCATCAAATAGTAAATGCGGTTATTATTGGTTTTATAACAGGATCTTTAGGAATTGTTTGGCCTTGGAAAAAAGCGATTTATTTACAAGAAAAAGGAAAATTTTTAATAGATAAAAAAGGGAATAAAATCGTTGAAAATTACGAACGTTTTGTTCCTGATTTTTCAATCTCAGAAACCTGGTATGCTATATTTTTTATAATACTAGGGCTTTTGATAATTTTAGTAATAGATTTTTATGGACGAAAGAAAAAATAAAGTTTTTGGGTTATTAGGAAAAGATATTGAATATTCTTTTTCTCGTGGTTATTTTACAGAAAAGTTTGAAAAATTAGGCTTAAAAAAACACAGCTATGTTAATTTTGATCTTCAGAAAATAGAAGAATTTCCTGGTGTTATTGATGAAGGTGGCGAAAAATTAGGTGGTATAAATGTTACTATTCCTTATAAAGAAGCCGTAATGAAATATTTAGATAAGCTAGATAAAACGGCAAAAGAAATTGGGGCAGTAAATACTATAAAATTTACCAAAAGAGGAAATTTAAAAGGGTATAATTCTGATGTTGTTGGTTTTGAAAAATCAATATTTCCGTTGATAACAAAACAACATAAAAGAGCCTTAATATTAGGTACAGGTGGCGCTTCTAAAGCAATTGCTTACGCGCTAAAAAAGAATGATATTAAATTTAAATTTGTTTCTAGAAAACCTAATGGAAAAAAAGAAATTTCGTACCAAGATGTAACGGAAGAAGTTATGGAAAAGTATCAAATCATTATCAATTCTACACCGGTTGGTACATCGCCAAATACGGATAAGTGTCCTGATATTCCGTATCAATATATTACAGAAAAACATTTGTTATATGATTTAATTTACAATCCAGAAGTAACTACTTTTTTATCTAAAGGAAAAGAAAAAGGAGCTATTATAAAAAATGGATATGAAATGTTGCAATTGCAAGCAGAAGAATCTTGGAGAATTTGGAATGATGTTTAATTAGAATGATTTTTTTTAGATTAAAAAAAAAGTTAGCAAGTTTGCTGCGTTAGGGATTGAATTGGAAATCCTTTTTATGAAGAATGAATAAAAAGATTGTAAAGTAAAGCCCGACCGTAAGGGAACGCCCAAAAGTAAATTATCTATATTATTTTAGTGGTTAGATAGTTTGTAGATTTAGTAAGATGTCAGTATCTTTATAGATATATAATAGTTGTATTATATTAAGACCTTAAACATTGTAGATATGTTAGAAAATAATGAAGAAAACGTTGATAAGACGGAAAAGAAAGTAACAGAAGTTGCGAGTGAAATTGTAAAAGTTGAAGTTAAAGAAGTTAAAGAAAAAGTAGATGATACTACTGATGCTGTTGAAGAAATAGAGAAATCTATTGCGGTGGATGCAGAAAAAGACACGGCTAAAGAAGAAGAATCTGCAGTTGTAGATTATACAAAATTATCTTTAGAAGAGTTGGTTGCAGAACTTAAAAAAACAATTTCAAACAATCCTGTTCAAAAAATTAAAAACCAAGTTGATGGAATTAAAACTGCTTTTAACCAAAAATTTGGGGCATTATTAGCAGAAAAGAAAGCAGCCTTTTTAGAAGAAGGAGGTAATTCTATAGACTTTCAATTTTCTAGTCCGTTAAAATCTGATTACAATAGCCTTTTATCAGAATATAAAAAACAACGCGATGCTCATTATAATGATTTAGAAAAACAATTATCTGCCAATTTAAATAAAAGACTTGCCGTTATAGAGCAGTTAAAAGATTTAATTGAAAATGCAGATACAGCAACCATGTATAAAAGTTTTAGAGAGTTGCAAGATACTTGGAGAACTATTGGACCGGTTTCTAAAAACCATTACAATGATACTTGGAAAACGTTTCATCATCATGTAGAGCGTTTTTATGATTTGTTGCATTTAAGTAACGATTTTAGAGATTTAGATTTTAAACATAATTTAGAAGAAAAATTAAAAATCATAGAAAAAGCAAATGCGTTAGCCGAAGAAGCTGATATTAATGTTGCTTTTAAAGAATTACAAGATTTACATAAAATCTGGAAAGAAGATATTGGACCAGTTTCTCAAGAAATGAGAGAAGATATTTGGCAAAAATTTAGTGCTGCTACTAAAAAAATTCATGATAGAAGACATGATCATTTTAGAGAAATGCGTTCTAAATATCAAGAAATTATAGAGAAAAAATTAGTAGTTGTAGAAAAGCTAAATGCGTATGATACGGCTAATAATAAAACGCATAATGATTGGCAAAAAAGTATTAAAGATATCGAAGCTTTAAGGCAAGAGTATTTTAATGCAGGAAAACTTCCGTATTCTAAAAGTGAAGAAGTTTGGCAAAAATTTAAAGCAGCTACAAAGAAATTTAATAGTGCTAAGAATGTTTTTTACAAACAAGAAAAGAATGATCAGCAAGAGAATTTAAAGAAAAAAATGGAGTTGATAGAACTCGCAGAGTCTTTAAAAGAAAGTGATGATTGGGAATCTTCTACAAACACTTTAAAGAAAATACAAGCAGATTGGAAAAAAATTGGTCATGTACCGCGTAAATTTTCTGATGATATTTGGAAACGTTTTAAAGCGGCTTGTAATCATTATTTTGATAGATACCACGATCAGAAAAACTCTTTAAATAAAGAACAGCAAGAGGTTGTAGATGCTAAAAAAGCATTTTTAGAAACTGTAAAAGAATTAACAACGCCAACAAAAGATGAAATCTTCGAAATTATTAATAATTGGAGAAATTTAGGTGTATTGCCAAGAAATGCAAGACATATAGATGGTAAGTTTAATAAATTAATAGACAGAGCACTTAATGGTTTAGACTTAGATAAGAATGAAGTTGCCATGCTAAAGTTTACACATGTTGTAGATGGTCTTGCAGCAGATAATGACGTTAGAAAGTTAGATTCTGAACAAATGTTTGTTAGAAAGAAAATTGATGAAGTTGTTAAAGAAATTCAGCAATTAGAAAACAATTTAGGTTTCTTTTCTAATGCTAAAGATGATAATCCTTTGGTATTAAATGTAAGAAACAGAGTAAATGAATTTAAAGAAGATTTAGCGCTTTGGAAAGAGAAGTTAAGCTACATAAAGAGTTTAGATTACTAGTTCTTTAAACCTTCTATAAAATAGAAAACTCGAAGCTTTTGCTTCGAGTTTTTTTATGAACATCTTTTTATGTCCTTAATTAAATTTTAAGTTTCGCTTAGGTAAGAATGATAATGTATAAAAGAAAGGTTTTTTAAATATACTTTTATCTAAAACAAAAAACTCGAAGCAGTTAAGCTTCGAGTTTTTTTATAAATTTATAAGAAGAAAATTAATTAAGAAAAGAATTTTTCCATTTTTAATTTTTCTTCTTCAGCTAAAGCTGCATCAACTAAAATACGACCACTATGCTCGTCTATAGTTATTTTTTTTCTATTTGCTATTTCTAATTGTACTTGAGGTGGAATTGTAAAGTAAGAACCTCCAGAAGCGCCACGTTCTATAGCAACAACAGCTAAACCATTTTTAACTTTTGTTCTAATTCTAGTATATGCAGTAAATAAATGAGCATCTATACTTTGAGCAAATTCTTCAGATTTTTTTGCTAATAACTCTTCTTCTTTTTCAGTTTCTTTTAAGATCGCATCTAATTCAGCTTTTTTATGGCTTAAATGTTTTTCTTGTTTTGCTAATTTTTCTTTAGTAGCATCAATAACTGTATTTTTCTGAGCAATTTTTGCTTTGTATTCTGTAATTCTTTTTTCAGCTAATTGAATTTCTAAATCTTGGTATTCAATTTCTTTAGATAAAGAATCAAATTCTCTGTTGTTTCTAACTTTCTTTTGCTGCTCATCATACTTTTTCATTAGCTCTTTAGACTCTTCAATTGCTAATTTTTTGTTATTAATGTCAGTTTCTAAGTTTGCTGCATCTTGATTTAAGTTCGCAATACGCGTGTTTAATCCGGCAACTTCATCTTCTAAATCTTCAACTTCTAAAGGTAGTTCTCCTCTAACGTTTCTAATTTCGTCAATTCTAGAGTCGATTAATTGTAAATCGTATAAAGCTCTTAATTTTTCTTCAACCGAAATTTCTTTCTTCTTTGCCATGGTTATATATAATATATAGGATTTGTACTTTTTTCTGATAAAATGACTGCAAAATTACTAAATTTTTTCGTAAGATAGTCTACCAAAAGGTTTTTTGTAAACTGTTCACTCTCATAATGTCCAATATCTGCTAAAAGAATACTGTTTTCAGCTTTAAAAAACTCATGATATTTAAAATCTGCACTAATATACGCATCTGCGCCAGCTCTTTTTGCATTAGAAATGGCAAAACTACCAGATCCACCTAAAACAGCTACTTTCCGTATTTTTTTATTCAATAAAACAGAATGACGTATACAAGCTGTTTTCATTGTTTTCTTTACATATAAAAGAAATGCTTTTTCATCCATTTCTGTTGGTAATTCTCCAATCATTCCCATACCAATATTCTGATGCACATTTTCTGTGGTAAGTATTTCGTAAGCAACTTCTTCATAAGGGTGATGCTCATTTAAAGCTCTTAAAATAGCGGCTTCATATTTACTTTCAAAAACTACAGAGATTTGGGTTTCTTTTTCGGTATGATCTACTCCTTTTTCGCCTAAAGTAGGATTTGAGTTTTCGTTACCTTTATAAGTAGATTCTCCTAAGGCATTAAAAGAACAATTGTTATAGTTGCCCATACTACCTGCGCCTGCAGAAAAAAGAGCGTTTCTTACTGTTACCGCATTTGCATTAGGTACATAGGTAGTTAATTTTTTAATGATCCCTTTTTTAGGAATTAAAATTTTAGTGTTTTCTAAACCTAAAACTTCACACATTTTTGCTGAAACTCCATTTTTAGAATTGTCTAATGCAGTGTGCGTTGCATAGATAGCAATGTCATTTTTTATTGCCTTTAAAACTACACGTTCTACATACGAATTACCGTTTAGTTTTTTTAAACCACCAAAAACAATAGGATGAAAGCTTACAATTAAATTACAATTTTTAGCAATTGCTTCTTCTACCGTTTCCTCTAAAGTATCTAAAGTTACTAAAACTCCAGCAATGGTAGTGTTGTAATTGCCAACTAATAAACCAACATTATCAAAATCTTCAGCATAATTTAAAGGAGCTAATTTTTCTAAGTAATTGGTAATATCTTTTATAATCATAAATTAATATTGTAAAGAGAATCAAAGTTAACATTTTCTGTTCATCAATCCATAAAAATGAACTGCTTTTTAGAGATAAATTCTAGTTATTTTCAAAAAATAATACGAATAATCAAAAATTAAAGTTTTAAAAATAGGTGAATGGAGTAAATTTGTATCTTTTTCTTTTTTAACACATTTAACCTGCCTATTTTCGTATTAATGAAATTTCTACGTTTTTTATTATTTCCATTCGCCATTATTTATAATGTGGTAACGAGTATTCGTAATTTATTTTTTGAAATCGGAATTTTTAAGCAAACTTCATTTAAAATACCAGTAATAGTAGTTGGTAATTTAAGTGTTGGTGGTACAGGAAAAACACCACAAATAGAATACTTAATTCGTTTGCTTAAAGATCATTTTAAGACAGCTGTTTTAAGTAGAGGCTATAAGCGTAAAACGGAAGGTTTTGTATTGTTAAATGATACGCATTCTGCAGAAGATGTAGGTGATGAACCTTTGCAGTATTTTAAAAAATTTAAGAATATTGATGTAGCTGTAGACGCAAATAGAGTTGCAGGAATTTCTAAATTAATAGAAGAGAACTTGCCCGAAGTAATTTTATTAGATGATGCTTATCAGCATAGAAAAGTAAAAGGTAGTTTTTATGTTTTATTGACAAAATTTGATGATCTGTTTACCGAAGATTTTTTATTACCTAGGGGAAACCTAAGAGAAAGTAGGCGAGGAGCAAAAAGAGCAGATATCATTTTAGTTACTAAATGTCCTGTAAATTTGTCTAAAACTGTTAAAAATAAAATTGAAGTAAAGTTAAAAAAATATCATAAAAAGGTTTTTTTTACCGCTATTTCTTATGATGATAAAACTTCTGGTAAGGCTACTGTTTTAATTGATGATTTAAAGAATTATGAAGTTTTATTAATTACAGGAATTGCAAACCCAAACCCATTACTATCTTTTTTACATGATAAAGAAGTAGTTTTTAAACATTTAAAATTTGCAGATCATCATCACTTTACAGATAAAGAAATAGAAACAATTAAAGAAGAATATGTTAATTTAAAGTCTTCTAAGAAACTAATGTTAACCACAGAAAAAGATTTTGTTCGTTTAGAAAGTAGACTAGAAAATATTTCTTTTTTAGGAATACAAACTTCTTTTTTAGAAGAACAAGAAGCGTTTAATGCCATTATAAAAAAACATATAAAATAAAACCAGCGCTGTTAGGGCGCTGGCTTCTTTTCTTGATTTTTGTTAGAAGTATCTGTTAAGACCCCTTCATTATTTTAGACACTATTTTTATCAAAAAGTCACCTTATAATTATCTAACTCTAATCTTTTACATTTCCATTGAATGATATACGTGTTGTACATCATCATCTTCTTCTAATTTTTCTAAAAGCTTTTCAACATCTGCTTGTTGCTCTTCGTTTAATTTAGTGGTAGTTGTCGGAATTCTTTCGAAACCAGAAGATAAAATTTCTACATTGGCTTCTTCAAAGAAAGATTGAATTGCTCCAAATTGCTCAAAAGGGGCGTAAATAATAATTCCTTCTTCATCATCAAAAACCTCTTCAACTTCAAAATCTATTAGTTCTAGCTCTAGTTCTTCCATATCCATTGTAATATCTTCCTTTTTAATAGTAAAGTTACAAGTATGGTCAAACATAAAAACAACCGAACCTGATGTACCTAAATTTCCATCACATTTGTTAAAGCAGGCTCTAACATTGGCTACTGTTCTGTTATTGTTATCTGTTGCAGTTTCTAAAAGAATTGCAATTCCGTGAGGCGCATATCCTTCAAAAAGTACTTCTTTGTAGTTCGCAGTATCTTTATCTGTTGCTTTTTTTATAGCTCGCTCAACATTGTCTTTAGGCATGTTTGCAGCCTTAGCATTCTGTATAACTGCACGTAAACGAGAATTTGTTTCTGGGTTTGGTCCGCCTTCTTTTACTGCCATTACAATATCTTTACCAATTCTGGTAAATGTTTTTGCCATTGCCGACCAGCGTTTCATTTTTCTTGCTTTCCTAAACTCAAATGCTCTACCCATTTCTAATGATTGTTTTAAAATATGTATAAATACAAATGTAGAAATTAGCAAGTTGTTTCACAATTTTTTAACCAAGGATTTTAATAAAATATCCCTATTTATAGGTATAATTTTATAAACTAGTTTTTTTAGTTTTGATACTAAATCTAAAAACCTTTAATATGAAAAAAATTACTTTTTTACTTTTTACATTCATAACTTTCTTAATTTATGGACAAGATAAATTAACATCCAATATAAACGAATCTTTTAATGGTACAGATTGGGTAGCTAGTTATAAAACAAATTACGAATATGATGCAAACAATAACTTAATTAAAGAAACCTATTTTTGGAGGGATGCTGGTAGTTCTGATTGGTTAATTAGTGGTAAACAATCTTACACGTACAACTCACAGAATAAAGTGATAATTGATAGTTATGAAAATTTTGATTTTTTAACAGGAAATAGAAGTAGTGGGTATAAAACAACTTACACCTATAATGGTGATCATAAAATTATAACATCTATAGATCAAGAGCTAATTGATAATAGTTGGGTAAATGAAGATAAAATTACATATACTTATGCTAATAATAAGATTACAGGTGTAGTAGATCAAAGTTGGAACGGCAATGATTGGGTATATTTAATAGATAGTGATGAGCAAGATGCTTCTTCTAAAGTTACTGTAGAATATGGATCTAATGGTTTGGTATTTGAATTTGTTTATGAAAAATGGAATGGAAGTTCTTGGGATAAAGATGGTAAAGATACTATGACCTATAATTCTAATAATAAATTAATACAAAATCTATCGCAGACTTGGAGTGGCACTTCTTATGTGAATGAGTATAAATCAGAAAACACCTATGATGCAAGTGGGAATTTGATTTTAGAAAAAGAATTTGTATTTGAAAATGGAGCTTTTACCAGTGAATATGAAACTAGTTATACTTTTGATACCAACAAATTAATGAGTACTATTATTAACCCTTTTAAAGATATATTAGGGTTTGCCTATTTAACAGGTGAAGATAATAGGTTTATAAATAAAATTATTAGTTCTTCTAATGGAGTAAACGATAGAACAATTTATTATTACAATGGCGCAACTGCAAGTGTAAATGATTTTACTGCTTTACGTTTTGATGCATATCCAAATCCTACAAATAGTATTATTACAATTGATACAGAAAATTTAGATATAGAAAAAGTAGATGTGTATAATGTTTTAGGAAATAAAATATTTTCTTCATCTAAACATAAATTAGATGTAACTTCTTTAACAAACGGAATTTATTTGTTAAAAGTACATACTAAAGAGGGGAGAATTGGTAGTAAAAGATTTATAAAAAATTAAATCCTTTCAATTTTTTAAAAGCATTTTTGAGTAAAACTCAAAAATGCTTTCTTATTTTAATTTAATAATTCACAAGTCTGTTTTGCAATTTCTAGTTCTTCGTTTGTAGGAATTACTAAAACTTTAACTTTAGAATTTAGTGATTGAATTTCTCTTATATCTTTAGAACGAATTTCGTTTTTAGAATTGTTTAATTCGATGCCTAAAAATTCTAAATTACAACAAGATAGATGTCTCATTAAACTAGAATTTTCTCCAATTCCAGCAGTAAAAGCAATAGCATCTAAACCATTTAAAGCAGCAGCATAAGCCCCAATAAATTTCTTAATTCTATAGGCTGCTAATTTTAAAGCATTTTTGCAATCCTCATTTCCATTACCTGCTTTTTCTTCAATCTCTCTTAAATCAGAAAAACCAGTTAAACCTTTCATTCCAGATTCTTTTTGTAATAAATCATTTACTTCATCAGCAGATTTATTAAGTTTCTTCATTAAAAAGAAAATTACAGATTGATCAATATCTCCGGCTCTAGTTCCCATTACCAAACCATTTGTAGGAGAAAATCCCATAGAAGTTTCTATGCATTTACCATTTTTAACAGCAGCCATACTACAACCATTACCTAAGTGAATGGTAATAATTTTAGAAGTATCTTTATTTAACGTTTCGATAGCTTTTTCTGATACGTATTTATGACTTGTACCATGAAAACCATAAGCTCTAATATTATAATCATCTAAATAAGTAGACGGAATTGCATATTGGTATGCTTCTTTAGGCATTGTTTGATGAAATGCGGTATCAAAAATTGCAATTTGTTTAGCCGATGTAAAAATAGTTTCTGCAATTTCTATTCCGGTTAAATTTGCAGGGTTATGCAACGGAGCTAAATCAAATAAATCTCTAATTTTATCTTTTACTTCTTTAGTAACAACCACTGTGTGACTAAATTTACTACCACCATGAACTACTCTATGTCCTATTGCTTTAATTTCATCAACAGAATTGATAACACCAATTTTAGGATCTAATAAGGTTTTAGTGATTTTTTTTAAACCAATTTCATGGTTTAAAATAGGGGTTACTTCAGAGTGTTTTTCATTGTCTTTTTCGTGTGTAAAAATGGCATCTTCCATACCTATTCTTTCCACTAAACCAACACATTGTACTACTTGAGAAGGCATTTCTATCAATTGATATTTTAAAGAAGAAGAGCCTGCGTTTAAAACTAAAATATTCATATTATCCTTGGTGTGCTTGTATTGCTGTTAATAAAACAGTGTTAAATATATCTTCTACTGTACAACCTCTACTTAAATCGTTTACCGGTTTGTTTAAGCCTTGTAACATTGGGCCAATTGCTAAAGCTCCTGTTTCTCTTTGTATGGCTTTGTAAGTGTTGTTTCCTGTATTTAAATCTGGGAAAATTAAAACAGATGCTTGTCCTGCTACTTCAGAATCTGGCATTTTTGTTTTTGCTACAGACATGTCTACGGCAGCATCATATTGAATTGGACCTTCAATTTTTAATTCTGGATGTAAATTTCTAACAATTGCAGTTGCTTTTCTTACTTTTTCTACCTCTTCACCTTTTCCAGAGCTTCCAGAAGAATAAGACAACATGGCAATTTTAGCTTCTATACCAAACGCTTCTGCAGATTCTGCCGAAGAAATGGCAATTTCTGCTAATTGTTCTGCATTAGGGTTTGGGTTTACAGCACAATCTCCCATTACAGAAACTCGGTCTGATAAACACATAAAAAATACAGAAGATACTACAGAAACTCCAGGTTTGGTTTTAATTAATTGTAAAGAAGGTTTTATAGTGTGCATAGTTGTATGTACTGCACCAGAAACCATACCGTCTGCCAATCCGTTCATAATCATTAAAGTTCCGTAATAAGAAACATCACTTACTAAATCTTTAGCAGTAGTTTCTGTCATTCCTTTATGTTTACGAGCTTCGTATAATGTTTTTTCAAAAGCTTCATTATGAATGGAATCTTCTGGGTTTAAAATATTTATTTTATCTAAATCTATTTGTAACCCAATTTGATCGCATTTTAACTGAATAGCATTTCTATCTCCTAATAAAGTTAAATCAACAATATTTAATAATTGTAATCGAGCTGCAGCAGTAATAATTCTTTCATCATCACCTTCTGGTAAAACAATATGTTTTTTATAAGCTCTTGCTTTTTGCAATAAATTGTATTGAAACATACTTGGTGTTAACTTATCAGAATTGTATGAGGTAAGTGTGGTTGTTAACCCTTCTGCGTTTACGTAAGTATCAAAAGTATCTAATGATAATAATATTTTTTTGTCGTGTGAAGCATAAATTTTAGATTTTACAGCTCCAATTTTATTGGTAATTCCAAAGGTACCACCTTCTACAGATAGAATTGGCACTGTAGATTGAACACCTTCAATTAATTTGGTAATAGATTCTTCTGGGATTAATGAACCGGTTAAAACAATACCAGCAATCTTTGGGTAATTTGTAGAGGCATTTGCTTGTAAAGCACCTAAAATAATATCGGCTCTATCGCCAGGAGTAACTACTAATGCATTTTCTCTAATTCTGGTTAAATAGTTGCGCAATTGCATAGCACCAGTACTGTAACTACCAATAGCATTGTCTAAAAATTGTTCTCCAAATAATACTTTACCATTTAAAGCTTGTAAAACTTCTCTTACAGTTGGATACGCTAAAAAATCAATTTTAGGAATGATGTCTATTTGTAAGTTTTCTGGAAAACTTTTTTGTAATTCTTTTTGAATATAATCTATTTCGTTAGCTTCAATTTTGTTAGCAATAATACCAATAACATCTACTTCTTTTCTTATAAAAGATTTATAAGTAAGTTGCATGGTATTTACAAAATCTTTCTTTTTCTTACCATTTCCAGAACCTACAATTAATGCAGGGATTCCTAAGTTTTTGGCAATCATTAAATTTACATCTAACTCTGTAAAACCACCTTCGCCAGAAAAATCAGTACCTTCTACCAATACATAATCAAATTTGGCTTCTAGTTTTTTATATTTTTTTATAACATTATGAATTACATCATCTGCTTTTCCTTCACTTAAAAGTTCTACAACCTCGTTCTGCTTGTATGCATAACAGTCATTGTATTCGATATCTAAGTTAAAAAAATTAATAGCAGTATTGGTATGATCATCAATAGCACTGTTTTCAACTTCGTTGATAATAGGTCTAAAATAGCCTACTTTAGAAGATTTGGTTAACATCATTCTTAACAGACCTAATGATACCAATGATTTACCACTATCTGATTCTACTGCGGCAATATAAATAGCTTTACTCATTTTTTTATTAATAAATTATGTCGCAAAAATATACGATAATTAGACTACTAATTATGATAATAGTCATTATTTAGAGCCAAAAACGAGTCTTTTTAATAAAAGAACCTTGTTTTTTTGGTTCTATTTTTTCAAAAAAAAAGTGTAGTATTTTATTCTACACTTTTTTATTTGATTTTAAGGTTAGAAATTGTGTTTATTTTTTTATAAAAGCTACACGTCTATTATTTGCTTTTTCTTCTGGAGAGCTATTGTTATTTAAAGGATCTGCTTTTCCTTTACCTGTTACCGTTAAACGATCTGTGCTTATACCTTGCTCTACAATTGCTTGTTTTACTGCATTTGCTCTTTCTTCTGATAATTTTAAATTAAGATCATCATCTCCATCATTATCTGTATAGCCAACAATATTAAAGGTCCAATCTGAGTTGTCTTTTAATATTTTAACAATTTTATTGATAATCCCTAAAGAAGGTTTTTTAATTTCAGTTTTTCCACTGTCAAAAATAATTCCGTTGGTTACGTATTTTCCGTCAGCAATAATTTTTTTATACATTTCTCCGCCTCCATGAGCAATTCTAACATTTTTTAAAGCTAAATATGGATGTGCTTTTTTACTATTAGAATGACAGCTTAAATTGATACCAAATACTGTAGGTGTAACATCAAATCTTGGTATGTTGGCAATTCTTTTAGAATCGTAATACATTTTGTATTTTCCGTGATAATAAGAAATTGATATATGATGCCAATCGTTTTGTGCTCCAATAGGTAGATCTTCTATTTTAAATTTAGTATTAGATGCCCAACCATTTAATTTACCTATTTGTTCTCTAAGTTCAATATGAACATCTTTGTTATAAAATTTAGGATTAAAGAAAATATTATGTTCCATCCACCAAATTTTTTCTTGTCTAAAATTAGGAACTAAAATATCGTATTCTATAGTAAATTCATTTCCTAAATAGTCTGTGCTTTTAATTAAAGGCGTAATTGTATTTCCAGCTTCAGCCATAAATATGATTACTTTTTCCCCATCTAGTTCTGCAACCTCTGCGCTACCTTTAACAAGATCCCAACGAGCAGGAAATTCGCCAACTTCTTCTGTTGTTAAATCATCATAAAAGACTACATTTTCTCCGGGTACAAAACGAAAATTTCGCCATAAGTTAGGCGTATCGTTATTGGCAAATTCTTCATCATCAATGCTTTTAGAATCATTACTTGATGGTTCATCTTCATCTTCGTCTCCGTTAATGGTTTGGTCAATCTTTTTTTCGGCTCCTTTTACAAGAGCTTCTTCGGCCTTCTTTTTAAGTCTTTTCCATATTTGAGCTTCACTATTTTGTGTAAAAGCAAAAATCATTAAAAATGCTACAAGTAAGTTTGTGGTTTTTTTCATGGTCAATTTATAGTTGTTGTTAATATAATAAATGTGATTGTAGAGAATTATACTTGTAAAATTCCCATATTAAATTGTTTTTCAATAGGAGCGTGGTTTGCTGCTTCAATACCCATAGAAATCCAATCTCTAGTTTTTAGAGGATTGATAACGGCATCGGTCCATATTCTTGCAGCAGCATAATATGGCGAAATTTGTTTGTCGTAACGCGATTTTATTTTGTCGAATAACTCCGCTTCTTTTTCTGGGGTTATTTCTTCTCCTCGTTTTTTTAGTGAAGCTGTTTCTATTTGTAGCAATACTTTTGCAGCAGAATTACCGCTCATTACTGCTAGTTCTGCACTAGGCCACGCAACAATTAATCTAGGGTCGTAGGCTTTACCACACATGGCATAATTTCCTGCTCCGTAAGAATTTCCAATAACAATAGTGAATTTTGGTACTACAGAATTACTGACAGCATTCACCATTTTAGCGCCATCTTTTATAATTCCGCCATGTTCTGATTTTGAACCTACCATAAAACCAGTAACGTCTTGTAAAAAAACCAATGGAATTTTTTTCTGATTACAATTGGCAATAAAACGGGTAGCTTTATCTGCAGAATCATTATAGATTACGCCACCAAATTGCATTTCTCCTTTTTTAGTTTTTACCAACTTACGTTGATTGGCAACAATACCAACTGCCCAACCATCAATACGAGCATAACCGGTTAATATCGTTTTTCCGTAACCTTCTTTATATTGTTCAAATTCAGAATTGTCTACCAAACGTTTTATGATTTCTAACATATCATATTGAGCGTTTCTTTCTCTAGGTAGAATTCCGAAAATATCATCTTCATTTTCTTTTGGCGGAAAAGCTTCGGTTTTACTATAACCTGCTTTGTCATAATCGCCAATTTTATCAACAATAAATTTTATTTTGTCTAATGCGTCTTTATCGTCTTTAGCTTTATAATCTGTAACTCCAGAAATTTCGCAATGTGTTGTTGCGCCTCCTAAAGTTTCATTGTCTATAGATTCGCCAATTGCAGCTTTTACAAGGTAACTTCCGGCAAGAAATATACTGGCAGTTTTATCAACTATTAAAGCTTCATCACTCATTATAGGTAAGTAAGCACCCCCTGCAACACAGCTTCCCATAACTGCAGAAATTTGTGTAATGCCCATGCTACTCATAATGGCATTATTTCTAAAAATACGTCCGAAGTGTTCTTTATCAGGGAAAATTTCATCCTGCAAAGGCAAATAAACGCCAGCAGAATCTACTAAATAAATAATTGGTAATTTGTTTTCTATAGATATTTCTTGTGCTCGTAAATTCTTTTTTCCAGTTATAGGAAACCAAGCACCTGCTTTAACTGTAGCGTCATTGGCAACAACAATACATTGTTTTCCTTTTATGTATCCTATTTTTACAACAACACCACCAGAAGGACAACCGCCGTGTTCTGCATACATATCTTCACCTGCAAAAGCACCAATTTCTATAGATTTAGCATTGTTGTCTAAAAGATAATCAACACGTTCTCTTGCGGTCATTTTACCTTTTTGGTGAAGTTTATCAATTCTTTTTTGACCTCCACCCAATTTTACTTTGGCAAACCTTCTTTTTAAATCTGATGCAAGAAGTTTATTGTAATCTTCGTTTTTATTGAAGTTTAAATCCATAGAAATTTTGTTCTTATTTTTTGTGCTAAAATAAGAAATATTCTTTTGATTAAAAGGCTAAAAAAGCATCCGTAACTATTTTATAATTATGGATGCTTTTATGTTTAAACTATAATTTCTATTACCTTAATAGCGAAAAATGTCCTTTTTTAAGAATAGGCATTTTATTAGGGTCTATTGGTATGAGTTGTACTGTAAACCAATAATCATCAGAAGGTAATGTTTTACCACTATAAGTTCCGTTCCAACCTTCTCCGTTTATGGTTGTTTGGGCTATTAATTTACCATATCTATTAAAGATATTAATGCTACTATTGGGTTGATAAAAAGAATTATTTGCGCCTTTTATTACCCATGTTTTGTTTTTTTGACCATTCGGCGTAAAGAATTTTGGGAATTGAATAACAGAAACAATTAAAGAAGAAGAACCGCAACCATCTTTATTTTCTACAATAATTTTATAAACTCCTCCTTCTATATTATTAAAAATATTACTGTCTTGAAAAGCACGAACAGTCATTCCGTTTTCATCTTCTAAAGCGTATTGAAACTCTTCATTAATTAAAGGGTTTATAGGGATGTTTATAAGAATACTTAAATTAGAACTGATGCCAGAAGTATCATCTGTAACGGTAACAAAACTATTTTCTAAGGTTTCAAAGTTAGATTTTAAAACAACAATAGTTCTGGCTCTAGAGCAAGTTGTTGTTGCTCTGCTAAATGCAGTTACCGTATATTCTCCTTGTTCACTTATTAATAGAGTTGAACTATTTCCACCAACAGTATTGCCTGCTTTGTCTGTCCATTTATAATCGTAATTAGCTTTAAAAATACTTTGAACTTCTAAGGTATATGGAAGGTTTTTAGCACAAATAATAATAGGAGCATCAGGAGATTCTCCTTCAACAGAAAATTCAGGGATTTTATTTACTTCTAAATAAAACACGCCAATGCCCTGGCAATTGTTATTTGTTTTACTAATTAATTTGTAAAAAATAGGAATTGGACTACCTGCATACGGATTGTTTTTGTTTCTATAATTTGCTAAGTTTTGTGTTTCTGTAATTTTTTTTATCGATTTTGTTCTATCTTCATCAGTCTCATAAAATTCTATTTTTTTATCAGAATCGGTAGTAATTTTAGCAGGAACGCCACTTAAATCAAAAAAAGTAATCCCGTCAGTGTCAGAGTTATCTGTAGTGTTGTTTCCTTCGGTATCTAAAAAATCATCACATTCATAAAATGTGTCTTCAAAAGGTTCATTTGGAGTGTAGCTAACTGTTAAATCAATTTTAGAAATGGTATAACAACCTGTTGTTTTAGAGACTGTTCTAACCCAAGCTTCTCCGTTTGCGGCTACAAAATAACTTGTTTTATCACTAACTTCTGGTGTACCGTTTTCTGCATCAATTCTAGTTTTAAAATATTTAAAAGAATGATCTGTATCTTTAGAAATACTTATCTCTGCTTCTGTAAGGTTAAAAGTTGTTTGAAGGTCTGAATTAGTATCGCATTGAAACAATGCTGCCGGATTGTTTAAAACTATTGGTTTAGGAGTTACGGTTAATGTAATTGGGGTAGTAGTAAGGCCACAACTATTACCAGTTCTAGTTAAAGCTACTCGATATTGATAATTGTTATAAGAAGATGGAGTGTTTGTAATTTCTAAGGAATTTGTGTTGCTTCCTAGATAAACTGCATTGTCTGTAATCGTATTCCAAGTTGTACCATCATCTGTAGAAAGTTCCCATTGAAAACCATCTGCTGTAGAATCTATAGTTATAGTATCTGTAGCACTTTCACAAAAAGTAACATCAGTAAATGCTGTAATTAATTCAATTGGAGCACTTGTAATGTAATCTGAATTAGGGTTTGTGTATCCGTCATCAGGGTTTTTTACTTTTCCGTTTTCATCAACAGAAAAGGAATTTGCAAAAAGAATTCCATCATTATTATAGTCTGTAAAACCAGCTTCAATAACATCATTACAACCATCATTATCAGCATCTAATTCTAAGAAATTAAAGACGTTATCTCCATCAGTATCTGCAATTGTATATTTTAAAGAAAGAGTTTGCACTGTGGTGTCATTTTCTAGAGAATCTGCCAATCCGTTTTTGTTGATGTCTATAAAAGTATCTATAGTTCCATTAAAATCAACATCTAAACTATGGTTAGCTTCTGTTGCGTCAAAAATACCATCGTTGTCCGCATCGTAGTCTAAATAGTTTTTAACTCCGTCATTATCGGTGTCAATATTTGTAATCAGACCATTAAAAGCATCATCTAAACCATCTAAATTTGCATCTGTTTTTAGAAGTGTAATTTGTGGTGATGAAGCCTCATAAATATCTGGTATCCCATCATTATCAGTATCTAAATCAAACATATCTTCAATTCCATCTCCATCAGAATCTCGGGAGAAACACGTTAAACCGATGGTTCCGTTAAAAGTAGAAATATCACTACTAATATTGTTGTAATGCTCAAAAGAAATGTTTTTAATTTGATGGGCTACAAATTGAAAAGTACTTGTGCCACCAACAAGATCTGTTTTAAATTTAAATTTAATAACTGAGGAAGAAAATTGAGTGAAACTATCTTCGAACTCATCATCAAAATTAGAGTCTATTAAAATTTGGTTATCTGGATCTATTATGGTGATGTTTTTGTCTGCTTGTGATAACCTCAGGATAAAATATTCGTTATTAGAAATCCTGTGGTCTGTAGTATTATTTTGGGTTAACTTAAAGTTGATATTATCGTTAAAATCTAATTTGTATTTAGCATTAGATGTTACTCCTGCAGTTGCGGTAGAAATAAAGTTACCCGTTGTATTTCCTGTAAAAGTTGTGTTTTCTGTAGTTAAACTAGCAGAAACTGCTGTTAAATTATTTTCTACAGTTGGATTGTTTATATCTGATAAATCAATGATTTTATTACCTAAAGATTCATCACAATTTAAAATTCCGTCGTTGTCAATATCAACGTCTATATTGTCAATAATACCATCTTTGTCATAATCATCAGGACAAATACTAATTGGTATTTCTACGGAAATAAATTCTGTACCTGTACATATAACTTTACCAACTAATCTGTATCTACCAGGTTCTGTAGCTAAAGGAGTATAAGTGTTGTCGGTACTTTTTGTTACCCAATTTAAGGTAGTTTCATTATACAATTGCCATTGTATACCACCATCAAATAATTCGGTATTTGCAGCTTCTAATTTTAAATCATTACCTAGACAGTTTCCTAAAGTTTCTATGCTAACGTTAAAATTAATTTCTGGTTTAGAAGGAAACCCTGAGTAAAAGCCACCAGAAGTAGCTGCACCGTTTTGATTAAAGTAAGAACAGTAGAGTTCTGTTGCAGCATCACCAATTAAACTTTTTACGGTAACGTTTCCAGAAAGATTTGTTACTTTATAAGTTACATAATTACCATTACCAATAATGTCTTTTGGACCATCGATTGTATGGTTTGTATTTGTAGAATTTTCTTCTATAATTAGTGTTGCTCCTTTTTTTGTAACTATAGAAACTCCTCCATCAAATGTATTAGAACCTATTTTATCTATATTAGGAATATTATCTACAAAGCCTGTGCTTTCGCAATTTAAAGGAGGAACAAAAAAGAGCCCCTGGTTTGCAGCTCTATCATTTGCACCAACACCTTGATATGCAAATACAGGTTGTGAAGTTTTTACATACATGTTTCCATTGGTAGTATATTCATCACCTTCTATCACATACCATTCTCCTGCTTTTGCTATGGTGGTTTTTGGAGTTAAATTGCCATTTATAAATACCTCTGTATTGTTATGATGTGCAACAATTAGTATGTTTTCCCAAGCGTTTTCTCCATCACCTTTTACAAAAATATATTCGTTTCCAATTTTTTTAGCATCAACAATTTGGTCTATCCCATAATCTCTAAGGTTGGTAGGAGTATCAAAAGTACCGGTTGCAGAACCAGAATTTACAATAATAGGTTTGTTTTCATCGTCAGATTTTATTAGCGTACCTAATAAATCACTAGGAGTTCCACCTCTATCAAAAGAAACCGATACAATAAAACTTTCACCTTCATTTAAAGTTTTTGTAAAAGGAACAGAACCTGCATAATTGTTAATGGTAATACCGGGAGTAAAATCATCAAAAGTTACATTTGTATTATTCTCTGTAGCCATCACTGAAACAAAATTTAAATGCCCGCTCGCAGGGTTTGTGCTAGGGAAGCCTCCCATTCTAAATTCTGAACCTAAGGCAGAAAGTCCTTTACTTACAATGGCAGATGCTTGATTTCCTCTACCAGAAGAAATCATTCTTACAGAAACATAAATAACATCATTGGCTTCAATAATGTATCCTTTATCGTTTATTATGGTAGCTGTTCTTTGTGGGCTTTGAAATAATTGGTCACCAACAGCTCTTGATGTTGTAGAAAAAGGAGAGGTATTAGAAACGGTACCTGTAATTTCTTCGGAAGCAGGTTTTCCTATTGGTTTTATCGTAAAAGAAACATTACTACTTTTGGGTGTAGAAATATAAATGTATTGATTATCAATAGCTTCATCACTTGTAACTGGCGGTAAATAGTGCTTTTTACTTAATTGAGCATTTATACTTTGAAATGTAATAAGACTGATAAAAATGAATAAACCTAATAAGAAACTTTTGCGCATTGTAATATTAAATTAAGTATTAATATTATTTGTGGTTAATCAATTTTAACAACAGAATAATCTAAAGGCAAATTACAAAAGTTTATTGAATGTTTTTGTTTTTTTAAATTAGAAAAAAATAAGTTTATAGATGTTATAAGTCTCTCTTTTTTAGTAGTCTATAAGAGCTGTAAATAAAAATAAATGTCCAAGCACAAACTATTAGAATTGTAGAAAAATCTACATCATAACTTTTAGTGAAATTTTCGCCTACTTGGTTTGCAATAGATTTAACAGCGCCTAATCTAGAAAAAGGTTCTTTTATTAAGTTAGATAATGCTTCTATAGGTAGAAATTGCATAATACTATTTACAGATTCTGAGGTGTTTTCTGCACTCCTAAAAGTCCAAAATAGATACCCTTTAAACATGCTTTCTCCTATTAGCCAAACCACCATGGCACCCACAGCAAAAGCAGAACGTTTTACCAAAATACCAAAAAATAAGCCCATAGAAAAGAAGCCAACTAGTTTGATAAAAAAGGCTATTAAGTACTCTAAATTTGTGGTAATGATAGACAGTTCATTATAGTCTGAATACATTAAACCTAAAATTAAAGAAACTACAAAAACAAATAATGTTGAAATTAATGAAAATACAACTACGGTATAAAACTTAGAAAGGATAAATTCTTTTTTACTTAAACCATCAATTAAATTCTGTTTTAAAGTTTTGTAACTATACTCATTCGCCATCATAGAAACAATAACCAATAATAAGAAAAACTTTAAAATGGAAGCCATATACGTGTTAAAATGCCAGATATATGGAAAATTAAAAATGCCCATATCGGCTAAATGGAATTTAATTGGACCAATATCAAATTTTATGGCAGCAATTAAGGCAATAGAAGTAAGTAACCCAAAGTATATAAGTGATAATACCTTACTGGCTCTATTGTGTTTAAGTTTATGAAATTCTATAGTTAGTAGTCTTAACATGACGTTGTGTGTTTTTTATTTTAATTTATTCTCTACTGCGCTAGAATAGACCTTTTATGGTTAGTTATTGTTGGTTAAATCTAAGAATTGTTGTTCTAAACTTGGTTTACGCTTTACTAAGTGAGATAAAATAATTCCTTTTTTAAAGAGGAATTCATTTAGTTCTGTAGCAGAAATGGGATTGCTTAACGTAGCAATAATCGTTTCGTGGTCTTTGGTAACCTTGCCAATTGCCGGGTGTTCTTCTAAAACGGATAGTAATTTTGTTTCATCAGTTGCTACTTTTAATTCGAACAAACCGTTAGAGGCTGTCATTTCATCTACACGACCTGCATATAATTTTACACCTTTTCTAATAACAACAACATGAGAGCATACTTTTTCTACTTCATCTAAAAGATGAGACGCCAATAAAATAGTGGTTCCGTTTGCTGCAATGGTTTGTATTATTTGACGAATTTCATGAATTCCTTGTGGATCTAAACCATTTGTAGGTTCATCTAAAATTAATATTTCAGGATCGTTTAATAGGGCAGAAGCAATTGCTAAACGTTGTTTCATCCCTAAAGAAAAGGTACTAAACTTGCTATCTTTTCTGTCAAAAAGGTTAACAATAGTCAGTTTTTCGTTAATTTTTTCTGTTGATATTTCTTTTATCTTACAAATTAAAGCTAAGTTTTGAGTAGCCGTCATGTACGGATAAAAATTAGGACGCTCTATAATTGCACCTACTTTCTTTAAGGCTTGATGTGTGGATAGTTTTCCGTTAAACCAAGAAAATTCACCAGAAGTTCTGTTAACAACATTTAAAATAATACCTAAAGTGGTAGATTTTCCACTTCCGTTTGGACCTAAAATTCCGTAAACATTTCCTTTTTCTATATCAAAAGAAAGATTGTTTACTGCATGAACTTTTCCGTATTTTTTATCGAGATTTTTAAGTGATAAGATAGTTTCCAAAGAAATTGATTTAGTCGATTATGAATGTAAGACGACTAAAATACAATTTTGTTACTTCTAAAATGTGTAATTGTTAAAAAGTGTAATTGTTTAACTGTAAAAAACGATTAACAGTAAACCAATTAAACAAGTTACACGCTTAAATTTTTTCTAGTATTCGTTATAATCGAAATCATCATCAAAATGACCAAATTCATCATCAAGGTCTTCTTCATCACCAAAACCATCGTCTAATTTTTCGGCAACAAATTCTTTTTCAGGAGCTTCACTTGGTATTTCGCCAACAGTTAAAATAATTTGCGGTAAATCTTCTTTTTTCTCGTTAGAAACCTCCAAAACTTCAACATAGAAAGTCCACATTTTTAAGAAATCGTACACGTAAATTAACTTGTTGCTTTCTTCTGGTAAAGTATCCTGTAAAATACAATTTTGCATAGAAATACCTTCGCCAACTTCTTCCATATTAAATAACGGAATTTCTTCACCTTGCGTCCATTCATCATCGGTTCTGTAAAAAGAAGCCATCTCTTGACCTCCAAAACCAAAAGATTTAGCAATTGTGGCGTGTAAATCTTCTAAATTTAAGTTGTTGTCAACTAAAATTGTTCTAATTACATCTTCTTTAGTGTCTAAAATTACGCGTATTTTGTACATGAAATGGATAAATTTTTCTGTGGCAAAAATACAAAATTTTATATGTACTTTTACCATATAATCTAAATGATATGGATACAACTGCAATTTTAAAAGCGTTTAACGAGAGTTCTAAAAACACATTAATGGAAACGCTTGATATTGAATATGTTGCTCTTGGTGATGATTTTTTAACAGCAAAAATGCCTGTAAATTCTAGGGTTCATCAACCTTATGGGCAATTGCATGGTGGGGCAACTGCGGCTTTAGCAGAAAGTGTTGGTAGTGCAGCTTCTAATTTTTTTATTGATAGTAAAACCCAGTTTGTAAACGGAATTCAATTATCTATAAACCATATAAAAAGCAAGCGAGAAGGTGTTGTTTTTGCCACCGCAAGGAATATTCATAAGGGTAGAACCACGCATTTATGGGAAGTTACAATTGTAGATGAAAATGACGATTTAATTTCTGTAGCTAAAATGACGAATATTGTTTTAACTAAAAAATAATTTATACTTCACATTGAATACCCTTTTTAATAAAATTGAAAAACATTACAAAAGCAAAATGCCTTTTGTAGCCTATAGAAAACCAAATTCATTATCAATTTCTGGTTTTTTTATGGATGACAACACATTAAATTTTACTTCAGAATTTATAGAAACCGGATTTGTCTTTGCGCCTTTTAAAAGTGAAGAAAATGCTGTTTTATTTCCTCTTAAAAATGCAGAATTTATCAATGAGCATATCTTAATAGAAGAAGATTTTTCTTTTAATACTATTTTTGAACATGCTACTAATTCTGATAAAGAAAAACACATTCACCTTGTAGAAAAAACGCTCGATGAAATTAATAATAATGAGCTTAAGAAAGTAGTAGTTTCTAGAAAAGAGGAGGTTTTATTAAGTGAGTTTGATGTGTTAATTACATTTAAAAAACTTTTAAAAACCTATGCAAATGCATTTGTGTATGTATGGTTTCATCCAAAGGTTGGTTTGTGGTTTGGCGCCACACCAGAAACGTTGTTAACTATTTCTGATCATAATTTTACAACAATGTCTTTGGCAGGAACTCAAGTTTATGTGGATACTAATGAGGTTATTTGGAAATCGAAAGAGTTAGAAGAACAGCAATTAGTTACAGATTTTATTCAAAATCAATTAGAACCAATAACAAGTAATTTAAAAATTGATAAAACAGAAACTGTAAAAGCAGGGAACTTATTACATTTAAGAAGCAGCGTAGAAGGTCATTTAAATAAGAGTTCAAATTTAAAAGAATTGATTAGAAAATTGCATCCAACGCCTGCGGTTTGTGGTTTGCCTAGAGAAAAGGCAACTTTGTTTATCAACCAAAACGAAAATTATAAAAGAACATTTTATACTGGTTTTTTAGGTGAATTAAATTTTGAAGATAAAAACTCATCACTTTTTGTAAACCTAAGGTGCATGTGTATAGATGGTAAAAAAGCTTTTGTTTATGTAGGTGGTGGTATAACTAAAGATAGCAATGCAAAAAAAGAATGGGAAGAAACCGTTGCTAAAACAACAACTATTAAAAAAGTACTCTAAATATATCAATAAAAAAACCATAAGTATAACAACTTATGGTTTTTAGGTGTAAAATAATTTGAATTTAAATAGTTCTCTTTACTTATCGTTTTTCTGAATTTTAGTATTCATTTAAGCCAAAGTAAAAAAAGGTTGGTAACCTTTATATATCATCAAAAGAAACGTCTGTAAAACTTTCTGTAGATTTTTTAACGTCTGTAGTTTCAATTTCTTCTTCCTTTTTAAAGTCTTTTTGATGGCGTTCACTAATTACTTCGCTACCTTTTTCATTTAAAATGTAATCTGTTGCTTTGCCTAACATTTCTTGAAAATCAGTAAAATCTTCTTTGTAAAGGTAAATTTTGTGTTTTTGGTAGTGAAAGCTACCATCATCATGTGTAAACTTTTTACTTTCTGTAACAGTTAAGTAATAATCATCTGCTTTTGTTGCTCTTACATCAAAAAAGTAAGTTCTTCTTCCTGCTCTTAATACTTGTGAAAAGATTTCTTCTTGTTCAACTCTCTCTGCTCTCTCTGCCATAATTCTTTTAAAATAGTAATTATAATATGTTTTTTATACTTAACAAATCTAACAAAATATTTTATGTAGCAATGTTAAAGATTAAATTTCTTTTTCTAAAAGTTGCTGATCATACAAGTTTTTGTAATAACCCTCTTGTGTTATTAGTTGATTATGAGTTCCTTGTTGTATGATTTTACCATCGTCTAAAACAATAATTTTATCAGCATTTTTAGCAGAAGATATTCTATGACTAATTATAAAAGTGGTAATATTTTTAGAGATTCGTTCTAGATTAGATAATATTTTTTCTTCTGTTTCTGTGTCTACAGCAGACAAACAATCATCAAAAATTAATATTTTAGGTTTTTTAATAATTGCTCTAGCAATAGAAACACGCTGCTTTTGTCCGCCAGAAAGGGTTACCCCACGTTCACCTAAAACGGTTTTATATCCGTTAGGAAAATCGACAATGTTTTTATGTACATCTGCATTTTTGGCTGCGGTTATAATTTCTGCTTCGGTAGCATCATCTTTACCAAATTTAATATTGTCTTCGATACTTTCTGAAAACAAAAATGGGTCTTGAGGTACAAAACCAATCTGACTTCTAACATCATCTAAATTGGCATCTTTAATAGGCGTGTCGTCTAACAAAATAGTACCTACTTTTGTGTCGTATAACCTTGATATGAGTTCGATAATAGTAGATTTACCAGAACCTGTTCTTCCTAATATTGCAATTGTTTCTCCCGATTTTACAGAAAAATTAATGTTTTTTAAAGCGGTAATATTGGTGTCATCGTAGGTAAAGGTAACATCTTTAAAGGTAACATTTCCTTTTAATGTAAATGGAGCAGTATTTGTATTTTGTATTTCTGGTACTTGCTGTAAAAATTCATTAATTCTTGCTTGCGAAGCTTCCGCTTGCTGTACCATAGAAGTTACCCAACCTACAACGGCAACGGGCCACGTTAAAATATTTACATAGAGCATAAACTCAATGATAACTCCAATAGGAATTTCGTCATTAATATATAATTTTCCTCCAACATAAATAACAATAATGTTACTAATACCAATTAACAAAATCATTAACGGAAAAAATAAAGCATTTGCTTTTTGCAGGTGAATGTTCTTTTCTTTGCTTTCATCTGCAATTTTATCAAAGTCTTTAATAATAGAAGTTTCAATTCCGTATGATTTAACCACATTTATACCTGAGAAAAATTCTTGGTTAAAGGTGGTTAATTTTGATAAATATTGTTGAACAACGGTACTTCTTTTATGTATTACTTTGCTTAACACAAATATAGAAATAGATAATAAAGGAAAAGGTATTAACGTATACATGGTTAGTTTTACGTTGATGCTAATCATTTGTGTAAAACCTACCGTAAAAGTTACAATCATATTTAGGCTATACATAACAGCTGGCCCAACATACATTCTTACTTTAGAAACATCTTCAGAAATTCTGTTCATTAAATCACCCGTTCTATTTTTCTTGTAGAAATTAAGTGATAGTCTTTGGTATTGTTGATAAATTTCATTTTTGAGATCGAATTCTATCAACCTTGAAGTCACAATAATAGTTTGTCTCATTACAAAAGTAAAAAAACCAGATAGTACTGCAACACCTACAATTATAAGCACATTTATTAGTAATTGATGTTGTACGGTTTCTAAATTAGTAACGACTCCGTTTTGATAATCTTCAACAATATTTAAAGAATCACCTACAATTTGAGGGATTTTTAAGGCTAAAAATTTGGCTAAAATGGTAATTAAAATACCAATTAATAATCGCCATTTATATTTAGAAAAGTACTTATTTACGTGTTGTAATTCTTTCAACGAATAATGAGTTTTAAAAAAAATAAAATTACAACTATTATAATGTTTGTAAATTATTTTTTTGTTAAAAAAGAGAAAGCACGAAGATACAAGAATCAGTATAAAATTTATTCTTAAAAAAGAATTAAAACGTGGTAGTAGAAAAATAAAATAACACTATTTTTGCAGCAAATTATATATAAGTTCTTTAGAAAATGATTAACAGGAGACATATTCGAGTTAAAGTAATGCAATCTGTGTACGCAATGTTACATTCTTATAATGATGATATCATTAAAGAGGAAAAATTTTTAAAACATAGTATTTTAAAAATGTACGATTTGTACGTTTTAAATTTATTGTTGTTGGTAGAGGTACAGAAATTAGCAGCAAAAAAAATAGCACTTTCTAAAAAGAAAATTCTTGCCACCAAAGAAGATTTAAATCCAAACAACAAATTTTTAAACAATAAACTAATCAACCTAATTGCAGAAAGCGTTAGTGTAGAAGGGTATGTTGAGTTAAATGATTTGAGAAATTGGGAAGAAAATGATGAGTACGTAAAAATTATTTATGACCAATTGCAAAATAGCGATTTGTATAAAAAATATTTGGCTACAGAAGCAGATTCTTACAAAGTAGATAAGACTTTTGTTATCGATTTCTTTAAAGAAATTATTGCTCCGAATGAAAAATTAGGGGAATATTTTGAAGATACTATGATTTCTTGGTCAGATGATATTCCTTTTGTAAACACTTGGGTTGTAAAAACGTTAAGTAAGCAAAAAGAGAATGCTATTTTTGTTTTAGGAAAGCTATATAAAGACAAAGATGATGAAGAGTTTGTATCTAAAATGTTTAGAAAAACAGTTTTAAAAAATACAGAATACGAACTAATTATTGAAGAGAAAACGCCAAATTGGGAAACCGATAGAATTGCAGATATGGACATGATTCTAATAAAAATGGCCGTTTCAGAATTTCTTAATTTTCCTTCTATACCAACCCGAGTTACTATTAATGAGTACATAGAAATTTCTAAGGATTATTCTACAGAAAAAAGTAGCTATTTTATTAACGGAGTTTTAGATAAAATATCGAAGGAATTTGTAGAAAATAAAAAAATTGTTAAAATAGGAAGAGGATTACTCTAAACCATTGTTTTAGATAATATATTTATTATTTTTACACAAAATTAAATCATAATGAAAAAAATAACAATTTTATTAGCTTTTGTAATTACAGCATCTTTTTTTACAGCCTGTAAAGATGGAGGAAATGTTACTTCTAAAATTAACAAAGAAAATTTAGATAAAGCTGCCTCTAGAGATAACGAAATTAAAAAAGGAACAGCTTTAATCTCTCTAGACAAAAAAGTGTACGATTTTGGTACTGTAAATGAAGGAGATATTGTAGAGACTACTTTTTTAGTTACCAACTCTGGTAAAACAGATTTAGTAATTACCAATGCACAAGGATCTTGTGGATGTACGGTTCCTACTTGGCCTAAAACACCAATTAAACCAGGAGAAACAGGTAAGGTTGATGTAAAGTTTAATACAAACGGTAAGCCAAATAGACAACAAAAAACAGTAACTTTAACTACAAATACAGAGTCTGGTAGAGAAGTATTAACGTTAAAAGGATCTGTAACACCAAAAGCAAAAATATAATGATATCAACTGTAATATTTTTACAAGAAGGAGCAGGTAGTTTAATGAGTATGTTGCCTTTTTTAGCCATTATTGTAGTGTTTTATTTCTTTATGATAAGACCACAAATGAATAAGCAAAAAAAGGAAAAAGCTTTTCAAGCTGAAATTAAAGTTGGTACAAAAGTGGTAACTTCTAGCGGAATACATGGTAAAATTGCTACTATAAATGCTGCAGATAATACTATTACTATAGAAACAGGAGCCGGTAAAATTAAGTTTGAACGCTCTGCTATTTCAATGGAATTAAGTAAAAGGTTTTTAGAGCCAGCTAAAAAATAAAAATTAAGTTTTTAAAGTATTAAGTGAGCTTTGTCTTTTTAGATACTGCTCACTTTTTTGTTTACAAGCTTTTGTGTAGATTGCATTAAATTCAACTATTACTTTGATAAAGAATAAAAAAATTTCGAAAAGTTTTATTAGCTTTTTAATCGCTTCTATTTTAATGTGGTTTTTAATAACGCTCTCTAAAGAGTATACTACCACCTTAACTTTTCCTGTAGAATACACAAATATTCCTCAAGATAAACTATTGCAAAAAGTACCCATAAAAGAAATAGATATTGTGGTAAAATCATCTGGTTTTAACATTATAAGTTCTAGATTTGGTCGTAAAAATATCACTCTAAATGCAAATAGTTTATATAAAAAATCATCAAATAAGTATTATTTTTTAACTAGAAACCAAGTTGTTCCTATTCAAAAACAATTGCACTATGGTGTTCAGTTACAAGAAATTATTTTAGACACCATTTATTTAGAAATAGGCACCTTGCTTTCTAAAAAAGTGCCTTTAAAACCTAATTTAGATATTAATTACCACATAGGTTATGATATTTTAGAACCTGTAACAGTAAAACCAGATAGTATTTTAATTTCTGGGCCAGATGCAGAAATAGAAAAGATAAAAGAAATCAATTTAAAATTATTAAAACTAGAAGGAGTTAAAGAAAACTTTTCTAAAAAAGTAAAAATGATAGTACCAGAAAACTCTAATAACATTAAAATGAAATCTACCTATGCTACTATAAGTGGTAAAGTAGAAAAGTTTACAGAAGGTACTTTAGAAATCCCTTTTAAAGTAATAAACCTTCCAAAAGGACTTACTTTAACAACATTAAACAAAACCGTTTCTGTGACTTATGTAGTTGGTTTGTCTAATTTTGATAAAATTGATAAAAACTTTTTTGAAGTAGTTTGTGATTATAGTGTTTCTAAAAAAAACAATTTAGATTATTTAATGCCTAAAGTGGTGGCAAAATCTAACTATGTAAAAAGTTTTAAAGTGATTCCTAATAAAATTGATTTTTTAATTCAGAAATAAATGATTGTAGGTTTAACAGGCGGAATAGGGAGTGGTAAAACAACTGTAGCAAATATCTTTGCTAAGTTTAATAATGTTGCTATTTATAATGCCGATTCTGAGGCTAAAAAATTAATGAATACATCGGTAGTACTTAAATCGAAAATTATTAAGGAGTTTGGAGTTGAATCTTACCTAAATAATCAATTAAATAGACCTTACATTGCCAATCTTGTTTTTAAAGATAAAAACAAACTAGCAACCTTAAATGCCATTGTACATCCAGAGGTTAAAAATCATTTTAAAGAATTTGTAAATCAACAAGACCATAAAGATTATGTAGTCTATGAAAATGCTATTCTTTTTGAAAGTAATAGTAATTTAAAGTGCGATATAATTATTACTGTTTATGCACCACTTAATGTTAGAATAGAAAGAACAATGTTAAGAGATAATAGTTCTAAAACAGCTATAGAAAGCAGAATAAAAAATCAATGGTTAGAAGATAAAAAACTACTACAATCTAACTATATAATTAATAATTTGGATGCAGAAAACACTCAAATTCAGGTTGTTAAAATCCATAATATTTTAACAGAAAAAAGCCGTTCAATTTAATTTTATTCAATAGGATTGTTAAATTACTCTTAAATTTAAAGTTATATTGTTAATTTAGGTTAAAAACAATAAAATCAATTTTTGAAAATCGTAACTTTGATGTATGGGTAAGAAGATGTTTGTTCTTATTGTTGTATTAATGAGCATTTCTTTAATTGGAATTATTGCTGTACAACTGTATTGGATTAATAACGCAGTAGCGAGTAAGAAAGAACAATTTAAAAATGATGTTCAAAAATCTTTGGGAAGTGTTTCTCAAAGGATTACCGATAAAGAGAATTTTTATTTAGAAAAAAAATACGAAGGTGTTATAGAAAACACTGTTTTAGCAGACGAAGCTCAAATTAAAAACTTTCTATTTCAAGAAATAGACACTGCAACAAATCAAAAATTTACTTATGGTGGTACCATTTTAGAAGAAAGTTTTAAAATGCCTGTAGATTATCTAGATAATGAAACTGATTTTTTAGATAATGACACTATTATTTTTAAAAGAGTAACAGGTAAAAACGATTTTTTTCATTCTAGAATTATTAAAGGTGCTGATAATTTATTTTCATCTAGTGATGAAAAAAGATTTTCGTTTACAAAACGATTAAAGAGTATTGAAAGAAGTGAATTTGCAGAAATATTTAGAAATATTAATAGTACAAAACCTATTCATAAAAGATTAAGTAATAGAGAGCTTAATGAAACCATAAAAGAAGAGCTAGAAAAACGAAATATTCATTTAGAATTTAAATATGGTGTTTATAGTAATGATGGTTTAGCCACAAAATTAAAGTCGGGTTATTACACCATTAACAAAAAAAAGAGCTACCCTTATCCGCTTTTTTTTAAAGCAAATGGTGAGGTAGATTATGAGTTGTATATTACTTTTCCGGCAGAAAAAGAGCACATACTTTCTGGTATATCAGGTATTTTATCACTCTCAATATTTTTTATTTTAATTATTATAATCGCTTTTTCTAGTTCATTATACCAACTAATTAGGCAAAAGAAAATATCAGAAATTAAAACAGATTTTATTAATAATATGACACATGAGTTTAAAACACCTATTGCTACCATTAATCTGGCATTAGATTCTATTAAGAATCCAAAGATTATTAATGATAACGAAAAAGTGTTACGTTATGTGCAAATGATTAGAGACGAAAACAAAAGAATGCATTCTCAGGTTGAAAATGTATTAAGAATATCTCGATTAGAAAAAAATCAGATAGATATTAGTAAGGAAACTATAGATATGCACGACACAATAGACGATGCAATTACACATGTTAGTTTACTAATACAAGATAGACAAGGAAGTTTAAATACACATTTTGAAGCATTAGTTACAGAAGTTCCAGGAAACGAATTTCATTTAACAAACGTAATTGTTAATATGTTAGAAAATGCTTTAAAATATTCTGCGGATACACCAAAAATTGATGTGTATACAGAAAGCACAGATAAATTCTTTATCTTAAAAATAAAGGATCAAGGAATTGGAATGAGTAAAATAGTTCAAAAACAAGTTTTTGATAAATTTTATAGAGAACAAAAAGGAAACATTCATGATGTTAAAGGGCATGGGCTAGGTTTGGCTTATGTAAAAGAAATTATAGAAAAACATCATGGAACTGTTTTTGTTGAAAGTGAAAAAGGAAAAGGAAGTACATTTACAGTAAAATTACCTTTAATTTAAAAAGTATAACAATGGGAAGTAAAAAAATTTTATTAGTTGAAGACGATCCAAATTTTGGAACCGTTTTAAAAGATTATTTAGCATTAAACGATTACAATGTAACACATGCTAAAGATGGTATAGAAGGATTAATTATGTTTAAAAACAGTGATTATGATTTGTGTATATTAGATGTAATGATGCCTCGTAAAGACGGTTTCTCGTTAGCACAAGATATAAGAGCTACCAATAAAGAAGTGCCAATTATTTTCTTAACAGCAAAAACGTTAAAAGAAGATGTTTTAAAAGGATATGCTGTTGGTGCAGATGATTACTTAAACAAACCTTTTGATTCTGAAGTATTATTGCATAAAATTAAAGCAATTTTACAAAGAAAAGACACAGATAAAACAACAGAATCAGAACAATTCGAATTTGTTATTGGAGGCTTTTTCTTCAATTCTAAATTAAGACATTTATCTGTAGGTGAAAATGGTGAACCTATAAAATTATCTCCAAAAGAAAGTAAATTGTTACGTATGTTGGCAATTCATAAAAATGATTTAATGCCAAGAGAGTTAGCATTAACAAAAATATGGAGAGACGACAATTATTTTACATCTAGAAGTATGGATGTTTATATTGCAAAATTGCGTAAATATTTAAAACCAGATGAAAATGTAGAAATTTTAAACATACATGGAGAAGGTTTTAGAATGGTAGATAAGTCTTAATAAAAAACAATGTTCCCATAAAAAATAGCTCAACTTGATTGATAATCAAGTTGAGTTTTTGTATATTTATAATATGTCAGAATTTATTAAAATATATAATGAAAATCCAAACCAAAAGGCTATAGATAAAGTTGTAGCAGTTTTAAAACGTGGTGGTTTGGTTATTTATCCAACAGATACTGTTTATGGTTTAGGGTGCGATATAACCAATAATAAAGCTTTAGAAAAAATAGCTCAAATAAAAGGGGTAAAGTTAGATAAAGCAAAGTTTTCTTTTATTTGCGATAATCTTAGCCATTTATCTGATTATGTGAAGCAATTAGATAGCGGAACCTTTAAAATACTTAAAAGAGCTTTACCAGGTCCTTATACTTTTATTTTACCAGGTAGTAACAACTTGCCAAAAGTATTTAAAAAGAAAAAAACAGTAGGTATTCGTATTCCTGATAATAATATTATTAGAACTTTAGTAGAAAGTTTAGGCAACCCAATTGTATCTACATCTATAAGAGATGATGATGAGATTTTAGAATATACTACAGATCCAGAATTAATTTTCGAAAAATGGGGAAAATTAGTAGATATTGTAATTGATGGTGGTTATGGAGATAACCAAGCTTCTACAATTATAGATTTTACAGAAGGTTATCCAGAAGTTATTAGAGAAGGAAAAGGAAGTTTAGACATTCTGTAGTTTTTTAAAGTAAAACTTTTTTTAAAGTTGATAAAGAACTGGTTTTAAGTGATTTTGTTTCAGTTTAAAAAAGGAGCAGAATACATGTTTTTCTGTTTTTTTATTTCAACTCCTCAAACTTTTTTCTACCCAAAGCAAAATATTGCCAAACAACACTAGTATGTAAATTATAGTTTTGTTTTTTCTGTAATACCCTACGCTTTTTTAAAAATTTAAAAAAATTCTTATAAAAACTAAAGTGAGCTTTAATAATGGCCCAAGTATGTATAGGTCTTAATTCTAGCATAAATTTTACACCTGCAATTCCGTCTAAAACTAAACGAGAAAAAACAACAAATAAAAACCATTTTTTAGGAACATTTTTTACAACATTCAATAAACTGTTTCTAAAGTTTAAATATGTTTTTTGCGGATTTGTTTCTTGTAAAGTAGCACCACCAACATGATATACAGTTGAAGCTCCTACATATTTTACTTTATACCCTCTGTTTTGAGCCCTCCAACACAAATCTATTTCTTCTTGATGCGCAAAATAATCTTCATCTAAACCACCCAATTGATGGTATACGTTAGCACGGATAAATAAACAAGCTCCAGAAGCCCAAAAAATAGTGGCTTCATCATTAAACTGCCCTGTATCTGTTTCTAAGTGATTAAATACTCGTCCTCTGCAATAAGGATAACCATATAAATCTACAAAACCACCAGCAGCACCAGCATATTCAAATTTTGTTTTGTCTTTATAATCTAATAATTTTGGTTGAATGATTGCGGTATGTTCTTCGTTCTTAAAAACATCTATAATAGGTGTTAACCAGTTTTGGGTAACGGCAACGTCAGAATTTAATAAACAATAAATATCTGCATCAATATTTTGCAAAGCATCATTATATCCTTTTGCATATCCGCCATTTATGGCGTTTTCTACAATTTTAACGGATGGAAAAAATTCTTTTACATAATTTATAGAAGAATCTGTAGACGCATTGTCTGCGATATAAATAGTAGCCTCTTGCGAACTAAAATTTATTACCGATGGTAAGAACTGTTCTAACAGTTTTTGACCGTTCCAATTTAATATGACGATGGCTGTTTTCAAGACTGCGAATTTACAGTTTATAAATTAGTTAAATTCTAATTTTTTCTTAATAATAAATGAATTTTATTGGTGTCTTATTATAAAAATATTTTTTCTATAATTATATAAAAAGAATTGGTTTAAAAAGTTTTTAATAATCTTTTTTATGTATCAAAATTCACTAGAAATAATAGGGGACAAATAAAAAAAAAGATGTTTTTATTTGTAGTTAGGTATTTCTTTTAAGAAAACATAAGTTTCATTTTCAAAATCCATTTTACAGTAAAAATGCTCTAAACCGTTGGTAACTATTAAAAAAGTAGCTTTTAGTTTTAAATTATAACGTGCAATTTGATCAAAAGTATCTTGGGTAATTTTTATAGATGGTGCTTTGCATTCTACAATAATTTCATGATTACCTTCTTTATTAAAGACTAAAATATCAGTTCTTTTTTTTCGATTATTGATAATTAACTGTTTTTCTAAAGCAATTAATGTGGTTGGATAATTTTTTTCTTCAATCAAAAAAGAAACATAATGCTGGCGGACCCATTCTTCTGGAGTTAAAACCATATATTTTTTTCTTAATTTATCAAAAATAAGCGTCTTATTTTCGCTACTTTTGAGTTTGAAATTATAAGTGGGTAGATTGAGTTTTTGCATCAGTCAAAAGTAAATAAAAATCAGTTATGATACATTTATTAGTAGGTAATACTGGAGCAGGTAAATCTACATATGCTAAAAAGCTAAAAACGGAGACAAATGGAATCGTTTTTACGCTTGATAAATGGAATAAAATATTATTTTTTCCTGATAAGACTGAAAAAGATGGTTTAAATTGGTTTTTAGAAAGAATAGAAAGGGCAGAATTATTAATGCAAGATTTAATTTTACAATTAGAAAAATCGGGTGTTGATAGTATTTTAGATGTTGGTCTTTCTAAACTTTTACATAGAGAAAAATATAACCAATTTGCTAAAGAAAATAATATTGAAGTAAAAATTCATTTCTTAAATATTTCGAAAGAAATAAGAAAAGAACGAATTATTAAAAGAAATTTAGAAAAAGGTGACACTTTTGAATTTGAAGTAAGTGAATCAGATTTTGATTTTATGGAAAATTGGTTTGAAACTCTTACAGAAGCAGAGTTATCAAACGCTGTAATTATAGAAAAATAAATGAACGAAATAAGAAACATTGTTTCAGATATAAAGAAAGGAAATATTAAACCTATCTATTTTTTAATGGGTGATGAGCCTTATTACATAGATAAAATTTCTGACTATATAGAAGAAAATATATTAGATGAAGGCGAAAAAGGATTTAACCAGCAAGTAATGTATGGTAGAGATGCTACTATAGAAGATATTGTTTCTTCTGCCAAGCGTTACCCAATGATGGCCGAAAGACAGGTAATTATTGTTAAAGAAGCACAAGACTTAAGTAGAAATATAGAGAAGTTAGTTGCCTATGCAGAAAACCCACAGCCTACAACTGTTTTAGTTTTTAATTATAAGTATAAAAAACTAGATAAGCGTAAAAAACTACATAAGGCAATTGCAAAAACAGGTTTAATTTATGAAAGTAAAAAACTGTATGAAAATCAGGTTTCAGATTGGATTCGTAGGGTTTTAAGCGGAAAAAAATATCAAATTGAGCCCAAAGCGTCTCAAATGTTAGTAGAGTTTCTAGGAACTGATTTAAGTAAAATATCTAATGAGTTAGATAAATTGATGCTAATTTTACCTAAAGAATCTATTATTAATGATAAGGATATTGAAGACAATATTGGTATTTCTAAAGATTTTAATAACTTCGAATTAAGAAAAGCAGTAGGAGAGAAGGATGTGGTTAAAGCCAATAGAATTATAAATTATTTTGCCGAAAACCCAAAAAATAACCCTTTGGTAATGACCATTTCATTATTAAACGGTTATTTTACACAGCTTCTTTGTTTTCATGGTTTAAAAGATAAATCTAAAAGTTCTGTAGCAAAAGCGTTAGGTGTTAATCCGTATTTTGTAGACGAATATTTTTCTGCTTCTAGAAATTATCCGATGCGAAAAGTAGCACAAGTAATTGCTTTTTTAAGAGATGCTGATGTAAAAAGTAAAGGAGTTGGGGCAAGCCAATCTAACCAAGATATTTTAAAAGAATTATTATTCAAAATACTACATTAAGATGAAAAACATTTTTGAGAAAGAGATTACTTTAGAAGAAATTAATAGAATTAACAAGCTTACGGCTGCAACCAAACCAACATGGGGTAAGATGTCTGTTTCTCAAATGTTAGCTCATTGTTCTGTCTCTTACGAGATGGTTTATACAGATAAACATCCAAAACCGAATGCTTTTACAAAGTGGATCTTAAAAACGTTTGTTAAAAATATTGTTGTGTCTGAAAAACCGTATGCTAAAAACGGAAAAACAGCCGCACAATTTATTGTATCGGATGATAGAGTGTTTGAAACAGAAAAAAAGCGTTTGATAGATTATATGATACAAACACAAGAATTAGGAGAGACATATTTTGAAGGGAAAGAATCTCATTCTTTTGGAAAGTTAACTGCGGTAGAATGGAATAATTCTTTTTACAAACATTTAGATCATCATTTAACTCAATTTGGAGTTTAGGTTTTCTTTTAAGATTTATATAAAAAAAAAGCGAGCAGTAAATAATTACTGCTCGCTTTTTTTTAAAAATTGGGGGATTAATTTACAATCAATTTTTTAGTTAGAATTTGGTTTTTTATATCCTTAATTCTAATAAAATAGATGCCTTTTTTTAATGTTGATATCACATAATAATTTGATTCAATATCCTCTTTAGAATACGTTTTTACTAACTTCCCTGTAATATCAAAAACGGATACTTTGTTTGTTTTATCAGAAAGAACAAAGTGCGTTTTAGCAGGATTAGGATACAGTTTAATGGTGTTTTTATCATCAATTGTAAAATCATCTGTAGTAAGTGAAGCAGGCTTATTTGCATACACTTTAAATTCTCCTGGCGCTAATGTAATTGCCGCTGTTGTATTAGTAACTGTAATATTAGCGTTGTTTTCTAACAAATTATACCAAGTACCTGTTTGCTGAAAAGCAGGAACAATACTTTGTGTGGTTACCCCAAAGTTTCCAATAATTGTAATATTTTGTATGTCTGTTGCTGTTGGATCTGTTAAATGAATGGTGTTTAACCCATTAGCATTACCAACATCTAACGTAAAATTTGATGTTTCAAAAATATCATATTTTAATTTTAATTTAATTAATTTTGACCAAGTGTCTTTAACAGCTCTTCTACCTTCGTTGGCTAGATAACTCCATAAAATAGGTTTGTTACCTGTTCTACCATTTTCTTCAATAGAAATATCATATCCTAATTCGCCAAATTGCCAAATCATTTTGGGTCCTGGTACTGTAAAGTAAAAAGCACCGGCTAATTCTTCTCTTTTTAAAGCTGTGTTTAGGTTTTTTATAGAATAGCTTCCATTAGAATTACCATATTCTAGGTTTTTGTACATTAAACGCTCTTCATCATGGCTTTCCATATAACTAACATTTGCAGGTACAGACCAACCTCTGTTTTTATAAGAAATCCAAGAAAAATCTGCGTCACTACCAAAGCCCATAGTTGCTTGGTTGTATTGGTGGTTATGATTTCCCCAAAGCATAATTCCTTTGCCTTCATCAAGTCTATAATTTACCCATTCGGTTTCTTCTGTATTACCTCCTAAATGTTCGAAAATAATGTAGAAATTAGGGTCTTTTTCCCATTGATAATCAGCATATTCTTTTAAAACATCAACTCTGTCTTGTTGATAATTGTTTGTACAACTTTGGTCCGCATCAGAACAGTTTTGTGTAAACCCTTTTGTTAAATCCCATCTAAAACCATCAATTTTATATTCATCAATCCAGTATTGAGAAACTCTTTTTACATACTCTTTTACAGCTTGTTTAGAGTGATTAAAATCATTAAAAACACTGTAAGAGTGTGTTGCTGTTTGGTTAAAAAAAGGACTATTGGCACTTGCTTGCCCTCCGTAGCCACCATTGTCTGTGTTCCACATTCTGTAATAAGGATTTTGACCACTTGCATGATTAAAAGCAACATCAACAATAACAGCAATACCTCTTCTGTGGCATTCGTCTATTAATTGTTTAAAAGAGTTTGTGTTACCATAATATTTGTCTAATGCCATATGAAACGAAGGGTTGTATCCCCAAGATTCATTACCATCAAATTCCATTACAGGCATTAATTCTATAGCATTTATACCTAATTCTTGCAAATAATCTAATCTGTTTTGTACAGCATCAAAACTATGAAGCTCATCAAAATCTCTAATTAAAAGTTCATAAATAACTAAGTCTGTTTTTGCAGGTTTTGTATAGTTATTTGTTTGCCAATTATAGGCAGCATCACCCGTTCTTAATAAAGTAACTGCGTGGTTTGTTTTTCCTGTAGGATAACTTGCTAGGTTTGGGTAGGTGGTTGCGTTTATATATTGATCGTTGTTTTCTGTTAAAACCACTGTAGAGTATGGATCTGCAACTCTTAAATCGGCTTCAATAATATATTGATACGTATAATCTGTTTGCGGAGTTAAGCTACTAAGTTCTATCCAAAAACGATCTTTGCTACTGTCTTTTTTTAATAAATAAGCATCGTTTACTTGCCAATTATTAAAGCTACCAATTAGGTGAATAAATTCTTTTCCTGGTGCATAAAATACTAAAGTTGCTTTTGTATTATCTGATGGATTTAAATTGATTCCATCTTTCATACCAGAAGGAAGTGCCGCTTCTGTAATTGTTGGTTTTACAATGGCATTAAAGCTGGTGTTTTGTACCTCTCCATTATTTGTAGCTTCTAAAAGGTACGTTGTGTTTTCAGTTACAGTAGGAGCGTAGCTATATGCCGTTGCATTGTTTTTTTGATTAATTATTGTTCCATTTGCTTTTAAAGTAAAATCTGCGGCTATTGAGCTCGTTGCATTTATTGGTAATGTTTGTCCGGAGTCTAAAACAGTTGTTGCCTCTGTAGGCGTGTTTAATGTTAATTGAAAAGTACCAACTTGGTATGTTTTATCTTGCGATTTTTTATCACCAGAACCATCTTTTGCTTTTACTAGCATGCCAATGCTACCAATGTTTGTTCTGTTATAAAAAGTAGTTGGTGTAAAAGTAATTGAGTATGTATTATTACCGTTGTTGGTTAATTTTTGCGCCTCATTAGAACTAGACCAACTTCCGTTGGTTGGTGAATCCATAGAGTTTTCTCCGCTAGAATCATAAGACCAAGACCATAAATAAATGTCTGAAACACCCCAAGAAGCCGTTGTAATGTTAGACACTGTAATAGTTATAGCATCCGTTTCATTAAAAGTAGCAGGAGAAACAGAAAAAGTAACATTCTGTACTTGGCTAAAAGTAAATGAGGATATTAAAAGGATTAATAAAGTAATTTTTTTCATAAAATAGGTTGTTAAAAACAAAGGCTACCTATAAAGGTAGCCTTTGTAAAGTTTTATAAAATTATAGAACAGTTACTGTTCCTTTATTATAATCTACTGTAATTTTATAGGTACCATCTCCAGGAGATTTTACGTTGTTTTCATTATCAACAACTAACATACCTGCATTTTCTTTGCTTTCTCCCCAATCATTATCCCAAGCACCTTGTTGAGGTAAAAATTTAAATTCGTCTGTTGCAGTTAACGTTTGTGTTATTTCAAACAATCCTTCAGATACTTTTGTAAATGCAGGTGCCGTAGCATTGTTCCAATCATTTGGAGAACCTACTAAGTAAAGGTTTGTAGGTATTTCTGTTAGATTAAATGTTAATTTATTAAAATCTAAAGTAACCATATAAGTACCAGCAGTAGTTACTTTTATGTTTTGTTCATCATCTAACTCTAAAGAACCAGCAATTGTTTTGTTTTCTCCCCAATCACCATCCCAAGAACCAGAAGTTGGTAATAGTTTAAATTCATCATTTGCAGAAAAAGCTTGCACTTTTGTAAAGATACCGTTTCCTGAAGTATAAAATTGTTGAGTAGCATCTGCATTGTTCCAGTCATTATGAGCACCTACCATAAACATAGTGTCTATGTTTTGTAATTTAAAACTTAATGTATTAAAGTCTATAATTACTAAATAAGTACCTGCAGCAGTTACTTTTATGTTTTGTTCACCATCTTGTACTATTTTACCAGCATTGTTTGGGTCTTCTCCATAATCTCCGTCCCAAGCACCTGATGTAGGTAACAATTTAAATTCATCGTTTGCAGAAAAAGCTTGTACTTTGGTAAAAACTCCATTTCCTGAAGTGTAAAACTGTTGAGTTGCATCTGCATTGTTCCAGTCATTATGAGCACCTACCATGTATAAATTATCTGGTATTTCTGCTTTAAATCCTGTTAATGAAACTGTAATAGCTTCTGAGGTTCTTGCTAAATCTCCCGAAGCAGATTTTGCAATAGCTTTAATTCTAAAATCGAAGTTAGAAGCAACATCTGCAACACCTCCGTTAGCAATCACTAAATCATTTAAATTATCATGAGAAATTTCGAAAGTAGTTGTGTTTGTAGAACCAATGTTTGCAGGAGAGGCAAAACTAGTACCTGCTACAGCCATTTCTATCTCATAACTAATAATTAAGCTACTAGATGCACCTATTTCTGGATCATTCCAAGTAAGGGTTAAGGCTGTTTCATCAGGATTAACGTCGGTTAATACTTTGGTAAAAGTATTGTCTGGACTGGTAATTACTGGTGGTTTTACGGCAAATTTAGAAATCTGAAATAAAACTACGTTAGACATTGCACTACCTGTAGATAATCTTACATAAATAGGTGTTTCTGTATACGATTTTACATCTGTGTTTTCTAAAGCTTTGTTTAATTCTGATACTGTGATTGTAAAGTTCTTTTTATCTGAAGTACCTAATTGAATAGGGGCTGCAAAAGTACTTTCTAAATCCATTTCTACCGTATAAGTTGCAGCGGTATTAATTTCATCTATCCAAGTAATTGTAAATGCAGGATTGTCTAGTAATTCTGAGTTTAAAAACACATTACTAATTCCTGGTGTTACTAACTCAAAAACAGGATCTGGACTTGTTATTGTTAAGCTCTCTTCTGTTTCACAAGCACCTAAAAAAAGTGTAAGTGATAAAAATAAGTAGCTTAATCTTTTTAAATAAGTTTTCATTTTATATCTATTTTTAAGTTATTATAAATTTAAAGGAATTAAGATATAACGACCTGTTAAATCATTAAACCAAACATCATAATCATCTTCTACAATTACAGGTATTGCACCACCACCATCGGTTGCTACTCCAGAAAAAGAAGTTGAACTTCCCCATTTAGCACTTGCACCTGTAACAAATTCTACTTCACCAGGAGTTAAATGAATTGCAGTTGCAAACCAGATATGACCATCAAAAGCTAAAGGAGTCATGGCTACATTAGCTGTACTAGATCCTTGTATTTCTAATGATGTAGGGCTTACAATACCGTCAGCATTAAAAGGCTCTATAGAATATTTTTTAGAAGCAAAGTTTACTTTAAAGGTATAGTAACCATCAGTTTTTACACCAAATCTACCTGGATCTGCTTCTTGTGTTGCAGGGTTTCCTGCAATGTCACCTTCAGCATCTATTGGATCTTCATTATCAGGGTAAGTTGTACCCCATTGGTTAGACCATTCTCCTTTTGTTTCAATTACTTTAAATCTTCCTTCACCATCATCTGCAGTTGCTTTAGCAAAATAACCAGTATAGTAAAACGTATTGCTATCTGTTTCATCTCTAAATAAAGCAGGGTTGTTACCTGTTGCAAAATTATCCCAACCTGGAGCTGTTGCGTTACCTACTAAATAATAATCTTTAAAAGAGTAGTTAAAGTACGGATATACGCTAAACTGAATTACATTAGAAACGGCCATTTCATTATTTTGAGTACCTAATGAGGCAACAATTCTAATATAAATATCTGACCAGTTAAAAGGATTTACACCTGCATTACCTGCAGCTGCATTTACCTCGTTTATAGATAATGTTGCAGAAGTTTTACCAGAAATTGTTGATGCAGTAACTGGCGCTGTAAAAGCATCATCTTTAGAAAACTGAATAGCATAGTTAACCGCAGCCTGTATACCGTAATCTGCTTCATCCCAATTTAAAGTTATGGCAGGGTTTGTAGTATTTACAGCATCTAATTCTAATTGAGTAAAATTTAATTCAGCTAAAATAGGTGCTGTTGGAGCTGATATCGTGAATGTATCAGAAGTGTCATCGCAAGATTGGAAAAATAAAAGTACTAGACCAATGATACTAACTGCTGAAAATCTTTTTATGTTTTTCATCATTTGTAATTTGTTTTTAAATTAATACCCAGTATTTTGAGTTAAATTTGGGTTAGAAGCTAAACTAGCGGTAGGTATAGGATATACTTTCATGTAAGAAGGTAAAGCAATACCGTTACTTCCATTTCCTTTCCATGCCCAGTTGTAATTACCACCAGTAAACTTACCAAATCGAATTAAATCTTGTCTTCTGTGTGCTTCCCAGTGTAACTCTCTTGCTCTTTCATCTAAAATAAACTCTAGAGAAATATCTGCGGCAGTTAAGTTGTTTTGAGGGTTGTTAGCTCTAGTTCTTAGTGCATTAATATACGTTTCCATATCAGCATTAGAACCTCCTGATCCACCTCTTAAATGTGCTTCTGCATACATTAAATATACATCTGCTAATCTAAACAAAGGGAAATCTGTATCTACAAAAGTTTGGTCAGAACCAAAGGTTCCGGTAGAAGTTGCATTTGAGTATTTTTCTATAATATAACCCTGATCTTTATCTGAGATATCAGTAATATCAATACTTCTTGTTCCAGAGATAATGGTGTTTCTAGTGTCTCCAGAAAAGATACCTCCATCAAATAATTGAGCAAATTGTTTTCTTACTCTTAATGCGCCTCCCCATCCAGAAGCACCAACACCTAAAGGAATGCCGTTTGCTTCTAAACTTCCTATTTCACCATTTACCATAACGGTTGTTGGTCCGTAGTTTTGTGTAATTAAACCATCAGAAATTAAAGGAAAAATAATTTCGTTGATTGCTGAATTGGTATTGTTATCAGCCATAAATAAATGAGCGTAATTAGTTGCTAAAGAAAACCCACCACCTATAATTTTTTTACATTCGGTTAAGCATTCTGTATATTTTGCTTCACCAATATATACTTCTGCATTTAAATACATTTTAGCTAAAATCATCCACGCAACAGCTTTGTCTGCTCTACCATGTTGATTGGTTTTTGGTGCCATTAAATCGGCATCGATTGCTAATAATTCGCTTTCTATAAATGTAAATAATTCAGTTCTGTCTGCTTGTGGAGGATTAAAACCTGCCGTTGGGTCTGTTTCTACTACCATTGGGGCTTTACCATATAAGTCCATTAAGTTATAATAAGACAAAGCTCTTAGTAAACGAGCTTCTGCTCTATAAGTAACAATGTTTTCTCTTGTTGCAGTAGAAACGTTTCTTGCGTCTAATTTTTCTTTAGTTGTTTCTCTTAAAAAGTTATTAGCAAATGCAACCGTAACCATTGCTCTACTAAACATACCTAATATTACAGGGTTTTGGGCGGTCCAAATATTACGTTGTAGTTCTCTTGTACCAGGGTCATTTTCATAAGACCAAATCATTTGGTCTGCAGATAATGTTTGTAAGTACAATAATGTTCTACCATATTGACTAGTACCCGCGTCTAATCCTTTAATATTAGAACTTTCTGGGCCATCAACACCTGTTAAAGATAAGTTTGCGTAAGTACCTGCTAAAACTTCTAAGTAAGCATTTTCATTTTCAAATAACGCATCACTTAAAACCGTTTGATCATCTTCGGGTACAATATTTAAATCTTTTGTACAAGAAGCAACTACTGATGTTAGTAAAATAACAACGAATAGATTTTTTATTGTTTTTATATATTTTTTCATCTTGTTTTTATTAGAATTTAATATTAGCTCCCATTAAGAAGTTTCTAGATCTTGGATAAATTAATTTATCAATTCCGTCAAATACTTCTGGGTCTAAGCCAGAGTAGTTTGTTAAAGTGAATACATTTTGTACACCAGCCCATAAACGAATACTGCTATAAGAGAATTTTTTTATTGGGTTGTTAAAAGTGTATCCTAAAGTAACATTGTCCATTCTTAAATAAGAAGCATTTTCTATATAGATATCAGAATTTATAACATCAGAAGTTCTTAAGAAATCTGTTTCTAATACCGAGGTAGGAAGGTTTCCTAAAACAGCATTATCTAGTAATAATTCGTATTGCGCTTTCGAAGAGTTTACGTTGTTGTAAACATAATTACCAAGGCTAGCTCTTAAGTTAAAAGCTAAATCGAAGTTTTTGTAATTAAAATTAGATTGAAAACCTAAGGTAACATCTGCATTTGGGTTTTCTTTTAAATATCTATCATCATCATTTATAACACCATCTCCATTTAAATCTGCATAGGCTCCTTCAATTGGTTTTCCTGCTGTGTTATATAATTGTTTGTATACATAAAAAGAATTAGGTGTATATCCCTCTCTTAATAATTGAATTGTATTACCTGTACCACCTTCAGTACCACCAGTTCTAACGTCTTGGTCGTTTGCAAGTTCTGTAATTTTTCTATCTAAATAGGTTGCGTTAAAGGTAAAGTTCCAGTTATAGTCTTCACTTTTAAGGATGTCTCCGTTTAAAGTAAACTCTAAACCTTTTATTTGTAATTGACCAATATTTTGGATTGTACTATTACCAAAGTTAGTACCATCTGCTAAAGCAGCATCAAATAATAAATCATCAGATGTTTTTTGAAAAGCACTTAAAGATCCACTAAACTTATTATCAAACAAACCATAGTCTACACCAAATTCAATAGTTGTTGTTTCTTCCCATTTTAAATCAGGATTTACAACCGAAGGAATGGTAGATTTTATAGAAGAGTTACCAAATAAATATCTTGAAGTTTCATTACCAAAACGGTATCTATCTAAATACAAATCATTAACACCAGGTATGTTTTGTTGCCCTGTTAAACCAACACTTGCTCTTAATTTTAAGCTAGATAATACTTTAGAATCTTTTAAGAAATCTTCATCACTTATATTATAAGCTAATGCGGCACCACCAAAGTTACCCCATTGATTGTCTGAACTAAAACGAGAAGTACCATCTCTTCTAAAGTTTAAAGTAAGTAAATATTTTTCGTTGTATTTAAATTTAAGTCTACTAAAGAATCCTAAGTTAACAACATCAGGATCTGCAAATGTGGTAGAAATATTTTCTGGATTATTTCTGTTTCCAGAATTGGTACCAAAGTTTTCGAATCTCTGATAAGAATACCCACCAGTAAGATCTACATTTAATTTATTAAAACTTTTTGAATAGTTTAAATACGTATCAAATAATTTATTACCTCTTTCTTGCGTGTTAAAAGCATCATTACCAAAAAATAATGCGTTAGATTGAGCAGGAGCTAATTTTGATGTAATGTCGCTGTTTTCTGATGTAATCTTATCGAAACCAACATTTACAACCGCTCTTAAATCTGGTATAAAGTGAAACTTGTAATCGAAATTTAAGTTACCGTATTGTCTAAAAGCGTACCCTGTATTATTTCTTTGTAATAAAGAGGCAATAGGGTTGGTGGTTCCGTTTGCAATTTCTCCATTAGAAAAATGTTGATAAAACCCACCAAATCTAGAAGAAGCATCGTAAACAGGTTGTGTAGGATCATAACGTAAAGCAGCACCAATTTGTCCTGAATCACCAAAACGACTATCTTCAAAAACTCTGTTATAGTTTAAGTTAATTTTTAAATGATCTTTAAATAAAGAAGGATTCATAGAAAGAGAAATTGTTTTTCTATCAAATTGAGACGTTAATAAGGCTCCTTCTTGGTTAGCAAAACCTATAGAAAGTCTTGTTGGTATTGCACCAAATATTTGTCCTTTTGCAGTAAGGTTGTATAAAGAAGACGTTGTAGAACGTAGTACTTCATCTTGCCAATCTGTATTTGCATTGCCTAAAGCACTCACATCGCCTGGTCTTTTTGCAGTAATTAAACTTCTATAATCATTTGCAGAAAAAACATTTACTCTATCTAATACTTCACCAAAAGTATATTGCATATCAAAATCTAATGTAAAATCTTTTCTACCTTTTTTAGTAGTAATAATAATAACACCATTAGAAGCTCTAGAACCATAAATAGCAGTTGCAGATGCATCTTTTAAAACAGAAAATGATTCAATGTCATTTGGATTAATGTTTGCTAATAAACCACGAGAACCAGAAATACTAGCATCACTGTTTTCTATAGGCAAACCATCTATAATAATTAAAGGGCTGTTAGAAGCACCAATAGAAGATCCTCCACGAATAGTAATTTGAGATCCAGAACCCGGCGCACCACTTGTAGTAACGCTTACCCCAGAAACTCTACCGCTTAATAAATTTTCTGGTGTTACAATGTTTCCTTTTGTAAAATCTTTAGCTGTAATAGACTCTACAGAACCAGTTGCATCTTTAACGGTAGTTGTACCGTACCCAACTAGTACTATTTCTTCTAATTGCTCTGCAGATTCTGTTAACTCAACAATAAGGTTAAAGTTATTCTCAAGTGTAACTTCTTTGTCTGCAAATCCTAAATATCTAAACACAAGTACATTTCCAGCACTTACTTTATTAATTATAAAGTTTCCGTCAAAATCGGTTTGTATTCCTTTTGTAGTACCTTTAACCACTACACTAACACCCGGTAATGGTTCTCCAGATGTTTTTTCTTTTACCACACCTTTTACTGTTTGTTGAGCAAACATTGTAAATGATGATGTTAAAAGAATTCCAATTAACAATAATTTAAATTTTTTCATGTATATTTTGTTAAATTATAACTGTAAATTTGATTTGTTGATAACAATAAGTTTACATTCCACTTTGTAAAGATAGCATCTTGTCTATCATTTTCAGTATGATAAAAATCACGAAAACGTTTTCGTGTTAACAACTTTTTGAGTATTTTTATTAATAAATTAACAGATAATCGAATTAAATTTTGTCATTTCGCAATAAATGAAGAAAAAAATTACCATAAAAACAATCGCTAAAGAATTAGGGGTTTCAACATCAACCGTTTCAAAGGCTTTAAAGGATAGTCACGAAATTAGTAAAGAAACCAAAGAAAAAATACAAGCCTTTGCAGACTTTTATAATTACAAACCCAATAGTTTGGCACTTCAGCTTCGTAATCAAAAGACCAAAGTAATAGGTGTTATTTTACCTAAAATAGTGCATCATTTTTTCTCTACGGTGATTATGGGAATAGAAGAAGGTGCCAACGAAAAAGGCTATCATATTATGGTTTGTTTCTCTAATGAATCTTATAAAAAAGAGGTAGAAACGTTAAAGGTTTTATCTAACGGAAGTGTAGATGGTTTAATTGTGTCTATAGCTAGAGAAACTTTAGAAAATAAAGACTTTAATCATTTTACAGCTTTAGTTTCAGAAGACATTCCTTTAGTATTGTGTGATAGAGTTGTAGATGAGATTTTATGTGATAAAGTAGTTGTAGATGATGTTGGGGCAGGCTATAAAGCAACTAAACATTTGTTAGAAACCGGGCTAAAAAAAATAGCATTAATAACAACACCAAAACATGTTAATGTAGGTACTTTAAGGAGGCAGGGTTATGAGAAAGCTTTAATAGAAAACTATATTAAAACAGATTCTAATTTAATTTTAGAAGTTGATGAAGATGGAGACATCTCTAATCAAATAAAAAAAATCTTTGAACAGAATATAGATGGTGTATTTGCTGTAAATGAAATTTATGCAGCAACCGCTATGAGGATAGCTAAAGAAAAAGGATTAAAAGTACCAGAAGACCTTTCTGTTATTGGGTTTACAGATGGGTTAATTTCAGAATATTCATCACCATCTATCACAACAATGGCACAACATGGTTTTACAATGGGTAAGCAAGCCGTTGAGCTTTTAATTGAAAGAATTGAAAAAGAATCTGAAACTTTAAAACCTAAAAAAATCGTAATTTCTAGCGATTTAAAACTACGAGAATCTACGAAACCGTCGTCGTAGATAGTTTCGTTGGTTTTACCTATTTTTCAATAAAAAATCTATCTTTGTGTCATAATTACGATTTATCAATAAATTACATTCCACAAAATTTATTAATTGATAAGTGTAAACGCTTATTGTAATATCCACTAATAGCATAGATAAATGGAAAAGCGTAAATTAAGCTTCTGGCAAATCTGGAACATGAGTTTTGGGTTTTTAGGAATACAAATGGGGTTCGCCCTTCAAAATGCCAACGCAAGTAGAATTCTACAAATTTTTGGTGCCGATGTTCATGAACTTTCTTGGTTTTGGATTATAGCTCCTTTAATGGGTTTAATAGTACAACCTATTATAGGACATTATAGCGACAAAACATGGAGTAGGTTTGGTAGAAGAAAACCTTACTTTTTAGTGGGAGCCATATTAGCTTCTATAGGGTTAGTTTTAATGCCACAAGCAGATATGTTTATTGCTTTTCTACCAGCTCTTTGGGTAGGTGCAGGAATGCTAATGATTATGGATGCTTCTTTTAATATTGCCATGGAGCCATTTAGAGCTTTAGTAGGTGATAATTTAAGAACAGATCAAAGAACTTTAGGTTTTAGTGTACAAACTGCTTTAATTGGTTTTGGCGCTGTAGTTGGTTCTTGGTTACCTTACGCATTGCATCATTGGTTTGGTGTTTCTAATAGAACGTCTTTAGGCGTTGTACCAGATAATTTAATTTGGTCATTTGTTATTGGAGCCGCTATTTTAATAATTTCTATTTTAGTTACAATAACCACTACAAAAGAATACTCTCCAGAAGAATTAGCAAGTTTTGATGCAGATTCTAAAGAGTCTACAGAAGAAGAAAGTTCTAGTTTGATGGATATTTTTGAAGATTTCAAAAAAATGCCAACAACAATGCGTCAATTAAGTTGGGTGCAGTTTTTTTCTTGGTTCGGTCTTTTTGGAATGTGGGTTTTTGCAACTCCTGCAATTGCACAACATATATATGGGTTACCGTATACAGATAGCAGTAGTAGTTCATATCAAGATGCCGGAGATTGGGTAGGAATTCTTTTTGGAATTTACAATTTAGTATCTGCCTTTTATGCTTTTGCATTGCCTTATATTGCAAAGAAAATTGGTAGAAAAAGAACACATTCAATATCTTTAATTATTGGAGGTTTAGGGCTTTTATCAATCTATATTATGCCAAATGAAAATTGGTTAATAATATCTATGATTGGTATTGGTATTGCATGGGCAAGTATTTTAGCAATGCCGTATGCTATTTTAGCAGGCTCAATATCACCTAAAAAAATGGGGGTTTACATGGGGATTTTTAATTTCTTTATTGTAATTCCGCAAATCATCAATGCTTTAATTGGTGGTCCGTTAGTAAAATACGCTTATAATAATGAAGCTATATTTGCTTTAATGATAAGTGGGTTAAGTTTCTTAATTGCTGCAGTTTTAGTCTACAAAGTAAAAGATGTAGATGATGTGGTTCAAACAAATTAAAATGAAAAAAGGATTTATTTTTGATTTGGATGGTGTTATCGTTGACACTGCCAAATATCATTATTTAGCATGGAAAAAATTAGCGAATCACTTAGGATTCGAGTTTACCAAAGAACAAAACGAATTATTTAAAGGCGTTAGTAGAAAACGTTGTTTAGAAATTTTATTAGAAATAGGCAACAGAAAAGCTACACAAGAAGAGTTTGATACCTGGATGGTAGAAAAAAATGTAGACTATTTAGAGTATATAGAAAATATGGATGCATCAGAAATATTACCTGATGTACCTAAAGTTTTAGCCTTTTTAAAGGAGAAAAATGTGCCAATAGCTTTAGGGTCTGCAAGTAAAAATGCACAACCTATTTTAGAAAAAGTTGGTTTATTACATTATTTTGATACCATTGTAGACGGAAATAATGTAACGAAAGCAAAACCAGATCCAGAAGTTTTTCTTTTAGCCGCAAAACAATTAGGTGTAAATGCAACCGATTGTGTGGTTTTTGAAGATGCTGTGGCAGGTATAGAAGCAGCAAATGCTGCAAAAATGATAAGTATCGGTATTGGAGACCAACAGATACTTTCTGAAGCGCAATTTAATTTCAATGATTTTACAGAAATCAGTACTGGTTTTATACAAGAGTTGATTGATAAATAAATTTATGAAATCCTGCAAGGTTTTTAGAACCTTGTAGGTCTAAGTTAAGTTATAAGTAAATTAAACCTTTAGTTGTTTTATTAAAATTTAAGATAATATACCTACAAGGTCCTTGAGACTTTACAGGAAAAAAAGAAAAAAATGAATCAAGATTACATCATACCAAACGAATGGTCCATCATAGAAGAGGGGTTTAATTCAGATAAAGTAAAATCATCAGAAAGTCTTTTTAGCATTGGTAATGGTGCTATGGGACAAAGAGCAAATTTTGAAGAAGAATATAGCGGAGAAACTTTTCAAGGAAGTTATATTGCAGGAGTTTATTATCCAGATAAAACACGTGTTGGATGGTGGAAAAATGGATATCCAGAGTATTTTGCAAAAGTGTTAAATGCACCAAATTGGATTGGTATTAACGTATTAATCAATGATGAAAAATTAGATTTACATACGTGTAAAGAAGTATCAGAATTTAAAAGAGAACTTAACATGCAAGAAGGTTGGTTGTCTAGAAGTTTTGAAGCTATTTTACAAAACGGAATCAAAATTAAAGTAGATACCAAACGTTTTTTAAGTTTAGAATTAGATGAAATTGGGGCAATCAATTACAATGTAACCCCTTTAAATTCGGATGCTAAAATTACTTATATTCCTTATATAGATGCTGGTATTACTAATGAAGATACCAATTGGGACGACCAATTTTGGGATGTTTTAGAAGTTTCTAAAAACAACAAACAATCTTATATTAAGTCTAGAACCATGAAAACGCACTTTTATACGTGTACTTTTATGGAATCTCGTTTGTTTGTAAATAATGTAGAGGTTGCTGCAGAGAGTAAGAATGAGCAAACAGAAAATACTATTTCTTGCGCTTATGAACAAGAAGTAAAACAGAACCAAACATATACTATTCATAAATTTGGTGGTTATGTGGTAGATAGAGATCATGATAAAGACCAATTAGTTGCAGCTGCAAAAACAGCTTTAGACAAAGCAGTAAGTATTGGTTTTGATGCTTTATTAGAGATGCAAAAGCAATCTTGGGCACAAATATGGAACATGTCTGACATTACCATAGAGGGCGATGTAAAAGCACAACAAGGTATCCGTTTTAATATTTTTCAATTAAATCAAACCTATTTAGGTACCGATGCTACGTTAAATATTGGTCCAAAAGGATTTACAGGCGAAAAATATGGAGGAAGTACGTATTGGGATACAGAAGCGTATTGTATTCCTTTTTACATGGCAACTAAAGATCAATCTGTAGCAAGAACGTTGTTAGAATACAGATATAAACATTTAGACAAAGCAATAGAAAATGCGGCAAAATTGGGTTTTACAAACGGAGCAGCATTGTACCCAATGGTAACCATGAATGGTGAAGAATGCCATAACGAATGGGAAATTACTTTTGAAGAAATTCATAGAAATGGAGCCATCGCTTTTGCCATTTTTAACTATTACCGCTTTACGGATGATTATTCTTACATTCCAGAAAAAGGATTGGAAGTATTAATTGGTATTGCTCGTTTTTGGCAACAAAGAGCAACTTTTTCTTCCCATAAAAATAAATTCATGATTTTGGGAGTTACGGGGCCAAATGAATATGAGAACAACATCAACAATAATTTTTATACCAATTACATTGCCAAATGGTGTATTAATTATGCCTTAGAAAATATAGAGATTGTAAAAACAGACCATATTTCTGATTACATCAGAATTAAAGAAAAAGTAAATTTCTCTGATGAAGAATTGGCAAAATGGAAACATGTTGCAGATGAAATGTATTTTCCATATTCAGAAAAACATAACATTTATTTACAACAAGATGGTTTCTTAGACAAAGAATTAATTACGGTGGCAGATTTAGATAAAAGTCAAAGACCGATTAACCAAAAATGGAGTTGGGACAGAATTTTACGTTCTCCGTACATAAAACAAGCCGATACTTTACAAGGGTTTTATATGTTTGAAGACGATTTTTCTACGGAAGAATTAGAGCGTCATTTCGATTTTTATGAACCATTTACAGTGCACGAAAGTTCTCTTTCTCCTTGTGTACACAGTATTCAAGCTGCAAAGTTAAACAGAATGGAACAAGCGTATACCTTCTATTTACGTACATCACGTTTAGATTTAGATGATTACAATCACGAGGTAGAAGAAGGCTTGCATATTACATCTATGGCAGGAACTTGGATGAGTATTGTAGAAGGTTTCGGAGGAATGAGAGTGCATAATAATACACTTTCTTTTTCACCAAAAATTCCTAAAGGATGGAAAACTTACTCATTTAAAGTAAATTTTAGACATCAAGTTATTACCGTAAATGTTTCTCAAAAAGGAACAGAATTTACTTTAGAAGGTAAACAAGCAATTGAAATTTTGGTGGATGGAAAGCAAGTAACGGTTTCTCCCAATAAATAAAAATACAAACCTCAAGGGTGTTTTTAATCTTTGAGGTTGCTAAAGCATTTGTATTAGAAAAATTTGTTTAAACTAATATTTAGCATTTTAAATTAAAGCAATTTGGCTAAAGCCTGTGTCTATTAAAGATCTCATTAATGAGGTTTTTAATTACACGTGGATTTATCAATAGGTATTAAAATTTTTAATGTTCTGATGGCTTTAGCCCATTTATCTTGCTAACATTAGTATTCTTAAAAAGGGATTAGTTTCTAAAGTATCCTTCAAGGTTTTAAAAGCCTTTAGGTGTAATTGGGAACTGTAGGTATAATTAATTCCATTAATAAAAAATGAAAAACTTAATCTTAATTTTTGTTGTTGTATTTTTGTTTTCATGTCAAAATGGAGAACAAAAAAAAATGGAATTTTCTAAGGAAGTTACAGCAGTAATAAATGAAATTGAAAGAGTAGAGCCCCCGAATTGGTTTATTGGCTTTAAAGATAATTCACTTCAATTATTAGTAAAAGAGGAGAATATTGGTGCTTCAAATCCTAGTATTTCTTACAATGGAGTTACAATTGAAAAAGTAAGCAGAGCAAAAAGTAACAATTACCTTTTTATAGATGTAAGAATTGATGCTTCTACAATAGCTGGTGTGTTTAATATTGATTTCACTTTTAATGATGGAACAAAAAAAACGCATACCTACGAGTTAAAATCTAGAGAAAAACAGTCCGATACGTATGTTGGTTTTAATAGCTCTGATGCCATTTATTTAATTACGCCAGATCGTTTTGCAAATGGAGATGAATCTAATAATATTAATTTAGAGTTAAAAGAAACAGCTATAGACCGTTCTGATAATTATAAACGTCATGGAGGCGATTTACAAGGAATTATTAACCATGTAGATTATATTTCAGATTTAGGTTTTACTGCTGTTTGGCCAACTCCTTTACTTTTAAATGATATGGCAGAAAGCTCGTATCATGGTTATGCAATTACAGATTATTATAAAGTAGATTCGCGTTTTGGAAACTTATCTTTGTATAAAAAATTAGCAGATGAATTGCGTAAAAGAGACATGAAATTAATCATGGATCAAGTTGCAAATCATTGTGGAATAGGACATTGGTGGGTAAAAGATCTTCCGTTTGATGATTGGTTAAATCATCAGAAAAACTATGAAGAGAATAAAGATAATTGGAATATTGAAACCTCTATTGGGTCTAATCATAGAAGAACAACTAATCAAGATTTGTATGCATCAGAAGCAGACAGAAAAGGAAATAATGAAGGATGGTTTTCTCCTAAAATGCCAGATTTAAATCAGCGGAATCCATTTTTAGCAAAATACATTATTCAGAACAGTATTTGGTGGATAGAAACCTTAGGGTTGGGGGGTATTAGACAAGATACATATCCATACCCTGATAAAGAATTTATGAGTAATTGGGCAGGAACTATAATGAATGAGTATCCTAATTTTTCTATTGTTGGTGAGGAGTGGAGTTACAATCCGTTAATTGTAGGTTATTGGCAAAAAGGCGCAAATAATAAAGATGGTTACAAATCTAATTTAAAATCTCCAATGGATTTTCCGATGCAAAAGGCCATTGTAGAAGGTCTTAACGAAGAAGAAGAGTGGGACAAAGGATTGATAAAATTGTATGAAGGTTTGGCTAATGATTTTCATTATACAACACCAAAAGATATTTTAATTTTTGTAGACAATCATGATAAAACAAGAGTGTTTACAGAGTTGTGGCAAGATATTAGAAAAGTTAAAACAGCGTTGAGTTATATGTTGGTTTTGCCAAGAATTCCACAAGTGTATTACGGTACAGAAATTTTAATGAATGATACTGCAAACCCTGGAGATCATGGTTTAATTAGATCTGATTTCCCTGGTGGCTGGAAAGATGATACTATCAATGCATTTACCGGAGAAGGTTTAAATGAGTATCAAAAAGACATGCAGTCATTTGTAACTAAGATATTAAATTATAGGAAACATAGTGCCGCAATCCATGATGGTAAAACCCTACATTTTGCCCCTTTTATGGGAACTTATTTCTTGTTTAGAATAAAAGATGATGAAACTGTAGTGCATATTATCAATAAAAATGAACAACCAATAACACTCGATTTAAAACGATATGAAGAAGTTGGTTTATCAGGTAAAAAGCTTAAAAATATTATAACCGGAGAAGATTTTATTTGGAATGATGAAATTCATTTAACGGAAAAAGGTAGTATTATTTTAACTACAAAAAATAACTAATTTTTAGAAACTAAGTATTGTTTAAGTTTATTTATTATGCTTTTTTTCTTACTGTATTTAAAATATGAATCATGAAAAAATATATAATTTTGTTATTAATTCTTTTAGTAGTTGCTTGTAAGTCAGAAAAAAAGAATTCGGATAAAAAAGAGAAGGACACTTTAAAAATCACTTCTAAAGTATTAAAAAAGGCAGTCTTATCATCAGGTAAATTAATAAGAGTAGCTGCTTTTCCTTCTAAAAATATTACATCAAGACCTGTGGATGTTTGGTTGCCAGAAAATTACACTGAAAATAAAACCTATGCCGTTCTATACATGCATGATGGTCAAATGTTATTTGATGAAACCACTACTTGGAATAAGCAAGAATGGAAAATTGATGAGGTTGCTTCAAAACTAATGAAACAAGGAATTACTAAAGATTTTATTGTAGTAGGTATTCATAACATACCTGCCATTCGCTGGTTAGATTTATTTCCAGAAAAAGCTATGAATTTTTTATCGAAAGAAAATAAGGATAAAATGCTTGAAGAGGCTAAGAAGAATAATTTGAGTGTAGATTTATCTGGAGATGAATATCTGAAATTTCTGGTTGATGAATTAAAACCTTACATAGATAAAACATATTCGGTTTATAAAGACAAAGAAAATACGTTTGTGGCAGGTTCTTCTATGGGCGGTTTAATGTCTATGTATGCCGTAGCAGAATATCCAAATGTATTTGCAGGTGCCGCTTGTTTATCTACCCATTGGGTGGGGGCAACACCAAAGGAAAACAACCCTTTGCCTAAAGCTATTTTTAAGTACTTAGAAGCGCATTTACCAGATGCAAAAACGCATAAAATGTATTTTGATTATGGTAATAAAACTTTAGATCAGTTTTATCCAGAATATGCACCTAAAGTGGATTCTATTTTTCTAAATAATGGATATACCGAAGCAAATTTTAAAAACTTATTTTTTGAAGGGAGCGATCATTCTGAGTTGTCTTGGCAAAAAAGATTAGACATTCCTCTTACTTTTTTATTAAAAAAATAAACCATGTATTTTCAAGGTAAATTCACCAGAAAAAATTAAAAGCATCATCAGATGAAAACATATATCATTCTATTTTTATTACTTTTTTTTACTGTTTTTACATTCGCTCAAAATTCTAAAAGAGGTTTTAAAAAAGCAACTTTTAAAGACGGAAATTTTTTACAGGTTGAGGTAACAGACGGATCTTATAGAATTCAGTTTTACAATTCTAAAATAGTAGAAACCTCTTTTATACCTAAAGGAGAAACTTTTGTAGCCAACTCTCATGCAGTTGTTTTAAAACCAACTTACACGGATGCTAGATTTATGGAGTCATCAACTTTTGTTAATTTTTCTACAAAAGGAGTTTCGGTAAAAATTCAGAAAAAGCCTTTTAAGATATCTTATTTTTATAAGGATAAGGAAATTACATCAGAAAAAACAGGATATTTAAAATCCAAACATCAACCAATGGAATTGGTAAAAGGTAATATTGTTGCTGCCGAAACAGAAAAAATAGAATTCAATTTAACTTCAGACGAAATTCTATATGGAGCAGGATCAAGAGCGTTGGGTATGAATAGAAGAGGCAATAGATTGCCATTGTATAATAGAGCGCAATATGGTTATGAAACGCAAGCAGCATTAATGAATTTTACTTTACCCATTGTAATTTCATCAAAAAAATACATGCTTCATTTTGATAATGCACCCATTGGTTATTTAGATTTGGATAGCAAAAAAAACAATACTTTAAACTACGAAACCATTTCTGGCCGTAAAACCTACCAAGTTATTGTGGGAGATTCTTGGATGGATTTGGTAGAAAATTACACCGATTTAACAGGGAAACAACCTTTGCCAGCACGTTGGACTTTGGGTAACTTTTCGAGTAGATTTGGGTATCATTCTCAACGAGAAACGGAGGCAACCATAGCTAAATTTCAAGAGGAAAAAATATCTGTAGATGCTGTTATTTTAGATTTGTATTGGTTTGGAAAAACGTTGCAAGGGACCATGGGGAATTTAGAAGTATACAAAGATTCTTTTCCGGATATGAAAGCAATGATTACTCGTTTAAAAAATAAAGGAGTAAAAACAGTTTTAATAACAGAACCTTTTATTTTATCGAACTCTAAAAAATGGAAAGAAACGGTAGAAAAAGATGTTTTAGCCAAAGATTCTGTAGGAAATCCTGCTAAATATGATTTTTATTTTGGCAATACAGGGATTGTAGATATTTATAAAAAGGAAGGAAAAGAGTGGTTTTGGAATATCTATAAAGAAATTATAAATTTAGGAGCAAAAGGGCTTTGGGGAGATTTAGGAGAACCAGAAGTATTGCCTTCTTGGGTAAATTTTAAAAATAAAAAAGCCGACGAAATTCATAATATTTATGGGCATGATTGGGCACGTTTAATTTTTGAAGGGTATCAAAAAGAATTTCCAAAAGAAAGACCGTTTATTTTAATGCGCGCAGGATCTTCTGGTTCGCAACGATTTGGAATGATTCCTTGGTCTGGAGATGTAAACAGAACTTGGGGCGGATTGCAATCTCAACCAGAAATTGCCTTACAAATGGGCATGCAAGGTTTAGGGTATATGCACTCTGATTTGGGCGGATTTGCAGGTGATAATTTAGATGATAATTTATATGCACGTTGGTTACAATACGGTGTTTTTCAACCTATATTTAGACCACATGCGCAAGAAGGTGTGGCAAGTGAACCTGTTTTTAGAAGTAACAACGCGAAAAAAATGGCGAAAGAAGCTATTGAATTACGCTATAAATTATTACCCTATAATTACAACTTAGCTTTTCAAAACAATCAAAAAGGAACACCTTTAATGCGTCCTATTTTCTTTGAAGAAGATGATTTAAAATTAATGACAAATTCAACCACTTATTTATGGGGAAAGGATTTTTTAATAACCCCAATTTTAAAAGACTCTCTAAAAACCAAAGAAATTTATTTTCCTAAAACAGCAAATTGGTTCAATTTTTATTCGGATGAAAAAGTGGCAGGAGGACAAACAATAAATGTTGCTGTTAATGAAAATTCGATTCCTACATATGTAAGAGGAGGGGCATTTATTGCGATGACAAAAGTGGTACAAACTTCAGATGCTTTTGATGGCAATAATTTAGAAGTGCATTACTATTATGATGCTGCAGTAAAAGAGAGTGAAAGAGAATTTTACAATGACAATGGATTATTATCGAATGCTTTTGAAAAAGAAGAATTTGAATTTTTAGAATTTGAAGCAGAAATTACCAAACGTTGTTTAGAAATTGAAATGGAAGCAGAATTTGGCAAAAACTGGAATCCACAGCAAAAAGAAATATTGTTGGTTATTCATAACATCAATTGGAACCCGAGAAAAATAAAAGTAGACGGAAAAAGAACAGAAAATGCACACCTAGAAAATAACATTTTAAAAATTCCAGTAAACTGGAATCCAACAGAAGAAATAAAAATAAAAATTACATTAAAATAAAAATCGATTATGAGAAAAATATACAGCGTTTTATCCGTATTAATTTTATCAACAATAATTGGTTGTTCAAAAGAAAAAATATCAAAAAATAAAATGATGAGTACAAATCCACAGAAAAAAGCAGTTGTTTATCAGGTTTTTACACGTTTATTTGGTAATACAAATACCACCAACAAACCTTGGGGAACTATAGAGGAAAACGGTGTAGGTAAATTCAACGACTTTACAGAAAAAGCATTGTCTGAAATTAAAGATTTAGGAGTTACTCATATTTGGTACACAGGAGTTCCGCATCATGATGTAATTAAAGACTACACAAAATTTGGCATTTCTAATGACGATCCAGATATTGTAAAAGGAAGAGCAGGTTCTCCGTATGCAGTTAAGGATTATTACAATGTAAATCCGGATTTGGCTGTAAATGTTGCCAATAGATTAGAAGAATTTGAAGCTTTAATAGCACGTTCTCATAAAGTAGGATTAAAAGTAATTATTGATATTGTACCCAACCACGTTGCAAGAAATTACCAAAGTTTATCAAACCCTAAAGGGACAAAAGATTTTGGTGCAGATGATGATAAAACAGTGGAGTATGATGTAAATAATAATTTTTATTATGTGCCTAATGAAACATTTCAAGTACCAGATTTTTTAAATGGTTATTTGCCTTTAGGTGGAGAAAAAAATCCTTTATCGGATCATAAATTTGTTGAAAATCCTGCAAAATGGACAGGAAATGGATCGCGTGCTGCAAAACCACATTTTAATGATTGGTACGAAACTGTAAAAGTAAATTATGGCGTTTCTCCAGACGGAAGAAAAGATTTTGATGAATTGCCACAAGGTTTTGAAAACGAAGATTATAAAAAACATTTTGCTTTTTGGCAAGATAAAAAAATACCCAATTCTTGGATTAAATTTAGAGATATTGCTTTGTATTGGACCGCAAAAGGTGTTGATGGTTTTAGATATGACATGGCAGAAATGGTGCCTGTAGAGTTTTGGAGTTTTATGAATTCTGCGATTAAAATGAAAAATCCGGATGCTTTTTTATTAGCAGAAGTGTACAATCCGCATGAATATAGAAATTACATTAGAAAAGGAAAAATGGATTATTTGTATGACAAAGTTCAATTGTATGATACCATTAAACATATTATGCAAGGACACGGAATTACAGATCATATTGCGCCAATTCAAGAAGATTTAAAAGATATTGAGCACAATATGTTGCATTTTTTAGAAAACCATGATGAACAAAGAATTGCGAGTCCAGAGTTTGCAGGAGACGCCTTAAAAGCAAAACCAGCAATGGTAGTTTCTGCTACTATTTCTACGTCGCCAACCATGGTTTATTTCGGACAAGAATTTGGTGAACCAGGAGCAGAAAATGCGGGGTTTGGAACTCCGTCTAGAACTTCTATTTTCGATTATATAGGCGTGCCAACACTTCAGAGATGGGTAAATAACAAGAAGTTTGATGGTGGTCAATCTACGGATGCAGAAAAATCATTAAGAGATTTTTACAAGCGTCTATTAAATTTCACCATTACAAGCGATGCTTTGATGGGAGAATACCAAGACATTCATCATTTTAATCGTCAGCATACAGAATGGTATAATGAAAGAGTAATGTCTTTTGTTCGTTGGAGTGGTGATGAAAAATTAATAATCGTTTCTAATTTTAATGCTCATGACACTTATGGTTTTGAGTTAGGTTTACCTAAGGAGGTTATTGAAAAATGGAACTTAAAAGATGGCGAATATCAACTAGAAGACCAATTGTATAAAAAGTATGCATCAACTTTAAAAGTAGAAAATGGTGAAGCTAGGGTTAGAGTAGATGTAAAACCGTTAGAGTCTTTTATATTGAAAATTAAAAAATAACTTTCATATATCCTGCAAGGTTTTCAAAACCTTGTAGGTATTATAAGATTAATTAATAAACACTTATAAGGTATAAAAAGACCTTGTAGGAGGAATTTAAATGGAACAATACGCATGAAAAAAATACTCTTCATATTCCTTTTAGCAACCGTTTTTAGTTGTAAAGAAAAATCATCAACAGAAAAAGTAACAGCACAAACTGTAAACAAAGAGTTTGTTTGGGAAGGCGCAAATATTTATTTTTTGTTGACAGATCGTTTTAATAATGGTGATACCACCAATGATATTAATTTTGATAGAACTAAAGAAACCGGAAAATTACGTGGTTTTAAAGGCGGTGATATCAAAGGAATTACACAAAAAATAAAAGAAGGGTATTTTACAAAACTAGGGATTAACGCCATTTGGATGACGCCCATTGTAGAGCAAATTCATGGAGGAACCGATGAAGGAACTGGTTTGTCTTATGGTTTTCATGGATATTGGGCAAAAGATTGGACAAAAATAGATCCTAATTTTGGAACCAAAGAAGATTTAAAAGAATTGGTTGCCCTTGCTCATAAAAACGGAATTCGTGTTTTATTAGATGCAGTAATCAATCACACGGGGCCTGTTACAGAGAAAGATCCTGTTTGGCCTTCCGATTGGGTAAGAACGAGTCCGCAATGTTCTTATGATAGTTATGAACATACCATTTCGTGTACGTTGGTAAAAAATTTACCAGATATTAAAACTGAAAGTAATGATAATGTTGCATTGCCGCCACAGTTAATGGAAAAGTGGAAAGCAGAAGGACGTTATAAGCAAGAAATGGAAGAATTAGATGCCTTTTTTACAAGAACAGGACACCCTAGAGCGCCACGTTTTTATATAATGAAATGGTTAACAGATTATATTACAGAATTTGGAATTGACGGTTATAGAGTAGATACCGTAAAACATACTGAGGAATTTGTTTGGCAAGAATTTAGGCAAGAATGTGATGTTGCTTTTGCAGCGTATAAAAAGAACAATCCAGATAAAGTATTAGATACAAATAATTTTTATTTAGTGGGTGAGGTATATAATTATACAATTTCTGATGGAAAAGCCTTTCATTTGGGAGAAAAAAAGGTAAATTATTTTGACAAAGCTTTTAATAGTTTAATCAACTTTGAATTGAAATGGAATGTAAAACAAATGGCAGAAAAAGAGGTCTTTAAAAAATATGACACACTTCTTCAGGATAATTTAAAAGGATATGGTATTCTAAATTATATGACTTCTCATGATGATGGACAACCTTTTGATAAGGAAAGAAAAATGCCTTATAAAACAGCAACCATGTTGTTGTTAACGCCAGGGACATCGCAAGTTTATTATGGTGATGAGTCTGCAAGAAGTTTAATTATTGACGGTACTGTTGGTGATGCAACTCTACGTTCTTTTATGAATTGGAACGCTATAGAAAACGAAAAAGAAACTCAAGATATTCTAAATCATTGGCAAAAATTAGGTCAGTTTAGAGCAAACCACCCAGCAGTTGGCGCAGGAAAACATCAATTAATTTCAGAAGAAAACGGTTTGGTTTTTTCAAGAGTAAGAAACGAAGATAAAATTATTGCCGGTATCGATTTACCAAAAGGAAGTAAAACACTTTCAGTTTCATCCGTATTTAAAAATGGAGATAAACTGAACGATTTTTATTCTAATCAAATGGTAACCGTTAAAGAAGGAAAAGTAACTGTAAATTCAGATTTTAATATTGTTTTATTAGAAAAATAAGAAGATTAATTACCCATACAAAAACCATACAATTGTACCTTTTTTTATAAGTTTTACAATATTTAATGTAACTTAGTAACCAAACATTACTAAAACAGATATGTGTAGAACTTTACTTTTTTTGTTTCTTCTTTATATAGCATCAATTAGTTATGCTCAAGAGTTGCCGCCTATAAAAATATTTACACCAGAAAACTATAAAGCTCAGAACCAGAATTGGGGAATTGCACAATCTGAAGATAATTTAATTTACGTAGCCAATAATGGTGGTCTTTTAGAATATAATGGAGAGCACTGGCAATTGTATTCACATTATTCAAACCCAATTCTTAGATCCTTAAAAATTAAAAAAGATGTAATTTATACAGGTTCTTTTATGGATTTTGGTTTTTGGAAAAAAAACGATAAAGGTCTTTTAGAATATAGTTCTTTAGTAGAAGATTTAAAAATAAAATTAAAAGAAGGAGAAGAATTTTGGGGCGTTAATTTTTATCAAGATTGGGTGCTTTTTCAATCTAAAACAAGAATCTATTTTGTAAATAGATTGGCCAAAGATGTTAAAATAATTGATTCTAATGAAACAATCTCAGGACTTTTTGTAATTAATAATACCATTTTTTTTCAAAAAAAGAACAAAGGGATATTTACGCTAGAAAACGGAGAAGAAAAGGTGTTTTCTGATGCTAATTTTTTTAGAAACAATAAAGTTATTAATTGTTTTTATCATAATAAAGAGCTTGTCTTTTTATCCGAAGAAAAAGGTTTTGTTAGTGTAAAAGGGAATGATGTTGTATGGAAAGAAACAGATTTAAACAAAGAAAAATTTTCTGTTTTTAGTGCAATTCAACTAAAAGACAACAGTTTTGTATTGGGTACCATTTCTAATGGAATTATTTTTTTAAACTCAGAAGGAAAAATTACCTCTACGGTTAATAGAAAAAATGGATTAAGTAATAATACAGCTCTTTCTTTATTTCAAGATAAAACAGATAATATTTGGATTGGTTTAGACAACGGAATTAATTATATAAATATCTCTTCTGCATTTAAAATTTTTGAAGATGAAGATGGTGATTTAGGTACAGTATATACTTCGTTCTTTTTTGATAATGAGCTTTATTTAGGTACAAACCAAGGGTTGTTTTTTAAAGACAAAGACTTAAAATATAAAATAATTAAAGGAACTGAAGGGCAGGTATGGTTTCTAAAAGAAATTGACGGAAATCTTTTTTGTGGACATGATAAAGGGACGTTTATCATAAAAAATAAAAAAATTAGCAGTACCATACCAGAACAGTTAGGAACTTGGAATGTAAAAAAGGTGCCCAATAATAAGGATATTTTAATTCAAGGAACTTACCAAGGTTTATCTATTTTAGAGAAACAAAACGGGGTGTGGAAGTTTAGAAATAAAATTGATGGGTTTAATATTTCTAGTAGGTTTTACGAATTTTATCAAGATAAATTGTACGTAAATCATGAGTTAAAAGGATTTTATGAGTTAAAAATAGATGAGAATTATTCTAAGGTGCTTCTTCAAAACAAAATTCATGTACCAGAAGAAGGTTATGGATCTAATGTTTTTTCTTTCGGTAATCATTTGTATTATTCTTCTTCTAAAGGGATTTTTAAAAAACAACCAACAGGAGGTTTTAGTAAGGATACATTGTTTACCAATGTTTTAAATGATATTGAAAATATTACAACTATAAGAAAGTTGCCAGAAAAAAAGAATACATTTTATAGTTTTTCTAATAATAACATTCTTTTTATTACTTCTAACAGTATTAGTTTAAAGCCGCAGGTAAAACGTATACCCATTGCTGCATCTATAAGAAACAATGTTTTAGGTTTTGAGAACCTAACACAAATTAGCGATAATAATTATTTAATAGGTACTTCCCGAGGTTATTTATTGTTAAATGATGCTATAGAAACTAAGCAACAAGATATAGCTATATCTTTTCAGAAGGTTCTTGTAAATAAAATAGATGATATAAAAACCAATTTATCATTAGCAGGAGAGGTTGTCTTAGAAAACAAACAAAATAATATTGATTTTTCTTACAGTATTTTAAAATATGATAAAATTATTAAAAATGAATATCAGTATCAGTTAGAAGGTTTGTCTAGTAATTGGTCTGATTGGTCAGAGAATTCTTCTCAGCTATTTGAAAATTTACCTTACGGAGATTATGTGTTTAATGTAAAAGGGAAATATGGTAACGAGACAACTGATGTTAAATCTTTTTCATTTTCTATAGAAAGACCTTATTATTTAAGTAACTTATTTTTAGTTTTTTATACGTTATCTGTTGTTTTTATTATTGTAATGATAAATATTTATTACAGAAGAAGATACAAATTGAAAAACAAAATTTTATTAGAGAAAGCTCAGAAAGAACTAAAGTTAAAGGAGCTAGAAAATTCTCAGATAATAATGAAATTGAATAATGAAAAATTAAGAGTAGATATAGACAGTAAGAGTAGGGAATTGGCAAGTTCTACTATGAATATTATTAAGAAAAATGATTTTTTAAATACCATTAAAACCGAATTGATAAACGGTGATGGAAAAAATACTTTAAAAGTAATTAAGATTATAGATAAGAACTTAAATAATTCTGATGATTGGAAAATGTTTCAAGAAGCATTTAATAATGCAGACAAAAACTTTCTTAAAAAAGTAAAAGATAAGCATCCAAATTTAACACCTAATGACTTAAGGCTTTGTGCTTATTTAAGACTGAACTTATCTTCTAAAGAAATTGCTCCTTTATTAAATATATCTCCAAGAAGTGTAGAGGTTAAAAGGTATCGATTAAGAAAAAAAATGGACTTACCTCACGACTCAAATTTAACCAACTACATCTTAGAAATTTAGTAACCAAACAAGGCTGTTTTTTACCTATACAATACCACAACAAGGTTAATATATCTTCTGTACAAGGTAATATTTAACATGTTTCTAAAACCTTATGTTTATTAAGAGTTTACTGTTTTTGCAGTGCTTTTTTTACGATGTATGTTTTTTGTTGTGGTTGTTTTTGTCAATTTACTAATATGAAGGCTTAATTTTATACCACTAATAATAATTTTAAATTCATGAGAAAAAAAATCACATTATTACTCTTTTTATTTATCGGAATTTGTGTTTCGGCACAAACTATAAATGTAAAGGGTGTTGTTAAAGATGCTAAAACAGGAGATCCATTGCCTGGAGTAAGTATATTAATTAAAGGAACAGCAGTTGGAATTCAAACTGATTTTGATGGACTTTATAGTCTTTCTAAAGTAGATATAGGGGCAACACTTGTCTTTAATTATTTAGGATATGCTAAAAAAGAAGTAATTATTAATCAACAAACTGTAAACGTTTTATTAGAAGAAGCGGCAGAGACTTTAAATGAAATTGTGGTTGTTGGTTATGGTAAACAAAAAAGGAAAGATGTTACAGGTTCTGTATCTATTGTTGGAGAAAAAACATTAGATGCTTTAAAGCCTATAGACGCAACAAGTGCCTTGCAAGGTACCACTTCTGGTGTTGCTGTAAACTTGTCTTCTGGTGCTCCAGGTGCTAAGGTTAATATTTTAATTAGAGGGGTAAGTTCAAACACCAACAACCAACCATTAACAATAATAGATGGTTATCAAGGTGATTTAAACAGTATTAACCCTAATGATATTGAATCGATTACAGTTTTAAAAGATGCACAAGCCGCTATTTATGGTATTAAAGGAGCAAATGGTGTTGTTTTAGTAACTACTAAAATTGGTAAGAAAAATAAGAAAGCCACTGTAAGATATGATACTTATGCTGCTTTTCAACAAACTACCAAAAAGTTAGATTATTTAAATGCAACCGAGTATGCTTTGGTTTTAAATGAAGCGTATGCTGCAAGCGGACAAACAGTGCCTTTTGCTAATGTTGGTTCTTTAGGAAAAGGAACCAATTGGCAAGATGAACTTTTTAATGATGCTTTATTAATGAATCATAATATTAGTTTATCTGGTGGTGGAGAAAGTTTTAGATATCTTGTTAGTGCATCTCGTACAGAACAAGATGGTATTATTGCTAAAGATAAATCTAATTTTATTAGAAATAATATCAAATTAAATTTAGGGGTAGATATCAATAATAAATTAAACTTTTCTGTAATTGCAAACTACTTTACGAGTGCTTCTCAAGGTTTTGATGGATCTCTTTTATTTAATGGTTTAAATTATGCCCCAACTTTTGGTGTTGCAGAAAACGATACCAATAACTTTTTAGGGATAGAGGTTGTAAACCCTTTGTCTTTATTACAAAACACTTATGGTGAAAATAATGGAAACGGAATTGAAGGAAACTTTAAGTTAGAGTACAAACCAATAGAAGGTTTAAATGTAGTTTCTCGTCTTGGTTATAAAATTTATAACGAAAAACAACGCTCTTTTACACCAATACAAGATTACGGTTCTAGTAAAGTGTATAATAAAACACAAAGTTCTGTTTATCAGTATAAAACAACATCAACAAGAGTAAATTGGGAAACTTTTGCAACGTATCAAAAAACATTTGCAGAAAACCATAACACAAGTTTTACTTTAGGTACAAGTGTACAAAATGATTTGTTTGATGGTATTTATACTACTGGTTTTGATGTGCCAAACAATTCTTATGATTTTGCAGATATCAGCTTAACAAATTCACAAAGCGAACAAAGAAGTTTAAATACTGGTAATGGAGATATACGATTGACTTCATTTTTTGGTAGAATTCAATATGATTATAAAGGTAAATACTTGTTCTCTGGGTTAATAAGAAGAGATGGCGCTTCTGTTTTTGCAGAAGATCAAAGAGTAGATAATTTTTGGTCTATTACTTCTGGTTGGAAAATTTCTGATGAAAATTTCTTAAAAGATAGTGAAACTATTTCTTTCTTAAAATTAAGAGCAAGTTATGGTACTTTAGGAAACTTGGTGGGTGATAACTTATACAGGTCTTTATTAAATGGAGAAGGTGAATATGTGTTTGGTGGAAGTTTAGTAGATGGTACTGCGCAAGGTGCTTTATCTAATCCATCAGCAACATGGGAAACTGCACAGAAATTAGATATTGGTGTAGACTTAAATATGTTTAATGATAAACTTACTATTGTTGCAGATTATTTTGAAGAAACAAGAAAAGATTTATTAATAGAAAACTTTCCGGTTTCTGGTTTATTAGGTTCTGCTGCACCAGGAGGAGCAAACCCAACAGTAAATGCAGGTACTTCTAAAAACACGGGTGGAGAATTAGCTATTAATTATAAGGCAATTTCTAAAGATGATTTTACATTAAATTTTGGTTACAATGTAACCTACGTAAAAAATGAGGTAACCGAAGTTTTAGATGACGCCTTTGTAGAAGGAGGTAATTTTGCTGTCGGAAACCTTGCTCCTTCTAGAATGGAAGTTGGGCAACCAATTGGGTATTTCTTAGGCTTGCAAACAGATGGTATTTTTCAAACTCAAGCAGAAGTAGATGCACATCCTTCACAGTCTGGGTTAGGGGCTACTGTAACATCACCAGGAGATATTAGATATAAAGATATGAATGGAGATGGAGTTATAAATTTTGATGATAGAACTAATATTGGGAATCCGCAAGCAGATTATTATATGGGCTTTAATGTGTCAGCTACCTATAAAAATTGGGATTTTACAGCTTATTTATATGCAGAGTTAGGGAAAGATATGGTTAGAAACTTTGAACGTTTTTTACCAAATGTTAATAAACCAGCTTATTATTTAGATAGATGGACAGGAGCAGGAACAAGCAACTCTGTACCAAGACTTACAAATGACGCAACAAACAACAAATTGTTTTCAGATTTCTTTGTAGAAGATGCTTCTTTCTTACGTATGCAAAACATACAAATTGGGTATAATTTTGCACCAGAATTATTAGAAAAAGTTGGGGTGTCTAAATTAAGATTGTACACATCTATAAACAACTTATTTACACTAACAGATTACACTGGGTATGATCCTTCTATAAATGACGGAGCAATAGGAGCTGGTATCGATTCTGGGAATTATCCATCTGCAAGACAGTTTTTATTAGGCTTAAATGTTACATTTTAAAAAATAAAAGATGAGAAATTATAAACAAAAAATAAAATTAGGATTCATCTTTATGACAAGCTTATTTATTTTAAGCGCATGTTCTGATGATTACTTAAATAATTCTAAAATTTACGCAGAAGATTCTGAATCTTTTTTCAATTCAGAAACAGACTATTACAATGCTTTAGTTGCTGCGTACGACCCTTTACAATCTACATTTATCAATGTATTAATGGGAGAAATTGCATCAAACAATACTTTGGCAGGAGGAGAAAGTGCTACAGATGTACCAGGGTATCAACAAGTAGATGATATGACGCACACACCTGTTAATGATCAACTTCAAAATCTTTGGAGTTGGATGTATGGTGGTGTTAATAGAGCTGCATACATTTTAGAATTTCAAGACAAAACAGACTTTACAGGTAAAGAAGTTATCATTGCAGAAGCTCATTTTTTAAGAGCGTATTATAATTTTGAATTGGTAAAATGGTTTGGAGATATTCCTATTAAACCAGAAGGACGTTTCGTTTTGGGGGATGAAAAAACAATCCCAAGATCGCCAAAAGCAGATGTGTATGCTTTAATAGAAGCAGATTTAGAATATGCAATTGCTAACCTATCTTATACAGCACCACAAGTTGGTAGAGCTACAAAAGGAGCGGCACAAGCATTGTTAGGAAAAGCATATTTGTATCAAGATAAATTTTTAGAAGCATCAACAGTTTTAGAAAATTTAATTCAGAATGGTCCTTATATGTTAGAATCTGATTACAATAAAATCTTTGAATTTGATGGAGAAAACGGATCGGGTTCTATATTCGAAGTTCAATATACAGATACTCAGGGAGCAGGTTTCGATTGTTTACAATGTAGTGAAGGGAATGTGGCAGTAGGTTTTCAGGGAATTAGAGGTTATGATGGAGATTTATTTACATCAGGCTTTAGTTTTAATGTACCTACACAAGAAGTGGTAGATGAATTTGAAGATGGAGACAATAGAAAAGAGGTTGCTATTTTAGATATCGATGCTTGGTCTGCTGCTACAGGTGCACAATTTACAACAGGTTATGAGCATACAGGTTTTTTTAATAGAAAATACCTTCCAAGAAAAAGAAATGCAGATGCAGCAGGAGATTTAAATATAACAAATCCTAATAATTACAGAGCAATACGTTTTGCAGATGTATTATTAATGGCGGCAGAAGCTTTTAATAGAAGACCTTCTGCAGACGATGTCAAAGCTAAAACATACTTAAACAGAGTTAGAGAAAGAGCTTTTGGTAATACAGATCATAACATAACAACAACAGGTACTAATTTAACTGCGGCTATTTATCATGAACGTAGAGTAGAATTAGTTGGAGAAGGTCATCAGTTTTTTGACTTAGTAAGAACAGGAAGAGGAACTCAAATACCAGGTTTTACCACAGGTAAAAATGAGGTGTTTCCTATACCTGTAGAAGAAATACAGTTTTCTCAAGGAAATTGGTCACAAAATGATAAATATTAATATTTATAAGGATGAAGAAAATTAAAATAATATATAAAGCATTAATACTATTACTAATTATTAATGCGTGTACAGAAGAGGATAGAAGTTTAGACTTTTTAGATACTATTGCTGCGCCAACTAATGTGGCTGCAAGTTATAATTTATCTCAAGATAACTCTGGGTTGGTAACAATTTTACCAACGGCAGATGGAGGGTCTTATTTTGATGTTTCTTTTGGAGATGCAACTCCAGAAGAAAAAGGTATTGAAGCAGGTAAAAGTGCTCAACACACTTATGTAGAAGGTACTTATACTATAAAAATAGTAGCTTATAATACCAAAGGAGATACAACAGAAGCAACGCAAGAATTAGTCGTTTCATTTAAAGCTCCAGAAAATTTAGAGGTTACTTTAGAGAATGATGTAGCCGTTTCTAAACAAGTAAATGTTACTGCTACTGCAGATTATGCTGCTACTTTTGAGTTTTACTCGGGAGAAGATGGTGTTACGCAACCAGTTTTAACAGGTAATATTGGCGATGTAATTTCTTATCAATATCCAACAGCAGGTACTTACTCTGTAAAAGTTATTGCTAAAGGTGGTGCTGTAGAAACAACAACATATACGGCAGATTTTGAAGTAACAGAAATTTTAGTGCCAATTGTTGCTGCACAAAAACCTGCAACAAGAGATGCGGCAGATGTAATTTCTATATTTTCAGATAAATACACACAAACTACCGTAGATTCATTTACTACAGATTGGTCTTCTTTAGCTTTACAAGAAGTAATTACAGTAGATGCCGACAATGTTTTGGCGTACAGAGATTTAAATTATGCGGGTATAATTACAGAAGCTTCACCAATAGATGCATCATCAATGGAGTTTGTTCATTTTGATATTTGGACCACCAATGTAGATACCTTTAAATTGAAATTTGTTGACTTTAATGGTACAGGATATAATGATGGTGCTGATAATATTGAGTTTGAAGTAGAAAATACAATTACAGAAAAAGGTAAATGGTTAAGTTTTAATATTCCTTTATCAGAATTTACTGGAGTTCCTTTTTCAGATATCAACCAAATAGTTATTGCTGCAGCACCACAAGGAACCGTATTTTTAGATAACCTTTATTTCTATAAAGCAAGTACAAATACACCTGCTTTTGATGATGGTTTATTAATCAATGGAGATTTTGAAAACGGAAGCGATGCTTGGTTAATTGGTATTGATGATAGTTCTTCTGCGCCAGTAGTAACAGATGCAGGTAATACTTACTATTCCGTAAACGTAACTGCAGCAGGTCAACCTTATGATGTAAATACAAGTCAGAAAGTAGAAATTATTCAAGGAAATACCTACACATTAACTTTTGATGCTTGGTCAGACGTAAATAGACCTATACTTGCTGGTATCGGTTTAAGTGCAGATCCTTGGTCTAATGATTCTAAAACGGTAGATATTACAACAACAAAAGCAACCTATTCTGTTACGCTATCTGCAGCAGAATTTGGAGCCTCTAATGCAAGAGTTATTTTCGATTTAGGTGCTGCAGTAGGTATGGTAAATTTAGACAATGTATCGCTTATTATAGGTACAGGAAATATAATAGTTAATGGAGATTTTGAAAACGGAAGCGATGCTTGGTTAATTGGTGTTGATGACACTACTTCTGCTCCAGTAGCAACAGATGGAGGTAATACCTATTATTCTGTAAACGTAACGGCGGCAGGTAATTCTTATGATGTAAATGCAAGTCAAAAATTAGAAATCATTCAAGGAAGTACGTACACATTAACTTTTGATGCTTGGTCAGACGTAAACAGACCCATAATTGCAGGAATCGGTTTAAGTGCAGATCCTTGGTCTAATGATTCTAAAACGGTAGAAATTACACCAACAAGAACAACCTATTCTGTAACATTATCTGCAGCAGAATTTGGAGCCTCTGACGCAAGAGTCATTTTCGATTTAGGAGCAGCGGTAGGTATGGTTAATTTAGATGATGTTTCATTATCTAGTAATTAAGTAAAACAATTATTTACTTGTAACGTAACTAAAATATAAAAAATGAAAAAAATAAAAAATATTTATATAATCTTATTTTCGTTAATGACGGCTTTTTATGGGTGTCAAGAAAATGAGCATGAATTCGGAGAAATAGTAGCTCCTACAAATATTGTTATCACTGCAGAAATTGCTGGTGTAGATGCAGACAATCTTTATGGAGATGGAAGTGGTACAGTAAGTTTTACTACAACTGCAGAAAATGCATCTTCTTATGTATATTATTTTGATGGTGTAGCGGTAGCTTCTCCATCAGGCGTTTTATCAAAAAGGTTTTCTAAAGTGGGTGTAAATAGCTATACTGTTGTTGTAAAAGCAAATGGTACAGGTGGTGTTTCATCAACAAAAACAATAGATGTAGAAGTGTTTAGTTCTTTTTCTGATGTTGAAGCAGAAAACTTATTAAGTGGTGCTAATATTGGAGATAGTAAAAAATGGTACTGGCAAGCAGATAAAGATTTACATGTTGGTTTAGGACCTGTTACAGATGATTATGGTAACGGAGAATTTGCGTATGAGGCTTGGTGGAATGGTATTAAAGCTTGGGATTCTGAAAAAGGATGTATGTATGATAATGAGTTTGTCTTTACAAGAACTGCAGATGGTTTAACATTTGAACAAACCGTAGGACCTGCTTTTGTTCCTGGTACGTATGCAGGTGTTTTAGGGGTTGCAGGTGATCAGTGTCATGATGAAACTGTAGCAACAAAAATGTTTGGTGTAAAAACAGTGGCTTTTGGTCCTTCTACATCTAAAGCAGGTACAGAAGGTACATATAACAATGCGCCATATAGAGGTACAAATTTCGAAATTTCTGATGGTGGTTTTATGGGATGGTTAGTAGGTTCTGGAACTTATGATATTATTTCTATTTCTAGTAGTGAGTTAATTGTTAGAGTTATAGAAGACCCAGCGTCTGGTTCTGGAGCAGCTTGGTATCATAAATTTACATCTACAAAACCTGTAAAAGGATCTAGTTATATTTATAATGATTTGGCTTGGGAAGACGATTTTAATACAGACGGAGCACCAAATCCTGCAAATTGGACCTATGATTTAGGTGCAGGTGGTTGGGGTAATGGAGAATTACAAACCTATACCAATGATGCAGAAAATGTAATTGTAGAAGATGGTTATTTAAAAATTAAAGCAAAAGCTGATGGTAGCGGTGGATATACATCTGCAAGATTAAAATCTCAAGGATTGTATGAGTTTACTTACGGTAGAGTAGAAGTAAAAGCTAAATTACCAGGTTCTCAAGGTACATGGCCAGCAATATGGATGTTAGGTGCTAATTTTTCTACTATTGGTTGGCCACATTCTGGAGAGATAGATATAATGGAGCAAACAGGGGCAGATAAAAATACAACTTTAGGTACGTTACATTGGTACAATACTGCAGGTAGTAATAATGCTAGTTATGGCGAAACTACAGCTGTTGCAAATGCTGCTTCTGAATTTCATTTATATACGGTAGAATGGACAGATACTGCAGTTAAAATTTACTTAGATAACGTTCCTTTTTATGAATTAGCAAATGATGATACATTACCTTTTAATGCAGATTTCTTTCTAATTTTAAATGTAGCAATGGGCGGTACTTTAGGAGGGTCTGTAGATGCAGCGTTTACTGAAGATACTATGGAAATAGATTACGTAAAAGTATATCAATAATAATTAATTGAAGAAGTGTAATAAGGTCAGTTTTTAATTGATTGACCTTATTATTTCTTCCTTTTATTACCTACAAAATAGTAAGGTTTTACTTTTAAAGAGATACTTATGAAATATATTTTCTTGCCAATTATATTTATTTTTTTGGCCTTAAATTCTTGTTCTAAAAAAAAGGAGGAAGTAGTTGTTTTAAAGAATGAACAAGGAATGCGTTTAATGGTTAATGGAGAAGATTTTATCATTAACGGAATGAATTGGGATTATTTTCCGGTTGGAACCAATTTTTCTTACAGTTTATGGCAACAACCTAATGCATTTATAAAAAAGGCATTAGAAACAGAAATGACTTTGCTTAAAGAGTTAGGTGTTAATACAATTCGTGTTTACGAAGGGATTCAACCTAAATGGATTACTTATATCTATGAAAAGTATGGTATTTACACCATGCTAAACCATTCTTTTGGTAGATACGGAGTTTCTATAAACGGAAATTGGAAACCAGAAACAGATTACACAAATGTTAATGCTCAAAAGTCTTTGCTTGCAGAAGTTGTGCAAATGACTAAAACGTATAAAAATACCCCTGGTTTGTTATTGTTTCTTTTAGGGAATGAAAATAATTACGGGCTTTTTTGGGCAGGATCAGAAACAGAAGATTTTCCTGAAGAAGAAACTGAAAAGAAAAAAATAGGAGAAATAAGAGGCAGAGCAATGTATAAATTGATGAATGAAGCGGCTGTTCAAATGAAAAAGGTAGATGCTTCTCATCCAATAGCTATTTGTAATGGTGATCTTTTGTTTATTGATATTATAGCAGAAGAATGTAAAGACGTAGATATTTATGGCACCAATATGTATCGAGGAAAATCTTTTTTAGATGCTTTTGATATTGTAAAAAAGAAACTGAATATGCCTGTTCTATTTACCGAATTCGGGTCAGATGCTTTTAATGCAATCAATAATAAAGAAGATCAAAAAATGCAAGCTTTTTACTTGGTAGAAAACTGGAAAGAGATTTATAAAAACGTTGCTGGTTTGGGTAAAGCAGAAAATGCAATAGGAGGTTTTACGTTTCAATTTAGTGATGGTTGGTGGAAATACGGACAAACCATAAATTTAGATGTACATGATAATGATGCTTCTTGGGCAACCAAAGCATATGATTATGACTATCAAGAAAATCATAATAATATGAATGAGGAGTGGTTTGGTATTTGTGCAAAAGGACCAACAAACAATAAAGGTTTATACACTTTATATCCAAGAGCAGCTTATTATGCATTAAAAGAAGCGCATCAATTAAATCCGTATTCAGAAGGAATGACCACAAGCTTAGTTTTAAAACATTTTAATGAAATTAAGCTAAACGATGCTCTTATAAAAGCAGCAAATAATAAAGTTGTTTTAGAATAAAAAAATAAAATTAGAGAGAATATTTTAAAATATTCTAATGAAATAAAATACTAATTAGAACCTCTATTTAATTGTTGCAGAGGTTTTAGAACACCAATTTTAATGACAAACAAAACCATCTTTTTAGGAAAAAACAAAGCAGACTTTCAAGCACAAGAAGTGAAAGGAGAAATGATAAATTTTGACAATGAAGTTTATTATAAAATTGCAAACAGTAATGAAATGAGACCCTTCTTTATGAGTATTGTTTCAGACTCAAATCATTGGATGTTTATTTCTAGTAATGGAGGTCTTACGGCTGGTAGAAAAAATAGTGAATATTCTCTTTTTCCGTATTATACGGATGATAAAATTACGGAATCTGCAGATGTAACAGGAAGTAAATCTATTTTTCAGGTTTCTAAAAATGGAAACATTTATTTATGGGAGCCTTTTTCTCAAAGACAAATTGGGTTGTATAAAACCAAACAAAACTTATATAAAAATAGTTTTGGTAATAAAGTTATTTTCGAAGAAATTAATGAAGATTTAGAGGTAACTTTTAGATATCAATGGAGTTCTTCTGACAAATTCGGATTTGTAAAAAAATCTACCTTAATTAATAATTCTTCAGATAAAATACAAATTACATTTTTAGATGGTTTACAAAATATTATTCCTTCGGATGTAGAAACAGATTTACAAAACTCTCGCAGTAATTTAGTAGATGCTTATAAAAAGAGTGAATTACAAACAGAAGCTGGTTTAGGTATTTATGCATTAAGTGCAATTATTGTTGATAAAGCAGAACCAAGTGAAGCTTTAAAAGCAAATATCGTTTGGTCTTTAGGTATTAAAAATCCTACTCATTTATTATCATCATTACAATTAGATAATTTTAGAAGAGGAAAAGAGGTACATCAAGAAGTAGATGTAAAAGCAGAAAAAGGGGCTTATTTTATTAGTGCAGATTTAGAATTATCAGCAAATGAAACTAAAGAATGGAGTTTTATTGCGAATGTAAATCAAACGATAGGCGATATTCAAATAATTTCTAAGGCGATTTTAAATGATGAAAATTTATATGAAAGTATTTTAGAAGATATTGAATTAGGAACTAAAAACTTAATTGCTTTAACAGGTGCTGCAGATGGTTTGCAAGTAACAAACGATCCTTTAGTAAACACAAGACATTTTGCAAATACGCTTTTTAACTTAATGCGTGGTGGTACTTTTGATGATGATTATAAGATTGAGAAAGAAGATTTTATAAAATACATTGCAAAGGCAAATAAAAAAGTCATCAAGAAAAAAGAAGAATTGTTAAATGACTTACCAGAGGAATTTACATTAAATACCATTCTTGAAATTGCAGAGAACGATGAAGATAAAAACTTTAAAAGACTTTGTTTTGAATATTTACCATTAAAATTTAGTAGAAGACACGGTGATCCAAGTAGACCTTGGAACAAGTTTTCTATCAACACAAAAAATGAAATTGATGGTTCTAAAATTTTAGATTATGAAGGGAACTGGCGTGATATTTTCCAGAATTGGGAAACCTTAGCACATTCATATCCAGCCTTTATAGAAAGTATGATTCATAAGTTTTTAAATGCAACAACTTTTGATGGTTACAATCCGTATAGAGTTACCAAAGATGGTTTTGATTGGGAAACTATAGAAGAAAATGATCCTTGGTCTTACATTGGTTATTGGGGAGATCATCAAATAATTTACTTATTAAAATTCTTAGAATTTATAGAAAACCATTATCCTAATCAATTAGAAAAACGTTTTTCTGAAGATATTTTTGTGTACGCAAATGTGCCTTATAAAATTAAAGATTATCAAAGTATACTTAAAAACCCTAAAGATACCATTGATTTCGATTTTGAATTAGATGCTAAAATTCATCAAAAAAGAGAAGAATTAGGAGCTGATGGTGCTTTATTAAGAGATGAAAATTTCTTTATTTATAAAGTTAATTTAATAGAAAAATTATTAGCAACTGTATTAGCAAAAGTATCCAACTTCATCCCAGAAGGAGGTATTTGGATGAATACGCAACGTCCGGAATGGAATGACGCTAACAACGCTTTAGTTGGTAACGGAGTTTCTATGGTAACATTAAATTACTTAAATAGATTTATCAATTTCTTCGAAAAAGTAGTTACGAAATCAACCACAGAAGAAGTTGAAATTTCATCTGAATTGGCAACATTCTTTAATGAAGTTGTGTCGACTTTCAATCAAAATAAAAACATCCTTTCAGGGAATGTTTCAGATACTGAGAGAAAAACTGTTTTAGATGGTTTAGGTGAAGCAGGAAGTGTATTTAGAACTGCAATTTATGAAAACGGATTTTCTAGTGATAGAAGTACAATTTCTAAAACAGAATTGTTAGCATTTTTTACCATTACAAAGCAATATTTAGAGCATACTATTAAAGGAAACAAACGTGCAGATAATTTATATCATTCATACAATTTAATGACAATTAAGAATGATAAAGAGGTGTCTATTTCTTATTTACCAGAAATGTTAGAAGGGCAAGTTGCTGTTTTAAGTGCTGGATATTTATCGTCAAAAGAAGCTTTAAAAGTTTTAGACGGAATGAAAGCAAGTGCGTTGTTTAGAGAAGATCAATACAGTTATATTTTATATCCGAATAAAGATTTACCACGTTTTGATGAGAAAAATGTGATTTCTAAAGAAGCTGTAAAAAACTCAAAATTACTGTCAAAATTAATTAGTGATGGAAACACGCAAATCATTACTAAAGATGTCTTAGGCAATTACCATTTTAATGCAAACTTTAATAATGCCAATAGTCTAAAAGGAGCTTTTAAAGAATTACCAGAAACGTATTCAGATTTAATTGAAAACGAATCTGATTTGTTGCTAGAAACTTTTGAAGGAGTCTTTAATCACAAAGCATTTACAGGTCGTTCAGGTACTTTCTTTGGCTATGAAGGGTTAGGTTCTATTTATTGGCATATGGTTTCAAAACTATTATTAGCGGTTCAAGAAAATTGCTTGTTAGCGGTTAAAAATAAGGAAGATGAAGCTGTAATTGGTCAATTATTAGATCATTATTATGAAATTCAAGCAGGAATTGGTGTGCATAAATCACCAGAATTATATGGTGCATTTCCAACAGATCCATATTCTCATACACCAGGAGGAAAAGGAGCGCAACAACCAGGAATGACAGGTCAGGTTAAAGAAGATGTGTTAAGCAGAATTGGTGAATTAGGTGTTTTTGTAAAAGAAGGTAAAATCATTTTCAATCCAAGATTATTAAGAGGTAGTGAGTTTATCAAAGCTCCAAAAACTTTTAAGTATACATCAATTAGCAAAGAAGCAAAATCAATTGAATTAAAAGAAAATTCACTTTGTTTTACCTATTGTCAAGTACCTATTATTTATAAAAATAGAGGAGAAGAAAGTGTAACAATCTTTTTTACAAACGGAAAAATAACAACATCAGAAATCTTAATTCTTAACAGTACTATTTCTAAAATGATGTTTGAAAGAACAGGTGAAATAGATAGAATAGAGGTTTCAGTAAAAAAATAATTGATAAAAAAATTAAAAGATAGATTCCACCTGCAAGGTCTTTTTTTCCTTGTAGGTGTTAAGAATAAAGACTAACAAGGTTTTAAAACCTTTCAAAAAAAACGATTTTAAACATCAAAATATGAATTCAATTTTTAAAATATCCTTTGTAATTATTGTGTTTATTTTTTGCGTTAGCTGTACTTCTAAAGTGAAGTTAAAAGAAGTGAAAAAAGTTGTAACAGCTGCCGAAATATTAGGAAATCCTGATTATTTAGCCATCTCTTATGGAGGTTATAGAGAGAAATATAGAGAAGACAATCAACCTACAATTTCTCAATTAAAAGAAGATTTAAAGTTGATGCATGCTATGGGGATTCGCATTTTAAGAACCTATAATGTGCAACCAAAATTACCACATGCAGCAAATGTTTTAGAAGCCATTCATCAACTTAAAAAAGAAGATGCAAATTTTGAAATGTATGTAATGTTGGGCGCTTGGATAGATTGTTTAAATGCTTGGACAGACAAAGAGCCAAATCATAATCTAGAAAGTCCAGAAAATGAAGGAGAAATAGCAAGAGCAGTCGCCTTGGCAAACAAATACCCAGAGATTGTAAAAGTAATTTCGGTGGGTAATGAAGCGATGGTAAAATGGGCAGCAAGTTATTTTGTACAACCGAATGTGATTTTAAAATGGGTAAATCACCTGCAAGATTTAAAGAAAAATAGCAAGTTGGCTAAAGATGTTTGGATTACAAGTTCAGACGATTTTTCTTGTTGGGGTGGCGGAGATTCAATTTATCATACAGAAGATTTAGAAAAATTGATAAAAGCCGTAGATTATATTTCTGCACATACGTATCCATATCATAATTCGCACCACAATTCAGAATTTTGGAAAGTACCCGATAATGAGTTGCATTTATCAGACATAGAAAAAATTGATGCAGCCATGTTAAGGTCTAAAAAGTTTGCCATAAAGCAATATAATGCTGTAAAAAGTTATATGAAAAGCTTGGGCGTAAACAAACCTGTTCATATTGGCGAAACAGGTTGGGCAACGATTTCTAACGGCTATTATGGCGCACAAGGCTCTAGAGCAACAGACGAATACAAGCAAGGTTTGTATTATAATAGTTTGCGAGAATGGACTAATAAAGAAGGGATTTCTTGTTTCTATTTTGAAGCTTTTGATGAACAATGGAAAGATGCTGAAAATGCAAATGGTTCAGAAAATCATTTTGGTTTAATCACTTTAAAAGGAGAAGCTAAATATGCGCTTTGGAATTTGGTTGATAAAGGTGTTTTTAAAGGTTTAACAAGAAATGGACAACCAATTACAAAAACATATAATGGAAATAAAGAAGCGTTGATGAAAGACGTTTTTGTTCCGAATACAGACTATAAAAAATAAAAACAATGAAAACAAAATTCTATTTTCTAACACTTTTTTTAATAGCGATGATTAGTTGTACGCAAGTTGATAACAAACTAAATGTAACTGTTTATGAAACCTCTGAAGCAGGGAATAAATTAACACCTATTTCAACGTTTACTTCGGATGAAAATGCATCAATAATAACTTTAAACCCTAAAGAGACGTTTCAAACAATTACTGGTTTTGGTGGTGCTTTTACAGAATCATCAGCATATTTATTAAATAAATTAAGTAAAAAAAATAGAGATACTATTTTACAAGCTTATTTTGCTGAAGATGGTGCCAATTATTCGTTAACAAGAACACACATGAACTCTTGTGATTTTTCTCTCAATCAGTATTCCTATTCTCCTGTAGCAGAGGATATGGAGTTAGAACACTTTACAATTAAGGAAGATATGGACGATTTAATTCCGATGATAAAAGATGCTATGAAAGTGTCTAAAGACGGATTTAAAATTTTTGCTTCACCTTGGACAGCCGCTCCTTGGATGAAAGATAATAAGAAATGGGTTGGCGGTAAATTATTACCAAAATACTATGATACTTGGGCATTATTCTTTTCTAAATATGCAGATGCTTACAAAGAAGAAGGCATCGATATTTGGGGATTTACAGTAGAAAATGAACCGCACGGAAATGGAAATAATTGGGAAAGTATGCATTATTCTCCAGAAGAAATGACGGAGTTTGTTCAGCATCACTTAGGTCCTAAATTAGAAGCAGATGGAAAAGGTGATCTTAAAATTTTAGGGTACGATCAAAATAGAGAAGGGTTAAAAGAATGGGTAGATGTTATGTTTAAAGATGAAGCTTCCTCTAAATACTATGATGGAACGGCCATACATTGGTACGAAAGTACCTATGAAGTTTTTCCGGAAGCGTTGCAATATGCACATAACAAAGCACCAAATAAATACTTAATAGAAACAGAAGGTTGTATCGATTCTCAGGTTCCAGTTTGGCAAGATGACGCTTGGTATTGGAAAAAAGAAGCAACAGATTGGGGTTGGGATTGGGCACCAGAAAAAGACAAACATTTACATCCAAAATATGCACCAGTTAACAGATATGCAAGAGATATTATTGGTTGCCTAAATAATTGGGTAGATGGTTGGGTAGATTGGAATATGGTTTTAGATACAAAAGGAGGTCCAAACTGGTTCGAGAATTGGTGTGTGGCTCCCGTAATTGTAGACCCTGCAAAAGATGCCGTTTATTTTACGCCACTTTATTACACAATGGCTCATTTTAGTAAATACATAAGACCAGAGGCAAAAGTAATTGGTTTAGAAAATTCAGATAAAGAATTGCAAGTTACGGCAGCACAAAACACAGACGGTTCTATTGCTGTGGTTGTTTTTAATGAAGGGAAAACAAAAAAGAGTTTCAAGTTACTTTTAGGAGAAAAAGAAACCCTTGTAAATATAGATGCACAAGCATTACAAACCATTATGGTATCAACTATTAAAAACTAAAACATTATGACTAAGACAAATTCATCTTCTAAAGTTCCGATGGGAAAAAAAATAGCATTCGGTTTGGGCATGTTGGCAAACCAAATGTTTCCGGCTGCTTTAGGTATTTTTATGGTGGTCTTAGTTAAAGACTTAGGTTTCCCAACTTGGATGTGGAGTATCTTGTATTTTCTTCCTCGTATTTTCGATTCTATTACAGATCCAATAATGGGGTTTATTTCAGACAATACCCGTTCTAAATATGGTAGAAGACGTCATTATGTTTTTATTGGTGCTATTATAATGGGTATTTCATTTGCATTAATGTGGCAACTTTATAGAGAAGATAGTTTAAATTATAATTTTGCTTATTATTTATTTTGGTCTTTGGTTTTCTATTTAGGCTTAACTATTTTTAGTGTTCCTTATGTGGCAATGGGCTATGAAATGAGCGATGATTTTCATGAGCGTACCAGCATTATGGCAGTATCTCAGTGGATTGGGCAATGGGCTTGGGTGTTAGCACCTTGGTTGTGGGTAATTATGTACGACCCTAATTGGTTTGATTCTGGAGATGTTGCAACAAGAACTTTGGCAATTTGGGTAGCTATTGTCTGTGCTTTATTAGCCATGGTACCCGCCATATTTTTAAAAGATAAATCTACTTTAGATGATGATAGTTTGGTGCCTTTAACAATAAAAAACATTGGTGGTAGTCTTAGAGAAATATTAAAAGGTTTTAAAGAAGCCTTTAAAATTAAACAATTTAGAAAACTTTGTATAGCTACCTTCTTTATTTTTAATGCATTTAATACGGTTGCAGCTTTTTCTTTTTTTATCATTGTTTATTATTTGTTTAATGGTGATGCTGCCGCAGCTTGGATTTGGCCAACACTATTTGGTAGTGTAGGTGCTTTAATAACTACCTTTTTGGTGATACCTGTAGTTGCCAAAATATCTAAAGCAATGGGTAAAAAGAATGCTTTTTTAATTTCACAAGGAATTTCAATATTTGGATACATTTTATTGTGGTTTCTTTTTATACCAGGCAAACCCTATCTATTTTTGTTAGCGCTACCTTTTTTTTCTTTTGGTATAGGTGGTTTATTTACAATAATGATGTCTATGACCGCAGATATTTGCGATTTAGATGAATTAAATTTCGGACAAAGAAGAGAGGGGATTTTTGGCGCAATTTATTGGTGGATGGTAAAATTTGGTTTTGCCATTGCAGGTGGTTTAAGTGGCTTAATAATGCTTATGGTAGATTTTACACCAGATGCCGCTACGCAGCCAGAAGGAGCAGTTACTGGGTTAAGATTTTTCTTCTCTGTTTTTCCTATTTTAGGGACCGCAATTGCTATGTATATTATGAGAGATTACGATTTAACAGAAGAAAGAGCAATAGAAATTAGTGCAGAATTAAATAAAAGAAAAGCCTTAAAGCAAGAAACTTTAAAGAAAATATAAATTAGCATATAGTATCAATGAAACAACTTCTGTTTCTTTATAAACGCTATAAATACTTGATATTTATAGCGTTTTTTTATGTTTTTTTAAGAAGTCCTTAAAACGTATCAAAATCAATCTATATAAAGAGGTTGGTTATGGTTATAAGTATATTAATAACGAGTGTAACTTTCTTAATAGCTTTATATTATTAAGCTCTTAATAGTTTTTTTAGTGGTGTTATCTTGTTGTTTATTAGGTTTTTAATATGTTTTTTTTGTGCTGTTGTTGTCCGTGTTTGGTTATTTATAGTCCTCTTTTTTTTTAATGCAGCTATACATCAAAAATTAGAACAACAACACTTACTATTTAAACAATACATTACCTATACAGTTGTAAAATAATGCTTATTTGTTGTCTTTTATTCATTCTTAATAATTTGCTATTATTATGATGCTATCATTGCTTTTGTTGCTATTTTAATTCATTTTTTTATCATTTTTTTCAAACTGTATGTTTTTTGTTTAGGTCTAAAAAATCAATATTGTATAGTTTAAGGTTAATATTGAATACACTAATTTAAAGAAATAACTATTATGAAAAAAATTACTCTATTATTTGCTTTATTGATCACATCAATAGGCTTTTCTCAACAACAAGAATATCATTTAGATTTTGAAGAAGGTACGCCATCTGGAATTGCGTCTAATTGGTATACGTTTGATAACCAACCTGCTCCTGCAGAGATTGTAGATAACCCCAATTTAAATGGTGTAAATACTACTGCTTCTAAAGTAATGAAAGTTGTTATGGGACCTGGAAATGCTTTTTATGCAGGTGTTAATAATAAATGGGAAGACTCTAAATTTGGAACATGGAAAATAGATATGGGTGTTGTAAGTAACTTAACCTTAACTATGGACGTACATAAAAATTACGTAGGTACTGTAGGTATTAAAATGGGGACCAATAGTGCAGGAACATCATTTCAGATTACAGACCAGAATGTTGGTAATACAGTGGTAAATGAATGGCAAACATTAACTTTTGATCTTTCTGGAATAAACCCTAATGGAGATTTATCTAACATCAGTCAAATGGTTGTTTTTGTAGATTGGACGCAAGATATGGCAGATAGAGCACCAGGAAATACCATATATATAGACAATATTAAATTTAATGCAGAAAAATTAACAGATGCACCAGAAGTTCCTGTTGCAGGTACTGCTTCGTTACCATTAGATTTTGAAAGCGAAATAACTTGGTCAGATTTTGATGGAGGAGTTGTATCAACAGAAACAAACCCTTATAAAAATGCAGACAATACTTCTGCAAAAGTTGGTAAGATGGTAAAATTTGATGGTCAACCTTGGGGTGGAAGTGCCTTAACGTTAAGTTCTGCAATGGATTTTGCTAATAATGATACTTTTACAATGAAGGTATATTCACCAAGAATAGGAACGAAAGTTTTATTAAAAGTAGAAAATTCTGCGGATGCGAATACTAGTTTCGAAAAAGAAGTTACAACAACCATAATCAACGGATGGGAAACTTTAACCTTTGATTATGCAACTATTAGTAAGGCTAATTCGTATGATAAATTGGTCTTAATATTTGATAATGGAACAGTTGGAGATGGTTCTGCTAACTTTACTTTTTATATAGATGATATTGCATTAACTTCTTCAGGTGTTGTGCTTCCTACAGTAGCATTACCTTTAGATTTTGAAAGTGCAACAACATGGACCAATTTTGATGGAGGAGTTGTTACCACAGAAACAAACCCACATAACAATGCAGATAATTCTTCTGCAAATGTAGGTAAAATGGTAAAAAATGCAGGTCAACCTTGGGGTGGAAGTGTCGTAAAATTAAGTTCAGCAATGGATTTTACAGCAAATGATACTTTTACAATGAAAGTATATTCGCCAAGAGCAAATGCAAAAGTGTTATTAAAAGTAGAAAATTCTGCAAGTCCAGCTACTAGTTTCGAGAAAGAAGTAACCATAACCACAGCAAATGCGTGGGAAACTTTAACCTTCGATTATTCAGCAATTCCTAGTGGATCGTATGACAGCGTTGTTTTAATTTTCGATTTAGGAACTATGGGAGACGGAAGTGCAAACTATACCTTTTATATAGACGATCTTATGTTGTTTAATGCAGCAACAGCAAGCGTGTCAGATAATAAACAATTAAATGTGTCTATGTATCCTAACCCAACTACGAGCAGTTTAAATATTTCAGCAGAAAGCACTATTAAAAATGCTGCTATTTATAATATTTTAGGGAAACAAGTTATCAGTTTAGCAATCAATAAAAACAGTGAATCTATAGATGTTTCTAACTTAGCATCTGGTATTTATTTAATTAAATATACTGTAGATAATGCTATAGGTACTGCAAAGTTTATTAAAGAATAACTTTACTTCTTTATAATAATTTAAAAGAGATGCTATTTTAGGATCTCTTTTTTTTACATTTTTATAACCTAAATTTTTAACAAAACAGTAATTTTTAATGTATGAGTAAATATAAACTGACTTCATTTGCTACTACTAAACTCAATATTGTAGATTAAGAACTTTAAATAAAATAGTAAAAGTGTCTAAATTAAATTTTAGGCACTTTTTTTTGTTGTAAATAATTGTGATAGATGTATTTTATTTATGAAACCATTCTTTTAAAAGAAATAAACTTAAATATTTATCAAAAGAATATAACTATTATCCTAAATAGGAGTATAATAGTTTAATTGTTTGTTTTTTAGGTTGTTATGGTTTGTTTTTTAGTTTTTTAGAATGAGTAATTGTGTTAATTTAGCGATATAAAAACTTATAATTATGACCAAACTAAAACTAAAATTTTACGCATTATTTATTTTTTCATTGATATCCTATGGTATCCAAGCTCAATCTATTGTAGATAAACATGGTAGATTACGGGTTGATGGTAATACTATTGTAGACAAATCTGGCACCTCTATTAGTTTAGCTGGTAACAGCTTGTTTTGGAGTAGCGCAGGAGATTCTTCAGATTTTTACAATTCGAGTACAGTGAATCACTTAGCTGATAATTGGAATAGTTCAATTATTAGAATTGCCATGGGTGTAAAAGAATCATGGGATGGAGGAACAGGATACATTGATAGTCCTATTGCTCAAAAAAACAAAATTAAAAAAGTAATAGATGCTGCAATAGCCAAAGGTATTTATGTTATTATAGATTGGCATACCCATGAGGCTGAAAATTATCAAGAAGAATCTGTTGCCTTTTTTAGAGAAATGGCAGAGTTATACGGACAAAATGATAATGTTATTTATGAAATTTATAATGAACCCATAAAGCAACCTTGGTCTGTGGTAAAATCCTATGCCACTCAGGTAATTAATGCAATTCGTTCTAAAGATTCAGATAATTTAATTATTGTAGGTTCCCCTAATTGGTCTCAAGATGTTGATGTTGCATCTCAAAGCCCAATAGTAGATAGTAATACAGCATATGCTTTACATTTTTATGCGGGTACACATTCTGGATTTTTAAGAGACAAAGTTAAAAAAGCATTAAATAACGGAGTTGCAATTTTTGCAACAGAATGGGGAGCTGTAAATGCAGACGGTAAAGGAGATGCATCTGTTTCCGAAACAGAAGAATGGATGCGTTTTTTAAAGGAAAATAAAATAAGTCATGTAAATTGGGCGGTTAGCGATAAACCAGAAGGAGCTTCAATTATAAATTCGGGTAAAGGAATTTCTGGGTTGCAAAATGATGATTTAACTGCAACAGGAGTATTTGTAAAAGACATTATAAAAAACTGGTCAGATGATACTCCTAAAAATGAAGATACTACCACTACAGGTAAAATTGAATGTAATACTGTAGAGTGTATTTTAAATGCAATGAAAAATGCAAAACCAGGAAACGAAATTGTTATAGCTCCAGGTACTTATGTTGCATTAGAAAAAGACAATACTAATGGTAGAGCATCTCTATTTTTTTCTGCAAAAGATGGTAATGCAGATAAGCCTATTATAATTAGAGCAAAAGATGCTCTTAACCCTCCAATTCTTAAAGGAAAAGAAGGTAAATATGATGGATACGTAATGAGAATTATAGGTGATTACTGGCAAATAAAAAACCTTATTTTAGAAGATGGTTCTAAAGGATTGGTCTTTGATAATGCAAATAATGGTCTTATAGAAAACATAACAGTTAGAGATATCGGAGAAGAAGGTATACATTTAAGAGATGGCTCTAGTAATAATTTAGTTACTGGTTGTAACGTTTCTAATACAGGTGTTAAAAAACCAGGTTTTGGAGAGGGTTTGTATGTTGGTTCAGATAAATCTCAACACAACAATCCTTATAGTCCAGATTGTAATAATAATACAATAGAAAATTGTATTATTGGTCCTAATGTTGCTGCAGAAGGGGTAGATATAAAAGAAGGAACTTTAAATACTATTATTAGAAACTGTACTTTTTCTGCAGAGGGAATTACAGGAGAAAATAGTGCAGACGCTTTTATAGATCTTAAAGGAGCGTATACCTTTGTGTATGGTAATACTTTTAATTTAGATGGATCTACAATTATAAATTCTGCAATAGATTTTCAAGATCGAAAAACAAATTACAATACAGGTTATAGAAATGCTGTTTTTAATAATACATTTAATTTAGGTACAAGAGGAGCAGATATTCCTTCAATGAGAGCAAAAGGAGGTAGCCCTTCAGAAATTCATTTCTGGAACAATACTCGTAATCCTAATACAGCAGACCCAACAAGTAGTTTTTCTTTAAAAGCTATGGTTTTATCTTGCCCTAGTTGGAATATTGTAAAATGTGATAATGGAGACGCAGGTAATAGTGCCCCTACCGTTAGCATTAAATTGCCTAATAATGGAACTAAATTTACAGTAGGAGAAACAATTTCTATAGAAGCTATTGCAGCAGATAGTGATGGTAGTATTGCTAAAGTAGAATTTTATAATAATAACGAAAAATTAGGTGAAGATAGTTCCGCTCCGTATAAATATAGCATTACAAATGCACAAATAGGAAACTATAATTTGTCTGTAAAAGCAATCGATAATATAGGCGCTACAGCAGAAGCTAATATTACCGTTACAGTAAGTAATGTAATAGATACAGATACAAGTTGTGTTTTTAATACGCCATCACCAAACGCGTTACCAACATTTACAGATGCTGTTTTTTTAAATGCACACGTACTTGGTACAGGAGGACCAGATTTATCTAATTTAAAAAAATTTAGAATTAACTGGAATAGTACAAGTAATATATTGGGCAGATTTGCAATAAATACCAATAATGGTGTTCCTACTTATTATCTAGATTTAAAAAAGAAAATGACCTATGATTTTAGTAAGTCAAAGCCAGAGTTAACTATCAGTAATTCGGGTATTTCTAATTTAGATGATTCTTATTGGGTAGCAGAAAATAATGGAAATTTTGTAATGGTTTCTAAAAGTGGAAACTTTACAATTTACTTTAATAATTCTACAACAGCACCAAGTTGTAATAGTGTACAAAGTTTACAAAAAGTTTCAGAGATAAAAATAAAAGAGCAAATAAAATTATATCCTAATCCTGTTAGAAATCAACAGTTAACAATTACCCATATACCAGAAAAAGGAGCAATCGTAAAAATATTCGATTTGCAAGGTAAAGCTGTAATAAAACAAACATTAGAAAATACATCTAAAACAGTATTAGATATTTCTCAATTAAAAACAGGTTTATATGTTGTTTCTATTCAAAATAAAGGAGTTCTAAAAACAATCTTACTTTCTAAATTGTAAAAAAAACAAGTTTGTATAAAAAATAGTAAGCAGTACAATAAAATAATTATTGTACTGCTTATTTAAATTAATATGGTATGTTTTATTTATAATATAAAGCCTCTAAAGTTAAAATATCTAAAAAGCCATCAGTAAAAACACTAAATCTTTAGATGTTTCTAACATAGCATCTAATATTAATTTAATAAACTACACCGTAAATAATACGGTCGTAACTACAAAATTTATAAAATAATAACATTAAATTAAAATAGTATAAGCGTCTAAAATTAATTTTTTAGACGTTTTTTTATGCAAAATAATACCCTTTTTGTGCGTTACCTAAAGGTCGGGCTTTTCACTATATCTTTTTGTAAAAAAAACAAAAAGGATGCCGTTTCAATCCCTAACGCAAGCAATTTTGCCAACGAATTAACAAAATAAAAGAATGCATTTGTATTTTTATAAAAGTCCATTTTAAACCTTTTTCACTGTTTTATATCAAAAGATAAAAATATAATAGAAATATCTGTAAAAAAAGGAAAAAGAGGACGTACTTTTGTCGTTGCTAAAGTTTTAAGAATATTTCTAAAAGAATTGATAAACAATTCTTTCTCTAGAAAGCAGTTTATAAAATGGCACAATTGATGAATACATAAACAAAGAAGATGTTGTTATTAATAATTTACAAAAAAAAAGGTGTATATTATAATAGCATACAAATGAAAAAGAGACATCAAAAAAAATAAAAATTATTTAAAAGTAGCGCAATCAACTTAAAATGATTTTTAAAATAGAATAAAAGAGTCATTGTATTTTACAATGACAAACAAAGAAAAAAAATGGGAACACTAGTAAATAATTATATTTTTAAAGCATTAGAAAGTTATCCTTTCGATTTAGAAGAGGTAATGGAGGCTTTAAATTTTGCGTTGTCTTATGATGATAAAAATACAATGGCATTAACTTTAATGGGAAGAGTTTATGCAGAAAAGTTGTATAAATATGAAGAAGCAATAGCTTATTTTAAACAAGCTTTGGCAGAAAATATTCATGCTTTTGAGGTTTATACACCATATATAAACACACTTCTATGGAATGAAGATTACAAAGAAGTAGAAGATTTTATAGATTTTGCATTAAAAGTAAAAGGATCTGATAAAGCACTTTTATATCTTAAAAAAGCCATTTTATATGAGCAATTAAAAGATTATAAAACAGCTATAACATATATAAAATTAGCAAAAGAACATACGTTTAATTCAGAATTTATGGCAGACATTACTATAGAAAAAGATAGAATAAAAGGTAAAATGCCAAATAAGAAGAAAAAGAAAACCAAAGATCATAAGAATACTGACTCAAAGGCAAAAGCTTCAAAAAACAAAAAATAATTTTAAGATGTTAGTAAAAGCTAACATCTTTGGTTATTCAAATAAAGTATCTAAAGTTAAAATATCTAAAACACCATCAGCAAATAGGTTGTTTTTTTCTTCAAAAATTTTAATAGCATTCAGTGTTTCAATTTTATAAACACCATCTGTAGTAATCTCAAAACCTTTTTTGTTTAATTGCTTTTGTATTTCATAAATAAAAGCAGTTTTATGGCCATTAATCAAAGCTTTATCAGGATTAAACATCCTTTTAATTTTGTTTTTTGCTAAAGATTTTTGGTAGGCTTTAAAATTAGTTCCTGTTTCTTCTAAAAATTGTATTTCTTTGTTATTTAAACCGTTTGCTTTTAAAATTTGAGAGTTTTCTAATTTACTTTCATAGTATTTAATAATAGCAAGTTTATTTGCATACTTTTTAACAGCTAATTTAGTTTTTTCAGTATCGTCTTCTGGGGTTCTAACATCTATATCATTAGCAGTCCATTGCATTTTTACAAAACTATTTACGTCTTCAATGGCTTTATAGTAATTAAGTACAGTTTCTTGATTGTAATAGTCTAAATCTAATTTTTTCGTTGTTTTATAATTAACATTAGGAGCGTTGTATCTTTTGTATTCTTGGTACTTTCCAAAACCAATACTAAAAGCAATAATTAGTAATAATAAAATAATGAGTTGTTTCATAGCAAGTAATTGGAGTTCTTTAAAAAGAGAACAAAAATACGGTAAAGTTTCTAAAAAAAATAGAAAGAAAAGGTTAAGAATGCTTTCTATCTGTAGAGTCTCTAGCTATCAGTGCAACATCTAAAATTCTTTTGGTAAAGGTCTGTTTAACCACTGCTTTTTTTGCGTGTTCTAAGAACGCAAAGGCAGCTTGTTTACCAATTTCATCACTATGCTGATCTATACTTGTTATTGTAGGTGTAGTCATCGATGTAAAGGGTTCGTTACCAAAACCAACCAAAGCAATTTCATCAGGTATTTTAATATTATTTTCTTTTAATACTTGTAAAGCACCTAATGCAGCATAATCACCTGCAACATAAACAGCGTCTGGTCTGTTTTTTAGAGATAAAAGCTGAGTCATTTTTTCTCTTCCATCTTTTATGCTAAGGTTACTTTCTATTAGTAACTCATCATTTAAAGGTAAATTATTTTTTTTTAGAGCATCAATATAACCTCTAATTCTATTGTTAAAAATTCTAGTATGCTTAAAACCACCAATGTGGGCAATTCTTTTGCAGCCTTTATCAACCAAGTGCTTTACAATTATTTGGCTACTATTGTAATCGTCTATACCAATATAATCTACATTTAAATCATTTTCACCTCTATCAAACATAATTAATGGAATGCCTGCTTTTTTAACTTTTTCAAAATACGTTAAATCTACAGTTTCATTGGCCATAGAAGCAATTATGCCATCTACTTGTGTATATAATAAGGTATCGATACTAGCGCACTCTTTTTTAAAAGATTCGTTAGATTGTGTAATAATAATATTATAACCTTCTTTATTTAAAACTTCTTCTAAATTTTGAATGACTGATGAAAAAAAGTTGCTGTTTGTTCTAGGTACTATTACACCAACTAATTTACTTTTTCCACTTCTTAAAGCACTTGCTAAATAATTTGGTTGGTAATTAAGATTTTTTGCTACCTGTCTAACTGCTTTTTTTGTTTTCTCACTAATTCGAGTATCATTATGTAAGGCTTTAGAAACAGCTGCAGGTGAAATGTTTAGAACATTTGCAATATCTTTTATGGTAGTTTTCTTTTTGATAATATTTTTTTTATATCTTTGCTTAATCGTTTAAGCAAATGTAGTACGATAATATTTATAATCAAAATGATAGTGTAAATCTTTCCTTTTGATTTTATTTTAGAAAACTGCTTAAACGTTTAACCAATTAACTGTAATATTAAAATAGAATTTAGAATGGCAAAAGTAGTAACATTTGGAGAGATCATGTTGAGATTAGCTCCTCAAGGATTTTTAAGATTTTCACAAGCAAATAATTTTGACGCTATTTATGGTGGTGGAGAATCTAACGTAGCAGTATCATTAGCCAATTATGGAGTAGATGTAGATTTTGTAACTCGTTTACCAAAAAATGATATTGGTGAGTGTGCAATGATGGAAATGCGTAAAAGAGGAGTTGGTGTAGATAAGATTGTTTATGGTGGAGACCGTTTAGGAATTTATTTCTTAGAAACAGGGGCTGTATCTAGAGGATCTAAAGTGGTTTATGACAGAGCGCATTCTGCAATTGCAGAAATAGAATCTGGTATGATCGATTGGGATGCTGTTTTTGAAGGTTGTGAATGGTTCCATTGGACAGGAATTACGCCTGCAATTTCTCAAGGTTCTGCAGATGTTTGTTTAGAAGCTGTAAAAGCTGCTAGCGCAAAAGGAATTACTATTTCTACAGATTTAAACTATCGTGCTAAATTATGGAATTTCTGTGATGCTGCACATAGAGAATCTATTATGACAGAATTAACTTCTTACTGTGATATTATTTTAGGAAACGAAGAAGATGCAGAAATGCACTTTGGTATTAAACCAGACGGAGCAGCAGTTCAAACAGCTGGTCATGATGTAAAAGCAGAAGCTTTTTTATCTGTTTGTAAACAAATGACAGAGAAATTTCCAAGAGCTAAAAAAGTAATTACTACTTTAAGAGGTTCTATTTCTGCTTCTCATAACACATGGGCAGGAGTTTTATATGATGGTAAAGAAATGTTACAAACACGTCAGTACCAAATTACAGATATCGTAGATAGAGTAGGTGGTGGAGATTCATTTATGGGAGGTTTAATCTACGGATTATTAACATACCCAGAAGATGATCAAAATGCATTAGATTTTGCAGTTGCGGCATCTTGTTTAAAACACACTATTAAAGGTGATGCAAATTTAGTAACAGTTGCAGAAGTAGAAAAATTAATGGGTGGTGATGCTTCTGGACGAGTAGCAAGATAAATTTTTGGACTAATTGTGTAATTGTTTAATCGTAATATTTTATTACAACATTTACACAGTTAAACATTTACACAATTAAAAAATAATAGAAATGGCACAATTTTCAAGATTAGAAGTAGCACAAGTTATGAAAGATACAGGGATGATTCCTTTGTTTTTTCATAATGATATAGAATTAAGTAAAAAAGTATTAAAAGCATGTTACGATGGTGGCGCTCGTTTAATGGAGTTTACAGCACGTGGAGATTTTGCTCACGAAGTTTTTGGTGAGTTAACAAAATATGCTATTGCAGAATTACCAGGTATGATTATGGGTGTTGGTTCTGTTACAGATGCAGGAGCAGCTTCATTATATATGGCATTAGGAGCAAATTTTATTGTAACTCCTGTTTTAAGAGAAGATATTGCAATTGTTTGTAACCGTAAAAAAGTATTATGGTCTCCTGGTTGTGGTACATTAACAGAAATAACTAGAGCAGAGGAATTAGGATGCGAAATCGTAAAATTATTCCCTGGTGATATTTATGGACCTCAATTTGTAAAAGGAGTTAAAGGCCCACAACCTTGGACAAGTGTAATGCCAACAGGTGGAGTTTCTCCTACAGAAGAAAACTTAAAAGGTTGGTTTGATGCAGGTGTTACTTGTGTTGGTATGGGATCTAAATTAATTTCTAAAGAAATTATTGCTAACAAAGATTATGCAAAATTAGAAAAAGATGTAAGAGCAGCTTTAGCTATTGTAAAAGCTGTTAGAAAATAAATTTAAGTATTTTTTTTATAAAAACTCCAACTGAAAAGTTGGAGTTTTTTGGTTTAGACCAAAATATCTTATCTATACTTTTTTGCATTTCATCGATACTTTAAATTGTCTGACCAACTACCTATAAAAGACATTGTTTTATTAACCTAAATTTGTAGAAATTAAAAGTTAAACCCTACAAAATGTCTAAAAATTTGAAAGTATTGTTAATAGAAGATAATCTAATTGAAATAATGAAAATGAAAAGAACACTTTCATTGTTAAAATTAGATCATACAATGCAGGAAGCTAAAAACGGTGAAGTAGCATTAGAAATTTTGCAGGATAAAAGTAATTTTCCTGATTTAATTTTATTAGATTTAAACATGCCTAAAATGAGTGGGATAGAATTTCTATCGATCTTAAAAAAGGATGAAAATATACAACATATTCCTACTGTCATATTAACTACTTCAGATAATCAAAAAGATTTAGAAGAATGTTATAAACTTGGTGTTTCTGGTTATATTTTAAAGCCTTTAAAATATGATGATTATGTTAAAAAGATTGAAACAGTATTGTCATATTGGAGTGTGAATGAATTAAAAAAATACTAATTATGAAAGGAATTGTTTTTACAGAATTTTTAGATCTAGTAGAAGAAAAGTTTGGTTTAGAAATGGTTGATAAAATTATTTATCAATCAGAATTAGCGTCAGAAGGAATTTATACATCTGTTGGAACTTATAGTTTTTCTGAGATGTTACAATTAGTAACAAACCTTAGTGATAACACTGGTATTTCTACAGATAACTTACTTTTGGTTTATGCAGAACACTTTTTTGGAATGATAGAAAGAAGTTATCCTGGTCTTTTAGCAACCTATAAAGACCCAATAGAAATGTTGGCTTCTATTGAAAATCATATACACGTAGAGGTGCAAAAAATTTATCCAGAAGCAGAATTGCCAACATTTGTAGTAGAAGAAAAAACAGAGAACTCTTTAACAATGGTGTATAAATCTAGTAGAGCAATGCATCATTTTGGATTAGGATTAATGAATAAAACTTTTGAGCATTTTAATACAGAAGCTTCAATAGTATTAGAAAAAATTAAAGAAGACGGTACAGAGGTTCGATTTATTGTTAATAAAAAATAATGAGTCAAGATCAAATAGAAATACTACAACGCGCCCTAAAACGTGAAAAAGCTGCTAGAAAAGCTGCCGAAAAAATTCTAGAAGATAAATCTAGAGATTTATATGAGCTTTCAGAAGAATTAAAAGATTCTAATATAAAGTTAAATGAACTTTTAGAAGAAAAATCATCTACATTAAAAGGGTTGTTTGATAACATTAATGATGCATATCTAGTAATGGATTTGTTTGGTAATGTTTTAAAAATGAACGAGGTAGCTGTAAGTCTTTTTGGGTACAATATTGAAGTAGAAGATTTTAATGTCACAGAAATTATCTACCCAGAAGATGTAGAATATACTTATAAGTCTTTTACAGAATTATATGAAAAAGGTTTTTTTAATGGTTTTACAGCAAGAGTTTATACCAAAAATAAAGAAATAAAATGGGTGCAAATAAATGCAACTATTGTTTATAATAAAGAAAATAAAGCAATTGCAGCGCAAGGTATTATTAGAGATATTACAAAAGAAAAAGAAGAAGAATATTTATTAGTAGAGTCAGAAAATAGATTAGCAGCACTTGTGTTAAACTTAAATAGTGGTATTATTTTAGAAGATGAAAATCGAAAAATAGTATTATCAAATACAAAGTTTTGCGAATTATTTAAAGTTGATGCACAACCTCAAGATTTATTGGGGATGGATTGTAAAGTAGCCTCAGAACATAACAAAGTCTTATTTAAAGAACCTACATCATTTGTAGATAGAATGGATGAAATAGTGGCTGCTAGAGAACCTGTTTTTGGAGAGCAACTAGAAATGGTAGATGGTATCATTTTAGAAAGAAATTATATACCCATATTTATAGAAGGCAAAATAAAGGGGTATTTATGGACCTTTAGAGATATTACCTTAGAAAAAAAATACAGCTTAAGTTTAGAAAGTGAAAAAGAAAAATATAGCAGTATAATTGCCAATATGAATTTAGGTTTGGTAGAGATTAATACAGATGATGAAATTTCGATGGTAAATCAAAGTTTTTTAGAAATGTCTGGGTATGCCAAAGAAGAATTAATAGGAAAAGTAGGTCGTGATATTTTTGCATTTAACGATAGTTCAAATGTTGTAAAAGATCAAAAAGAAAAACGCCTTAAAGGAGAATCTACCTCTTATGAATTTAAAACAAAAAATAAAAGTGGAGAAACTAAATATTGGTTGGTAAGTGCTGCTCCAAATTATAATTTGTTGGGAGAAAATATTGGTTCTATTGCTTTGAATCTAGATATTACTAAATTTAAAAGGTTGCAATTACAAAAAGAGCAAATTTTAAAGGAATTAGAAAAAAGTAATGAACATTTACATGAATATGCACATATTGTTTCTCACGATTTAAAATCGCCACTTAGAAGTATCGACGCATTGGTTTCTTGGATTAAAGCAGATAACGAAGGTAAGTTTGATGAAATGACACTTCAAAATTTTGATCTTGTAGAAGATACTTTAGAAACTATGGAAAAACTAATTTCTGATGTTTTAGAATATTCTAGTGCTGGTTCTAGCACACAAGAAGATGAAAATGTAGATTTAAATAACACATTATCAGATTTAAAAAAGATATTATTTATACCCGAAAACATCTCTGTTAATGTTTTAAAAAAATTACCAATTGTTAAAGGAGATAAAACCAAATTTCAACAATTATTTCAAAATTTTATAAGTAATGCAATTAAATTTTGTGATAAAGAAATAGGTATTGTAGAAGTAGATTATAAAGAAGATGCTTCTTTTTATCAATTTTCTATTAGAGATAATGGTATTGGAATTGAAAAAAAATATCATGATAAAATTTTTGAAGTTTTTACCTCTTTAAATAAAAGAGAAGATTCTACAGGAATAGGGCTGTCAATTGTAAAAAAAATAATTGACTTACATGAGGGAACTATTTGGTTAGAAAGTGAACCAAATAAAGGAACTACTTTTTACTTCACCATAAAAAAAACTTAAATGAAAACTGTACAACTTAAAAAAAATAAAAATTCTGATTGGAAATACTTATCAGAAAACATCCCTCTAAAAGCTCCTTTAGTACTTGTTTTTGGAAATAGGTTTTTATTAGAAGACGAAGCTATTTTTGATGAAATTAGAACAAAATTTAAAGACGGACATATTGTATTTGGGTCTGCTTGTGGTGATATTTCATCAGAATCTATAGATGATGAAAGTATTACTATTACAGCTATAGAATTTGAAAAAAGTAATTTTATAATTAAAACTACAAATGTTTTAGACTCAAATTCAGATTCTAAAGTAGATAGTTTTTCTGTAGGTAAAGATTTAATTAGCCAATTTTCTCAAGAAGGTTTAAAGCACGTTTTTGTTGTTTCTGAAGGAAGTTTTATAAACGGAAGTCAATTAACAAGAGGTATGAATGCTGCCACAGAAAATAATTTATTAATTACGGGTGCTTTGTGTGGAGATGATGCTCGATTTGAAAAAACAATAGCTTCTTATAACGAAAAACCAAAATCAGGAGAAATAGTGGCTATTGGCTTGTATGGTGAGTCTTTAGAGATTACATTTTCTATTAATGGCGGTTGGACACCTTTTGGACCAGAAAGAATTGTAACAAAATCAGAAGGAAATACGTTATATGAATTAGATAATTTACCTGCATTAGATTTATATAAGAAATATTTAGGAGAAAAATCTAAAGAATTGCCAGGTGCAGCATTATTATACCCGTTAAATGTAAAAACAGAAGATGGGCACAACACCATTGTAAGAAGTATTTTAAATATAGATGAAGAAGAAAATTCTATGATTTTGGCGGGTGATATTTTAGAGAATTCTAAAGTACAATTAATGATGACCAATGTAGATAATATTGTAAATGCAGCAGAAAAAGCGGCTAAAAATGCTTTAGAGTTTAGAAAAAAGAAACCAGAATTAGCCATTTTAGTAAGTTGTATAGGTAGAAAACTAGTTTTAGACCAAAGAGTAGAAGAAGAAGTAGAAGAGGTAATGGAAGTTGTAGGAGATGCAACAACCATAACAGGGTTGTATTCTTACGGAGAAATAGCGCCTTTTATAGGAGAAAATAGTTGTGAATTACATAACCAAACCATGACAGTTACACTAATTAGCGAATAATGAATTCTTTATTAAAAAGACAAATAAGAAAATATCTACCCAAAGAATTGCAGTCTAACGCTGAGTTAGAAGAATTCTTAGAGGCTATTGATAAATCTTATAGTACTTCAGAAGAGCAGTTTTTAATGCTTCAGAGAGCTACAACATTTAGTTCTGAAGAGCTGTTTTGTGCTAATGAACAATTAAGAGAAGAATCTGATTCTCAAAAAAAAGTAATCTCAAAATTAGAAAGTGTCATAGACAAATTACAGTTCTATGATTTAAAGAATAATCGTCCTAAAGAAAGTGTAGATTCTTTAAAATTGGTTGATTTTATAGACAATCAAACCAAAGAAATCATTAAAATTAATCAACAAAAAGACAAACTTTTAAGAAATTTAGAGCGCCAAAATCAAGAATTAAATGATTATGCGCACATGGTTTCTCACGATTTAAAATCGCCTTTACAAAGTATAGAGGCTTTAACGGCATGGGTTTTAGAAGATTATTCTGGTGTGTTAGATGATACAGGTAAAGAGAATTTACAATTTATTAGAGAAAATGTAGAAAAAATGGATACACTTGTAAAAGGGATTTTACAATATTCTACCATTGGTAAAATTGAAAAAGATTTTTATGATGTAAGTATAGATACTTTAGTAGATGAAATTTTAAATAATAAAGAAATATCAAATGCGGCTACTTTTAGTATTCCAGAAAAATTGCCAACTATAAAAGGAGATAAATTTAGGTTAAACCAATTATTTAAGCATTTAATAAATAATGCTGTAAAATTTAATGATAAAGAAGCCAAAACGGTAGAAATTGGCTTTAAAGAAACTCCTGATTTTTGGAGATTTTATATAAAAGATAATGGTAACGGAATTGATCGTAAGTATTTTGATAAAATATTTGTGGCATTTCAAAAATTAGAAGATGATTATCAGTCTACAGGAATAGGTTTATCTATTGTAAAAAAGATTGTAGAAGTATATAAAGGAGAAATTTATTTAGAATCTGAGCCAAAAGTAGGCTCTACTTTTTATTTTAGCATAAAAAAATAAAGATGGAACAACCAAATTTAGAATACATAGAACAGTTAGCAAGAGGAGACGAATCTATTAGAAATGAGTTAATAGACGTTATTAAAACAGAGTTTCCAGATGAAAAGAAAGAGTACTATGATTACCTAGAAAAGAAAGAATTTAAAAAAATAGAAGAAAGTGTTCATAAACTTAAACATAAAATTAGTATTTTAGGTCTCGAAAAGAGTTACGAAATTGCTAATGAGTTTGAACACAACCTTCGAGAACTAAGTTTAGAGAAACAAGAAGATTTTGAAAAAATTTTAAAAGCAATTACAACGTATATAGAAACTATATAAGTTTTATGAATTGTATTATTATTGATGATGAAAAAATGGCAAGGGTTATAATTAAAACCTTATGCAATGAAATAGATTCTTTAAATATTTTAGAAGAGTTTCCTAGTGCCATACAAGCAATAAAATATTTGAATGAAAATGAAGTAGATTTAATCTTCTTAGACATTCATATGCCCAATTTTAGTGGTTTAGATTTTATTAGAAGTCTAAAAAATCCACCAAAAATTATTTTAACAACATCAGATCCAAAATTTGCTATAGAAGCTTTTGAATATGATTTTATTGTAGATTATTTATTAAAGCCAGTAGAGTTGCCACGTTTTAAAAAGGCAATAGAAAAGGCCGAGAAAAAAAATATATCTGTAACTACTTCTGCAAAACAAATTGCTAAAACTAAAGATACTGAAAACGATTTTTATGTAAATATAGATCGTAGATTAATAAAAATAGATTTACCAAGTATTTATTTAATAGAAGCAAAAGGCGATTATATTAAAATAAAAACAGAAAGTAAAGATTATACAGTGCATTCTACACTTAAAAAAATAGAAGAAAAACTTCCCGATTCTTTATTCCTAAAAATACACCGTTCGTACATTATCAATATTAAAAAAATTATAGATATTGAAGATAATAGCGTTTTAATCAAAAAAGATGTTATTCCTGTTAGTAGGTCTAAGCGTCCAGAATTAATGAAAAGGCTAGACCTACTTTAATGTTTGTCTAAACAAGTCTTACAGCTCATCTATAGTTAAAGTGTTAGTGGCTAAAAGTTAATAAATCACCTTTACTTTGTGTTTATTTTTGTGATATAATGAAACATATCATAAAAAAAATATTGCTAATTCTCCTTTTTGTAACAATAGGAAACACCATCGCTCAAACAGACAAAAGTGATTTTGTTAGTATAGAAGGTGTAAAAAATAAGCAACTTTATAAAAAGAATTATACAAATTCTTTCAACGAATATTTACCAGAAACAGGAATAAATCATACAGAAACAGCATTTGTTTCTATCCCAGAAAAACTGGTCGTTAATAAAAATATAAAAGATTTTTTATCGGTAGCTTATTATCAACGAGAACATAAAGTAGCTTCGGTTGTTGCAACAAAAACGGAAGGCGGTGTTTACAATCATTATAAAGAGATTTGTAATCGATTAAATGGAGCTAGTTTAGATAGCATTAGTACTGTTTTAGTAAAAGAGCATCAAGTAATAAAATCTAAAATACGTAACGTTTCTGGTAAAGTTGAATATACTTTAAGCTTTTCAATTAAAGTAGATAACAACAATAAGGAGTTGTTTAGTTTTTGGAATATAGACCAATATCCTACAGGGAATTATCAAAATTATTTAATTTGGGGAAGTTCTTATGCTCAAGTTTATGCAACTGCAAATTATATTTTAGAAAAATATAGCCTAATAGGTACACTTAAAAGCAAAACTATAGAAAGTGTATTACCAAACGTTTTTGTACAAACAGGAAGTTACTCTAACGGTATTGTCCATTTAAATTTAATCAATAGAACTCAAGAAAAAGCCGTTAATTTTGTCGGTAATATTGCAGATACAGAAGTTTCTGATCACGTTAAAGCAGCAAATACTTTTTCACTTTCGGGTGATTATAATGAAGTGTTAGCTATAGAAACAGGTATTTTATTTGATATTGGGTTTTATTTAGAAACTACTTCTTCTAATCAAAAAGATGCGTTGTATTTGGCAGATGGACCTTGGGGTTTAGATTATTTGAAAGAATATGCAATGGTTTCAAATTTTGAAATAAAGACCTTTAAAAGAGAATTTAAGGAAACTGTTTATGAAGTAGAACGAAGTGTTAAAGCTATTGGAGAGGTAAAAGGAAATGTTAATTTATTTAGACATCTTTTACCTGAAAATAAAACTTTAAATGTGGTTAAATATAACTTTCTTAATTTTAAAATTAGAAATAATGAGCCTGTAGAAATAGTACTTATGTCTAGTGAAGATAGAGCTTGGAAAAATAGGTTGCGTTATACAATTCCGGCAAATTCAAAAGAAAAAATGTACAGTATTTCCTTTTCAGATTTTGTAGATCATCTTGGGAATAAAGCGGCAATTACAGATATTAAAACGGTAGTGTTTTCAATTATAGGAGATTACACCAATTACAAACCTTTTAATTTTGATATAAACCAAATAGCATTTACAATAAATAATACTTTAATTACAGATGATGTTATCGTAGAAAAGAACAACAAGTTAAAAAATTATCCAAATCCTTTTACAAGTTCTACAACAATTTTATTGCCAGTGGCTTCTAATGATATTCAAATTAAAGTTTATGATGTAATGGGTAGAGTAGTAGATGTTCAAAAATTAAGTGCCCATTCATCTTCTAAAGAAGTACAATACAATGCTCCTCAATTAAAAAAAGGAGTTTATAAATATAGCCTAATTGACGATACAAAAAGTCAACATTCTGGAACATTTATCGTCAACTAGCCCCCAATCTCCAGAAGGAATGTTGTTTGGGCAAAAGAGAAATCTTTTGCCCTTATTTTTTGTATAAAGGTTTTTTTAATAAAACCCATTTAAACCTTACTCCGAATTCAGTATACGTAAAACCAGCAGAACCTGCAGTGGCAACAGCAGAAGCAATATTACTTTGTAATCCGTAGATGTTTAAAAGCGCGCGTTCAGAAAATTTATAGCCTAATTTAGCTTGGACTCTATAAGTGCTTTGCGCATCATCATCTTCTATGTATTGCAAACCCGTTGCAGCTGTTAATCCATAGAACCATTCTTTCTTTTTTGCAGCCGCTTCATCTTTTATCAGATTTACAAATATTTCTACAGCATTAAATTTACTTGGACTAAAGTATACTTCTGGCAATTGTAATTTAAAAGATATGTTTTGATAATTAAGTCCTGCTTTTATAGAAGGTTTTGCAAATAGGTTATAATACAAAGAGGTAAATAATAGATTTCTAGCATTTTCATCACTTTGCCATGTGTAATAATACTGAGTAAACCAACCTAAATTAAAGTTGGTACTTAAACTATAATTTAATATTAGGTTGTTTTGTACAATTTGCTCATTTAATAAGGCCGCATTAAAATTTTGTATATCTCTTTTATAACCTAATTCTAGATTTTGAAGTTTAAAAGGCTTTATATTTAATGAAATGTCTGTTAAAAGTTGATTGTAGTTACTTTCATCAGAATCTGAAGAAGTAACACCTAAACTTCCTTTTAAGGTTACATTATTTAATAATTGATAAGAAGCTCCCAGCAATAAATTATTGGTGGTAGCTTTTAAGTTGGTGTCAGGATTAGAGGTTGTTCTATAATTATAATTGGCTAAAATTTTAAATTTTGTAGAAAACGGAATCTCTGCTTTTACATCGTATGCATTAGCTTCATTGTTTCCGTTATCATAAGAATACGAAAATTTGGTTTCTACAAAAGGCGTAAAACTTAAATCTAATTGTTTTATAAAATTAGAAGCATCTTTTTGTTTTTCATAAAAAGTTAAAGTGTTTTCTGCGCTTTTATAGGCATTGTTATAATAACCAGAGGCTTTTAAAGCATTTGCTTTTCCAAGATTACCATCAAAAGAAGCACTGTCTTTTTTTAAGATTAAATTATAATCATCTATACTTTTCTTAAAATCACTTTTATAAATATTTAAGGTAGCTCTTAAAGAAAGCATCCAGTTTTCTGGATTCTTATTATTGTCTAATAACTTATCAATTTCAGTTTTAGCAGGCGTATATTTTTTATTCCAAATTAAAGCCTGAATGTATCTTTCTATAGTTTGATTTTTTAAGGTTTCAGGTGTGTTTTTATCAATACTATTTAATGATTTTTCACTAACTGTTAAGGCTGTTTTGTCATCACCTTTTAAATGATAGGACAAAGCAATACCGTTTAAAGATGTTAATTTATCCGCAGGGTTTTTACCTATGATTTCATACGTGCTTTTTGCTTTTTCTGTTTGATTGGATATTAAATACAAATTAGCAAGATTAAGTAAGGTTTCTTTATCATCTTTAAAAGAAGTAAAGTTTTCTTTTAAAATGGTTTCCGCTTCTTCATATTTTTGATCCGTTACTTTCTTATTTGCCAATCCTAATCTCATATATTTTTTAGAAACCAATGCATTTGGGTTTCCAGGCAATACTTCTAAGGCTTTATCTACATTGATTAATGCGTCTTCAAACTCTTTTAAATTAGATAACGTATTTGCATATCCTAATAAAGCAGCAAAACTTTTATCATTTTCTTTTAATAATGTTTGATAATAGACTTTTGCATCAGGGTAATTTTTGCTCCAAAGTAAAGATTCTGCATAATTCAATTTTACTTCAAAATCTGTAGGATAATCTTTTAACAGATTTGTGAAAAGTGTTACAGCTGCTGTAGCCTTACCGTTTAAACCAATGGCTCTTCCGTAACAAAGTCTTGCTGTTTTGTTAGTAGGATATTCTTTTAAAACATCTTTAAAAAAAACTTCAGCCTGTTGGTATTTACCCGTTTCTAAATACGTAAAACCTTCTTTCATGTCTTGACTAAAACCTTGTAAACTAAAGAAAAGAAAGAATATAAGAGTAGAATATATTAATTTCATTGATTTTGTTTTTTGTATTGGCAAGTTAAGCAATAGTAATTAATCATTAAACTATATAAAAGTGTTTTTCAACGTCTTTAGAGATTCTTTTTAAGGGAACTAGGTGATATTTGCTTAGAATTATAGAAAAAGAGAAATAATTTTAAATAATAATGCAAATATGCATTAATGTAAAGTTATTTATGATTAATTTAAAGAACCCAAAATAGCTTAATAAAAAGATACATAATATGCAAGAAGTTATACGATTTGTAAAAAACAAAATTAAGCCAGAACAACTATTTATGTTAAGTGTTCTCTTGGTAAATGGAGGAAACTACATTTATAATTTAGTTTTAGGAAGAGTTTTAGGACCCGAAAAATTTGCAGATGCAGCTATTTTAATTACTTTTTTATTAGTGTTGTCTTTTGTTGCCATGACGTTTCAATTGGTAACGGCTAAGTTTTCTGTGCTTTTTGAAGATTCAATATTTAGTGGTTTTATTTCTAAAATTTACAAAAATGCGCTATTTACTGGTATCCTTTTAGGAATTGCAATTATTGTTTTTTCTACCCAATTACAGCATTTTTTTAAAACAACTTCTTCTACCATGTTTGTGATTTTTGGTTTTGGAGTTCCGTTTTACTTTTTAATGAGTGTTAATAGAGGTGTTTTTCAAGGGAAACAAGAATTAAAATCTTTATCAGTAACCTATCAATCAGAAATGATCAGTCGGTTATTGTTAACCTTTGCGTTGTTATATTTTCTAGATGTAGATTCGTCTTTAATTATTGCTATTGGTATTTTTTGTTCTTTTGTTTTTGGATTGATTCCTTTTAGAACGAGCAACTTTACTTTGTTTAAACCTTTTGTATTAGATGCTGATAATAAAAAATTAGTGAAGAATTTTTTTATAATAACAGCTTTTTATGAGTTAACTCAGATTATTATAAATAACAGTGATATTTTATTGGTGAAACATTATTTTGAGTCTTACGAAGCGGGTTTATATGCTTCTTTAGCTTTAATTGGTAGAGTAGTCTATTTTATTGCTTGGATGTTTGTAATGCTATTATTACCAACCGTTGTTCAGCTTAAAAAAGAAGGGAAAGATACCTTACCCATTTTATTAAAATATGTTGCTTATATTGGTGTTATTGCTGCAACCATTGTTATTAGTTGTTTCCTTTTTCCGAATGAAATAATTAAAATATTGTTTGGTAGCGAATACTTATCTGTAGCTCCTTTATTATGGAAATATGCTTCTGCAACGGGTATTTTTGCCATTTCAAATATATTTGCCTATTATTATTTATCATTAGATAAATACGTACCTGTAGTACTTTCTGGAATTTTTGGAATGTTACAAATAGTATTAGTAGTTCTTTTTCATGAAACATTAGAGCAAGTGGTTCATGTACAAATTATAGCAATGGTAATGCTATTAATTGTACAACTTAGTTTCTTCTTTTTTAAAGATTCTAAGACAAAGGTTACAATCAAAGAAACAGCAGAATAATATTATCTAAACCTATTTTCCAATCATCTATATATAATTGCATTTGAGCAGTTTATTATAAAAAATAATAAGTTAAAATATAAATTTGTAATAAAATTAACCATATGAAATTAGCCATCGTAACAGCATACCCACCAAGTAAAGTAACCTTAAATGAATACGCGTATCATTTAGTTAAGAGTTTTAGGCAAAGTGAAAAAGTAAGTGAATTAATTTTGTTAACAGACGAAACGCCAGAAGGAAAAGATATTAACTTTACAGAGAATGGTTGTAAAATTACCGTGAAAGAATGTTGGAAATTTAATAGTTATAGTAACATTATAAATGTTACCAAAGCCATTAATTTAACAAAGCCAGATGCTATATTATTTAACTTACAATTTATGAAGTTTGGTGATAAAAAAGTGGCTGCAGCTTTAGGTTTGGCAATACCAATGGTATGTAAAATTAAAAAAATACCAACCATTGTTTTATTACACAATATTTTAGAACAAGTAGATTTAGAAAGTGCAGGTTTTACCTCGAATAAATTGGCTCAAAAAGTATATAATTTTATTGGTACATCTTTAACCAAATTAATTTTAAAAGCAGATTTAGTGGCTGTAACTATGGATAAATATGTTACTACTTTGGTTGATAAATATAAGGTAGATAATGTAAAAATGATTCCTCACGGAACTTTTGAAATTCCAGAAAATCCGTCTCAAGAATTGCCAGAAGGTCCTTTAAAAATTATGACGTTTGGTAAGTTCGGAACTTACAAAAAAGTAGAATCTATGATTGAGGCTGTAGAATTGGTAAGAAAAGAAACTGGCTTAGATTTAGAAATTGTAATTGCAGGAACAGACAACCCAAATGTACCTGGTTATTTAGAAAATGCACAAGAAACCTACAAGCATGTACCACAACTTACTTTTACAGGGTATGTAGAAGAAGAAGAAGTAGCACCTTTGTTTACAGAAAGTGCTGTAGTTGTTTTTCCGTATACCTCTACAACTGGTAGCTCTGGAGTATTGCATCAAGCAGGTAGTTATGGTAGAGCAGTAGTAATGCCTAATTTAGGTGATTTAGCTACTTTAATTGAAGATGAAGGCTATAGAGGCGAGTTTTTTGAACCAGAGAGTGTGGTAAGTTTGGCAAATGCAATTAAAGCAATTGTAACTAATGATGCATATAGAATTCAATTAGGAGAAGCTAATTACAAGGCTGCAACTGCTTTTCCTATGGAAAGAATTACTAATATTTATTTAGACGAGTTCAATAAAATTATTGCTAAAAAGAAAAAGTAAGTGTTATAAATTATTCTTTAGAAATATATTTATAAGATAATTTCTTTTTACCAGAACTTGTAATAAATCCGAATTTTTTCTGCGGATTTGTTCGCCAAGGAAGTCTCCCTAAAACTTCTTTAGGTACGTTATCAAAATCATATAAAGTCCATGACATAAAAGGAATTTCGTTTTTTGTCATGACTTTTTGTATTTCTTTATAATAGTTTGCTTGTTTTTCTTCAGAACCTACAAAAGGTCTCCATAAACCGCCATAAGAAGACAAACCAAATTCTTGTAAAATAATGGGTTTCTCTTTTATTTCTTCTTTTAGTTTTAGGTATGCTGTTTCAAAATTTTCAAGTTTATCATAATAATGAAAAGAAACAACATCTACTTTATCCTTTAAAATAGTTGCACTTTTTGTGTTAGACCAACCAATAGTTACAGGGTGTTTTGTATCAATCTTTTTAATAAGAATAATCATGAAATCTAACCAAGCAGTTACGTTTGTTTTTCCTCTAGAATCAAAATCTAAGTTAGGTTCATTTTTAACATCCCAAGCTAAAATAGCTTCATGATCTTTAAAGGTTTCTACAATTTTTTCTGCATGTCTTTGGTTTAAGGTCCAATCTAAAACATCATAATTTCCATAAAAATCAAACAAAGTAACTACTACTTTTAAGTCTTCTGAGAATGCCGTATCTAAAACTTTTTTAAGTTTTTCTAATTTATCAAATTTAACATTTGCTTTTCCAAAATCTTCATACGGAACAAATATTCGAATAGAATTTAAGCCTGCTTTTTTAATAATTCTAAAATCGTTTTTAATAATGTTAATGTCAAATTCATCACCATACATATTCCAAGGTGTGGCTTGCGGATAATAATTAATTCCTTTTATGTTAGAGAAAGCAATAGGGGTTTTTACAAGCGAATCTTTAAATTTTTTAGAAGCTTCTTTTACCACGTGTCTAATACGCCAAAAACCATCTTCTAACAATAAAACATATCTATAGGTAGAAACTTCTGTAGTTTCTAAAAGTAGTTTTTGATCTTTAAAAACCTTTTTATATTCTAAAGCATTGGTATCTTTTAAAACAATTAATTGTCCGTCTTCACTAAAAAATTCAATATCTAAATGATGCTCTAATGTAGTGGCATCAATGGTTATTTTTTCTGATTTATTATTCTTTATAAGTTTGTAAATATTTTTTCTAGCACTTTTGGTAAAATAATCTTCTATACCAACTTGTGTATTGGTTTTGTAGGCTACTTGTTTTACATACCAAGCATCTAAATAATCGTTTTCAACCGCATTTATTTTTTGCAAACTTATTTTTCGTCCTTCGTTACCATCATTTTTCCAGGTAACTTTTGGTAAATATTGTTCTGCCTGTTTAACTTCTGTGTGCAACATTTTACTTCTGTCTGCACCTGTATTTAAAAAACTGTACAAAGAGCTCACTAAAAATAAAAGGATACCAATTATGGCCATATAGGTGAGCATTAACACCCCTCTAAGAATTCGTTTATTTGTTTTTACCATAATTTAAAACTTTTAAACTCTTTTTTTATTCCTGCGGTTTCAATATAAAATGTGTACAAATTATTTTCAAAAATATTTGGATCTAAGTAAAAGCTTGCAAACCCGTTTTGTGATTCTTTAAAAAGCTCACTAACAAGTGTGTCTTTTTTGTAAATGGTAAGTTTTACAGACAATCCATCCGGAATTATTTGCTTCATAAAACTTTTTAATGGGCCTACTTTTATAGTTCTGTTATTATCTAAGAAAGCAACTTGGTAATCTTCTATTACTTTTTTGTATTTAATTTTTAACACGTTACTCTCTGCAATCCCAATAAAATAGGCTTTTATACTCCATTGGTCTTCAAAATCTGGATGAATAATTTTTGCATGAGCTACACCGTTTAAAGTAGTACCTGTTGTTTTTAAAATACCTCCATTTTTATTGGTGATATAAAACTCCACATAACTACCATCACTTACAATATTGTTGTTTTTGTCTTTTATGGTAGAGGTATAAAAAGTGGTTATTTGATTTCCATCTGCATATTCATGATTTCGGCTTACATAGATTTTAAAATTTGTAGCGATGGCAGGCATAATATTTACATCAAATTCTTTAGAATTTAAACCAAAAGATTCCGATGAAATAATCATTCTTCCACTTTTTTTAGGCGAATAAATATTTCTATATCCAATTAATTTATCGGTAAAAATAGCTTTTGATGTTTCTGATCTTAAAAACTGATATTTTACATCAACTTTGCTATCATCTAAAATAGGATTATCTAAACTATCTGTTGGTATTACCACTAACATGGTATAATCTAAACCACCTGCATCTATACTTGGTGGTCCTAAATAAGTTTCTATTGATGTTGGTTGTTGCAGAGAATTAATGGTGATATTCCCCGAAATATCTTCTGATGCATTGATGATTTTCCAAGATAAAATGCCTCTTTTTTTGGATAGAAATTTAGGGATTTCAAAGACCGTTTTTTTATTTGTAATAGTAGGTTCTAAAACGGTTGCACCATAACTGTTAGCACAATATAATTGATAAATAGAATCGGTTTGTACGGTAAACTCTAGTGTAATTTTATCATTTACATTAAAAGTTGTTTTTGTTGATAGTAAAGAAATAGAAGACTGTTTAGTTGTTGTTTCTTGCGCAAAGAAAGAAACAATAACTAGTTGTAAAATGGTTAGCAAAAAAAGTTTTTTTAATTTCATTATTTTGGATTACCGATATACATACTTAATTCTATTCTAATATAACTAAAAAGCGGATGTTCTACTTTTTGTAAGTTACCAATGGTCTGATTTTTAATTCTGTTTGGCATTATTTTAAAGGCAATATCTTTATTAGGTAAGCCATTTACAAAACAAAAACTCATATCATCACTAATTGTTTTTATTGTTGGATTTAAAGGAATTGGATACTGAAAACGAAGTTTACGCTCTTGACGTATTCCTTCTTTTAAAAATAAATTATCTACCCAAATCATTTCTTTGTTTTCGTTGTAAAAAGTAATAATCATTTGCGGAACCGTAATTTCTTGAATTCCGCTATTGAATAAAGTCCCGTTAATATTATTAGGAGTGATGCTTATTTCACTTAAAACAATGTCTTTAAATAAATCAGAATTTGTAGTGTTTCCTGCAGCTTGTAAATTAAATTTAGTAGGTTGCTCACTTAATTCCACAGGTGTAAATTCATCTGGATTAAATGTTTTAGGAATAGAATCTTTGGTTTTAGACCAAGCAATACCTTCAAAATTAATTCTAAAAGCACTAATTTCTTTAGGCATTAATTTATGCTTTAAAATATGCTTTGCATTGTAGGTTGCCAATTCTTTATTATCATCATTATAAAGAGTTCCTTTTAAAACAACATCCGCAGGTACATTGTCTATATTTTGTACTTCACCAATAATAGCATAGCGTTTGTTAAATTTGATCAGTTTGGCAGAAACAATTTCTAAAACAGGCTGTTTTAAAACATCTTCATGATGCGTTTGTTCTGTTGTAATTCTTCTTCTACCTTGATTAAAATACCCCGTAGCATTTTTAGAATAGAGTTGGTCTGGTGGTAAATCTATCGATTTTCTTGTAGGCTTTAAATACCACTTTCCTTTTCTTTTAACAGCTGTTTTAATTTCTGTTTTAGATAGTTTTTCTAAAGGCGTAATCCATTTGGTTTCTACTTTTAAAGTAGCCATACTATCCGTTTCTTTTTTAATTTCTGTGGTAATTGCATCTAATTTTGCATACGAACTTAGCAAACCATCAGTAACAGAAATTTCTAATAAATATTGAGCGCGTGTAAGTTCATCTTCTGGGTCTATATAAGTAAAACTTTTATTCAATTCTTTAAAATCGATGGCATCATAATAAGCTTTTACCACATTTTCTGGCGACCTTTGTGTTTCGTTTTTAATATAAAACATATAACACGCATAGGCAATTACAAAGATTAAAACCACTGCCCAAATATGTAATGCTCTTAAAACAATTCTAGGAAATTTAAGGTAGTCTACTTTAAATTTAAAATAAACAGGTACTGCTTTTACTTTTGTTTTTAAGCCATTTACAAACAAGGATTGCACATTTAAAATAAAGGCAATTAAAACCGTTAAAAAAGGAATGACACCCCAAATTATTTTTACCCAAGCAGGTACATCTTCTTTAGGTAAGATTGAAGAAACAGGAGGGACGTTCAATTTTTCCCAAACCATAATGCCGTTTTCTAATTGAGACAAACGTTGCCATCCACAGAAAAATAAAACCGGATCGTAAAATTTATCATTCGAAAAAATATATTTTAAATTGTACTTTTCTGGAGTAGTTAAAAATTGTTGCAAAGAACCAATACCAGCAACACCTTTAAATTTAGAGTTTTCTAAACGCTCTATAGGTCTTGTCGTCAATTCGGGTAAACGTCTTGCAGAATGGTAATTACCATCTACACTCATGGCATTTGTTTGTGCTGCTAACCAAGCCATTTGGTCTCCAAAACCTAAAGTTAAATAGCGCCAATGGTCATGAGAATCTTGACTTAGAAAATTAACAATAGGCAGCATTTTTATTTTTTGAGGTTGAGACGGTCTAAAGTATCCTAAACTCATGGTAAAAATAACCATAGAAACATAAGCACCCGCTAAAAGTCCACCTAATAATCGATGATAAACGGCTCCGAATCTATCTTGAATTAATGTTTTTAAATCTCCTTCTACAAATCGATAAATAAACTCACCAAAAATAGGAATCGACATGATAGAACCCCAAAGCGTAAATCTGTCTAAGGTTAAAATATTAAAAGCCGTTTCGCCCAAAATTATTTTAGGTATTGGTGTTGTACCGCCTGTTCCTAAAATAACTAACATGGTAAAAGACAAACCAAAAAATAAATAACGTTTGCTAAAATATCTGTAAAATATATACGGTAGAATAAATAATAAAATTCCCCATGGAATGGTAAAAAACACCAAACCAGAAGAGGTTACCTCAATAAAACTATCTCTAGATCCATGCGGAATTGGTACTTGTGTAATGGGGTTTAATTTCGAATTCATCCAATAAGGAAAAATGCAAAAAATAATAAGGAATAAAGAAGAGAAACCAAACGCTAAGTTTTTCTTCAGTTGTTTCATAAATGTTTTTAGAAATAAAGTAAACGTAACCTCTTTATAAGAATTTACTTCTTCTCTAGCAACATCCATAATTACTGTACCAATTAATGGAAAAATAAAAAATAACATTCCAAAAATAGGCGTAACATGATGCGAGGTTACGGTAACAGCAATTAAAGAAAGCGAGGTAAAAAAGAACTTATATTTACCTGTTTTAAGCCATAAATAAATTTCTGGTAGCGCGTGCATTAATACCGAAACACCAATTATACTGGGCAATTGACCAAAAATGTGTAAGGTTTCTACAAATGATGAAGAAAAAACGGCCAAAATAGCGGCATATCCCGCAACTGTTCTGTTAGAGGTGATGAGTAAAGAATACCTATAAGAACCCGTTACAAATAGAACAATTGCAATTAATGCTACGGTAAACATCCCAAATTTTAAGCCACCAATTAACGATAAAGCACCAATGGTTTGGTGTACTAAAGGCGGATAACTTTGTACGGTAAAACCAGTATACCATTTATAATTCCAAGGCTCAAACCAACTATGGGCATAATGATCAGCAAAAAATAAATGAATTAAAGCATCATAAGTAGTTTCTAACGTAAAGAAAATAGAAGAACCATGAAATAGTATGGCTAATAGAATTGCAGTAATTAAGTATTTATTAGATTTTTCTTTCATTAACAGAGCATTCGCTTATAATACTGTAAAGGTAAATATTTTTAAGGGTATTTTTTTTTTATTAGTCTAAAGTAAACTACCTTTCAACAGAGTTAACCTACCATTAATGACTAATTTAAAAAGAATAAAGTAAAACTAAAGTATTTTTGCCTTGTAATTAACAAATAAACCTCAAACATGAAAATATTAGCAATAGATGATCAGAAACTAGTCTTAATTCCGCTAGAAAGCAGATTAAAAGAAATGGGGTACGAAGTTCTAACAGAAACAGATGGTGTAAAGGGAATTGAACTTTATGATTCTTTTCAGCCAGATTTAGTTATTGTTGATATTAATATGCCTAGTATTTCTGGGTTAGATGTTGTAAAACATATTAGAGAAGTAAGAAAATCGAATACACCTATTATGATTTTATCTGGTAATACTGATGATGAAATGATTACGGAAGGTTTTGAGTTAGGGGTAAATGATTACATGAAAAAACCTTTGAGTTTAACAGAAGTTGGTTTAAGAACTAAAAGATTAATTGGCGCTCCAGAAAATATGGATCGTACAAAAAAATACTCAAATACCATTATTCAAGAAAGATGTGTTGGGGTTGTTATACCTTGTTATAATGAAGAAGAAAGGTTATTAAGTAAAGACTTTACAGATTATATAGATAAAAATTCGGGGTATCATTTGTGTTTTGTAAACGACGGCAGTACAGACAAAACTTTAGATGTTTTAAACAATCTTAAAAAAGGAAGAGAAGATTTTATTACCGTTTACGATTGTGAAAAAAATGGAGGTAAAGCAGAAGCTGTAAGACAAGGAATGCTCTATATGGCTAAACAAGAAGATTTAGATTTTATAGGTTTTTTAGATGCTGATTTATCTACAGATTTAGCCGATTTTAATGACTTGGTAACCACTATAGAAAATAACGAGAAGTATAAAATAGTAAGTGGTTCTAGAATTAGTAGAATGGGAGCCAATATTACCAAAGAATCTGCAAGAAAAATTATTAGTATGACGATTAATTTTATCATCAGAAAAATTCTTTCTATGGATTTTAAAGACACACAATGTGGTGCTAAAATTTTTCATAAAGATGTTATTGATGTTTCTTTTGGGGATAAATTTGTAACTCAATGGATTTTTGATGTTGAAATTTTTAGAAGAATCACCCTATATTATGGCTTAGATAAAGCAAAAGAAATGTTGTGTGAACAACCTTTAAAAAGATGGATTCATGCAGATGGATCTAAGCTATCTATGAAAGATTCTGTTAAAATTGTTGGGCAGTTAGGGCAGATTGCATGGCATTATAGAAAAAGTAAGAAAAAGTAGTTCATTAAAATAATATAGTTAAAAGGTTTGTACGATTTCATTAACGAGTGTCGAAACTATTAAACAAAGAGATATGAAGAAAGGAGTAATTGTAGTTTTCGAAAAAAACGATATTGATGTTTTAGAAAAATTTCCTTTAAAGTCATTTTTTAACAAACAACTTAAGATTTGCCTAGTTAATAATGGCAATGACAATAAAATACTAAAATTATTATTTAAATTAAAAGAATCTTCTAAATTTGACATTTCTATTTTAAACTTAAGAAAAGAAAAAGCATCAATGGCAGCAGTAAAAGCAGGGGTACGTTTTTTGTCTAAAACAGAAGACATTAACTTAATTGTACATACGCCACCGAAAAATATTTTTAACAAAAATCTGATGAAGAAAATGTTAAAAATATCTGATGATGATTTAGCGCTTAAAATAGATGAAAGAGTATTACTAAGAAAGGTATATGCTCTAGATGAATTAATAAATTGTTAAATAAAGATGGTTGAAAATTTAGGTAAAAGGGACAATAAGTTTTATAAGATAGTTGGACAAATACAGAATTATGATTGGGGAGGAAAAAGTTTTATTCCTAATTTAGTTTCTGAAAAAATTGAAGCAAATACAACGTATGCAGAATATTGGTTAGGAGCCCATTTAAAAGCACCATCAAAAGTAATTACAGCTAAAGGAAGTATTTCTTTAGATCAGTTTTTAAATGAAAACCCGATTGAAAATTTAGGAGCGGATGTTGTAAATAATTTTGGAAAATTACCCTATTTATTTAAGGTTTTAGATGTTGATAAGATGCTTTCTATACAAGTACATCCAAGTATTGCAGCTGCAAAAATTGGATATAAAAAAGAAAACGAATTAGGTATTCCATTAACAGCAAGTAATAGAAATTTTAAAGACGAAAATCATAAACCAGAAATAATGGTTGCTTTAACCGATTTTTGGTTGTTACATGGTTTTTTAGAACAAGAAAAATTAGTAAAAAATTTAAAAGAAACCGCAGAATTAAGTTTTTTATTAAATACTTTTTTAGAAGATGGTTATTTAGGTCTTTATAAAAAAGTGATGGAATATAGTCAAAAAGAAGTAAATACAATTCTTAGACCTTTGGTAAAACGTATTCTTCCTAAATTTATAAATAATGAGTTAGAAAAATCTTCTCCAGCTTATTGGGCAGCTAAATCATTAAACAATAAAGATTCTGAAGATATAGATAAAGGAATCTTTTCTATCTACTTTTTTAATATTTTAAATTTAAGTAGAGGTGAAGCAATTTTTCAGGATGCAGGTGTGCCTCATGCCTATTTAGAAGGTGTAAATATGGAGTTAATGGCAAATTCTGACAATGTGTTAAGAGCAGGATTAACCAGCAAACATATTGATGTTGAGGAGCTTATAAAAAATACAAAGTTTGAAGAAACGATTCCTAATATTTTAAACGGAGTTGAAAATAATGCAAATGGAGAAGTTGTTTTTAAAACCATTGCAAAAGATTTTGAATTGAGTAAAATTGAATTAAAAGAAGCAATAACGCATACTTCAACTTCTAATTCTGTAGAAATATTAATGGCTTTAAACGGAGCTGCTACACTTTTACAAGGTGATGAATCTATTGCTATAGAAAAAGGACAAGCAATACTTATTAAACCAAATACTTCTTATAAAGTTGAAACAAACTCTCAAGTAGAAATATACAGGGCAAGTGTGCCTAAATAAATTAATTTAAAACTGTTTTAGAGTTTTTTACTCTAAAACAGTTTTCCATTCCCAAAAACTTGGGGTCTCCAAGTTCTTCAGACCAAAAACCTTCTAGAATATCTTTATTTAAGCATTTGTAAACGACAGTGCCTTTAAATATTTTATCATTATAACCTTTATAATTAAAGTTGATAACTAGAATATTATCCTTAAAAAATCCTGTTCCAGATTGTTCTTGAGTATCATCAATCAACCATTTAGCAATAATTCTATGATTAGTATCTAAAGACAAATTAAGTGTTCCTTTATAAGAGTTTTTTTCATCATCTTGATTGCTTCCAATAATAGAAAATGTACCTACTAAATCTTCAACTGTCATTTTTTATAAATATTTGACTTCATTTTTTGCATCTAAATATACCCAATATCCATTTTCTTTACAAAAAGTAGAATTTTCTTGTATACTTTCTAAATTTCCGTTTTCTAAAAAGAAAGCATTAAAACGAACGGTGCTTTCTGTGGAGTTTATTATTTCTAATTTAACCCATTTTACAGATTTTGTCCATTTTTCTAATTCCTTGTATTCTTTTTCAGAAAGTCTTGTGGTACTATGATGACTTTTGTGTAAATATTTTATATCAGCTAAAACAAAAGCACTGTATCTAGAGCGCATTAATTGTTCTGCAGATGTAACACTCTCTATGTTATTATGTGCTTTTTGGCAACAATCTTTATAAAGTTTTACAGGATTACAAGGGCAATTCATTTGTTTTTATAATCTTTAATTAGAACCCCTTTTTTTATTAATTAATAAAGGTTTTTCTGTTTTAAGCAAAAATACTTTTATTTATACATTTGTAAACCAAAATTGCTGTAGTATTTATATGAAGAGCTTAAATTTATACAGTTAATTGTCTGAATATTTTCTATCAAAAAAAAAAGAAACCCCACTATTTAATAATAAATTATGAGATTTCTTTTTCAAATTAATCAACTAAAATTTTTATTCAATGGTAAGATAGGTTCCTTTAAAATTTTGGTTTAAAACCATCATTTTTAATGGTTTATTTTGTGTGTTCCTTTTAACTTCAATAGAAGCTTTACCGTTTGCCATTTGTATAGATTCACTTCCTGTTGGTGTTCCTAAACTCTTCATAGTTTGGCCACCAGATAAACATTGAAAATAGACTCTGTCTTCATAATCTAAACAACGTAATCCTTTAGAATCGTGGGCAATGGAAGTAACTAAATAGTTGCCGTTTTCTAAAGTTGTGTAAGATAGTTTTAACCCTTTTGCTTTTCCGTTTTTTGTATATCTATAGTTAACAATTAATTTGTCTGATACTATTTTTCCGTCTGTAGTTTTACCTTTAGAAACCAATGTGTTTTCACCTTCTTTAAATTGCAAACTCCAATTTAAACCAGCAGCCGGAAATTGTTTTGTATTTCTTGTTTTTGTACCTAAACTTTTTCCGTTTAAAGATAATTCTACCTCTGTACAGTTACTGTAAACACTAATGTCTCTTGCCAAACCTTTTGGTCCCTGACGCTCTGTCCAGGTATGAGATTCAATATACGTAAATGGATCTTTACTCCAGTAACTTTTAAATACATAAAAGGCATCTTTTTTATTGCCAGCTCTATCTACCAAACCTTTCTGATTCATGTAAGGAATAGCATTTTCGGGTCTTAATGGTGTACCAAAATCTTTAAAAGCCCATTGAATATTCCCAACAAAAGTGCTATCATTTTCAGAGATTCTTAAATGCCAATCAAACAAATCTACAATGTAGTTTTCACTCCAATCTCCAATTTGCGCAATATTAGCAACATCTGTTTGTACAATTGCTTCTTCCCAACCATCTGCTTGAATCTTTCCTTCTCCCGTAATTGGATTTTCTGTATGACGACCTAAATGACTAGAACCACCATATTCTGCATGTAAGAAAGATTTGTATTCTTTTTTATATTGATCGATGGCTTTTTGATAACTTTTATAACTTCCAGAATACCAACCAGACCAAATAGAAGGGGAGAAGACGTCTACAATATCTGCACCTTCATAATACTTTCTAATAGCAGTTTTTCTAGTTGGGTCTAATTTATGTGATAAATCGTTTATTTCTGATAAAAATGAATTCATTTCTTTTATATCTCCTCCATTTTCAAAATCTGGCAACCAATACATCTCGTTTCCTAAAGACCAAATAATAACACTTGGTCTATTGTAGTTTTGGTTGATAATTTCTGTTAACATGTTTTTGGTGTTTTTTTTCCAATTGTCATTACCAACACCGCCTCTGCACCAAGGTAACTCATCCCAGACTAATAAACCTAACTCGTCACAAGCTTTATAAACTTCTGGGTCTTGTGGGTAGTGTGCCAAACGTACAAAGTTAGTTCCCATTTCTTTAATGAGTTCCATATCTGCTCTATGTTGCTCGTTGCTCATTGCTGCACCAACACCAGCATGTTCTTCATGTCTGTGAGTTCCTCTTAAAAGTAAGCGTTTTCCGTTTAAAAAAAATGCGCCATATTCTTTAAATTCAAACCATCTAAAACCAACTTTATCTGAGATTTTATCTGTAGTTATTTCATTTTTATCAACTAAAGAAACTTCAATTGTGTATAAGTTAGGGTTTTCTGTATCCCATAATTTAGGGTTTTCAATATTTTTAAAATTGATTTTTGCTGAATTATCTGCAACCGAAAACTCTTTCTCTGTAACTGTTTTTCCATCAGCATCTATTAAAGAAGCTTTTATTTTAGAAGTATCATTAGCGTTTACAACATCTACGGTTCCTTCTAAATTTGCTTTTTTATTAGAAACATTTGGAGTTGTATATTTTAAATTTGCTAAATGTGTTTTTGGTTTTGTTTGCAGCCAAACGTCTCTTGTAATTCCTCCAAAGATAAAGAAATCACTTTTTTGTGATGGAATAATTTCTGGGTCATAACTATTATCAGCTCTAACTATAATTTCATTTTCACCATTTTTTAGTGCATTAGATATATCAAAAGTAAAACCAATATAACCACCAATATGGGTGCCTATCTTATTTCCATTTACATATATTTTAGAGGTTATATTTACACCTTCAAAATACAATTCATAGATTGTGTTGGGGGTAAGAGAAATATCAATCGTTTTTTTATACCAACTGCCACTTCTTCTATAACCAGGCTCTAAATCTGTTGCATCTAGACTATTCCAAGAATGAGGTAAATTTATATTTTTCCAATTATTAGTATTTAAAGCTTCAGAAATGTTTTCGGTATCATTTTCTAAATACATCCAATTTAGGTTAATATTGGTTTTTGTTCTCGTTATGGTTTTATTTGTAACATCTTTAGAAGTACATGAAAATAGGATAAGAGTACCTATAATTAATAAGTGATAGGGAGTTGTTTTAAAAGTCATCTTTAATGGGAAATTAAAATCAAAATTAGTTTAACATTTTGTTGCTATTATCCTGTGATATCCTGCGTTATTATTTACTATTTTAATAGCTTAAGTCTTAATTTAGTTTCTAGAAAATAATAATCGCCATATACAATTGGCGCATCCATTTCTGATCTTTTAGACCAATCTCCAGAACTGTGATCTAAAATAAAAGGTATGTCTAGAGTTTCAGGTAAAATGTATTTTTCTGTTTGTACATTATTCATGAATTTTTTACTGTAATTAAGGTATGTTTCGTTTTTTGTATATTCATAAAGTTCTACCAATGCTGAGGCTACAATTGCTCCTGCGGATACATCTCTAGGTTCGTTAGGGATGTTTGGAGCATCAAAATCCCAATACGGAATACCATCTTCAGGTAAATTTTTATGGTTTAAGAAAAAATTAGCTGTTGCTTTTGCTTGCTCTAAATATTTTTTATCTTTTGTGTATCTATAAACCATTGTAAACCCATAAATGGCCCACCCCTGACCACGAGCCCAAGAAGAGTTGTTGCTATAACCTTGATGTGTTACTTTCATTCTAATAGCTCCATTTTCTGGATTGTAGTCTAATACATGAAAACAACTATTGTCTTCTCTAAAGTGATTTTTTAATGTGGTATTTGCATGTGTTACTGCAATTTTATAAAAAGTACTGTCATTAGAAATCTTAGAAGCTTCAAACAGTAATTCTAAATTCATCATGTTATCTATAATAACAGGAAAATTCCATTTATCTTTATTAAAATCCCAAGAACGAATACTTCCAACAGTGTTATTAAATCTAGAGCTAAGTGTTTGTGCACTTTTAACAATAATATCTTTATATTTTTGATTGTTATTATGTTTTAATGCTTGTCCAAAGCTATTATAAACTTTAAAACCCATGTCGTGAGTTTTATCATTGTACTTTTCTTTTTCTATAAAAGCAGTCCATTTTTGTGCTAATTCTTTGTCTTTTGGGTTTCCTGTAATCTGATAAATCTGCCAGATATTTCCTGCAAAAAAACCGCTAGTCCAATCTTTAGAAGGTACTTTTTTTATTTTTTTTTCTTTCGGATTATAACTTCTAGGAAATGCTAAAGAATCTAAGTTATATTCTAAAAGTTTACTGTATCTTTTTTTTAGTTTTTGTTGATAATTATAGTTTTCTTTTTTTTCTGTTTTACAAGAAACTAAAAAACTTAATGCTATAAATAAGAGTTTAAAATGGTGTTTTTTCATCATAAAATTTAAAATGTAAAGAAAATGTGTTATTCGGTTTAAAGGTATTTTAAATCTAATATATAGAAATTCTAAAAAGGATGTAAAATTGTGCAATCACTTTATTATGAGTGTTTTATTTGTGTTTTTCTATTTTTTATTAGCTTTAAAAACGATTTAATTTTTAATTAAATCTAAAATTGGGTTTAGAACTTGTTTGTAAAGTTGTAAACCCAATTAAAAAAATATGAATCAATTATATATTTTAGTATCCAGGATTGTTTGGCATTAGGTTTGTATTTCTTGCTAACTCATCTGCCGGTAATGGATATAAATAATCTCTATTAACATCAAAGTTAGGTCTGTATTCTAACCCACTTGTACCAAATACATCACCATTTTCTGGGTTTGCCATTTTTCTTCTAGTAATGTCATACCATCTTTTACACTCGAAAGCAAGTTCCCATTTACGTTCTTCTAGAACCATGGTTCTAAAATCATCTTGGTTTAAACCAGAAACATTTTCTGGAAAAGTAGCACCGTTTCTGGCTCTTGCTCTAACTCTATTTACGTAACCATGTGCTTCTGCAGAACCAGGAGAAATTTCATTTAATGCTTCGGCAGCAATTAATAATACTTCTGCATATCTCATCATTATATAATTATTGTTAGAAGCTCTACCGTTACCTGTTGCAGAGGTTCCGTTAAAACGAGTATATTTTGCAATATGCGGTCTGTTAACACCTCTACCACTTCCTCCGTTTTCTTTAAAAACAGTATATGGTTTTACAGCACCATTAAAAACGGCAGTATTATCAAAACTTACAGCTTTTCTGTAATCTCTATCATCCCAAGTATTGTAAACAGCAAGAGTAGGTACGGCTACAGACCAACCACCACCAGATACATTAGGGTATTGTTCGTCATCTCTAAGACCTGTTAAAGCGGCTTGGTAATCTCTACCATCATCTCCGTCACTAGCACCAATAAAATCTAAAACAAATATTGGCTCATTAGAAGCATCTACTTTAGAAGAATTAAATAAATCTTGAAAGTCTGCTTCTAAACCTAAATTATAAACACCTTCATTATCTATAACACCTTTAGCTTCTTTATAAGCATTATCATAATCTCCAATTGTTAAATACACCAAGGCTAAATAAGAATGAGCTGCAGATTTTGCAGGTAAAGATCTACCTGCTTGCGTATTTGGTAACCATTTTTTTGCAAATTGTAAATCTGCAATAATGTTTTTATACACATCAGCGGCAGCTGTTTTACTAAGAGAACTTGTGGTTGTTAAGTCTGTTACTGGTTTGTCTATATAAGGAATATCTCCAAATTGTCTTACTAAATGAAAGTAGGCAAAAGCTCTTGTAAAATAAGCTTGTGCTGTAACTGGGTTTTTTACGTTTTCATCTACATTTACATCTTCTGCACCTGCAATTGCTTGATTAGAAGCTGCAATAATTTGATAAACTCTAAGCCAATAGCCTTCAACCATACCATTGTCGGCAGCAACAGTAAATTCATCATGTTCAACTCTTCTAGATGATGTTGTTAGATCTCCAATAGCTACCATATCGCTTCGTAACATTAAAGGTAAAGACATTTTTCTTCCCCAAAATTTTTCATGGGTCATATGTCCATAAGCAGCATTTACAGCCGTTTGTATGTCTTTTGGAGTATTAAAAAAACCATCTGGAGCTAATAAGCCTATAGGTTCTTCTTCTAAATTAGAACATCCAACTATTGATAAACTCATCAATAATAAGAATATATATTTATATGTTTTCATATTTATACGTTTTTAAATTATGGATTAAAATTTTATATTAAGACTAAAGTTAACAGATTGTACTGTTGGATAATTACCAAAATCAAAGCCATTAAAAGTATTACTATCAGAACTATTTCCTCCTCCAGCACCAAAGTAGCTTACCTCTGGATCTAACCCTGAGTAATTAGTAAAAGTCAATAAATTTTGTCCGCTAATAGCTAACCTTACATTATCCATCCCTAATTTTTCTGTTACACTTGATGGTAAATTATAACCCAATGCTATATTTTTTAATCTAATATAGCTACCGTCTTCTACAAAACGAGATGAAATTTGTTTTCCTCTAAGTTTAGCAGAAGGTACATTTGTATCTGTGTTTGTTGGTGTCCAAGCATTATTAAACAAATCTCTAGTTGTATTAGAATCTCCATTAGCTAACTGTACATTCGTTAGATTCATAATGTCTCCACCATAAGATCCTTGAAAAAAGATATTTAAATCAAAGTTTTTATAGGTAAAATTATTTGTAATACCCATGGTCCAATCTGGGTTAGGGTCTCCTATTATTTTTTGATCTGCAGTAGTTATTTCGCCACTACCATCAACATCTGTAAATAATTGATCTCCTGCTGTTGCTCCTGCTAAAATTGCAGTTCCTGCAGGTAAATTACCTCCTTGGTAAACTCCTTGGTATTCATACCCCCAAAAAACACCCACAGCTTCATCTTCTCTTAAAACATGTGTACGTGGTATGTTAAAATAACCAGGAGAGGCATCTTGAAATATATCTTGACCATTTAATAATGTAACAAATTTATTTTTATTGGTAGACCAGTTAAAGTCTGTTGTCCAAGTAAAATTGTCGTTACTTATATTTCTTGTATTTAAAGTAATTTCAAAACCTTTGTTATTTACCTCACCAACATTTCTTAAACTAGCCGGAGTTAGAAAACCTAAATATTGTGGTTGACTAGAATCTTGTATAATAAGATCTTTAGTATTTATATTATAATAATCTAAGGAAAGAGAAACTTTACTATTGTACATACTTAAATCTAAACCAACATTTGTTTGGTAAGAAGATTCCCATTTTAAATTAGGATTAGCAACTTGGTTTGGGGTAACATTAATTACTGTTGATCCATTTATAGGAGTATATACAGAACCAAAACTAGATAATGATTGATAAGGAGCAATAGATTGATTACCAGTAACACCGTAACTTGCTCTTAACTTTAAATTAGAAATCGTTTTGCTTTCTTTTAAGAAGTTTTCATTAGAAATTTTCCAACCTAAAGCACCAGAAGGGAAAATGGCATATTTTTCATTGGCAGCAAAATTAGAGGCACCATCTCTTCTTACAGTAGCTGTTATTAAATATTTATCATTATAATCGTAGTTTACCCTACCAAATTGAGATTGAATTTCTGATTCTGATAAAGATGATGTTGGAATTAATTGTGTTGCTCCAGACCCTAAATTATAATAAGAGAAAGAATCAGATGTAAACCCTTCTGCTCCTGCAGAAAAACGATCTGTAGATGTTTTTTGATAAGAATAACCTGCTAATAAAGTTAAGTTACCTTTACCTATTTCTGTATTATAAGTTAAGTAATTTTCACTTAATACGGTGGTTCTTTTATAGTTTGTAATTGTAGCTCTACCACCTGTACTACCACCAGCAGTAGTAATTAATGTAGAGGGTCTAAAAACACCTTCTGTACCGTTAGCAGTACTTAAACCAAAAGTAGTTTTAAAAGCAAGGTTTTCTAAAATATCATAATTAGCATACATGTTGGCTCTAAAATTATCTGTTTTTGTTTCATTAATCCCTTCTGTTGCAATTGCGTATGGATTATCTACGTTATCACCTATAGAATTAACAGTATTTTGGCCGTTTGCATCTAAGATACCTAAATCAGGAGAAAAACGAAAGCTTAAAGACACAACATCATCTCCACCACCATTAGCAGTTTCACCTGTAGATTGTGTAGGCACTCCGTTTTTATCGCCTCTACTGCCAAAAAGATTTAACCCTAATTTTAATTTATCAGTTACTTGTGCATCAATATTTGATAAGAAAGATACTTTTTCAAATTGAGAGTTTATAATAACACCTTCTTGTTTAAAATAAGTAGCAGAAGCATAAAAGTTAATGTTTTCACTTCCACCAGAAAAAGAAAATTGATGGTTTTGTGTAGTACCTGCTCTATATAATAAATCTTGCCAATTTGTATTAGCAGTTCCTTTTGTGTACCCTGGGTTTATTGCTGTTTGATAAGCTCCAAATTCAGTTGCATTTAATAAATCTAACTCATTTGCGGTGTTTTGTACAGAGTAATTAGTATTAAATTCTACAGATATTTTACCAGTTCTACCTTTTTTGGTAGTTACCATTACAACCCCATTAGAACCTCTAGAACCATAGATGGCAGTTGCAGAGGCATCTTTTAAAACTTCCATAGACTCAATGTCGTTTGGTTGTGGCATTGTTGCGCCTACAAAACCATCTACAACAATTAGAGGAGAACTACTTGCGTTAATAGAAGTGTTTCCTCTAATTTTTATATTGATTGGCGCTCCAGGCTCACCCCCATTGTTAGATTGTACAACCACACCAGCAGCTCTACCTTGTAAAGCTTGTGCTGCATTTAAAACAGGAAAAGCGTTTAATTCTTCTGATTTTACAGAAGATACAGACCCTGTTATGTCACTTTTTTTACGAGAACCATAACCTACTACTACAATTTCATCTAGTGCATTTGAATTTTCTACTAAAGCAATATTAATAGTTGTTTTTCCATTAACCATTACTTCTTGTTTTTCATAACCTAAATAGCTAAAAATTAATATATCATCAGCTTTTTTTGTTGTAATAGTATAAAATCCATCAAAATCTGTGACAGTACCAATTGTTGTTCCTTTTACTTGAATTGTTACTTCTGGAATAAGGCTCCCTGTGACCTTATCTGTTACTGTACCCGTTACTTTTTGTTGAGACATTACGACCAATGGCACAAAAAGTAAGAAGAAAAGCGAAAGCTTTTTAATTGAATTTTTTTTTGACATAAAATTAGATATTAATTGATTAAAAAAATAGTAAACCATAATGGTTTACAGTATTAAAATTAAAGAGAAATGCACTTAAAAAAAATACTATGTATATGAATAGTACTTTAATTAAAAGGTTATTTCCTTTTTTTATAAAATTAATTTAAACTCCTGAAATAGAAATACAGAATAGGTAGTAAAAACGTACAAACCTTTATATATAGAGGCGTATTAAAGTAAAAAATATATTGCTAACTAGTAGTTAGAAAATTTATTTGAATATTGAGTAGGGGTTTCTCCAAATTTTTTAACAAAGCATTTGCTAAAATATTTAGGATTTTTAAAGCCAACTTTACAACTAATTTCAGAAACATTAATTTTACCCTGTTCTAGTAATTGTGTGGCACGTTTCATTCTAAAATGTTGAATAAAATCATTTGGGGTAAAGTTAGTCCATGCTTTAATTTTTATAAAAAGCATCGTTCTACTAACACCTAATTCCGAACAAAAATAAGGAATATCAAATTCTTCATTAGAAATATTGGCTTCTACAATTTTTAAGGCTTTTTTATATAATTTTTCGTCTAAAGAAGAAATTACAAGTTCATTTTGAAATAGTGCCTCACTACTAGAAAATTTTTCTTTTAGTCGATTAGTTGTATTTAATAAATTTTTAATTTTTATTTTAAATTCATCAACATTAAAAGGTTTACTGATGTAAGAATCTGCACCACTTTCTAAACCTTCTAATTTATAAATTAAGGAAGACCTAGAGGTTAGAAGAATAATAGGAATATGGCTTGTTTTTATGTTGCTTTTAATTTCAGAACAAAGTTCTGTACCTACCATTACAGGCATTATTACATCACTTACAATAAGATTTGGTACATTTTTTATAGCAATATTTAATGCAATTTCTCCATTTTCTGCTTCTAAAATATTGTAATTTTCTTTTAGCAAATCTTTCATAAATTTACGCAAAGGCTTGTTATCTTCTACGAGTAGAATAGTGTCTTTGTTTGGGTCGGTTATTTTATCAGATAAATTATCTTCTAAAATAACAACGGGTTCATTTAGTTGTGTAATGTATTGAGAAACATCATCGCTAAATTTAAAGTTTTGTATAATTTCATCTTCATTTAAATGATGTTTTCCTAAAGGTATAATTACACTAAAAATAGAACCTTTATCATTTTTATTATTTTTAACCTCTAGGTTTCCTTTATGAAGGGTTACAATATTTTTTGCAATAGATAAACCAATTCCAGTTCCTTTATTGTAATCTTTTTCTGGATTATTGTTTGCGGTAACTTCAAAAAAACGATCAAATATTTTTTGTTTATTTTCTTCGGATATTCCAACACCTGTATCTTCTACAGATATAATAACGGTATTGTTTTCTTTTTTTACATGTATCTGTATTGATCCATTTTGTGGGGTGTATCTAAATGCGTTAGAAATTAAGTTATAAAAAACACGTTCTAATTTATAGCGATCATAATAAACTAATATGTTGTCATCTGTAGTGTGAAAGTTAAAATCGTAATTTCCATTTTTAGCGTATTCAGAGAATGATAAAAAGATTTCTTTTAAGAATTTTACAATATTACCTTCTGCGGCTTCTAATTTAAAAAGATTTTTTTCGAGCTTTCTAAAATCCATTAATCGGTTAATTAATTGTAGTAAATGTTTTGCACTATTTTCTACAACCAATAACTTTTTATACATTTTACTATTGCCTTTGTAGTTTGTTAGTATTTGTTGTAAAGGGCCTAGTATTAAGGTAAGGGGAGTTCTAAACTCATGAGAAATATTTGTAAAGAATTCTAGTTTAGCTCTATTATTCTCTTCAATTTTTGTGTTTTCTAAAAGTTCTAAATCTAATTTATATTTTAATTGTGTTTTAGATTTTTGTATTTGAATTAAAAAATAAAGTGCCGTGGCAATAATGCATCCATATAACAAAAAAGCCCACCAACTTCTCCAAGGTGCAGGACTAACATTTATATTTAGTATGGTGGGTTTTGTGTTCCAAAAGCCATCATTATTGGCTCCTTTTACTTCAAAAATATAATTTCCAGGATTTTGTAGTGTATAAGATGCTGAATTATCTGAGGTAAATATCCACTCTTTTTCTAATCCCTTTAAGCGATATTGGTAGGTGTTATTTTTTGCATTAATAAAGTTAGGAATTGAAAAGTAAATAGAAAAGTTTCCTTCTTCATAAGACAAAGAAATATGCTCTGTATAACCAATTGTGTTTTTTAAAATGTTAGAAGCATCTTTAACTTTTACAGATTTATTTTTTATTTTAAAATCTGTTATTAAAACTTGTGGAATATAGTTGTTTGTTTTAAGGTTATCTGTGTTAAAAGAAGTTGCCCCATTTGGTCCGCCAAAATAGAATTGAGAAGGTTTAATTTTTAGGCTTGAGTTGTCATTAAATTCATTACTTATTAATCCGTCTTTTTGATTGTATGTTGTTGATTTTTTTGTGTCTATATTGTATTTAATTATTCCTTCGTTAGTACTAATCCAAAGATTTTTTTCTTCGTCTTCTAAAATACTATGAACATTAGAGATATTGTTTTTTTTACCATGAATGGCAATCTTTTTAAAAATACTACCTTCTAGTTTAAACAAGCCTTTTGCCTTTGTGCCTACCCAAATTGTTTTGTTTTTGTCTTCAAAAACGGTAGAAATGTCATCGCCAGATTGCGTATTATTATCATAAAAATATCTTTGAATTTTATGATTATTTGTAATTTTATTTAATCCTCTTTGTGTACAAACCCAAACGTTATTTTTAGAGTCTATGGTTAAAGATCTTACTAAATTATTTGTTAAAGAATCATCATCAGAAAAAATGTTTTTAAATATTTTATAGCTTTTTAATTTTGTATTATACTTAACAACACCAAAACCAAATACACCAAACCAAAGCGTTTTTTCTGAATCTTTTTTTATGGAATACACATTTTTATCTTGTAATAAATCTATAATTACTTTTGTGCTTTCATCATTTTTTATATTTTTTTTGTCTAAATCGTAAATGGCAATGCCATTACTAAAGGTACCAATCCATAGTAAGTTTTTATCAACAAAAAGAGATTTTATGTTTTTATTAGGTAAAATAGAATTGTTGTTTTGGTCTAAATATTTTAAATTATTTGTTTTTGTATTAAAAATATTTACTCCTTTTCCTTCGGTTCCAAAAAATAATAAATTATTATAGGTTTCAATAGAACTAATAACATTGTAGTTAATTTTTTTTAAGTTATTGTTCTCAGAAAAATTAATAAAATTACTGTTTTCTTCATCCCAAATATTTACACCTCCGTAATAGGTGCCCACCCAAATAGATCCTTTTTTGTCTTTTAGTATAGATTTAATACTATTTTTACTTAAGCTTTTAGAATTGTTTGTATTGTTTTTTAAGGTTTGTATTTTTTTGTTTTTATCAAGAATGTATAAACCGTTGTAAGTACCTATCCAAAGTTGATTTTTGCGATCAAAAATAAGTTGTCTAACATCATTAAATACTTTTTTTTGATTGCTCTCTGATAAAAAGTTTTTTACATCTTTTTTAATAGGATTAAAAAATAAAACGCCTTTGTTTTTGGTGGCAATTAAAATGGTTTTATCTACATTTTCTATTAATTGTTGAATATGAATATCTGTGTAATTCTTAAAAGTAAAAGCCTCTTTTATTCTATTAGTTACTATGCTTAATCCTTTATTTGTGCCAATGTAAATGGTGTTTTCTTTAGTTTCTAATATTGATGAAACGAAATTACTTGCTAAACTTTGGTTATTTGCATTGTTATGATAGAGATTTACAAAATAGTCTGTTTTTTTATTGTAGATAGATAGTCCGTTAGAGGTTGCTATCCAGATTTCACCGTTAGACATTTCTTTAATATCCCAAATAGTATTGTTGCTTAAAGAGTTTGTTTTATTGTTATGTAAATAGTTGGTAAAAGTATTTTTTTTTGGGTCGTATTTATTTAAACCATTGTAAGTACCAATCCAAATAAAGCCATCTTTATCTTCTACTATCGATGATACATCGTTGTTACTTATAGAGTTTTTGTCTCCAGGGATATTTCTATAAATGGTAAAAGTATTACCATCATATTTATTTAAACCATCTCTTGTGCCAAACCACATTTGTCCCAATTTATCTTGATGAATTGCAATCACAGAACTTTGCGAGAGCCCATCTGAAGTAGATATATGGTTAAATTGAATTTCTTCTGATTGAGAATAACTAAAAAAGCAATTTATCGTAAAAGAGAAAACAAATAATAGATGTTTAATATTCATAAATTAGACTTGTAGTTTTAAGATAAAAGGTTAAGTATGAATAATATGCTTTTTATGAAGATTTTTGTAAATCACTTTCATGAATAAAATCATTTTGCATATTATATTTTACATTTTCTTTAATAAGAATATCTATTGGAAGATGAATTTTAGCATTTGGTATTTTATTATAAATTAAGTAATCAGAAAATAATCTGATAGCTTCATAACCTTGATCAAAAGGTTTTTGAGAGATTAAAAAAGACACGTGGTCGTTTAATAAGCACTCGGTGTTTTGTGGTGTATTGTCAAAACCAATTAAATCTATGTTTTTTAAATGGCTCTTTTCTAGACATTCAACTACAATATAAATTCTACTCGATGGTACAAAAATTCCTTTAATTTCTGTATGAATTTTTAAGTAGTTGTTTATTATTTCTTTTGTTTCTAGAGTATTATTTAAATTTTCAATTTTTAAAGTTTGAGTTTTAGAATTAATTTTATTTTTTAAAAAATAGTCATTAAAACCTTTAATTCTATTAGAAACAGCATTGTTTTTGGTAATATTATATCTAGATTGAATAATTAAAAACTCTGAGGGTTTTGGAGTGTTAAAATGCATTAATTTACCAGCAATATAACCTGCGGTATAAGAATCTTGACCAACATAAGCGATGTTGTTAAAACCTTTAATATCAATATTTAAAAATAAGTAAGGAATGTTTAACGTTTCTAATTGAGTAACAATTGTATGCGTTTCTTTTGAAAAATTAGGAACCATTATAACCGCTGTTGGGTTTGTGGCTAATAAAGTTCTAAAAGTATTAAAATAAGAAAGAGGATCGTATTGATTAAATGTAAAAATATTAATTTGTACCCCATAACTCTTAACATCGTCAGCAGCTTTTAAGATGCCCAAGTAGGGTGATTTCCAAAAAAGGTCATCCTCTTTATACTCAGGAATAAGAACTGATATTTGGTGTTTGTTTTTCATTGCAAGAGCACTAGCAACAGGGTTTACACTAAAATTATGATGATCTAGTATTTTTCTGATTCTAGTTTCTGTTTTTTTAGAAACACCACCTCTGTTGTGTATCACTCTATCTACAGTACCTTCAGAAACGTTGGCTTCTTTTGCAATATCTTTTATTGTAATCATTTTTAAAGTGGTAATCTCTAGTGTTTTATGTTGGTTTTTGTGAAAAAAAACTGGATAAGGTCTTCTTCTTAATTTTAGGCAATTTAGGTAAAAAAATAATAATTTAGTGTACGCACACGATTTTTTTTTGTTACATTTGTGTACGCACACGAAAACACACAATTAATAATTTTAATAAATTAAGAAGTTTAATAATGAATAAAACAATTGTATTAACTGGAGCTGGAGGAGTTTTATGCAGCACATTGGCATTGGCACTTGCAAAGCAAGGAAATAATGTTGCTGTTTTAGATTTAAGAAAAGATGCTGCAGATAAAGTAGCTAAAGAAATTAATAGTGCAGGAGGAAAAGCAATAGGTGTTGCCGCTAATGTTTTAGAAAAAGATTCTTTAATAGAGGCTAAAAAAGTGGTAAATGAAGCTTTTGGTAAAGTAGATATTTTGGTTAATGGAGCAGGAGGTAACCATCCTTTAGGGACTACTTCAAATCCGTTTTTAGAATTAGAAGATTTAGCAAATAAAACAGAAGGTTTTAAAACTTTTTTCGATTTAGATCCAAAAGGAATCGAGTTTACATTTAACTTAAACTTTTTAGGAACTTTAATTCCAACTCAGGTTTTTGCAACAGATATGGTTGGTAGAGAAGGGTGTTCTGTTTTAAATATTTCTTCTATGAATGCATTTACTCCATTAACAAAAATACCAGCTTATAGTGGGGCAAAAGCAGCCGTTTCTAATTTTACACAATGGTTGGCAGTTCATTTTTCTAAAGTAGGTATTCGTGTAAACGCATTGGCTCCTGGTTTTTTCTTAACAGATCAAAACAGAAGTTTGTTAACAGAAACAGACGGAAGCTTAACACAAAGAGGGCAACAAATTATAGATCAAACACCAATGAGCCGTTATGGAGAACCAGAAGATTTAGTAGGTACTACATTATGGTTGTGTGGTGAAGGTTCAAAATTTGTAACAGGTGTTGTAGTGCCAATTGATGGTGGGTTTGCAGCTTATAGCGGTGTTTAATAAAAAGTAATAAAATGAGACAAAATTTAGAACAAACTTGGCGTTGGTATGGACCTAACGACCCAGTTTCTTTATCTGATATAAAACAATCGGGAGCAACAGGTGTTGTTTCTGCATTACATCATATTAAAAATGGTGAAGTTTGGACGGTTGAAGAAATCACCAAAAGAAAAGATATTATAGAAAATGTAGGATTAACATGGTCTGTAGTAGAGTCTGTGCCAATTCATGAAAACATTAAAACAAAGTCTGGTAATTATCAATTGTATATTGATAATTATAAGGAAACACTTTTAAATTTAGGTAAATGTGGTATTGATATTGTTTGTTACAATTTTATGCCCGTTTTAGATTGGACACGTACAAACTTAGATTATGAAGTGTCTGATAATTCTACAGCATTGCGTTTTGAAGCAGCTGCTTTTGCCGCTTTCGAATTGTATTTGTTAAAAAGACCAGGTGCGGAAAATGAATATTCTGATGCTCAGAAACAAAAAGCAGCAGATTTTTTAAAGAATGCATCCGCAGAAGATCAAAAAAGATTAATCAGAAATATTATTGCAGGTTTACCTGGGGCAGAAGAAGGATATTCTTTAGAAGAGTTTAATGCTATTTTGGCAACGTATAAAAACGTAGGTCCAACAGAATTAAAAGCCAATCTATTTTCATTTTTATCAGAAATTATTCCTGCTGCAGAACAAGCAGGTGTTTTAATGTGCATTCATCCAGATGATCCTCCTTTTCCTATTTTAGGTTTACCTAGAGTGGTATCTACAGAGCAAGATATTGTAGATTTATACGAGGCTGTTCCTTCACAAAATAACGGGTTAACTTTTTGTACAGGTTCTTTTGGTGTAAGAGCAGATAACGATTTAGCAGGTATGGTAGAGCGTTTAGGAGATAGAATACACTTTATTCATTTACGTGCAACAAAAAGAGATGCAGAAGGTAATTTTCATGAAGCAGATCATTTAGACGGAGACGTAGATATGTATGCTGTAATGAAAGCTTTAATTTTAGAACAGCAAAAAAGAATTGCTGCTGGTAGGCAAGATGTAAGAATGCCTTTTAGACCCGATCATGGTCATAAAATGTTAGACGATTTAAAGAAAAAAACAAATCCAGGTTACTCTGGTATTGGTCGCTTGCGTGGTTTGGCAGAATTACGAGGATTAGAATTAGGAATTAGACGTTCATTATAAAAAGAATAAAAATTACACCTCATAAGTTTAAAAACTTATGAGGTAAAAAATTATAAAATAAAATATTATGGCAACAACTTTCGAAACAAGATACGCTTCAAGTCCGCAAACAGTAAAAAAATACGATACTCAAGAATTAAGAGACGAGTTTTTAATTCCTGATTTAATGGAAGCAGGAAAAATAAAACTAACATATACACATTACGATAGATATATTGCTGGTGGAGCAGTACCAACAGCACCATTAAAATTAGAAACTATAGATCCTTTAAAAGCTAATTTTTTCTTAGAAAGAAGAGAAATGGGGATTATAAATGCAGGAGCTAGCGGAAGTATTTCTGTTGATGGAGACGTTTTTAAAATGAATCATAAAGATGCTTTATACATTGGTAAAGGTGCAAAAGATGTTGTTTTTACTAGTGATGATGCTAATAACCCTGCAAAATTTTATATCAATTCTGCACCAGCACATACTGCATTTCCAACAAAACATGTTACAAAAGAAGCTGCTAATAAAATAGAATTAGGAAGTTTAGAAACAGCAAATCACAGAACGGTAAACCAAATGATTATTGGAGGTATTGTAACTACTTGTCAATTACAAATGGGGATGACAGAGTTAAAAACAGGTTCTGTTTGGAACACAATGCCAGCACATGTGCATGATAGAAGAATGGAAGTGTATTATTATTTAGATATTCCTCAAGATCAAGCGGTATGTCACTTTATGGGACAACCACAAGAAACACGTCATATTTGGATGCAAAATCACCAAGCAGTAATTTCTCCACCTTGGTCAATTCACTCTGGATCAGGAACATCAAATTATACATTTATTTGGGGAATGGCAGGAGAAAATTTAGATTACAACGATATGGATGTAGCTAAAATAACAGATTTAAGATAAAAAAAATGTCACAAACTTTATTTGATATTACAGGAAAAGTTGCTTTAGTAACAGGGGCAACGCATGGTTTAGGAATGGCAATGGCAATGGGTTTGGGTAAATCTGGTGCTACGATTGTTGTGAATGGAAATTCATCACAAGAAAAAATTGATAATGCGGTTGCAGCATATCAAAAAGAAGGAATTACAGCGTTTGGTTACAAGTTTAATGTAGCCGATGAAACACAAGTAATTGCTAGTATAAAAAAGATTGAAGAAGAAGTTGGTGCTATTGATATTCTAGTAAATAATGCTGGTATTATTAAAAGAACACCATTAGTAGATATGGAAGTGGCCGACTTTAAACAAGTAATAGATATAGATTTGGTGAGTCCTTTTATTGTTTCTAAACACGTTGTTAAAGGAATGATAGCGCGTAAAGCAGGTAAAATCATTAATATTTGCTCTATGATGAGTGAGTTGGGTAGAAATACCGTTGGTGCCTATGCAGCAGCAAAAGGTGGTTTAGTAATGTTAACCAAGAACATGGCTACAGAATGGGCACGTTTTAATGTACAGGTAAACGGAATTGGACCAGGGTATTTTGCAACTTCGCAAACAGCTCCTATTCGTGTAGACGGACATCCGTTTAACGATTTTATAGTAAATAGAACACCAGCAAAAAAATGGGGAGATCCAAATGATTTGGCTGGTGCAACAATTTTCTTATCATCTAAAGCGAGTGATTTTGTAAACGGACATATTTTATATGTTGATGGTGGTATTTTGGCAACTATTGGTAAACCTTCAAACGAAGAATAATGAAAAAAGTAGCCCTATTTTTTTTAGCATTATCTCTTTTTATCAATTGTGATAAAAAAGCACAAGTACTTTCAACTATTGAAATAAAAAATGCACTCAATATTGATAGAGAATTTGAAACCGTAGAAATAGATATTTCTAATTTTGAGGTTAAAAATTATAAGATTTCTGAAGAAAATTCTGAAGAAAAAATTATTTTTCAATTAGTTGATACTAATTTCGATGGAAAAAATGATGTATTATTATTTCAACCAAAAATAGAAGCAAATTCAACTAAAAAGTATCTTTTATTAAGTTCAGACCAGAAACAAGATGCTGTGCTAGAAACTTGTTATTCTCGTTTTGTACCAGAAAGAACAGACGATTATGCCTGGGAAAACAATAGAGTTGCCTTTAGAACTTTTGGACCAGTAGCTCAAAAAATGATTGAAGACGGTGTAAAAGGAGGTACTTTAACAAGTGGAATGGATGCTTGGTTAAAACGAGTTGATTATCCAATTATTAATAAATGGTACAAAAAAGCCGAAACAGAAAAAGGTGCATACCATAAAGATCATGGTGAAGGTTTAGATAATTTTCATGTTGGAGTTAGTAGAGGAGTTGGCGGAATTGCAGTTAAAGTAGATACGTCTTATTATTTTTCTAAAAATTTTACAAGCTATAAAACAATTACCACAGGACCTATTAGAACAAGTTTTGTTTTAACCTATGCTAATTGGGATGCAAATGGAAAAGAGATTACAGAAACCAAACACATTTCTTTAGATTATGGTCAAAATTTATCTCGTTATGAGGTAGCTTTAAAAGGTACAGATACCATTTCAGTTGGGTTAACCTTACATAAAAAGGATGGTAAAACAGCTGACAATAATAATTGGATAAGCTATTGGGAACCTTTAGATGATTCAGAATTAGGGCAAGGTGTTGTAGCTTCAGATGCTTATTTTATCAATTCAGAAGTATATCTTACCTCAAAAAAGGATGAAAGTAATTTCTTTACAAATCTAAAAGTTATTGATCAAAAAGTAATTTATTACGCAGGCTTTGGTTGGAAAAAGAGTAATCAATTTAAAACGCAAACAGATTGGGAGTCTTATTTAGAAGGATTTGCCAAAAAGATTAATAATCCATTGATAATAAAAATACTATAAATCAATATATAATGATAAATAGGAATACTTTTTTTACCGTTTTACTCATCACTCTTTCTTTATTTTTAGTTGGATGTAAGACAGAAAAAACAACAAAAGTTTTAAAATTAGCCCATGGTTTAGATACGCAGCACCCGGTGCACAAAGCCATGGTTATTTTAGGAGAAAAACTAAAAGAAAAGTCGGGCGGTAAATTAATTGTTAATATTTATCCAAGTAGTCAATTAGGTGGAGAAAGAGAATGTTTAGAATTGTTGCAAATAGGTAGTTTAGATATTACAAAGGTTTCTGCAGCAGTTTTAGAAAATTTTATTCCAGAATATAAAGTGTTTAGTGTGCCATATATGTTTAGAAACAAGGCGCATACATTTAGTGTTTTTGATAGTGAGATTGGTGAACGTTTATTATTAAAAGGAGAAAAATTTAGATTACGTGGTTTAACTTTTTATGATGCAGGAAGTAGAAGTTTTTATATGAAAGAAAGCCCTATAAAAACGCCTAATGATTTAACTGGTAAAAAAATTAGAGTGCAAAAAAGTAACATGGCAGTTGCTATGATTAACGATTTAGGCGGGTCTCCAACACCAATTTCTTGGGGAGAATTATATACAGCCTTACAACAGGGAGTTGTAGATGGTGCAGAAAATAATCCACCAAGTTTTTATACCTCCAAACATTATGAAGTTTGTAAGTTTTATTCTTTAGATGAGCATACCTCTGTACCCGATGTATTATTAATTGGTACAGATACTTATAGTCGTTTAAACGAACAAGAAAGAGGATGGTTAAAAGAGGCCGTTGCAGAAAGTACCATAGCACAAAGAAAATTATGGGGAGCATCAGAAACAGCGTCTTTGGCAGCAGTTAAAAAAGCAGGTGTGCAAATTTTTTATCCAGATAAAAAACCTTTTGAAGAACAAACCAAAGGAATATTAGAGATGTTTTCTGATAATGAAGAAATGAAATCATTAATTATTTCCATAAAAAACCAACAATAATGAGAGCTAAAATTGATAATATATTAGAAAAATTAGTGCTTTTTATTTTAGCATTAATGTTATTAAGCGTTGTTTGGCAGGTGTTTTCTAGATTTATTTTACGAAACCCAAGTACTATTACAGATGAAATTTCTAGTTTCTCTTTAATTTGGTTAGGGTTGTTAGGTGCAGCATATGCAACAGGTAAGCATTTGCATTTGGCAATAGATTTAATTCCTGAAAAAGTGGTAGAAAGAAAACAAAATTTATTTGACGCAATTGTTTACTTATCCACTTTTGTTTTTGCTTTTACAGTTATGGTTATTGGTGGTGTTAGATTGTGCCAATTAAGTTTTCAATTTGGGCAAACATCAGCAACTTTAGAAATTCCTTTAGGCTTCATTTATTTAGTGGTTCCTATTTCTGGAATTCTAATTAGTTATTACAGTTTAGATACATTTATCAATAAAAGAAAATTAAATAAAGCTTAAAAGATATGAATTTAGTTGAAGTTTTAATTTTAGTTACCAGCTTTTTAATTTTCTTATCATTAAGAGTTCCAATTGCATATGCAATTGGTTTAGCTGCTTTGTTTACGCTATTAAGTGCCATGCCTTTTTTGCCATCGGTAACTACATTAGCGCAGAGAATGGCAACCTCTTTAGATAGTTTTACATTGTCTGCAATACCATTTTTTATATTGGCAGGTCAAATAATGAATAGAGGTGGAATTGCCGTTAGGTTAATTAATTTTGCAAAGGCAATTGTAGGCCCACTTCCTGGAGGTTTGGCTTTTGTAAATATTATATCTTGTATGCTTTTTGGGGCTATTTCTGGATCTGCAGTGGCTGCAGCATCTGCTATTGGAGGGTTTATGAACCCAATGATGGAAAAAGATGGCTATGATAAATCTTTTAGTGCTGCCGTAAATATTACAAGTGCAACTACTGGCTTAATAATTCCGCCAAGTAACGTATTAATTGTATATTCTTTGGCAAGTGGTGGTGTTTCTATTGCTGCCTTATTTATTGCAGGTTATGTACCAGGTTTATTAATTGGTTTAGCATTAATGATTGTTGCTTTAATTTATTCGATTATAAAGAAATATCCAACAGATAAATTAGTTAGTTTTAGAGAGTTTTTTAAACGTTTTATAGCAGCTTTACCAAGTTTAATGTTGTTAGTTGTAGTTATTGGTGGAATTGTAGCTGGTATTTTTACGGCTACAGAAGCATCTGCAATTGCTGTAATTTATACTCTGGTTTTAGGTTTTTTATATAAAGAAATTACAGTTAAAGATATTTCGCCAATATTATTAGAAACAGTAAAAACATCGGCAATTGTATTGTTATTAATAGCAACATCTATTGCAATGTCTTGGGTAATGAGTTACGAAAACATTCCGCAGGAAATTAGTAACACATTATTATCAATTAGTGATAACCCAATTGTAATTTTAATTATCATCAATTTAATATTATTATTTGTAGGTGTGTTTATGGATATGACTCCTGCTGTATTAATCTTTACACCAATTTTTCTACCAATTGTTACAGAATTAGGAATGGATCCAATTCATTTTGGAATTATTATGATTATGAATCTTTGTATTGGGTTATGTACCCCACCAGTTGGTTCTGTGCTTTTTGTAGGTTGTAGTGTTGCAGATTTAAAAATTCAGCAAGTAATAAAACCCTTGTTACCTTTATTTTTGGTGATGATAGCCATATTGTTATTAATTACATACTTCCCAGAATTAACACTTTGGTTGCCAAGACAATTTGATTTGATATAGCCAATATTTATTATTAGAGTTAATTTTAACAGCCCAATACGTTTTATTTTAAAACGTATTGGGCTGTTTTGTATAAGAATTACTTTAAATTAAACAGAGATATAGTACTCTCTTTTGTTACAGTATAGTAAAGGACACAATTACATTGTTTGCTAATTATCTTTGGTATTAACAAATAAAAATTTATCAACCATTTATATTTTATAAAATGAGCATATTAGAAAAAAACAAGCTAAAAGGAAAAGGTTTTTATAATAGTGTAATTCTCTTTTTTTTATTAGGATCAACCTTAAGTATATTCTCGCAAAAAGTATATGTAGAAAAAGATGGAATTGTAATGATGGAGGCAGAAAACACAACTTCTCCATTAGGTAAATGGGGGGTAAGTACACATTTCAATAATTATTCGGGCACAGGTTATATAGAGTATTTAGGAGGTGAAGTTACTGGGGTTGGTGCCGCAGAATCACCGTTAATTTATAGATTTAAAATTTTGCAAGCAGGGGATTACGCTTTACAGGTAAGAGGTAGATCTAGATTGTTAAAAGGTGAAGAAAGAGATTGGGCTAATGATGCATGGTTTAGAGTAGAAGGAGATTATACTGTGGGGGTTAATGGACCTAAAGATATTAGTTGGATGCAAAATAATACCAAGTTATTTGTAGGTAGAGGAGGTAATGGAAAATGGGGATGGGGTACCAATTATGATAAAAAACATGTGCAGCCAAAAGCAATATTTAAATTTAAAGCAGGAGAAATTTATACATTGATAATGTCTGGGCGTTCTAAACGATTTAATGTTGATAGAATTTTATTTTTTAAAACAACAATAGAAAACCACGTGGCAAGAGCCAATGTAACAGAATCAGAGTCTATTAATGACGATGAAATTACAGAAAAGTATACGTATTTAGCAATTAAAGATTTTGCTAATATAAATGCAGGCGAAGTACATTATTATAAGGATAAAGTAAGAAAAGCACTAGCAATTAAAGCATCGGTAGTAGTAGATAGAGATAAGTTTGCAAAAGCTGAAACAATTTTTACAGGTAAAGATGGTGCTTATAATATTACTTTAAATACACTGGCAGAGTTTGATGGAGAGTGTACTTACCATGTTTTTGTAAATAAATATTTAGTAGGTACTTACCAAAATTCAGCTGTAAACAAAGACAACGATTATAAAAAAGAACAAGTAATCTTTAAAAATATAAAAATAAACCAAGGAGATGCCATTGCTGTATCTTCTAATACCCATACAAATGGGTTAATACCAGAAGGTAATGGTACTGCTTGGGCACGAGGTAGGTGGGAGAGTCTTTTAATAACAACTTTTAAAAATAATTAACAAATTTTTCATTAAAAAGATAATTTATTTTCTGATTATGATTTTTTTTAAAATTAAATAAGTGTAGTTTGAAAGGGTATATTTTGTGGATTATCCCAATAAAGTATAATCTATATATCTTTTTTGTAGTAAAAAAATATCAATTTTAATCACATTTGTGTTAAATTAAAACACATAGCAGTATAGTACAGGATGCAATTATTAGAATGCGAGAATATATTTGTTGAAACGAGTATTAATTAATAATAAAAAACTTATGAAAACAAAATTACACAAAGCGCTATTTATAGGTGCATTAGCTCTTTTAGGAGCTCAAACGTCTCAAGCACAACAATATTTTGGTGAACCTTTTGGAGGTACTGCTCAAAAAATTGGTACAGCAGTAGGTGTTAGTGATAAAATTCAATTAGAAGACTTTGATGGTTTACAAGGATTTCCTGATGGTTTTAATATTGGGGCTAATTTTTCAGCGGATGCTTTTGGTACTTACTATGATAAAAGTGCAGGTGGTAACGGTGTTCCTGGAAATAATGCAGGAGGAGATGTAGCAGGAACTTATAGACCAACAGGTGAAGTAGATATTGTAGATATAGCTTATGATGATGGTACTAGTGGTTATGTAATTACAGGGGTTCAAGGTGGAGAGTATCAACTAATCACTATTGAGGTGGTTACTTCTGGTACATATCATTTAAATTTAAATTTTAGAAGTTTTGGTGCAAACAAAAGATACCAAATCGCTAAGCATTCTATAGAAGATTTATCAGCACCTGCTCAAACTATATTTAATGCAACAAGTGCAGATGCAGCTGATGGAACGTTGGCTTCTACAAATGATCCAGATGATGGAGGGTATATCTTTAGAGATTCTCATGATTCACAACCTTTTGTTTTAGAGGCAGGTACTTATGTATTTAGATTTAGAACGTTAGATGGTGGACCAAATTTTGATTATGTTTCTTTTACTTTAGATTCAACAGATACAGCTAGTGTAGATGATGCAGAAGCTAAAGGTAGTAGCTTATCTGCATACCCAAACCCAGCTATTGGAGGAGTATTTAATTTAAGTGAAGAAAGCAAATGGGAAGTTTATAACGTTTTAGGAGTTAAAATGTTAAAAGGAGAAGGTACTTCTGTAGATTTATCTCAAATTGCAAAAGGAATTTATATTTTAAAAACACCTTATACAAGTAAAACATTAATATCTAAATAAGTTTAGATTTAATATATTTTAAGAGGCTATCTAATTTTATTAGATAGCCTTTTTAATTCTATAAATAGGATTGTTTTAATTGCATAATTTAAATACAACAATCAATTTAAACGAGACAAAAAAAAGTTTCATTAAGATCGAAAAATAAAACCTTAAGGTGCTATAATATTGTGAATTTTACAGTATAGTGCAGGATGGTTTTATTTGTTTGGTAAACTAAATTTACAGAATAAGTAATTAAATTAATAAATAAAACTAAAAATGAAAAAAATCACTTACATATTGTTATTATGTGTTATCTCATTTTCTTGTACTAGTGAAGTAGATGACGATGTTACAGGAGCAAATTCGGCTACAGGAGACGGTTGGTTTACTGGTTTAGATTTGCCTTTTGCAGATAAAACAGGATACCCTTACAAGTCAGATAAAATGACAACGGCAACATTAAGCATTAATACTTCTTCTAAATTTACGGCTAATAATCTTTTATTAGGAGCTAATTTTGGCGGTTTTTCAAGCAATGAAGAGAAAGAAATTATTAGATTTTTAAAACCAGTTACGGTTCATTTTCCAAATGGTGTTTGGGCTAATTGGTATAATTGGGAAAAAGATATTTCTGAATATGACGCTACTGATTCTTACGATATTGGTGATTTTCATAGAGGAGTTATGGATGATTGGGCAGCAAATAATACTACAACAGGATTTCCTGGTATGAAAACATTACATGATGAATTGGCCTTTAATACCCTTTTTACATATAATGTTAATTATGACTCACCTGCTAAGTCTTTAGAAAGATTAAAAGATAGAGAAGCTAAAGGATTTGATGTGCAATATGTAGAGTTAGGTAACGAACAATATTTTGAAGATCAACGTGCAGGAAGAACAAGCTCTACAATATTTTTTGGTCGTTTTGCAAGTCAAATTGCAACAGCTTTAAAAAATGAAAAACCTAATTTAAAGATTGCTGTACCTTATGGGTGGAGAGATAATGAGGATGCGGCTTATAATCTTCAGGTAGGATTTTTTGGAAAAAGTTTTTATGATGCAATTTCATTACATAGAAATATTGAAGTTGAAAATACAACAGAAGATGTTGTAAAATCTCCAGATGCATATAAAACTATTTTAAATAGTAGATTAACTCTTAAAGAATCTTCTGATTTTGCATTAAGTTTTCTAGGAGAAGATCAAAAACCAATTTGGTTATCAGAATGGGGTGTAAGTTGTGGTTTAAATGCAGCATCTTTTTTAGGGCAAGCAGATGTTTATATGTATTTGTTTGAAAATCAAGATTTATACGAGCGTGCAGAATGGAATGGTTTATTAGACGAAAACCCTATGTACACTTTTGAAGGTGATAAATCTTTAGCGAATATGAAAAAAACTGGTTATGGAGCAGTATATGAAATTACACGTGATGTATTTGAAAACAGTGAGGTTTACGAGTCTACTATTTCAACAAGAATTTTAGATACAGATGTAAATGCAGTAGAAGCTAAAGCAGTTACAAAAAATGGAGAAACAATTGTTTATGCAGTTAATAAAACAGTTAGAAGTGTTCCGTTTAGAGTAAAAGTAGACGGAGTAGTTTCTGATGCATCTAAAAAACACGAAGCATTATCTTTTGATAGTCTTCAAGACAACAAGCTTTTAAATATGGATGAAAGTCCTTTAACACTAATTAATGAGGGAACAGAAATTATCGTTTTACCTCCATTATCTGTTAATAAAATATCATTCTAAATTGTAAATTAGAATTCTTAATTTGTGCTAATTTAAACTGCTATCAATTTTGTTATCAGTTTAAATTAGCATTTTTTTTTACTTATAACTAAAAAGTAATTCTTCTAAGCGTATAGAATAAGATGGTAAATCTGGAGTTGTTTTTACTTAAATTTAAGCTAATTTGTTAATTTTACTAAGTGTTTAATAAAGTATGTTAGAAAAAGTTTAAGGGCTTTGATAGAAGATAATTAAAACCTATTGCAGGTGCTTTAAAGTTTGTTTTAGGAGAATTAAATTTATCAGTTTCTAAAAACTATATTTTTATTAATATAGTTAGGTTTAAAACCTCTTTATAGAATTTAAATTAAATGTAACTAAAAAATTAGGTATGTTTCTAGGGTGTAATATGCAATTGAGTTTCTTTTTACTTTAATTAGTTGTGATAAAAAAACGTCTTAATACAACCAAGTTGAATACCCAAATAGCTTAATATATTTACATAAAAATGTAATAAATTATTATCTAAATTTAAAAATAGATAATCTTCAGGATAAAAAATACCTTGAAGATTTAGAAGAAAATGGTTCTTTTTTAACGATTGAATATAGCAATAAAATACGTGGATATTGGCCTGTAAAAAAGTATTTAGAATATGTACAAAATTTAGCCATTGCATATAAAAATATATCTTTTCAATTTTAAGAAAATACAGACTAAAATGGTCAACAATGTATTATTTGTAATCATAAATATTGCATAAGTGCTTCTGGCAGACAATTGTTTCCGAATGAACAAACAAAAAAATATAAGATTTTTAAAGGCTGCTATTAAAAAAATGTAAATCTTAGACATAGTTTTGCAAAAGCTTATGAAAAGGCTATAGATTCATTAGATCGGCTTTAACATGATTATACAGGATATTTATTTACAACATACTAAAAGTTTAGGGCTTAAAATCGTTTTTTGTACGGGATCCTACTCAAAAATTACAAACGTTAAATATTAAATTTAACAACAATTTTAAATGGTTTAAGTAATATTAAGGTAGATCTTTTATTAGAAAATAAAACAAGAAATGCAATACAAATTATTCTAAAAAAATAATAATATTTAACAGACATAGCAGTATAGTGCAGGACACTTAGTTTTTTTTCTATGATTAAATTAGCATACACCTAAGTTTTGATAGGTGAAAATAAGTTTTAATTCATTTTAAATTATATCCTAAATTATGAAAAAAGTAGTATTATTAGTTTTTATAGTTTTAATTTCTTTATCAACCTATTCTCAAAAGAGGTTTGAAACAGCAGCTAAAACTACTGTAGAAAAAATGCAAAAAGTAATTTCTATATCAGAAGCCGAAGCCGAAGCTATTTATAAAGTAGAGTTAAATTCTAATAAAAAAAGAGCTGAAGTTCGTAAGGAAAATGCAGGAAATAAAACAGAAATTCAAGCTTTAATGAAAGAGATTAATCAAGATAAATTTCAAGAAATTAGAAAAATTATTGGGAAGAAAAAGTTTCAAGAGTGGTCTAGTTTTTTAAAAGAAGAAAGATCTAAAAAGTAAATAATAGAAATAAGTTAAAAATAAAAAAAGGAATCTGAAAGGATTCCTTTTTTTAAAATATATAAACTAGCAGTTAGCTTATAAAAAATAAATTAATGATGTTTAAATTACATTTCAAAAAAACATTTTATCTAATATTAATGTCCAGCTTTATTTTAACGTCTTGTGCCAATACAAACCAAGACCTATCTAAAGAAGCAATTACTGAAAAAGGTAATAGAATCAAATATAATTTTAATCTGGACTGGAAATTTATTAAAGAAAATCCGGAAAAAGCACAAGATAAAAATTTTGACGATAGCTCTTGGAGTACAGTAAGTGCACCACATACCTTTAATGATATAGATACTTTTGATGATTTAAGCCTTGGTGGCCATAAAGGAGAGAAAAATCAGTGGAGAGGTACTGTGTGGTATAGAAAACACTTTAAATTACCAGCAAAAGAAGCCGATAAAAAGGTGTATATAGAGTTTGAAGGTGTACGTCAAATTGCAGATGTGTACATTAATGGACACTATTTAGGTAAAAATCAAACAGGGTTTATTCCTTTTGGATATGATATTTCATCATATTTAAAATTTGGTACAGAAGAAAATGTTATTGCAGTTAAAGTGAATAACGATAGAAAAAGCGATAACTTTAGAGATAATGACCCTTTAGTTTGGAATCATGAACATTGGCATCCAACACATGGTGGTATTTATAGAAATGTTTTTCTACACACAATGGATCCTTTACATGTTACCCTACCACTTTATGATAATTTAGAAACTGTTGGTACATATGTTTATGCAGATAACATTACAGCTACAAATGCAGATGTAACTACAAATGCAGAGGTTTTAAATGAATATGAAACAGAAAAAGAAGTTACCTATGTAACACAGATAGTAGATAGAGAAGGGCAAGTAGTGGCTACTTCATCAGCAAATAAAAAATTAAAAGCTAAAGAAAAATTTACATTTTCTACAACAGCAAGTGTATCAAATCCTAAACGTTGGTATACACGTAACCCATATATGTATAAGGTTTTAACTTTTTTAAAAGAAGGAGATAAAATTGTTGATAGATATGAAACTCCTTTAGGTATTAGAAGTTTCGAATTTAATAAAGATTCTGGTTTTTATAATAATGGAGAGCATGCAAAATTACATGGTTGGGGACAAAAACCTACAAATACATGGGCTGGTTTAGGAGCAGCATTACCAGATTGGTTAAGAGAGTATACTTTTGATTTAATGGATAAAGCAGGTGGTAATTTTATACGTTGGGGACATTGTGCAGGATCTCCGGCAGAAGTTGCTTTTGGAGATAAATATGGTTTTGTAACATTAATGCCAGGGGTGTCAGGAGAATCTCAAGATGAAGGAGAAGTTTGGGATATTAGAATAAAAGCATTTAAAGATATGATGGTTTATTACAGAAATCATCCATCTATTTTTATTTGGGAAGGTGGTAATTGGGCAGAAACAGAAGCGCACTATAAAGAAATATTAGATATTATTGCAACCGTTGATCCTAATGGAAAGAGATTAATGGGTAACAGACGTTCTGATACAAAAATAGAGTCTGAAAAGTATGTTACCATAGAAGTAGGAACAGAAGGATGGGAAAGAGAGTTTGCTAGTTTACCTCTTATAGAAAGTGAATATATGAGAGATGAAGCCCCAAGACGTATTTGGGATAAATACTCTCCGGATGATAATTTTTGGAACAATCCTAATTTAAGTAAAAATACTTATGATATAGGATCAGAACAATTTGCCGTTGGTCAAGTACATCATTGGTGGACTAAAATGGGTAAAAAACCATTTCATAGTGGTGGCGCAAATTGGGTGTTTTCAGACGGACCTCATGGAGGTAGAAACCCTACAGAGGTTACAAGAGCTAGTGGAGAAGTAGATGGAGTTAGATTACCTAAAGAAGCTTTTTATGCAGTAAAAGCGATGTGGAGGCCAGAAGCTCAGATACATGTTATTGGTCATTGGAATTATAAAGAAGGAACTAAAAAAGACATGTATGTAATTTCTAACTGCGAAACGGTTAAATTATATGTAAATGGTAATTTATTAGGAACAAATTCTAAACCAGTTGATGGGTATGTTTATAAATTCTCTAATGTAGAATGGAAATCTGGTGAAATTAAAGTAGAAGGATATTTAAATGATAAATTAGTAGTCTCGCAAACAAAAAAGACAATTGGAGATCCAGTAGCTATTAAATTGACACCAATTACTGGGGCCAAAGGATGGCTTGCAGACGGGTCTGATATTGCATTATTAGATTTTGAAGTTGTTGATAAAAATGGAAATAGATGTCCTTTAGATGCAGGTCGTGTAGACTTTACTATTTCTGGTCCTGCAATATGGCGTGGGGGATATAATAGCGGAAAAGCAAATTCTACCAATAATTTATATTTAGATACAGAAGCCGGAATTAATAGAGTAGCAATTCGTTCTCTTTTAAAAGCAGGCGATGTAACAATTACTGCGTCAAGAAAAGGGATAAAACCGGCAACTATAACCTTAACTTCTTTACCAATTGATATTACTGATGGATTAACAACAACACTTCCTCAGGGGTATTATGATGGAGTTATTGCGGAAGAACCAGTACCAGTTCATATACCAAAAATGCCTCCTTATGTACCAGGAATTAAAAATAGAAGTGAATTATTTACTAATTTTAGTTATACAGGTGATGCAAAAGCGATGTTGAGAACTACAATGAATTGGGGTAAAAAAGCATATACAGATTTAGATCAGAATTATACTGTTATTCCAGGTTATCTAAGATTTGCAGAATATATTAGAACTCCAAATTCAGATACAAAATATTGGGCTAGAGATCAGTTGCAATTTATTGCAGGGGCAGATATGGAAATTTATGTATTGCATGATGATCGTGTAAAAAGACCAGCGTTTTTGTTAGAAGACTATAAAGATATTGGAGATAATGTTAATGTTGGTACAGTAACAATGTCTGTTTTTAAAAGAACAGCCAAAAAGGGAGAAAGTATTATTATGGCAGGAAATAGTGATAGCGGTGTGCCTAAAGATAGTAGAATGTATACCGTTATAGGAAAGAAAATAAAATAGCATAAAATTTTTGTTTTTAAATGTAAAACATGAGATATAAATAGGAAATCATTACTATTTTTTATCTCATGTTTTTTTTGATGTAAACTCTTTTAGTAATTTAATAATTGATTCGTTTACAAATCATAAAAATGATGAATAGTATTTTCTGAAAAATAGATTTAGCAGAAAAATTATCAAGAAAAAAAAGCAATCATAATAGTACAGGATAGAGTCAAAAAATTAAAAGCTTAACCTTGTATAATAATATTTTTTCAATGGTTTTTAAGAAAATAGTAATTACATTTTTTTGTTTGTTCTATGTGTTTATTACTTATTCTAAACAAAAGGAACCTTCAATTTTGGTATTCTCAAAAACAGCAAGTTTTAGACATAAGTCTATTCCTGCTGGTATTCAGTTTTTTACTAATTTAAAGAACGAAACAAGCTGGAAAATAGATTTCTCTGAAGATGCTAATGACTTTACTTTAGAAAATTTAAAGAATTATAATGTTGTTGTTTTTTTAAACACAACCGGAAATATCTTAGATAAAAATCAAAAAGAAGCGTTTCAAAAATATATTGGCCATGGAAATGGTTTTGTAGGTATTCATGCAGCTTCTGATACCGAAAAAGAATGGACTTGGTATGGAGATATGGTGGGAGCGGTTTTTAAAGATCATCCTAAGGTACAAAAAGCAAAAGTATATTTTAACAATTCTAGTTTACATCCTGCAACAAATCATTTAAAAGAAGAAGAGCTTTTTAGGGATGAATGGTATAATTTTAAAAAACCAGTAGCAAGCCATGTAAATGTTTTAGCAACTGTAGATGAAACTTCATATACAGGAAAACAGATGAATACAAAAAATCATCCTATTACTTGGTTTCATCATTTTAATGGAGGTCGAATTTTTTATACAGGTTTAGGGCATACCATTACATCTTATGCAGATGCTCGGTTTCAGAAAATGATTAAGGGAGCTATACTTTGGGCGGCAGATTTAGAACAAATTAAAAAACCATCTACAAAAAAATGGACAAATCTGTTTGAAGGAAATCCATCAGAAAATTGGGATGTTTTTATTGGAGCTCCGCATGCAAGTGTAAAAGATTTAAAGAATATAGACCCAAAAAGCGATGGTAAAAATGCAACACCTTTAGGGTTAAATAATGATCCAAAAAACGTTTTTAAATTTGAAAAAGAAAGTGGAGAAAATATTTTACATATTTCTGGAGAAATTTATGGCGCCTTAACTTCTAAGCAAGAGTATGAAAATTATCATTTAAAATTAGAATTTAAATGGGGAGAACAAATTTGGGAACCTCGTTTATTAAGAAAAAGAGATAGTGGCATTTTATACCATTGTTATGGCCCAAATGATGCTTTTTGGAATGTTTGGATGTCATCACAAGAGTTTCAAGTTCAAGAAGGAGATTTAGGGGATTATTACGCTTTAAGCGGAACCTTAATAGATATTCCATCAGAAAAAATAGAAGGAGAAAAAGAATTTACGTATGTTAAAAATGGAGGCTTAAACCCGTTTTCTAGCACACAACGTGTACCGCCCAACCATTGTAATAAAGGTTTTGATAATGAGAAACCACATGGAGAATGGAATACTTTAGAATTAATAAGTTATAAAGGTACTAGTTACCATGTTGTAAACGGAAAAGTTGTAATGGCTTTGTATAATTCTAGATATAAAAATTCAGACGATAAAATTGTTCCATTAACAAAGGGGAAAATTCAAATTCAATCTGAAGCAGCAGAAGTTTTTTATAAAAATGTTCATATTAAATCTATAACAAACCTGCCAAGAAAGTATAAAAAACAGGTAAAAAACAGAAAAAATAAATAGAGATAACAATGATGAAAAATAATGTTCATTGGGGAATCATTGGTTGCGGAGACGTTGCAGAGGTAAAGAGTGGACCTGCTTTTCAAAAGGCTAAAAATTCTTATTTATTAGCTGTAATGAGAAGAAATGAGGAAAAAGTAAAAGATTTTGCACAAAGACACCACGTTTCTAATTGGACTACAAATGCTTTAGATATAATTAATAGTAAAAATATAAATGCAGTTTATATTGCAACACCTCCTTCTACACATTTAGAATATGCCCTTAAAGCTTTAGAGGCAGGTAAAAATGTGTATTTAGAAAAACCAATGGTATTAAATTATGATGAAGCTAACACCCTTTTAGAGGCAACAAAGAAAGGAAACAATAAATTAACAGTAGCTCATTATCGTAGATGTTTACCTGTATTTATTGCCGTAAAAGAACTGCTAGAGTCTAATGTTATTGGAGCCGTTTCTACTGCCGAAATTACAATTAATCAAACAAAGGATGCATCTTTAATAGCCAAAACGGATGAAAACTGGAGAACAAACCCAGCAATTTCTGGAGGTGGATATTTTCATGATATTGCACCACATCAAATAGATTTAATGGTTCATTATTTTGGCGAAGTAGCGACTATTAATAGAGTTGATATTGAGCAAAATGTAAATATTCATGATGTTGTAAAAGGAACTCTTAAGTTTAAAAATGGAGTAAGTTTTAAAGGATGTTGGAATTTTGATGCCTTAGAAAATAAAGATAATTGCACTATTAAAGGAGAAAAAGGGAGCATCTCTTTTTCTTTTTATAAAGACGAGATAATTCTTTCTATTGATAAAAAAGAAAAGAAATATCAGTTTAAAAGTACCAAGCATGTACAACAACCCATGATAGAAAAAACGGTAGCGTATTTTTTAGAAAAAAATGAAAACCCTTGTTCTGTAAACCAAGCGGCAACAGTTACTAAAATTATGGATGTTTTTTGTGGAATAAATAAAAATGATCAGCATGTCTAAAAAAATATCAAACTTATTGGTTGTTTTAATGATTGCTTTTAATAGTTACTCGCAAAACCCAATTGTACCTAATAAAGGTTTAAACGATCCACATGTTCATATTTTTAATGATACTGCGTACGTTTATGCTTCTCACGACAAATCTATAGATAATAAGAAATTTGTGATGGAAGATTGGTGGATTTGGTCTTCACCAGATTTAGTAAATTGGAAAAAAGAAAGTGTTTTAAAACCAGAAGATACATATATTGGCAAACCCTTTTCTAGATGTTGGGCAACAGATGTAGCTTATAAAAACGGAAAATATTATTGGTATTTTTCTGAAGAAAATCAACAAACAGGTGTTGTTGTTGGTAATTCGCCTACAGGACCTTGGAAAGATGTTTTAGGAAAACCATTATTGTCATCAGAGTTAACACCTACAGATGAATACGACATGGCTATTTTAGAAGATAATGGTTCTCATTACATCGTTTTTGGTGTTTGGGATTATTACATAGCAAAACTAAATGATGATATGATTAGTTTGGCAGAAAAGCCTAAGAAAATTGAAATAATAAACCCAAGAGGCCCTTATAATTTAGATGGTAAAAATTTAAAAAAACCAACAGATGATAAACCTTTTATGCATAAATTTAATGGGAAATATTATTTGTCTTGGGGTGTTTTTTATGGAGTTTCAGACAATCCTTATGGCCCTTTTGATTGTAAAGGAACTATTTTAAATAAAGCAAGTTTTGCAAAGGGATATGATGCACCTACATGGCCAACGGGTTTTCAACAAGGAAGACATGGTTCTTTTTTTGAATGGCATAATCAAACTTATTTTGCTTATTGTGATATCAGTCAAACAGGAAATCGTTATTTTAGAGACACATTTATAAGTTACATTCATTATAAAGAAAATGGAGAAATAGCAACCATTAGAGTAGACGGAATTGGTGTTGCCAATTACAATGCAAATCAACCAAAAATAGAAGCTGAAGACTATTTTAAGTCTAAAGGATTTATAAAAAAAGAGATGAATAACGGTTTTGTTGTAGAAACTACTTCTAATAAAAGTTATTTAAATTTTCCTAATGTAAAAGGAGGAGACCAAGTGTCTCAATTAACTTTAAAAGTTGCTGCACCTGATGGAGGTTTATTTTCTATTGAAATTCGTAAAGATAAATTAGACGGACAATTGGTAAGTAAACGAGTTCTAAAACTGAATCCAAATAAAAATGATTTTGAAGATGTAGTATTTGATTTAAAATTACTGTCTGATACAGAGAATTTATATTTTTTGATAGACCAAAATGAACATAAAAAATTAAAAGTGGATTCTTTTCATTTTTTAAACAACAAAAATTAATAAATAATAGTAATAATGAAGAAAAGATTTGTTTTACCCTTAATTGCAATTAGTGTATTTTTTCAATCCTACGGTCAATCTACCATAGATACAAGTAAATATAAAGATGCATCACTGTCTGTAGAAGAACGTGTAGAAGCCTTATTACCTTTGTTATCTTTAGATGAAAAGGTAGCACAAATGAGGATTTTTCACGCTAATATTGGTGTTAAAGCTGATGATAAAGGAAATTTAAACCTTTCTAAAAAAGTTCTAAAAAAATTAGAATTAGGTATTGCGGGTATAAAAAACCCAGGAGAACATTTAGACGCTGTAGATGCAGCAAAATTTAACAATAAACTTCAAAAATATATCATTGAGCATAACAGATGGGGTATTCCTGCTCTTTTTGTTACAGAATCTTATAATGGTGTAGATGCAGAAGGCTGTACTATCTTTGGACGACCGTTAACATCTGCCGCTTCATTTAACCCAAGTTTGGTAAATAGAGTTTGGGATGTTGTTGGTAAAGAAGCAAGATTAAGAGGTATGCACATGTGCCACTCGCCAGAGGCGGATTTGGTTCGTGATCCTCGTTTTGGACGTATGAGTGAGGCTTTTGGAGAAGATACTTATCTAACAACTCAAATGGTAACCAATGCTATTAAAGGTGTACAAGGTAATTATGAAGGTTTAGGTAAAGGAACTCATATTGGTGCTGTAGCTAAACATTTTGCAGGTTACGGACAAGTGTTAGGAGGTACAAACTTTGCTGCAATAGAAATTTCGGAACGTACTTTAATCGATGAAATTTATCCGCCTTTTGAGGCTGCAGTAAAAGATGCTAAATCATTAGGTATTATGGCTTCTCATGGAGATTTAAATGGAGTAGCAAGTCACGGAAACCCAGCGTTACTTACTGGTGTTTTAAGAGATCAGTGGAATTTTAAAGGGTATGTAGTTTCAGATGCAAATGATATTGGTCGTTTACATTATTTTATGAAAGTAGCAGAAACTCCAGAAGCAGCTACTCAAATGGGGTTAGAGGCAGGAGTTGATATTGATTTGTATGCAGAAGATGCGTATGCTTTGTTACCAGAAATGGTAAAAAAGAACCCTGCATTAGAAAAGCTAATTGATAGATCGGTAAGACGTGTGTTACGTACTAAATTTATTTTAGGTTTATTTGATCAACCTTACATCAAAATAAAAGAAGTAAAAAAAGGAGTGAGAGCTAAATCTTCTTTAGAATTAGCTAAAGAGGCAGATTTAGAGTCTATTATTTTGTTAAAAAATAAAATGAACACTTTGCCTTTAGATAGTAAAAAAGCTACTAAAATAGCTTTATTAGGACCACTTGTTAAAGAAAATACACAGGCTATGTTTGAATCTGTGGTTGGAAATAAAATTAAGTTTTTAACAAAAAAAGGATTCAACCTTACAGATGGTAAAGGAGGAAATCCTAAATTATTAAATACGGATTCAGCAGTTATTGATGACATGGTTGCTTTAGCTAAACAAGCAGACGTTGCCGTTTTATTTGTAGGTGGAGATGAGTTTACCTCTAAAGAAGCTTTTTTTACCAATGCAATAGGAGATAGAGCAACTATAGACCCTGTGGGAGCACAAGATGAATTGGTAAAAAGAGTAAAAGCTTTAGGCAAACCAGTAATTGTAGTTTTAAAACACAGAAGAACCTTATCTATAAACACAATTTCTGAACAAGCAGATGCTATTTTAGATACTTGGGATTTAAGTGAATTTGGAGACCAATCTACAGCTAAAATTATTTTTGGAGAAGTTTCTCCTTCAGGTAAGTTACCTGTTACCGTTCCTAGATCAATTGGTCAATTACCATACCACTATAGTATGAAGGAAATTAATTATAAAAAAGGATATTTATTTTTAAAAGAAGGGCCTTTATATCCATTTGGATATGGTTTAAGCTATGCTTCTTTTGATTATTCTGATTTAAAAATATCTAATAATGAGATTACACCAACATCAGAAATAGAAGTAAGTGTTACCGTTAAAAATACTGGAAAAGTAAAAGCAAAAGAGGTAGTGCAAATGTATATAAAAGATCAAATAGGCTCTGTAACAAGACCAGATAAAGAATTAAAAGCATTTGATAAAATTGAATTAAATCCAGGAGAAAGTAAAGAAGTAACGTTTAAAGTAACTCCAGAAATGTTAGCATTTACAGGTATTAAAATGGAAAAAACTTTAGAGTCTGGAGATTATACATTAATGGTAGGTACATCTTCTAAAGAGTATTTAGAAACAACATTTAAATTAAAAAAATAAAGATGAATAAATCACTTTTAACATTATTTGCAGTTTTTACACTTATAAGCTGCTCGGTAGCACAAAAAACTGTTTCTTCAGAAGTTTTAAATAATGCAGAAATTAAAGCTTCTATGATAAAAGCTTTAGAATGGCAAGAAGCACATCCTATAATGGCAATTGCACCTTCTGATTGGACAAATGGGGCATATTATGTTGGTGTTGCCAGAGCACACAAAACAACCAAGGATATGATGTATATGGCCGCTTTAAAAAATCAAGGATATAATAATGATTGGAAACCTTATAAAAGAATCTATCATGCAGATGATATTGCTATTTCATACAGTTATTTGTATGTTGAAATGGCAGAGAAAAGAAGAAACTTTGTAGATCTAAATCCAACTAAAAAATTCTTAGATGAGCATTTATATCAATCAAATAAATGGAAAGAAGGAAAGTCTAAAGATATTAAGGGTGAAACCATTTTATGGTGGTGGTGTGATGCGTTATTTATGGCACCTCCGGTAATTAATTTATATGCAAAACAAACTAAAGATTTAAAATATTTAGATGCAATGCATAAATATTATATGGAAACTTACAATCGTTTATATAATAAAGAAGAGAATTTGTTTGCAAGAGATATGCGTTATGTTTGGTCTGGTTCTAAAAAGGATTTAAAAGAACCTAATGGAGAAAAAATATTTTGGTCTAGAGGAAATGGATGGGTGCTTGGAGGTTTAGCATTGTTATTAGATGATATGCCAAAAGATTATAAACATAGAGCTTTTTATGAGAATCTTTATATGGAAATGGCTGCTAAAATTTTAGCTATTCAGCCAGAAGATGGATTATGGAGAACGAGTTTATTGTGTCCAGAAACTTATAATCATGGTGAAGTAAGCGGAAGTGGTTTTTACACATTTGCTTTAGCTTGGGGTATTAACAATGGTCTTTTAAAAGAATCTAAATACTTACCAGCAGTTAAAAAAGCATGGACTGCTTTAATGGCATGTCAAAAAGAAGATGGTAAAATTGGTTGGGTGCAAAATATAGGTGCATCACCAGAGCCAGCAAGTACAGAAAGCTGGCAAAACTTTGGTACAGGAGCCTATTTATTAGCAGGTAGCGAGGTTTTAAAATTAAAAAATTAAAATTTAAAAAAAAAGATGCCTTATTTGTTCTCTTTATATATTCTTTAAAAACAAACAAGCAAATAAGGTGTCTAAGTCTTTTAATAAAACGATTAAGTTTTTGTTTTTAAAACAAATAAAAAAAATAAAATGAAAGAAAGGTTAGCTTTTAAAATGAAATTAAAAGAAGGTCAGAAAGAGGAGTATTATAAAAGGCATAATGCTATATGGCCAGAATTAAAACTTTTATTAAAACAAACCGGTATAAGTGAATATTCTATTTTTTTTGATGAAGAAAGCAACTCGCTTTTTGCATTTCAGAAAGTAGAATCAGGAGCAAGTTCTCAAGATTTATCAGAAAACCCTATTGTTAAAAAATGGTGGGATTATATGGCAGATATCATGGAGGTAAGATCAGATAATTCTCCAATATCAAAAGTATTAGAAGAGGTTTTTTATTTAGAATAATTTTTAAACAAGTTAACTGCTTGTAAAGTAGTTGTTTGTATGGTAGTTGTTTTTTTAATACCTTTACAGTACAGAACAGGATGGGTTAGAGCAAATGTATTTATAAATTTACAAACGTAACAGAACAGAATGGGCAGTAATAAAATTTCTTTAATAATAAAACATCAAGGAGATATTCCTAAATATCAACAATTAGTAAATGCAATTAATGATGCTATAGCCAAAAATCTTTTAAAGAAAGGAGAAGTTTTGCTTTCTGTTAATGCTGCCTGTAAATTATATAATTTATCTAGAGATACCGTATTTAAAGCATATACAATTTTAAAAGATAATGGTGTTGTAGACTCAGTACCAAATAAAGGATATTATGTTGCAAATGATACTAAAAAGGTATTGCTTTTATTAGATACATTTAAAGCTTATAAAGAAGTTTTATATCATTCGTTTGTAAATAACCTACCCAACAATGTAATTACCGATGTACAATTTCATCATTATAATATAGATAATTTTAAAACTATTTTAAATAGTTCTAAAGGTAAATATTATAAATACGTTGTAATGACTTTTGATCATGGTGATGTACCTGCTGTACTGTCAGATATAGAAGATGAAAAATTGTTACTAATAGATTGGAATGTACATTCTAACAGTAACAATAACTATGTGTTTCAAGACTTTGGAAAAGCTTTTTTTGATGCCTTAAAAAGTGCAGAAAATGTATTTAGAAAATATAAAGAAATTGTTTTTTTATATCCAACCTATACCTATCACTCCATAGAAACCATTACTTATTTTAAAAAATATTGCGAATTATTTCAGTTCAATTATATAGTGGTAACAGAACCTAGTTTGTTTAAAGTAGAAGAAGGGGTGGCTTATATAAGCACAAGTGATAGAATGTTGGGTATTTTTCTAGAACAATGTAGAGCTAAAGATTTAGAACCAGGAGTAAATGTTGGTTTTCTATCTTACAATGAAACGCCTATGAAAAAATTTATTTATAAAGGAATTTCAGTAATTTCAACCGACTTTAAAGAATTAGGTACCAAAGCAGCGGAATTTGTTATGCAAGAAAAACCAATGCAATATTATGTTCCAACTAAATTAACATTAAGAGAATCATTATAAATTATGTATTACTTAGGATTAGATATAGGAAGTTCTTCTATAAAAGCAGCATTAGTAGAAATAGCAACAGGAAAAAGTTTAGGAGTTGTACAAGAACCCAAAGAAGAAATGGGGATGTTTGCTCAGAAAAATGGTTGGGCAGAACAAAAACCAAACGATTGGTGGTTGCATATTTGCAACGCAATTACCAAGCTAAAAAAAGAATATAATATAAGCAGAACCCAAATAAAAGGGATTGGTATTGCATACCAAATGCACGGTTTGGTTATCGTAGATAAACAAGGAAATCCACTACGAAAAAGTATTATTTGGTGCGATAGTAGAGCCGTAGAAATTGGTCATAAAGCTTTTGCAGAAATTGGCGAAGAAAAATGTGCTTCGCATTTGTTAAACTCACCCGCAAATTTTACCGCATCAAAATTAAAATGGGTACAAGAAAATGAACCAGACATCTACAGTCAGATTTTCAAATTTATGTTGCCAGGAGATTATGTGGCGTATAAATTCTCAAATAAAATAAATACCACAATTTCTGGTTTATCAGAAGGTATCTTTTGGGATTTTAAAGAAAACACTGTTGCCGATTTTTTATTAGAATACTATGGAATCGATAAAAATTTGGTACCAGATATTGTAGACACTTTTGGCGTTCAATCTTTGGTAGATGAAAAAGGAGAAGCAGAAAGCGGAATTGCAGCCGGAACACCCATTTTCTACAGAGCAGGAGATCAACCCAATAACGCACTATCATTAAACGTTTTTAACCCTGGCGAAGTAGCTGCCACAGGCGGTACATCTGGAGTTGTGTATGCTGTAACCGATAATTTATCGGGTAAAGAAAGTACCCGAGTTAACAATTTTGCACACGTAAATTATGCTACAGAAAATAAAAGAATTGGTAAATTATTAAACATCAACGGAGCCGGAATTCAGTACCGATGGTTGTTAAATAACTTAGCCGTAGATTCTTATGAAGAGATGAATAACTTGGCATCAGAAATTCCTGTAGGATCAGATGGTGTTTGCTTAATTCCTTTTGGTAACGGAGCAGAACGCATGCTAAATAACAAAGAAATTGGAACACGAATTGTAAACATGAACCTAAATAACCATCACAAAGGGCACATGTGTAGAGCCGCATTAGAGGGCATTGCATTCTCATTTGTATACGGAATGGAAATCATGAAATCAGACGGCATAAAGCCAAGTGTTATTAGAGCAGGAAACGACAATTTATTCCGTTCAGAAATATTTGCAAATACCGTAGCAACCTTAATAGAGCAAGAAATAGAAATCTACAATACCACGGGTGCCATTGGTGCCGCACGAGCAGCAAATTTACACAAAGGAGATTTTGAAGCTTTTGGAAAAGCAATTATGGACAACGATCATGTAATGACTTTTATGCCTTTTAAAGATCAAAAACCGTATTTAGAAGCCTATAACAACTGGAAAAAAGAACTAGAACTCGTTTTAAAAAATCAATAAAAAAAAGAATGTTTAGGGCGTTCCCTAAAAAGGTCGGGCTTTACGCACTCGCTTTTTTTACTTAAAAAAGTAAAAAAGAGCTCAAACAGATGCTTCAATCCCTAACGCAACATCGCATAGTAAAATAATCAAACAAATAAACAATTAAATAATATTTAAAAATGGCAAATAAAGAATATTTTAAAGGAATCGAAAAAATTCAATTCGAAGGAAAAGAGTCAGACAATCCAATGGCTTTTAAATACTACAACCCAGATCAGGTAGTAGCAGGAAAAACAATGCGTGAGCATTTTAAATTTGCTATTGCATATTGGCATACATTCTGCGGACAAGGAGGAGATCCTTTTGGACCAGGAACACAAAATTTTGCTTGGGATCAATCATCAGACCCTATTCAAGCAGCAAAAGACAAAGCAGATGCTGCTTTTGAATTTATTAACAAAATGGGATTCGATTATTTCTGTTTTCATGATTACGATTTAGTACAAGAAGGCGCAACCTTTGCAGAATCAGAAGCAAGATTAAACACCATTACAGATTACATCAAAGGAAAACAAGCAGAAAGTGGTGTAAAATTATTATGGGGAACAGCCAACTGTTTTTCTAATCCACGTTATATGAATGGAGCTTCTACAAACCCAGATTTTAATGTAGTTGCCAGAGCAGGAGGTCAAGTAAAATTGGCTTTAGACGCTACCATTAAATTAGGTGGAGAGAATTATGTTTTTTGGGGAGGTAGAGAAGGTTACATGTCTTTATTAAACACAGACATGGGACGCGAATTAGACCACATGGGACAGTTTTTAACCATGGCAAGAGATTATGCAAGAGCACAAGGTTTTAAAGGAACTTTCTTTATAGAACCAAAACCAATGGAGCCAATGAAACATCAATACGATTTTGATTCAGCTACAGCTATTGGATTCTTAAAAGAATACGGTTTAGACAAAGATTTTAAAATGAACATTGAGGTAAACCACGCAACCTTGGCACAACACACAATGCAACACGAATTAGCAGTTGCAGCCAAAGCAGGCATGTTAGGAAGTATCGATGCAAACAGAGGAGATTACCAAAATGGTTGGGATACAGACCAGTTTCCAAACAACATACAAGAAACAACAGAAGCCATGTTAGTTTTCTTAGAAGCAGGAGGATTACAAGGAGGTGGAGTTAATTTTGATGCAAAAATCAGAAGAAACTCAACAGATATGGAAGATGTTTTTCACGCACATATTGGAGGAGCAGATACCTTTGCAAGAGCATTATTGACTGCAGATAAAATTATGACATCTTCTGCTTACAATTCTTTAAGAACACAAAGATATAGTTCTTTTGATGCAGGAAAAGGAAAAGACTTTGAAGCAGGTAAATTACAACTTTCAGACTTGTATAAAATAGCTCAAGAAAATGGAGAATTAAGTTTGCAAAGTGGTAAACAAGAATTGTTTGAAAACATCATCAATCAATATATTTAATAATATAAGGCCTTTTAGAAGTAATATTCTAAAAGGTCTTTTTTATAACATTTCAATAGCAATTAACTAAATACATATTTATGGCAAAATCAACAAATTCAGGATATCTTTTAAAACTTACTTTAGTAGCAACTTTAGGAGGTTTATTATTTGGGTATGACACAGGTGTAATTTCAGGAACCGTAGGTTCTTTAGATAGTTTTTTTGTCATCCCCAAAGGATTGTCAGAAACAGCAGCAAGTGCTTTTAAAGGCTTTTTAGTATCCAGTGCTTTAATTGGGTGTATTATTGGAGGAATCTTTGGAGGGGTAGTAAGTAAAAAATTAGGTAGAAAAAAAGGATTAATTTTAGCTGCAATTTTATTTTTAATATCAGCTTTAGGTTCTGCAATGCCAGAAATGTTTATTGGTACTTTAGGTGAGTTAGATCATACATACTCAACCATATTTATTGTGTATAGAATTATTGGAGGTATTGGAGTTGGTTTAGCATCTATGTTATCACCTCTTTATATTGCAGAAATTGCACCAGCAAAAAGTAGAGGTAAGTTGGTTTCTTTTAATCAGTTGGCTATCGTTGGTGGTTTTATGGTAGTTTATTTTGTAAACTATTTTATATCTAGAAGCGGTGGTTCAGACGATTGGTTAAATGAAATTGGCTGGAGATGGATGTTTGCATCAGAAGTTATTCCTGCAGGATTATTTTTGGGACTTTTATTTTTTGTTCCAGATACACCAAGATCTTTAGTATTAAGAAACAAACCAACAGAGGCTTTAGATGTTTTAATAAAAGTAAATGGTAAAGAAGAGGGAGATAGAGTTTTTGCAGAAATACAAGACTCTATGAATGATAAAACATCAGGAAACTTGTTGTCTTTTGGATGGTTGGTAATTATTATAGGTGTGGTATTATCTATTTTTCAGCAATTTGTTGGTATTAATGTTGTTTTGTACTACGCTCCAGAAATATTTAAAACCATTTCATCTGGTACAGATAGTGCCTTGTTAATGACTATTATTGTAGGTGTTGTAAACTTCTTATTTACCATTATTGCTGTAAAAACAGTAGATAAATATGGTAGAAAGCCATTAATGATTATTGGAGCTTTAGGTATGGCTGTAGCCATGTTATCTTTAGGTTTTGTCTTTTATGTTGGATCTACAGGGTATTTAGCACTGTTTTGTATGATGTTGTACGTTGCAAGTTTTGCAATGAGTTGGGGACCTGTAACTTGGGTGTTATTAGCAGAAATTTTTCCTAATAAAATTAGAGGAAAAGCATTAGCAATAGCAGTTGCAGCGCAATGGATTTCTAACTACTTAGTTTCTTTAACGTTTCCGATGATGAATGATAATTCTTATCTAACATCGCTTTTTAATCACGGATTTGCATATTGGGTTTATGGTATTATGAGCATTTTAGCAATGTTATTTATCTTAAAATTCATACCTGAAACTAAAGGTAAAACTTTAGAAGAAATGGAAGGTCTTTGGAAAAAAAAATAATAAAAAAATCAATTTAGAATAATTATTAAACCCAATTGATTTCAATATTTTCAATTGGGTTTATTTACAAATAAGTAATAATGAACAAGAAAATAGACCAACAAGCGGCTGATAATATTAGAGCTTTAGCAGTTGCAATGGTAGAAAAAGCAAACTCTGGGCATCCTGGAGGACCTATGGGAGGTGCAGATTTTATGCACATCTTATATTCAGAATTTTTTAATTTCGATCCTTCAGATATGACTTGGGCATTTAGAGATCGTTTTTTTATGGATGCAGGGCATTTATCAACTTTAATGTATGCGCAATACTACCTTTTAGGGAATTACAAGAAAGAAGATGTTGCAAACTTTAGACAATGGGGTTCAATTACTCCTGGGCATCCAGAAGTTGATGTTGCAAGAGGTATCGAAAATACATCAGGGCCTTTAGGACAAGGGCATACCATGGGAGTTGGTGCAGCAATTGCTGCAAAATTTTTACAAGCTCGTTTTGGTAACTGGATGGATCATAAAATTTATGGTTTTATTTCTGATGGAGGGGTTCAAGAAGAAATCTCACAAGGAGCAGGAAGAATTGCAGGTCATTTAGGATTGAACAATTTTATTATGTTCTACGATTCTAATGACATTCAATTATCTACGCCAACGGATGAAGTTACTACCGAAGATACAGCCATGAAGTACCAAGCTTGGGGCTGGAAAGTAGTTACTATTGATGGTCACAACCATGATGAAATTAGAAAAGCACTAAAAGATGCGAATGCCGAAACGGAAAAGCCAACCTTAATTATTGGTAAAACCATTATGGGTAAAGGTTGTGTAACATCCGAAGGAAAAACTTTTGAAGGTGAATGTGAGTTACACGGACAACCTATTGGAGCGTCAGGAGCAGATTATACTAAAACCTTATTAAATTTAGGAGCAAATCCTGAAGCGCCTTTTGATATTTATGATGATGTAAGTGAATTTTATCAGAATTTATTAGAGCGAAAAATAGCACAAGCAAGAGATAAAAAAGTAGATATTTCTATTTGGAGAGAAGCGAATCCTGAATTAGCAACAAAATTAGATTTCTTTTTATCAGGAGAATTACCAACCTTAGATTTTGAAGGTATAGCACATAAAGAAGGTTTGGCTACAAGAGCAGCTTCCTCTGGAGTATTAGCATATTTGGCTGAAAATGTAGAAAATATGATTGTTTCTTCTGCAGATTTATCAAATTCTGATAAAACAGATGGGTTCTTAAAGAAAACACATGCGCTTAAAAAAGGAGATTTTAGCGGATCCTTCTTACAAGCAGGTGTTGCAGAATTAACCATGTCTTGTATAGCAAACGGAATTGCGTTACACGGAGGAATCATTCCTGTGGTGGCAACATTTTTTGTGTTTTCAGATTATATGAAACCAGCGATTCGTTTAAGCGGAATTCAAGAATTGGGTGTAAAATATGTGTGGACACATGATGCTTTTAGAGTTGGAGAAGATGGGCCAACACATCAACCAGTAGAACAAGAAGCACAAATTCGTTTGTTAGAAAAATTGAAAAACCACAGTGGAAATCCAAGTTTCTTGGCTTTACGTCCTGCAGATTCTGCAGAAACCAGTGTGGCTTGGAAAATGGCTTTAGAAAATAAAAATACACCAACAGGATTAATTTTATCAAGACAAGGCATTAAAGATTTACCAGCTACTAAATCCTCAAGATATCAAGAAGCATTAGCCGCTGAAAAAGGTGGTTACTTGGTAAAAGAAGTAGAAAATCCTGATGTAGTTTTAATAGCAAACGGATCTGAAGTAGCAACATTAGTAGCTGCAGCAGCAATTTTAGAAGCAGAAAACGGATTGAAAGTAAATATTGCTTCGGTAATTTCTGAAGGAGTTTTTAGGTTACAATCTAAAGAATATCAGCAAAGTGTAATTCCTAAAAACAAACCATTATTTGGTTTAACAGCAGGTTTACCAGTAAATTTAGAAGGTTTAGTTGGTGATGCAGGAAAAGTGTTTGGTTTAGATCATTTTGGGTATTCTGCACCTGCAAACATCTTAGATGATAAATTTGGTTTTACAGGAGAAAAAGTAAGCAAAGAAGTATTAGCATATTTAAAAACAGTATAAAATTAGAAGTATGAAATTTTTTATAGATACAGCAAATTTAAATGATATTGCAGAAGCAGAAGCTTTAGGAGTTTTAGATGGAGTAACCACCAATCCATCTTTGATGGCAAAAGAGGGGATTACGGGAGCAGAAAATATTTTAAATCATTATAAAAAGATTTGTGATATTGTAGCAGGAGATGTTTCTGCAGAAGTAATTGCCACAGATTATGATGGAATGATTGAACAAGGAACAGAATTGGCAGCCTTACATCCACAAATTGTGGTAAAATTACCAATGATTGCAGACGGAGTAAAAGCATGTAAATACTTTTCTGATAAAGGAATTAAAACCAATGTAACTTTAGTTTTTTCTGCAGGACAAGCGTTGTTAGCGGCAAAAGCAGGTGCCACTTATGTTTCTCCGTTTTTAGGAAGATTAGATGATATTTCTACGGATGGATTGCATTTGATTAAAGAAATTAGACAAATTTATGATAACTACGGATTTAAAACTCAAATTTTAGCAGCATCTGTACGTAATACCATGCATGTTATTAATTGTGCAAAATTAGGTTCTGATGTAATGACAGGACCATTGTCTTCAATTACAGGTTTATTAAAGCATCCATTAACAGATAGTGGTTTGGCAAAGTTTTTAGAAGATTATAAAAAGGGGAATTAATGCTGTGAGTATTGTTATGAAGAAGGAAAAAAGGTAAATTCTATGTAGAGTTTACCTTTTTTTATTTAAAAAATAAGTTCCACTTTTATCAAAATAAAAAACAAGGATAAAATGTGGAGATTTGCTTATAATTAAAAATTAAATTTCACAAATATTATATTTAGGAAAAAATTAAGTTTAAATTTAAGAACTAATTTAGATAAAATAACGAGGTGTAAGTTTTCTCTAATTCTTATAAAATAAAAATAAAAAGAAATACCGATATTTTTATTAGAAAAAAAGTTATAAAATTTATTAACCTTAATTATAAGTTCAATATTTTTTCGAGTTTACGGTTCTTTTTCAAAACCCATTTTTAAAGAAACTTATCTCTTTATAACTATTATGGTAAAAATTATATGTTTTTTTTAAATAATTAGAAATATTATCCTCATTAATAGAGGTCTTTTTTAAAAAAAACAGTACAGTGCAGGATGCAGTTTGTTCATCAAAATTATTTATTTGTATAGATAAATATAGATGTGTATTGTCATCTAATTTAAAAACTAAATATTAACATTTAAACATAATGCTTTCAAACATGAAGAAAAAAATAAAAACACGTTCAATGAAGTTAAGCAAATCTTGCTTCTTTTTTACGTTTCTGTTTTTAATGGTGTGTAACCTTTCGGTAAAAGCGCAACAAAGGACTGTTACAGGTACTGTTATAGCAAATAACGGAGATCCTGTTCCTGGTGTAAGTGTAATGCAAAAAGGAACAAAAAACGGAACTGCAACTGATTTTGATGGAAATTATTCAATAAAGCTATTAGGTAGTGGTTCTAAAGTATTAGTCTTTGCTTCTTTAGGTTTTAAAGATAAAGAAGTTGCTATTGGAAATAGAACAAAAATTAATATTACTATAGAAGAAAGTAGTGAGCAACTAGATGAAATAGTTGTAATTGGTTATGGTACGGCAAATAAAAGAGATGTTTTGGGTTCTATGGCTTCTGTAAAAACAGAAGTTTTAAATGAATCTGTTCCTGTCGATGCCTTAGGTGGTTTACAAGGTCGAGTTTCTGGTGTGCAAATTTTAACAAATGGAGCGCCTGGTAGTTCTTCAGAGATTGTAATTAGGGGTATTTCTACTTTAAATTCTGGTACAGGGCCTTTATATGTTGTAGATGGACAACAAGTAGATGATATAGATAATATTAACCCAAATGATATTGAGTCTTTAGAAGTTTTAAAAGATGGAGCTTCTGCTGCAATTTATGGTTCTAGATCTGCAAATGGTGTTGTTTTGGTTACAACGAAAAAAGGTAAAGTAGGTTTGCCAACAGTAAAAGTAAGTGTTGTAAATTCTCTAAGTTATTTAAAGAATAAAGTACCAGTTTCAAATACTGTGCAAAGAAATAAATTTATAGAGTTAAGACAAACGGGTAATACAAACGCTTCTGGTGGAACAGTAGATTCTTTGGGTATACGTACTCAGTTTGTTGTTGATTTACAAGAGTTAATTAAACAAGTTGGTCAAAAAACACAGGCAAATGTTGCTTTTAGTGGTGGTAGTGAAAATGCAAAATACTACTGGAATACTGGTTTCTTAGATGAAGAAGGAATTATTATTGGTAGTAATTTTAGAAGAATTAATACTAATTTAAATCTTAGTTTTGATATTACCAAAAAATTATCTGCTGGTACTCGTTTAACTGCAACTTATCAAAACCAAGATGGTATACCTGAAGGAACCGTTTTTAGAGAATTATCTTATCGTCAAACAGATGTTTTAGTGTATGATTATGATGGTTCTTTTATTAGAGAGCGTTTTGCAAGAAATAACCCTATTGCTAGAGCTGTTTTAGGTAGACAAGATAATAGACAATATAGAGCATCTTCTTTTAACTGGTTTAATTATCAATTTACACCAGAATTTTCATTTAAAACTACTATAGGTGTTAATTTTAGACTTCAAAAATTAAATGAATTTAGACCATCTCAAACAGTAGATGCTGTAAGTGGGAAAATTAATGGTAGAGAAAGACAGCGTTTATCTTATGATATACAAAGTGAAAATTTCTTTAATTATTCTAAAAAGTTTAAAGGAGGACATAAATTTACAGGTTTAGTTGGTTTTTCTGTACAAAAATGGCATCAAGAGAATTCTGATTTAAGAGCAATTGAGTTTAATAATGATTATCTTGAGACGTTTAATAATGTAAAAGAATTTAACCTTACTAATACAGGTACAACAGCTTTTGAACACTCATTAGTTTCTTTATATTCAAGATTAACGTATGATTATAAGAGAAAATATTTAATTGGAGCTACTTTACGTAGAGATGCTTCTTCTAGGTTTGGAGAAAATAAAAGATGGGGAGATTTTCCTTCTGTTTCTGCCGGTTGGAGAATTTCAAATGAAAAATTCATAAAAGATTTAGATTTAGAATTTTTACAAGAATTTAAATTAAGAGCAAGTTATGCTATTACAGGTAATGAAAGAATAGGTAATTACTTAACACAAGCTTTATATGGGCCAGGTAACTTTTATGATGGTGTAAGTGGTTTTGCTCCATTTCAATTAGGAAATGCAGATTTAGGATGGGAAGAAACTGCACAACAAAATTATGGAGTTGATTTAAATTTATTTGGTAGAAGATTAAAAATTTCTGTAGATCATTATATTAAAACTACTACAGATTTATTATACGCAAGACCTATACCTGAAGAAACTGGATTTTCTAGTATAACAGCAAATATTGGTTCTATTGAAAATAAAGGGTTTGATGTAGAAATAAGTGGGACACCATTAAAAACAGCAGATTTTGAATGGTATTCTGGTTTTAATGTTTCTTATAATAAAAATAAAATATTAAAATTAGCAGACCCAGATGGACACATTATTAACGGTTCTGCTTTTAGTTATAAGTTAGAAGTTGGTCAACCAATTGGTAGTATGTATGGTTTTAAAAACTTAGGGGTTTATCAGTATGATGAATCTAATGCATATACTGAGTCTGGAACTAGACTTACTGCAAATTTTGATGAAAATGATAATTTTGTAAATTATTTATTAAATGGGCAAGAGTATAATGGTACTGTTAAGCAACAAACATTTAATAATGTAGTTTTAAAAGGTGGAGATGTAATTTGGCAAGATCAAAACGGAGATTTAAACATAGATCAAGAAAACGATAGAACAATTATTGGTAATGGTCTAGCTGAATTTGTAGGTGGATGGAGTAATACTTTTAGCTATAAGAATTTATCATTATCTGTATTATTAAATTATTCTTTTGGACAACAAATATATAGAGGGTATGACCATACTAGAAATAAAGCAAATAACAGTGTTTATACTCCAGGACCAGATAGAATTGAAGATGCATGGTTAAACCAAGGAGATATAACTAGGTACCCTAGTTTAGAAGTTGCTAGAGCACAAAATAGAACTGGTTTAGATTCAGATTATGTAAGTAATGCAGATTATATAAGACTTCAAAATGTAAGATTAAGTTATAAATTTTCTAAAGAAGTTTTAGATAAAGTAGATATTTTTAAGTCGCTTTCTATGAGTGTTGTAGCAAACAACTTATTAACTTTTACAAATTATACTGGTTATAATCCAGAATTAGGAAACGGTGGTAATAATATTTCTGCAGGTTTAGATAATTTAAGATACCCAAATAAAACTAGTATAATTTTTAGCTTAACTGCTCAGTTTTAATAAAACCTTGTTAATATAAAACAAAAAAAAATGAAAAAAAGTAAATATATTTTATCAACTCTATTGGTTTTCATACTTCTATTTAGTTCTTGTTCAGAGACTTTAGAATTGACACCAATTAGTGAGGTTTCCGATGAAGTTTTTTGGAAAACAAATGATGATGCTGAATTAGGTATTGTATCTATTTATGATGCAATGCAAAAAACATATCGTGTAAAACATTTTCTTTGGGGAGATTTTAGATCTGATGATTATGTTATTTCTGATAAACCACAACCATCTTTTGAATCGTTAATTAATAATAAATTAGAAGCATCACAAGAGAATTATTTAAGATGGGATAATTTTTATACTATGATCTTTAGAGCAAATTTAGCTATAGAGAAAATTCCTGAAATTACATCTTATAATAAGAACTTATTAGGTGAGGCCTATGCTTTACGTGCTTATGCATATTTTGATGCCTATAGAGTTTGGGGTGGTGTACCTATTTTTAAAGAAGCTACATTAACTTTTGATGAAACTTCTTTTAGAGCAAGAGCAACGGCACAAGAAGTGTTAGATTTAGCATTATCTGATTTAGCAGAAGCAGAAAAATTAATAACGACTCCATCTACTCAAAACGCAACTAGATTTACAGAAGGAAGTCTTTTAGCTTTTAAAGCTAAAGTTTTAATGTTTCTAAAAAGATATGATGAAGCTAATGTTGTTTTACAAAAAATAATAGACTTAGGCGTTTATTCATTAACTACAGATAGAACTGCTTGGGGTAACTTATTTTTAAATGATAAAGTTCTTTTCCCAGGTCAAGGACAAGAAGGACCAGAAATCATTATGTCTCTTAAATTTGATGTTGCAGAAGATGGTAATAGAGCATCTGGTGTATGGGAATTACATTATCCTGGTGTACCTGCTTTTTGGGTGTCTCCAGAGGTTCGTAGCAAGTGGATTTTTAGATTTCCGATAGACGAAGGTGGTTGGCAAGCTAAATATCCTGGTATAACAGCACCTTCATCAGTATTAGATGAAGAGACAGGATTACAAGTTCCTGTTTATGGTGATTATAGATTTTTAGAGACTATTACTGAGCATAATGGAAGCATTGAAGATTTAAGAGTTTCTAAATATTCTAAAGGGAATTACAGCCCAAGAGAGGATGATACAAACATTATACTATTCCGTTATGCAGATATGTTACTTTATAAAGCAGAAGCAGAGCATCATTTAGGTAATACCGATGCAGCAATAAAATTATTAGATGAAGTTAGGGTAGCACGTGGGTTACCTAAAGTAAATTCTGGTGTTTTTGCAGATGTTGATGTAACCGATAAAGATGCTATGTTAAACTTTATTTTAGATGAAAGACAATTTGAATTGTTTGCAGAAGGAACTCGTTGGTGGGATTTAGTTAGAACAGACAAAGCTGTTGAAGTACTGGGGCCAATTAACGGACAAACAGAAGCTACAATTACTTGGCCAATTTATTTTTTACATTTACAAAATAACACTAAGCTAGAGCAAAACGAAGCTTATAAATAAAATTATAATAAAGATGAAAAAAACAATGAAATTAAGCAAGCATACTTTTCTACTTCTATTGGTTTCTGTACTATTTATGGGGTGTGATTTAAAAGTACAAGAAAGTTTTGTGTTTGATCCAGGAACAAGTGAGCTATTTACTTTCGGTGCAAAAACTCCGTGGGAGTGGATACAGACAAACCCTGGTAATGAATATAACTATCTTATAGAAGCTATAAAACATGCAGGTTTAGAAGAAGAATTTAGTAATACAACAAGTAAAAGAACTTATTTTTTAGTAAAAGATGATGGTTGGAATGTAATTAGTAATAGTATTTTGAATAAAGAATTTGGTAGTAATTCTACGCTAATTGCTGATACAGATCCAGTAAAATTAAGAAATATTTTATTGTATTATATTGTACCTCAATACATAGATCAAGGACCAGGTCTTTTACAAACACTAGATGTTAATTATGAGGTTAAGACCTTATCTAAAGATCCTATAAATAATTTTATGACTTTAAGAAGAGATTGGAATTATGCAATTGGTTTAAATTATTCAGAAGATTTACCAAGCACATCTATGGCAACCCCATGTAGGTTACATAACTATATTTTTTCTAATGGTAATTCAGTTGCGCATATTTTAACAGGACACGCTAGAATAGCTCCTTTCGAATAATAAAAATATACCTGCAAAAAAACTTCTCTAGAAACATATTTTAGAGAAGTTTTTTTGTTTAATAAATTTCTTTATACATATATTAAAATGAAAAATACTTTAAATTTTCTAATCTTTAGAATACAAAAAACAACAATTATATTATTAGCTTTTTCTGTTTTTTTTAGTTGTAAACAAAAAAAAGAAATAGTAAAAAATGAAGTAAAACCAAACATTGTTTTTATTCTTACGGATGATCAGCGTTGGGATGCTTTAGGGTACGCTGGTAATAAATTAGCATACACACCAGAAATGGATAAACTTGCAAAAAGTGGTGTGTTTTTTAAAAATACCATTGCTACTACACCTATTTGTGCGGCAAGTAGAGCTAGTATTTTTAGTGGCTTGCAAGAGCGTACTCATAATTACAGTTTTACAACAGGTAATATGAAGGAAGAGTATATGCAAAATGCCTATCCTAGGGTTTTAAAAAAAGCAGGATATTATACAGGTTTGTACGGTAAGTTTGGTGTAAAATATAAAAACTTAGATTCTCTTTATAATACTTATGAAAATTACGATTTACGTTATGATCGTAAAGATATTACGAGTTATTATTATAAAAAATTAGGTAAAGATACTGTTCACTTAACTAGATATACGGGAGAAAAAGGAATAGAGTTTATTAAAAATGCACCAACAGACAAACCTTTTTGTTTACAACTTAGTTTTAGTGCACCTCATGCAAGTGATAATACCGTAGAGCAGTATTTTTGGCAAGAAGAAAATAATCATGTTTTAGAAAACATTACTGTTCCTACAGCTAATATTTCTGAAGATATTTATTATAACCGATTACCAGAAATAGTTAAAAGTGGTTTTAATCGTTTACGTTGGTATTGGAGAGATGATACTCCAGACAAATACCAACATAGTGTAAAAGGATATTACAGAATGATTGCTGGTATTGATAATGAAATTGGTAAAATTAGAAAAGAATTAGAAAAAAAAGGAGTTGCAGATAATACAATTATTGTTCTTATGGGAGATAATGGTTTTTTCTTAGGAGAAAGACAAATTTCAGGTAAATGGTTAATGTATGAAAACTCTATAAAAGTACCTTTAATTATTTTTGACCCTAGAAATAAAGAACATAAGGATGTTGATGCTATGGCATTAAATATAGACATTCCGTCTACTATTTTAGATTTTGCAGGCGTTGATGCTCCAAAAACGTGGCACGGAAAAAGTTTAAAACCTTTTGTAGATTCTAATAATGCAGATTTAAAAAGAGACACTATTTTAATAGAGCATTTATGGGATTTTAAAAATATAGCACCAAGTGAAGGAGTAAGAACAAGTGATTGGAAATATTTTAGATATGTAAATGATAAATCTATTCAAGAATTATATAATTTAAAAGACGATCCAAGAGAAATTAATAACCTTATTAACGATACAAAATATCAAAAAGTTGTAACTAAATTACAAAATAAATTAGAAGAGTTAACAAAAAAATATAGAGATCCTTATCAATTTAATCCTGTTAATTTATCAGTAAACTTAAAAAATAATTTAGAGTTTAATTGGTCAACGTCTAACAAAATACAAAAGCAAACAGCATATCAAATATTAGTTTCTTCATCAATTGAAAATATTAATAATAATATAGGCGATGTTTGGAATAGTGAAAAAGTAGAAAGTGCTACTAATTCTAATATTAAATATGAAGGTTTAAAACTTGATAAAACAAAAACCTATTATTGGAAAATGCGGATCTATGATGAAATAAATAGAACAGGTAGTTATACAACACCTAAAAAACTATTTTAAATATTCTTTAGAAGCATTAGATTTTTAATTTTTTTTTATGAGTAGAAAAAGATATTTTAAATTTAAATCATTAAAAATAAAAAAACACCATTTTAATTGATGGTGTTTTTTTTCGTATCAGGATAGAGCAGGACGGAATTAGTGAATCTTGGACGTAATTTTATTACTTAATCATTTTTCCTCCTATTTTATGAAAAAAAGTATAACTTTTATTTATTGTTTATTTGCATTTTTTACTGTAAATGCACAAGTAACCTTGTCTACAGATTTTACAAATTCTAACAAAGAAAAAAAAGCATTGTCTAATATTTGGACAGTCGCAAATCGTATTAGTCCAACAACAGGAGCAGGAGTAAGGCCCGATATAGATGTTAATCTTATTAGAATGATTGGCGGAATTAACAAAAAAGTAAATGGAGTAAACGTTCCAGATTTGTCTTTTGATACTGTAGCTTATGATGAAGCAACTGGTACTTACGTTTATAATTGGACACCTTTAATTTCTAGAATGAATAGAATTGTAAATTCCAATACAAAAATTTATCAATTAGTTTTAGATCAAGTACCATGGGCCTTTCAACACGGTTATACCTTTATACCAGAAGGTACTTTTGATGGCGTAAATTTTAGAGAAGATGAGAAAGTTACCATTTACGGAAACTCTTTACCTCCGTTTGATAAAGTTGCCTATTTTAATTATATAAAAGCTTTAATGCAAAAGTTAATTGATACTTATGGTATAGAAACTGTTGCATCTTGGCGTTTAAGAATTGGATCGGAAATTGAGACTCCAGATCATTGGAAAGGAACCGAACAAGATTTTATAGAGCATTTTGCCAATACCGTTAAAGCTGTAAGAGAAGTGTTGCCTAATGCTATTATAGGTTTACACACTAGAGAACCAGATTTTGTTTTTAAAAATGGTACTATAAAAAATTATAAAGGAGAAACCATTAAATCTTTTGCTAATGGTTTAATTAATTATTGTTATGATAATAATATTACCTATAATTTTTGGGGAATATCAGATTATATTTTAATAAATAATGCTACTAGTAGAAAAGTAACCGAAAAATACAATACTTTGTTTGAGCCTCTTAAAGAGAATCCAAAGTGGAATAAAAATGCAACTTTAGATATTATGGAGTATAGTGTAGTAACTTCTATGCAACCACCTGTGCCAGATGGTAAAGGTACTTTAAGTTGTGTTACCTCGCATACTTCTTTAGTAAATTTAGGTTTGGCACATGTTTTTTATAAAAATGAAGAAAACGGTCTAGAGAAAATTTTTAGATGGGGACAAAGACCCGAATCATCAGACCCTATAGCTATAGAAGTTTTAAAAAGTATGGAAGGAAAAATACGATATGAAACAGATCTATCTGGAGAACCGTTGTTATTTGTTAATGAATTTGATGCGATATTTTCTAAATCAGAATTAAAAAATGAATTTGATGTTTTAGTATATAATTATACACCTAAAACCTTAAATTATTTTGATGCAGAGGCGGTTACAATTAGTTTTAAAGCAGATGTACCTGTAGGAACAACTTTATATTACCAAGATGCCATTTATGGAAAAGATCAAAATGCTTTTCAAAATTTTTTAGAAAATGAACCAGCTTCCGGATGGGTAAAATCTGGTTGGGACAGAAAAGCAGATCCATCAAGATCATTAAATGAAGCAGGAGCGGCAGCTTGGTCTACTTTTGTAAACCCAAACCCTTACAAATTTAATGATTGGAAAAGTATAACTACTACTGCACCTGTAGATGGTACACAGGGTTCTGTAATAACTATTAAAACAGATTTACCTTCTTTTTCTTTTAGAAAATTTGAAATTAGAGAAAATCCAGATTTTATAGCAACAGTAAGTCTACCAAAAATTAAATGGGATACGAATGAAGATTTTGAAGAATTTTCTACCTCACAAATGACTACTTCTATAAACAATAATTTGTTTAATATAACGGTTACTGGTAGTTTTCCTAAAATGATAAGAAACCAAGAAATGCAAGTAGATTTCTTAAGTAAATTTAAAATATCACTTAAAAATGAAACTTCAAGTGATATCTTTTGGTTTGTTTGGTATAAAAATGGAGTGAAAAACCAAAAAAAGTTTACAGCAAGTGTTAATGATGCAACTTTTAAAACTTATACGGTAGATTTAAGCTCTAATGCAAATTGGTCTGGTAATATAGATTCTTTTAATGTAGAAATAGCCAACAAAGCAGGTTCGGGTGATGTTACTGTAGAATCTTTAGAGTTTTTATTAAAAGCAGGTGTTGCAGAGCACCAAATAAATGTAGAAATAGAAGGCTTAGGTTTTGTAAATCCTATTTCTGGTAAGTGTTACACAGGGCAAACGATTACGTTTTCTGCAACACCAAATGATGGTTGGAATTTTCAAGGTTGGACCGGGAATGTTACTAGTGCAGATAGTTCTTTAGTTATTACTGCCAATTCAGACATCAATATAAAAGCTACTTTTTCTAAAACATTAAGTATTAATGATGAATTATTTAAAGAGAAATTAACGGTCTACCCAAACCCTAGTAAAACAGGTTTGTTCTTATTAAATGAAAGTTTAAATTGGCAAGTATATAATATTTCTGGTAGCAAAATAAAAGAAGGAAAAGGATCACAAATTGATCTTACAAAATTTAATAAAGGTTTGTATTTTTTAAAAACAGATACCAAATCTTTTAAACTATTAAAACTTTAACATACTATATATAATTATCAGAAAATGAAAAATATTTTATCACTATTACTTTTTTTACTTTTACTTACTACTTCTAATGCACAAATAAAACACGGACTGCGAGATGAAAATGGAAGACACGTTATTCCTAGAGGTTTTGTTATTGTTACCAACGCTGGCGATTTTAAAAATGAAGATTTTGTTAGAATGGTTAGAATGGGAGCAAACTACCAAGTTGTGCGCTTAGAATTAGGTAAATTAAGTAATTTTCCGGGTGCTAAATTCGAGCAAAGTTATTTAGAACAATTAGAACGTTTGGTAGAATTTGGGGAAAAGGTAGGCATTAAAACAGTTTTTAAAATGACGGTTTATGGTGTTAAAAAGTTTTCTTGGGAAGCTTTTTGGGCAAACAAAAATAATGAACATGAAATTTATATGAATGCTTGGAAAAAAGTTTGGCATCATTTTAAAAATGAAGATTATGTTGTAGGTTATGACGTGGTTAATGAACCAAGAAAATTAACAATGAATATTTCTTATAAAGATTTAACTAATGATTATTTAATACCTGTTTATCAAAAAATAATAGACGAAAGTCAAAAAATTAATTCTAATAAAAAGATTTTAATTCAGTCTATTTTTATGAATAAAGGAGAAGGAGTTGATAACAATCAATATGCCGAAATAACGGCATCTGTAAATAGAAAAAACATTGTTTTTTCTCCGCACATTTATCAAAATAAACAAGATTTGGTACAGCCCGTAATGAGTCGTTTTGATAAAGAAGCAATTATGTTAAAAGCACCTATTTTAATTGGCGAATGGGGTTTTCCAACATTTGCTAAAACAGATACTACTTTAGTTGGTAACTTAGGGCAGTATAAATATAGAGAGCTTTATATAAAAACTGCTGAAGTTTTTGATCAAATGGGTGTAGGTAGTATAAAAGCATGGTTTTCTGGCAATCCCAGTATGCAAAATTTTATGCCAGGTGGACCATCAACTTGGGCTATATTTTCAGATAAAAATGCCGTTGGTACATCAGAAAGAAAATATATTACAGACATTATTGCAAGACCTTACCCACAAACAATTGCAGGAACTATTAATTCATTTCTTTTTAATTTTGCAACAAGAACTTTAAATGTTAATGTTACAACAGACAATAGCAAAGGAGCATCACAAATTTTTATAGGTGCAAATAGACACTATCCTGATGGGTTTTCTATAATGTGCGGACCAGATGTAGTATTGGTTTATAATCCGCTTAAAAACGTAGGGTTAGAATTGGTAAAGGGACTAAACAAAACCAATATTTCTAACTTTATTTGGAATGAAAAATATCAACAATTAACCATTTTAAAATGGCCAAAAGATAACGAACAATTAAAATTAAAAATTGTTCCAGGTATCTATAAACAATAATATTTTATGATTAACAGAGAAAAATATAGTTTACTTTATGTGCTTTTTTTGTTAACTCAAATAAATTTTTCACAAAATCCTATAACGAAAGAAGAAGGTGTTTCAGATCCTCATATTAGAGTTTTTAATGACACTATTTATTTATATTCCGGACACGATTCTAGTCCGGAAGATAAGTTATGGAATATGAAAGATTGGCGTGTATTTTCATCTACCAATTTATTAGATTTTACTTTAGAAGAGACAATATCTCCTAAAGAAAATTATATGGATGATAATAGTTTTGATTGTTGGGCAAGTGACGCATCTACTAGAAATGGTAAATATTATTTTTACTTTTCAGATAAAAAACGAGGAATTGGTGTTATGGTGTCAGATTCTCCAAAAGGGCCTTTTAAAGATGCTTTAAATAAACCTTTGGTTGCTCCTATGCACGATCCCACTATTTTTATAGATGACGATAAAAATAAAACACCATATATTATTTATGGGGATAAATCTGATACTTATTATGTAGCAGCATTAAATGATGATATGATATCTACCGCAGAAATACCAAAACCAATTACAATACATGGAGATTTATGGAAAAATGCTCCGAATTGGATGGATAAAAATTATGTGTTTAAGTATAATAATACCTATTATTTAAGTTGGGGTAGAGATTATGCGGTTTCAAAAAACATTTATGGACCCTACCAATCTGTTGGAGCTTTGGGAAAAGGACATCATTTAGATGAATTTGCTCATGGAAGTTTCTTTTGGTGGAAAGGTCAGTTTTACCATGTTTGGTGTTATTATTTAAAGAAAGGTTTTAAGTTTAGAGAAACTATTATAACGTATTGTCATATTTCTGATGATGGAAAAATAGTTACAGACACACAATTTTTAGATGCACATTTTAAAAATGGAGTTGGCCAATACGATGCTTCTTGGAATGTTATTGAGGCAGAGTGGTTTTATGAAAAATCATCAGAAATTGAAAAAAAAGGAACTTTAGAAAAAGGATTTTTATTAACTAATATTCAAAATAAAAGCTGGGTAAGGTTTGCAAACATCAACCTTAATAAACAATCTAAAATAGAATTTACTGTTAAGAATATTCAAGGAAAAGGTGAATTAGAAATTAGGGATGGTAGCCTTAACGGGAAACTTTTAGGGAGTGTTTTTATAAACTCATTAAATCAAAAAAAGGAAACGCAAAAAATAGTTTCTACAATAAAAAAAATAAAAGGAAAAAGAGATCTTTATTTTAAGTTTATAGGAGATCATAATTTTTATTTAGAACTAGATTCTTTTAAATTCTTAGAGTAAAAGAGTCTTTAAAAAATATTTAATTTTTTAACATTCAATATAAAATTGGCAAAATTGTCTTTTTATATTGAATGTTTTTATTTTTATAAATATTTTAATTATGAATAAAATTTAAAGCTTATTATTGTAAATACAGAAAGTTTAAATCTAGTTACTTACATACTTAATTTTATTATACAGGATAGAGCAGGATAAGTAATGCTTCTTGTTACGGTATGTTTGTAATGTAGTTTTTTAAAAAGAATTAATTTTGAATTAGTATTTATTAAACACGTTTCTTTTAATTAAAAGAAACGTGTTTTTTTTTAGTTTAAATTTCAACTAAAAAAAGCTTTACTTTTTTATAAAAATAGAAATAGTAGCAAGTAAGTTGTTGATTATAAGAAGTCTTTGAACTTGATTTATATAATAGGTTTTACTAAAATAAAAAAAGGTGTAAATAATATAATTTTTAACAATATAAATCAGGTGAGCACAGGACAGACATCTTTCTTTCATAAAGTAGTTTTGAAGCGTAAGGTTATTTAACTTTATTGAATTAATTTACAAGTTCCCTTTGTCTCCCCCAAGACAAAGGGACTTATTTTTTATAATGCTACCCCCTAATACTTAAGCTTAAAAGAACCTATCTTAAAAAATATGTTTTGGTTTATCTTTAACATTTTCTTACTTATTGTTTAGCAGGGTATTGCAGTATAGGGCAGGATGGTGTAATTTTCTTTTTTTCTTATATTTATTAATTATAACATCTTCTTCTTTATTTTTAATTTCGATGAAATAAGAATAGGTAATAAAACTAAAAATATGATAAAAATTACACGCACTAAAATTCCCTTTTTTAACTTTATTAAGTACATTTTTATTTTGGGGTGTTTATTTGTATTAAATGCAGAATTTTATGCACAAGATTATCCTTTTAATTTACCAAATACAATTACAGCTAGTTTTAATATAGAAACAACAAATAAAGAAGTTTTTAATAACAAGTTATTAGGTTATAATATTGAAGGTTTTAATACCAATTTAGAAAAAAGCTTTATTAAACTAGTAGATCCTGTTACAATTCGTTTTCCTCATGGTGTTTGGGCTAATTTTTACGAATGGGAGACAGATGGTTATCAGCAAGATAGTTATGATAATGGTTCTCATCAAAATACATTAGACATATATGACGATAGAATAAAAGGGCACATAGCAGGTATTGCAGCTCTAAATACAGATAAAAAGAATAGTAATGGAGGCAAAGGTTATGACATGATGTGGACTTATTCTATTAATTTTGACGATGGCCCAAGTAGTGTTGCTAGAGCAAAAAAAGACATAGCTTTAGGTTTAGAAGTAAAAGCGATAGAATTAGGGAATGAGCATTTTTGGAAAAATCAACGTTCTAATAGAACCTCTACCGAAGCAAAATATTTGGCTGAGGCTTCTGCAGTATCTGCAGCATTAAAGTCAGAGTTTCCAGACATTCAGTTATCCATACCTTTAGGGTGGAGAAGAACACAGGCTAATTATAATAATTCTATAATTGGTGATGGTACATATTTTGATGCTGTAACTGTGCATAAGTATTTAGGAGCAGATCCAGATATACCAGGAGAAAGTAATAATGCATATAGTTCTTTATTAACCGCAAAATTAGAATTAGCTGAAGATGTAAATTGGGTAAGAAATAATTATGCACCAGGTAAGCCAATTTGGTTAACCGAATGGGGTGTTTCTGCAGGGTCAGACGTTCATGGTGGTGCTTGCTTAGGTATGGCAGATGCTTATTTATACATGTCGGAAAATCAACAGATTTTCCATAGAGCAAACTGGTTTAGTTTTAATAGAATATTAAATGCAATGGTAGTAGTAGGGGCTAATAGACAACCTGTATATCCTTTAAAAAAGAGAGGTTATTTATCTACATATAACATTATTAAAGACGTACTTAAAGATGCCGAAATGCTAAAAGGAACTGTAACAGCATCAAGTCAGTTAACAACAGAAAAAGGTTCTGTAAACGTGGTAAATGCAAGAGCCACAAGCAAAAATGGAGAAACAAGTGTTGTTGCTATAAATTTATCTGATAAACCGGTTGAGTTTGAATTGAAATTTAATAACATAGCTTATACAGGTACTTTTAAACACGAAGCGTTAGTGTTTGATAATGTTGGAGTTGTAGCTGCAATTGATTTTTATCAAGATCCGTTAACTTTAATTAAAGAAGGATCGGGTACTATTACCTTACCTCCTTTATCGATAAGTAAAATTACTAATATTGTATTAAATTCTTCCATTAAAGTAATTGCTGGTTCTATTGAAGCGGAAGACTATAGAGAAGGTGGAGAAGGAGTTGGTTATTCAGACACTACTGTAGATAATACTTTAAGTGCTGGTAATGATACTGATGGTGTAGATGTTGCAACTGATAATAATATTACTTATGTAGGTGATACTCAACAAGGAGAATGGTTAAAATATGATGTAAATGTGTTAAAAAATGGAATTTACGATTTCGAATTTATATACGCAGCAGCTACGTCTGGTTCTTTAATTAGTGTAGCGCTCGATGATGTTTTACTTTTTAATAATAAATTGTTACCTAAAACAGCAAATGCTACAGATTTTAAAACAAGTGTACAAGAAAGTATACCACTAACACAAGGTTTGCATGAGTTAAAAATAAACGTTCTAAGTGGTGGTTTTAATTTAGATAAAATAAATATTTTATTAATTGCTCCGCCCGAGGCTCCAACTTTTGCAGTATTTAAAGACGGAGATGTTTTAGAACCAGGTTCTGATTTAGAAGTTGAAGCACTAACTACATTAGAACCCTCTAAAATAAATAATATAAGCCTATATTTAGATAACGTATTGGTCCGTTCCATCTCTACGGCTCCATTTAGATGGGGTTTTAATGAGCAAACAGATACCTTATTAGAAAATATGGTTAAAGGTACTTATGTTTTAAAATTAGTACTTACAGATAATAGAAATCAGACTTCAGAGACCTCAATAACTCTAGATATTAGAGATTTCGTTTTACAACCTTACAATGGTTTTGCTCATAAAGTTCCTGGAGTTATACAAATGGAAGATTATGATATTGGTGGAGAAGGCTTTGCTTTTCATGATTCAACAATTGGTAATACAGGCGGAGCATATAGAACAGAAATAGGAGAGGATGTAGATATTTCTGCAGCTGGATCTGGGTTTGTTTTAGGAAGTTTGTCTGGTGATGAATTTACAAGGTATACCATAGATGTGGCTGAAGCAGGTAGTTATCAAATGTTGATAAATTATAAAACGTTTTCTTCTAGCTCTAAACCTTTTTCGGCAAAAATATTGACTCAGGATTTATCAACATCAAAAGAAATATTTTCTTTACCTGCAGGGTCTACAACTTCTGGAATTGTAAAAATAGGAACAGGTGTTTTTGGAGATTATACATCGCCTAAATTTGACTTGCAAGCAGGAAAACAGGTGTTAGAACTTTATATTCCATCTGGTGGAGCAGGACCAAGTTATGATTTTGTTACCCTAGAAAAAGTAGGAACATTAAGTACAACTGATGTAAATATTTTAGAAGAAAAGTTAAAAGTGTTTCCTGTACCTAGTAATGACGGTAAGTTTAATTTAAATAAATCGCATCAATGGAAAATTTATTCAATTTTAGGTACTTTAATAATAGAAGGTAACGGAAAACAGGTTGATATAAGTTCTTTTTCTAAAGGAATGTATTTATTGAAAATTGAAACAGGTGAAAATAAAAGACTGATATATAGGTAAGTAATTACGATTCTTTTCTTATAGGGTAAAACTATATGGCTCATCATTAAGATGGGTCATATTTTTTACGTTAAAACTGTAAAACACATCAAAATTAACTTAAATATATGTTATTTTACCAAAAAACAGCATAGCGCAGGATGGTTAGTACGTTTTAAGCCATTAATTTGTAGCCAATTAACAATTAAATTAAAACAAACATTATGAAAAAATTATTACTTACATCTTGCTTTTTAGCTTCTTTAAGTATTTCCGCTCAACGAGTTTTTACTAGTACAGGTTCTGGAGATTGGAGTACACCCGCTACTTGGACAATTACAGACCCAAATGCTAATGGAGGGGTAAACACCGTGCCTTCTAATATTGATGATGTTTTTGTAAGTACGAGTCATACTGTAGATGTTTCTTCTGGTAACGATGCGGTATGTAACAACCTAACAACAGGTGGTTCTAGTGGAGGGGTAGATTTAAGAGATGGTTCTACTTTAACTGTAGAAGGAGATGTATCTTTAGGCAGATTTGACAATAGTCTTAGACTTTTTCACGGTACAGGTGCGCCTCCAACTCTTATAATTAAAGGAACAATAACAGATAGAAGAATTTATTTAAGAAAAGTATTATCTAACAATAAGTGGTTTTTAATTTCTAGTCCTTTCTTAAATGCTAAAAAATCTAAATTTCTTACAGGTTCAACAAATACAGTTACAAATAGTGTAGCTAATGGTTTTACAGGAGATGGATCTAAAACTTCTTTTGCAAGTTATGATGATGCAAATGCTTCTGGTTCTAAATATGTTTATACTTTAGAAGCAAGTAAAACATCTGGTAATTTAACAGATGCAGCAGGTTATTCTATATTATTAGATAATTCACCTAGTAACGCTTCTTATACTATGAATGGTAAATATCATCATGGTGCAACAACATCTGTTGCTATTTCAGATGCAGGTAATGGATATAATTTAGTAGGTAATCCATACCTGGCTTATATATATGCAAATGATGCAGCTAATGCAACTCACAATGTATTATTAGATAATAATTCAATTTTAGATGAAGCTACTATATGGCTATGGGATGGAGATAATGCAACATGGGTAACAGTTAATAAATCAGATGCAGCAGCATATCACATAAGTCCAACACAAGGGTTTTTTGTAAAAGCTAAAACTGGCGGAGGTGCTTTTACTTTTGATAAAGACTTAGAAACTCATGCTACAAACGGAGATGTTTTCTTAAAAACTACAAATAATAGATTTGAAATTGATTTAACTATTTCTACAGATAAATTAAGTCGTAAAACAGCTATTAGATATATAGATAATACAACCACTTCTTTTGATAATGGTTATGATAGCTCTGTATTTGGAGGGTATTCAGAAGATTTTCAAGTATACACTCAATTATTAGAGAGTACAACTAAAAACTTAGCAATACAATCATTACCAACCAAAGGTTTAGAAACTATGGTAGTTCCTGTAGGAGTTAAAGCACCTGCAAATTCAGAAATCACTTTTTCGGCAAAATCTTTAAACGTACCAGCTGGTTATAATGTGTATTTAGAAGATAAAACAAATAATATTCTTACAAGATTAGATGAAGCAAATGCAGCGTATACAACAACAGTAACTAGTGCTATAACCGAAGGACGTTTTTTTATACACACTAGTGCTTTTTCTGTTTTAAGTTTAGAATCAGAATTATTAGAGGGCGTAAGTATTTTTAAGACAGATAATTCTAATTTAAGAATAGTTGGTTTACAACAAGGAAAAGTATCAGTATCATTAGTTAATTTAATAGGTAAAACAGTAATGAATTCTTCTTTTAAAGCGTCTACTGTAAATAATATTGCATTACCAAAATTAGCTACAGGTGTTTATATTGTTCAGTTAGAAACTGAAGCTGGTAAATTGAATAAGAAAATAATTTTAGAATAATTAACGAGAATTTAAAAAATATAAAAGATGAAACAACAAAAAACAGATATAGAAAATATTTCTCGAAAAGAAGCTATAAAAAAGATTGGTAATTACGGTAAATATGCTGCCTTAACGGCATTAGGAACTTATATGATATTAAACCCACAAAAAGCACAAGCGCAAAGTATAGAAGCGCCAGGATCTGGGTTTTAATTAAAAGAAACCAATTTTTATAAAAACTAATTATTAAAAAGGTAGTAAATTAATTTACTACCTTTTTTTTTGTTAACAAATTTCATTAAGAATAAGTAAATTGTTATGGCGTTTTAAATTAGTAATATGTGTGTTGTTACTATTAAGAATTTGTTTTATAATGGCCTTTATTTACCCAGCAATTGTACTTTTATCTGAGGTATATTAGTTAAAGTTAGTAGCATTAGCCTTTTTTAGATATTATTTATGAAAAAGAAAACAATAACAATTATTAATTTGTAAAGAAACAATGGCTTTATAATTAGAGATATGCGTGCTTTAATAATACTTATGAGCTTAGTAAAAGTATTGTTTTTCAGGATAGAACAGGATACGATTTTACCATAACTAATTTACTTTTAAATCTTTAAAAAGTGTAATTAAATTCACTGTTATTATTAGATTAAAATAGAAATATAATATTAATAAAGTAACATTTTATGATGCAAAAACAAAGGTTTTTATTAGTACTAGTATTGGCTTTAACTATGTTTAAGCCAATTTATTCTCAACAAAATAAAGATAATCCAGAAAAACCAAATATCATATTTATTTTAACGGATGATCAGCGTTTTGATGCTATTGGGTACGTAGGTAATAGCTATGTAAAAACTCCAGAAATGGACAAACTAGCAAAATCGGGTACTTATTTTAAGAATGCCATTGTAACCACACCTATTTGTGCGGCAAGTAGAGCAAGTCTTTTAACAGGTTTGCATGAAAGAACTCATAATTTTAATTTTCAAACAGGAAATATTAGAAGTGAGTATATGGATAATTCGTATCCAACGATCTTAAAAAATGCAGGATATCATACTGGTTTTTTTGGTAAATATGGAGTTAGATATGAAGAGTTAGACAAACAATTTGATGTTTATGAATCTTATGATAGAAACCATAGATACAAAGATAAAAGAAGTTACTTTTATAAAACAATTGGTAAAGATACCGTTCACTTAACAAGATATACAGGGCAGCAAGCTTTAGATTTTATAGATGATTCTTCTAAAGAAAAACCTTTCTGTTTATCATTAAGTTTTAGTGCGCCACATGCACACGATAGTGCGCCAGACCAATACTTTTGGCAAGATGCTACAGACAATCTATTAACAGATGTTACCATACCTAAAGCAGATCTTTCTGAGGATAAGTATTTTAATGCACAACCAGAAATTGTTAGAAAAGGCTTTAACAGATTACGTTGGACTTGGAGATATGACACGCCAGAAAAATATCAGCATAGTTTAAAAGGATATTATAGAATGATTGCGGGTGTAGATTTAGAAATTGCAAAAATCCGTAAAAAACTAAAAGAAAAAGGATTAGATAAAAATACTGTTATTATTGTAATGGGAGATAACGGTTACTTTTTAGGAGAACGTCAAATGGCAGGAAAATGGTTAATGTATGACAACTCAATAAGAGTTCCATTAATGATTTTTGATCCTAGAGTAAACAAACATCAAGACATCAATGAAATGGTTTTAAATATTGATGTTACTTCTACAATTGCAGATTTTGCAGGTGTAAAAATACCTGAAACTTGGCAAGGGAAAAGTTTAAAACCTTTAGTTTTAAAAGATGTAAATACCATTGCTAGAGATACTATTTTAATAGAACATATTTGGGATTTTAGCGAAATACCACCAAGTGAAGGAGTGCGTACAGAAGAATGGAAATACTTTAGATATGTAAATGATAAATCTTTAGAAGAGTTATACAATCTTAAAAAAGATCCAAAAGAAATAAAAAACCTTGTTGGTAAAAGAAAATATGCTAAAGTTTTAGCCGAATTAAGAGCAAAAACAGATGAGCTTATTAAAAGAAATAGCGATAAATATAGAGCAGCGCCAACAGATTTAACAGTAGAGTTAATAAGAAAACCAGGTACAGATGTTCAAATTTTTGATACCAAACCAGAATTTGGTTGGACGGTTCCTTTAGCGTCTAAATTTCAATCTGCATACCAAATATTAGTATCTTCTAATCTAGAAAGTATTAATAATAATAACGGAGATGTTTGGGATAGTGGTCAAGTAAGATCAGATGCATCTTCAAATGTAGAATTTAAAGGAAACCCTTTAGAGGTTGGAAAAACATATTTTTGGAAAGTAAGAATTTGGGATGAAGATAATAGATTGGTAGATTATTCTGAGGCTCAAAAATTTACTACAGGTAAAAGTGATAGTTATATTATTTCTACAGAAAATAAATTTCAGGTTGATAAAATTAAACCTGTAAAATTTGAAAAAAGAAATAATTTCTATTTTATGGATTTTGGTAAAGCAGCTTTTGCAACCATCAATTTTACATATAATGCAACAACCCCACACACATTAACCTTTAGAGTTGGTGAAATGGTTGATGATAACGGAAATGTTAATAGAACTCCACCAAAGAAAAGTAATATTCGTTATCAAGAAATAAAAATTGATGTAAAACCAGGTCAAACAAACTATCAAATAAAAGTACATACAGACGAAAGAAATACAAGGCCAAATAAAGCAATTGCTTTACCAAAAGGATTTCCTCCTTTAGTGCCGTTTAGATATGCAGAAGTAGAAGGAGCACAAGCACCAATTTTTGCAGATAACTTTACACAATTGGCTTACCATACTTATTGGGATGAAAAAGCAAGTAGTTTTAAAAGTGATAATGATATCTTAAACCAAGTTTGGGATTTATCTAAATACTCTATAAAAGCAACTACTTTTAATGGGTTGTATGTAGACGGAGATAGAGAAAGAATACCTTATGAGGCAGATGCTTATTTAAATCAATTAAGCCATTATACTACAGATAGAGAGTATGCAATGGCAAGACGTACTATAGAGTATTTTATGAAAAATCCAACATGGCCAACAGAATGGCAACAACATGTTGCATTGCTTATTTATGCAGATTATATGTATACAGGAAATACAGAGCTTATAGAACGTTATTATGAAGAGCTAAAACATAAAACTTTGTTCGAATTATCTAATGAGGATGGATTAATAACATCAACAAAAGTAGATAAAGAATTTATGCGTAAATTAGGTTTTGCAGATGGATATAAAAAACCATTAACAGATATTGTAGATTGGCCATCAGCTAATTTTAATGGAAGTAAAACCAAAGGAGAACGAGATGGTTTTGTATTTAAGCCATACAGTACAGTAATTAATGCTTTCTTTTATGAAAACATGAAAATTATGTCTGAATTTGCTAAAATTTTAGGAAAAACGCAAGAAGTTTTAGATTTTGAATTAAGAGCAGCAAAAGCAAAAAAGGCTGTTAACGAACAAATGTTCGATAAAAAACGAGGTATTTATGTAGATGGTATTGGTACAGATCATGCCTCTTTACACGCAAATATGATGCCTTTAGCATTTGGGTTAGTCCCAGAAGAGCATTATAAATCGGTTGTAGATTATGTGAAATCTAGAGGAATGGCTTGTAGTGTTTACGGATCGCAATTTTTAATGGATGGCTTGTATAATGCAGGTGAAGCAGATTATGCTTTAGAATTATTAGCAAGTAAAGCTAAAAGAAGTTGGTATAATATGATTCGTATTGGATCTACCATTACTTTAGAAGCTTGGGATAATTCTTATAAAAATAATTTAGATTGGAACCATGCATGGGGAGCAGTACCAGCAAATGCAATACCTAGAGGTTTGTGGGGTATTAAACCTAAAACACCAGGTTTTGATGTAGCTACTATTAAGCCTCAAATGAGTAAACTTAAATCTAGCTCTATAGAAGTACCAACGGTTAGAGGTACAATAAAAGCATCTTATAAATATAACGGACCAAGATTGCAAACTTATGAAATTGAAATTCCTGGTAACATGGTTGCTGAGTTTTCATTAAACAACTTAGAAGGAAAAGATTTTATCCATAATGGACAAAAAGTACCTTCTGCTTTTAAAGTTGTAAGATTAGCTCCTGGAAAACACACAATTCAATTAAAAATAAATTCATTTTAATCAAAAATAAAATAGATTTTAAAGCCTCAACTTTTTTTAAGTTGAGGCTTTTTTTGTCTTAATAAGAATAAACAAGCAATCAGGTTATAACAGGATGGTTTAAAAAAAACTTCAAATTATATTTATAAAATGTTATTATACAACATATAAAGTATTTTAAAAACGAATTTAAATTAGTTATTTGAGATGAAACACACACTACAAAATTTAATATTTGCAATTTTAACCTTGTTATCTTTTCAGGTTGCAATTGCTCAAGTAACGCTAGAGAAAGAAGTTAAAATAACCGATCTTGCCATGTATTTTAATGGTAATAGGGTAGCACTTAACACAACCACTAACTCAACAACGGGTTATGATTATGTTTATGGACCAGCACTTACACCTCACGGAGATTGTATAAAGGTTTATGGAGATTATGTTTTTATGACCTGGTATAGAGGAGGTAAAGATGACCGCCATGTTATGCTTACAAGATACAATACAAAAACAGGTATTCAAAAAACAATAGAATTTCCGCATCAACATACTGGGTATAATGGTAAGTGGTGGATTGGTGAAACACACAATACAATTGCTGTAGGTATTTCTCCAAAAAACGGTACAATACACATGTTGTATGACATGCATAGAAATGGTAACGTAACCGCTTTTGCTAATGATTATTTAAGATATTCTTACACGGTTGCTGATGCTGCAACTGTACCAGATGATGAATTTGTTTTAGATTTGTTCATTCAATCTCCTAATAACAATTACAAACACTTAGCTTTTCCTGGTATAGATGATTTAAATACAACAAGATTATTAACTTATCCTGCATTTTTTGTAAATGACCAAGGAGATTTATTTATGAAAATGAGATTTGGTTATGCTAATAATGGAAAATTTTTATTTGCTAAATACGATGGAACTGATTGGGAAGGTTATACAGAATTTAACAGAATGCAAGCATCAGGTTATGGTAGTGAATATAACTGGGGCTTATATGGAGATTTTAAATACTTAAATGGTAAGTTAAGAATTGGTTTTCAAAGAAGATCAGATAATAGAAATGATAAATACCAATATCAAAATGGGTTTTATTATGCGTATTCTGATGACCCAAGCGGACTTACACAATGGAAAAATCATGAAGGAACTGGGTTTACAAGACCGTTAGCAGATGCAGATAAAATATTAGTTTCAGAACCAGGAGATTTAGTAGCAACTACTCTAAAAGATAAAGTGAATATTGTAGGTGGTTTTGATTTTACAGTAACAGATAATGAAGACGTACATTTTATTGGTAAAGTAAAAGATAATGAGAATAACGTAACCAAGTATGTGCATACTTATAAACCTTCTGGAGCAACAGAATTTATAACAACCACAGATTTTGCAGGAGCAGAAGCACTTTATTCTTCTGGAGATAATATATATATTATTGGTTTAAATTCTTCTGGTAGACCTTATGTAGAACAAGCACCTGGCGGAACAAATTTGTTTTCTAGAGTATATGAGGCTACATCTGGTAAACGATTTAGAAAAGGTATTGTTAATATTCATGAAGGAAAATTATATTATTATTTATTAGAAAACAATGCATCAGATAGTGATGATACACAACCTACCTATTTACAAATAATTGATTTAAATATTAAAAATGGTCCAAAACCATTTGAAGTGTCTTTATTATCTCCGTCAGATAATCAACAATTTGAAGAAGGAGAAAACGTTCAGTTATACGCAAAAGCAACGACAGATACAGGAGCACTTACAAAAGTTGAATTTATTGTTAATGGAGAGTTGCTAGAAACAGATACAACAGATCCTTATTTGTTAGACTGGGTACCTTCGGATGTTGGTACATATATCATCAAGGCAATAGCATATAATGATAGTGATAAAAATATAGAGTCATCAGAAATTACAATTGAAGTAATAGAAGAAGATAAAACGAATTTAACAGGAGATGTGTACCGTTTAAAAAATGTAGGTTCGGGTAAGTATTTAACATCAAATGAGGCAGCGGTAATTGGTAGTGATTCTGGTGAAGGAGTAGAAAAAGAATGGACATTTGTAAAAACAGAATACCAATCTAAAGTGTATTATAATATAGATAGTGAAACAAGTAAAGGTATATTACGTGCTACTGGTGGCGGTAATACTCCGCCATATATAATTATAAATACAGGTAAAGGAGCGCCTGCTACAGATTCTGATAAAATTTGGACTGTACATTATAATGAGTCAGATGATACTTATCGATTTGAAGCAAAAGATCAAAATAGATTTTTATATCATCAAGAAGATGGAGAGTTTTATAACCTTCTTGCAGAAGAAACGGAAGTAAGAAGTAAATGGAAGGTAGAATCTACAAGTGCTTCTTTAAGTGTTACTAACCAGGTTGTTGCCTTGTCATCTGTAAAGGTATACCCAAATCCTACAAACAATAATTTTACACTGGCATTTAATAATTTTAATAGTGTTAATGTTAAAATTTACAATGTGTTAGGTAAGGTTGTTTATGAAAACTCTAAAATTATAGGTAATAGCATTAATGTAATTAATAACAATAAATTTAAATCAGGTATTTACCTAATTAAGGTTTTAGGGAATAACGATAAAGTACATTATCAAAAATTAGTCATTAAATAATAGTAAAAAATAATTGTTTTACTAAATGTACATTATACATATTGATAATATCTAAATCATTAAAAATATGTTTTGTTCATTCTGTAAAATAAATTTTTAAATCTAAATACCAGCATTTAAACGGTTTATTGTAAAACCTAATTTTATTAAAGAGAAGTGTTTTGTAATAAATTTTAATTATAAAGGTTTAGAGCTGTTACAAAAAGTTTGTTTCTCTATAATAAATTCTTGTTGTGAAGTATAATGATTTAAAAGTAAATTAATTAAAATTTTAATTTGTTATGAAAAAAGTAGTTCTAGTTTTTTTGTTTTTATCTTTTCAGATATCTTATTCACAGACCTCTAATTTATTAGGTTATGATGACCAAGGGAGGTTAACATATATGCCAGATAGTAAAGGAAATGTAATACCAGATTATAGTAATGTAGGTTATCATCATAGTGAAAAAGAACTTCCTGTAGTTGAGGTTAAGAAAATAATAGAGCCTGTAGCTGGAGACAATTTAGTACATATTCAAAACGCAATTAACGAATTAGGTCTGTTGCCACTAGATGCAAATGGGCATAGAGGTACTTTGTTGTTAAAAGCAGGTACCTACAGCGTAAGTTCTACAATTAAAATTAAAAAAAGTGGAATTGTAATTAGAGGAGAGGGTGATGCTACTGTAATTGTTGCAGATAAGAGATCTCAATCTACTTTGATTGCTTTTGAAGGAAATGGAAATCCTATTATAAATCAATCATCAAAAACAAAAATTATAGATTCGTATGTACCAGTAGGTACTAGAACTATAAATGTAGCAGAAGGACATTCTTTTAATGTTGGAGATCGTATAATGCTAGAAAGAAAACCTAATCAAGATTGGATTGTTTTATTGGGGATGCATGATTTAAATCAAACACCAGGTAATAAAGGAGACACAAACTGGACACCTGAGTATTATACTATTCAATACAAAAGAAAAATTATAGGAGTAAGTGGAAATAAATTAACGATTGATGTACCTGTAATGGATCTTATTGATCCTATATATTCCGAAGGTTTTTTGTATAAATATACATGGGGTGGAAGAATAGAAGAAGTGGGTATAGAAAATATTAGATTAGAATCATTTTTTGCTTCTCAAACAGATGAAAACCATGCTTGGGATGGTGTTACTTTTAATAACGTAGAGAATGGATGGGCTAAGAAAGTAAATTCATACTATTTTACTTATGCGTGTGTCAATATTTTAAATCAAGCTTTAAAAATTACAGTAGATAACTGTACTATGCAAGAAGCAAAAGGACAAGTAATTGGTGGTAGAATGTATTCTTTTAATACTTGGGGGCAACAGAATTTATTTAAAAATTGTTTTGCTAAAGGAGGCAGACACGATTATGTTACAGGAGCAAGAGTTGCAGGGCCTAATGTGTTTTTAAATTCTAAATCTATTGAGGCTGTTCAGCCTTCTGGTCCACACCAAAGATGGGCCTCTGGTATTTTGTTTGATAATATAGATATTCAAGGTCATAATTTAGAGTTAGCAAATAGAAGAAATTCAGGGTCAGGGCATGGTTGGACCTCTGTTTCTTGTATGTTATGGAACTCTAGTGCAGATAGATTAATTATAGCAGAACTTCCGTCAGACCACACAAATTGGTCAATTGGTTCAGAAGGACCGCATGCAGAAAAAGGTTGTTGTAATGCAACAGGTTTAGAATTAGGCTATGTAGAATCTAAAAATAAACATCTTAACCCTTCTAGTTTGTTTGAAAAGCAGTTAAGTGATAGGTTAAATAAAGGGGTAAATACATTTTTAAATGTTTCCTTAACATCACCTATAGATAATTATGAAATGAGAGTAGGTGAAACAATAGCTCTTTCTGCAGAAGCTTCTATTAATTTAGGCACCATTACTAAGGTGCATTTTATTATTGATAATCAATTTTATAAAGAAGACAACACTGCTTCTTATAGTGTAAACTGGGCGCCAACTAAACCTGGTAATTATAGTGTAAAAGCAATTGTTTTTGATGAAAATAATTATAGCGTTTCTTCGATTGGTATAAGTGTAAATGTTAAGCCGAAAGTAGATGTTATTAAAACGTATTTTACATTTAAAAATGTAGCTACAGGAAAATATTTAGAGTCAGAAGAAACAACACTTCTAGCAAGTGATTCAGGAGCAGGAGAAGATAAAGAATGGAGGCTTGTTGAAACAGGGTCTGGTGATTTTTTTAATATAGAAAGTAAGCTTACAGGTAAGGGGGTTTTAAGATTTACGGGAGGTGCTGCAGGTACTTTAATTCATACAAATTTCTCAGGACCTAAAGTAGATGTAGATAAAATTTGGAAAGTTGTAAATGAGGGTAATAATATATATACTTTTGAAACGCGAAATCTAGGTAGATATTTATATCATAACTCAGACAACACTATTATTCATTCTAATAAAACAGATGATAGAAGCAAGTGGCTACTAGAACCAGTTGGAGTTCTTAGCATAGATAAAAATAAAGATTTAGATTATTTAAAAGTATACCCAAACCCAACAAACAGTAACTTTACAATAGAACTTAATAACATAAATGCTACCAGTTTTAAGATTTATAATGTTTTAGGTAAAGTTGTTTATAAAAATGAAACTAAAAGTAAAAGTATTCTGCTAAATAAAGAGAATCTTTTTAAACCTGGTGTTTATTTGATTAAGGTTTTAGATGATCAACAAAAAGTATATCATTCTAAACTAATTATAAAATAAGTTAATTTAAAATTATAGTATTACCGCTTGTTGTGCATTTTCACCTTTTTTATAACTCTAAAATATCTTTTCGAGTGATTTTGAGGTACGAAAAATTATATCTAGAACAATTTATTAACTTAAAATACGTATTCTCGATACAAATTTTACGCATTGCAATCGTAAAATTTATTCGAATTGACAGAATTTTATCAAAATGCACAAAAGGTTATTACCTTATAAATTAAAATATAAAAATGGAAAGACGTAGTTTTTTACAATTATCTGCATTAGCAGGTTTAGGTTTATCTCTGCCAACTGTAGGTGTTTTAAATTCATGTTCAAATCATGCAGATCATTCGCTAGAGTTTAAAAAATTAACATCTAATCTTTTAAAAGATTGGTGTGATGGTATGTTACGAGTACAAATAAACAATCCATCTAATTTAGAAGAACACGGAGCCTTAGGTTGCCCATCATGTTCACACATTCATGGGCGTTGTATGGATGCAGTGTACCCTTTTTTGTATATGGCAGATATTACTGGAGATAAAAAATATTTAGAAGGAGCAATTTTAGTAATGGGTTGGGCAGAACATAACGTTTCTCAAGAAAATGGTAGTTGGAGTGTTATTCCTAATCCAAATTCGTGGAAAGGGATTACTGTTTTTGGAGCTATTGCTTTGGCAGAAGGATTACATTATCATGGACATGTTTTAGAAAAAGAACTTAGAAATACTTGGACCAAAAGATTAGAAAGAGCAGGACAGTATATTTACGATACATTTACAATTGATTTTACCAATATAAATTACGGTGGTACTGCAATTTATGGTTTAAATTTAATAGGAAATGTTGTTAAAAATGATGCCTTTATTGCTAAAAGTAAAACGTTAGCAGCAGATGTAAAACTGTATTTTACAGAAAACGAAGGTTTATTATTTGGAGAGTGTAAAAAGAGTTCTAAAAAATTAAGTGTAAAAGGTTTACACGGTGTAGATTTAGGCTATAATGTTGAAGAAACATTAAATAGTTTAGTAATGTACGCCTTAAAAGAGAAAGATGAAGAATTATTACAATTAGTTACAAAATCATTAAACAGTCATTTAGAATTTATGTTACCAGATGGCGCTTGGGATAATAGTTGGGGTACGCGTCAATACAAATGGAGTTATTGGGGGAGTAGAACTTGCGATGGTAGTCAGCCAGCATTTGGTATGATGGCGCATATAAACCCGGCATTTGGTACTGCTGCTGTAAAAAATACAGAATTATTGCAACGTTGTACGGCAGATGGTTTAATCCATGGAGGCCCACACTTTATATCTCATGGAGTACCTCCTTGTGTGCATCATACTTTTACGCATGCAAAACCATTAACAGCGTTATTAGATCATTGGCAGCATTTACCAGAAATTAATAAAAATACAGCTTTACCTAGAAAAAATACAGATGGAGTTACTCACTTTAAAGATTTAGATGTTTCACTTTTTGCACGTGGAGATTGGCGAGGTACAGTAAGTGCTTATGATGCAGAATACCATTATAAGTATGATTTTCGTCAGGCAACAGGAGGTGCTTTAGGGGTTTTATATCACAATAAAGTTGGTTTATTATGTGCTGCAAGTATGGCCGTTTATCAATTGGTAGAAAAAAACAATCAACAAGTTCAACCTGGTAAAGATATCGCTTTAACACCTAGAATAGAAACTTATAAAGGTAATCAATGGTATACAAATCTTTTCGATTTAACAGCTAATGTAAGTACATCTGATAGCAATGGCGAAATAGAATTACTAACAGATGTAAAACTTAAAAATGAAGCAAGAGAAGTGGTAGCAGAAACTGCTTCTAACTTTAAAATAGCTTATAAATGTACGGTAGATGAAATGAATATTTGTGTAAAAACAAAACAGCCTATTATAGAAAATACGGCTTTTGTTTTGCCAATAGCATCACCAACAGGAGAAGTGGTTAGTTGGGTAAATGATAATGAAATTACAATTCAGAAACCAGAAGGATTGGTAAGAATAAAAGCAAATACTGCTATAAAAATGAAAGAAATTGTAGGGTCCAGAACTTTTAATATGGTTCCTGGTGTAGAAGCAATTCCTTTAGAGTTTTTTTTAGATAAAAGTAATAAAGAATTGTCTATAGCAATTACAGTAAGTTAAATAGAATTTAGCTAGTTTTAAAAAAAAACTTAAAACATTAATTTTAATGTTTTAAGTTTTTTTAATTTTTAATAAAAAGTAAAGTGATGTCTATTTATTTTTAAAATTGAAATAATTTTTAGCATTGTAATAGCAAATATCACTTACAATTTTACCTAAGAATTTTTCATCATTTGGTAATTCTCCTTTTTCAACATCAGTACCAATAATATTACATAAAATTCTTCTAAAATATTCATGTCTTGGAAAAGATAAAAAGCTTCTAGAGTCGGTTAACATTCCAACAAAACAACTTAATAGACCTTGATTAGAAAGTGTTTCAATTTGTTTTTCCATTCCGTCTTTTTGGTCTAAAAACCACCAAGCTGCACCAAACTGTACTTTACCTTTAATAGTACCATCGTTAAAATTACCAACCATAGTTGCAAATACTTCATTATCTGCAGGGTTTAAATTGTAAACAATAGTTTTTGTTAATTGATTAGTGCTGTCTAAGGTGTTTAAAAAACCACTTAAGGCTTTAGCTTGAGAGAAATCTCCAATAGAATCAAACCCCGTATCAGGTCCAAGTTCACTTAATAATCGTTTATTATTATTTCTAATTGCACCCAAATGCAATTGTTGTGTCCAACCTTTTTTATGATACATTTTACCTAAAGAAATCATTGTTTTTGCTTTAAAGAAAGCAACCTCTTCATTCGTTAAGTTTTCGTTAGCTTTTACTTTATTAAAAAGTGTAGCAATATCATATATTTCTGTATCAAAATAAGACAATTGTTCTAAACCGTGGTCAGACAATTTACAGCCATTTTCATTAAAAAAAGAAATTCTATTTTCTAAAGCATTTAAAAGATCTTGATAACTATTTATAGATAAACTACTTGCTTTTTCTAGTGCTGTAAGATATTGGTTGTAAGCTTTTACATCTTCTACGGCAAAAGATTTGTCGGGTCTAAAAGTTGGAAAAGCATTAACTTTAGAAGCATCTTTTTGAATAGCAATATGATGTTTTAAATCATCAATAGGATCATCAGTTGTACATAAACTTTCTACATTTAGCATTTTTAATAAACCATTAGCAGAGTGTGTTTTGTTTTGTAATAGTTTAGCTGTTTTATTGTAAATTTCTTCTGCATTTTCTGATGATAAAATTTCATCAATTCCAAAATAAGCTTTCAATTCTAAATGAGTCCAATGAAACAAAGGATTTCTAACTGTAAAAGGAACCACTTCTGCCCATTTTAAAAACTTTTCTTTATCAGTTGCATTCCCTGTTATATATTTCTCATTAATACCAAAAGCACGCATTGCTCTCCATTTATAATGATCGCCATATAACCAAACTTGTGTTATGTTTTCAAATTGAGTGTCTTCTGCTATTTGTTGAGGTGATAAATGATTATGATAATCTATAATCGGTAGTTTTTTGGCAAAATCATGATATAACTTTTTTGCAAAATCATTTTGAAGTAAAAAGTCATCCTTTAGAAATGTTTTCATTTTTTTAGTATAAGTGTAATTCGTAATTGAAGTGAAATTTTAAAAACAAAGATACAAATTAGTGCTATTTATCATCTAATAACTACCTTGTTTTAAGTTGATAAAAATAAATAAATAAGCGTTATTTAGGTATCTTTTTTTTAGTTATAAAAAGTTAGTTTTTACTGTTTCTATATTGTTTTGGTGTAATGCCTATTTTTTGCTTAAACAACCGGTTAAAGTAATAATCAGATTCAAAACCTAGCTCAAAAGCAATTTCTCTTTGTGTTTTGTTTGTTCTAATTAATAAATCTTTAGATTTTTCTATTTTTAGAAGTAAAAAGTATTGCAAAGGCGATATTCCTGTTTGTTTTTTAAAATCAATTCTAAATTTAGAATAACTAACCCCAAGGTCTAACGCTATTTTCTTTAAATCGATAGATTCATTTATTTTCTTATACATTAAATGTTTGGTGTAAGAAACCATCGAACCTAAATAATTGTCATCACTATTATGTTGTTGTATATTATATGCTTCTGCCATCAATTGCATGCATATGCCCGATGCTGAACGTTGGTAGCCAAAAGGTTCGTTGTTAAAAAGTTTAAAAAGACTATCAAAATAATTAAGAATACTTACTTGGTTGCATTTAGGTATTATTGGGTTTTGAGGATTAAAAAAGCCGTTAGAAAGCAATTGTTTGGCAATAGTACCAGAAAAACCCACCCAATTTTCTGTCCATCCAATTGCTTTAGTTGGTTTATATCGATGCCAAACACCAGGAAAAAGTAGAAAACCATCTCCTGCAGATACTTTCTTTTTCCCCGTTTCTTTACTTTCAAAAATTCCTTCACCTTCTGTTATTAATACAAAATGAAATTCATCTAAAACCCTCCCTTTTTCCCAAGTAAACATATATCTCCCAGGATGTCCTTTAGATGGGTATTCTTCATTCTTATTTATTTTTGTACTTCCTAAATTATTAATGAAAAAGCCCCATTTTTTGTCTTGTTCAAAAATGATCAGGTATTTTTTGTTTCTTTCTTTCAAAGTGGTGTCATTTTGTGCAATAAATATATCAAATTGTTAATTGATACAATCATTATTGTTCTTTAATTTTACAAGAATTAGATAATTTTATTTTGTGTGTATATCTATTTAGTAACTAGTTGGGGTAAAAATAAAGAATAAAGAATGCCTGATACTACAGAATAGTTAAGTAAAAAAATCAAATTAAATTTATAAAAAAAATCAAATCAAAAAATGCTTTTTATTAATATAAAACATATTTCAAATTACCGTTTTACAATAAAGTATTATAAGTTGCTTGTAGTAGGGGTGTTAACTTTATTTTTTACTAGTTATAACTCTTTTGCAACAGTAAATACAACAGATCTTAAATGCGAATATCGCACAGATCCTTTAGGTATAGATAATGTAAAACCAAGATTAAGTTGGAAAAATATAGACAAAAATAAAACTCGTGGTCAAAAGCAATCTGCTTATCAAATTTTAGTAGCTAGTAGTTTAAATAATTTAAATTCTAATAAAGGAGATTATTGGGATTCAGGAAAAATAGAAAGTGACGTTTCTGTAAATACCATTTACCAAGGGCAGCAACTTCAATCAGGACAACAATGTTTCTGGAAAGTACGTGTTTGGGATGCATCAGGTAAAGTATCTGCATGGAGTGATAATGCTAAATTTACAATAGGTTTACTAAATGCGAAAGATTGGAAAGGCGAGTGGATACAGAAAGAAGACCAATCTAAGTTAGACCATAATTGGTATCGTAAAAACTTTATATTAGAAGATGCGCCTACATCTGCAATGGTGTATGTGGCTTCTTTGGGGTATCACGAATTGTATGTAAATGGTAAAAAAATTACGGATAATATTCTTAACCCAGCTTCTTCATATCTTAAAAAAAGAGTGCCTTATATTGCTTATGATATTTCAGATCAGTTATTAAAGGGAGATAACGTAATTGCTGTTTGGCATGCTGCTGGTTGGACACGTTGGACACGTATTCATGAGCATAAAAATGTTCCGTATGCGTTTAAATTACAGGCAAATATTAAAACAAAAAGCAAGTCTATCGATTTACTCTCAGACACAACCTGGAAATGTGCTAAGAGTTATAGTGAGTATATTGGTCAGTGGGAAATTCAAGATTTTGGAGGAGAATTAATTGATGCTCGTAGAATAGTGAAAGGCTGGAATGAAGCTAGTTTTGATGATGCTTTGTGGGGGAACGCTGTTATTAGTAAAGGAAAAATGCCTCATACAATAAGCGCTCAAATGGTAGAGCCTCAGGTTAAATATAAAGAACACAAACCTATCAAAATTTCAAAAAATGATGATGGTACTTATCGTGTTGATATGGGTACTAATTATTCAGGTCTTTTTGAAATAAACCTTAAAAATGGTGCTGTTGGAGATACCGTTACTATAGAAATAAGTGATATAAAAGAGGTAAGATGTAATAAAAGCCAACGTAGTAAATACGTATTTGATAAAAGTGGATCTGGAACTTTTACAAATCGTTTTAATTACGCAGGCGGACGTTGGTTTACCTTATCGGGTTTAAATTATAAACCTAATATTAATGACATAAAAGGATATACAATAACAAGTAACCGAAAGAGAATAAGTGCGTTTGAAAGTTCTAATAAATTGATAAATGAAATTTATGAAATGAATATTAGAACCTTGTTAGCCAATACACTAGATGGTATTATGATGGATTGCCCGCATAGAGAAAGACGTGGTTGGGGAGAGGTTACTGTTGCAGCTATGTATGGCGATGCTTTGCCTAATTTTGAAAGTGGCGCTTATATGGATCAATATATGCAGTATATGAGAGACGCACAATTTTCTGATGGTAGAACGCGTGGTATTGTAAATGAAGCCGACAGACCATTTTTAATGTGGCAAGCTAATAATCCGCTTACTATTTGGGAAACCTACAGAACCTTTGGAGATATTAAAATATTGAAGGATAACTATAAATCTATGGAAAAATGGATGACATGGTTATTAAATCATTCAGATTTTCAGAATGGTGGTTCCTTAATTACAGGGGAAGAAGGGAAACGTGCATTTCCTGGTTTAGGAGATTGGGCAACTCCTCATGGTAACGATTTTAGAAGTATGAATTCTCCAGATGCCGTTCATTTTAATAATAGCTTATATGCCTATATGTTAGCTATTGCAAAGCAAGTTGCGGAAGAGTTAGGAGAAAAGGAAGATGTTGCCAAATATGCAGATCGCTTAAAAGTACAACGCAAAGCTACACACGCCAATACGTATGATTCTAATACAGGAAATTATAGAACGGGGCGTCAGGTAGATCAAATTTTTGCATTGTTTTCTGGAGTTACTCCAGCATCAGAAAAACAAAAAGTGTATGATAATTTAGTAGATAAGATGCTTTATGGTTTTCCTTATTACGATGTTGGTAGTTCTGGGCAGTCGCTATACACAAGATATTTTATTGAAGAAGGGGAACGTATGGATCTTATTTATGAGTTGTTAATCGATAAAAGGCATCCAAGTTATGGCTATTTCATAGCGCAAGGAGAAACTACGTGGCCAGAATTATGGTCTAGTACAGGGGCTAGTAGAATACATACGTGTTATACAGGTATTGGTGGTTATTTTATAAAAGGATTTGGAGGAATTCGTATAGATCCAGAGAATTATGGGTTTCAAAAATTTTTAATTAAACCTGCGCTTGTTGGTAAGTTAACTTATGCTAATACGATGCATGAATCTATGTACGGTAAAATTATAAGCAATTGGACTAAAACAGAAGGTAAAGCAACTTTACATATCGAAATTCCAGTAAATACGAGTTCTAAAGTATATATACCAGCCACAAGTGCTGATGAAGTTTTGGAAGGAAATATATTAGCATCAAAAGCAGAAGGAATAAAATATGTAGGAGTTGAAAAAAATGATGCTGTTGGGCAATATATCATTTATGAGGTTCAATCGGGTGTTTATAATTTTACTTCTAATAAATTGCCTCAAGTAAATTATGCAAAACCACAATACAAGGGGAGTAATTTATCTTTAATAGCCAGAGCTAGTGCTTCTTCTATGTACTTTACAGATGCTCAAAACCCAGGTTTTGAATCATTTAGAGCGAATGATAATGATGATAAAAGTTGGTGGAGCGCAAAAAATAAAAATGAGGAATGGTTAGAAATGGAATGGATGGAACCTCAAAAAATAAGCAAAGTTGTTATAAATGAGTTAGAAAATAATATAACAAGTTTTAAAATTGAATATTGGGATGGCACCAATTGGATAGATGTAGTTAAAGGTAGTATGTGCGGAAGCAATAAAGAAGTAGTATTTGATGCTGTTACAACTACAAAATGCAGATTATTTATTACTACGGCAACAAAACCTGCATCAATAGCCGAATTTCAGGTACACGGTTTAAATAAATAATGAGTTGCTTAAATTGAATAAAAATATAAGATTATTTAAAAATATTACAAATGAAAAATAAATTATTAAGTCCATTTAATTCCGTTTTTAAAGTTGTTATTGTTACCGTTTTTATGTTAACAATAATCAGTTGTAATTCAAAAACTAAAAGCGAGGTTACGCCAATAGATCTTAAATGCGAATACCGTGTAGATCCGTTAGGAATAGATAATGTACAACCAAGATTAAGTTGGAAAATTATAGATAAAAATAAAACCCGTGGTCAAAAGCAAACAGGGTTTCAAATAATAGTAGCCAATAGTATAGAAAACCTAAACGCAAATAAAGGTGATGTATGGGATTCTGGTCAGGTTTCAGATGCGCAATCTGTTAATAATATATACAAAGGTAAAGCATTAACTTCCGGACAAATTTGTTATTGGAAAGTTCGTGTTTGGGATGCATCTGGTAGCGTTTCTAATTGGAGTGAGCCAGCCAAATTTGCAATGGGATTGTTAAACGAAAAAGATTGGACAGGCGATTGGATTTACAAAAACGACCAAACAAAAAAAGATCATAACTGGTACAGAAAAAACGTAACACTTACTGATGTTCCAGAATCTGGACTTATACACGTGGCTTCTTTTGGATACCACGAAGTTTATGTTAATGGCGAAAAAGTAAGTAATGCTGTTATGAATCCGGTGTATTCGGTGATGAAAAAACGTTTACCGTATTTAACTTATGATATAAAAAATCACCTTAAAAAAGGAGATAACGTTATTGGTATTTGGCACGCTGCAGGTTGGGCTAGATGGGGAAGAATGGTTGAGTATCACGATGCGCCGTTTGTATTTAAAGCGCAAGCTAATATTTCTGTTGCAGGTAATAATTTGGTTTTAGCAACAGATACAACCTGGAAATGTAAAAAAAGTTACAGCGCGTATTACGGGCCTTGGGATATTTTAAATTTTGGAGGAGAAGTCATTGATGAGCGTTTACGTGAAGATGATTGGAACAAAGCAGATTATGACGATAGCAATTGGGCAAATGCCGTTGTTTTCAATCAGTCTGATGCAAAAGAAATTGGTAAAGCCGATATTTATTTGGGCTTAAAAGGAGCTAAAGTTGTAGAAAGCACCGATAATAATCCGCCAACAAGTAAAATAACCGCGACTCTAAGTGCGCAAATGGTAGAACCTCAAGTTAAGTTTAAAGAGGTAAAACCAATTGGTGTTCAAAAAAATAGCGATGGTACTTACGTGGTAGATATGGGAGAAAACTACACAGGTTTCTTCGAGATGAATTTATTTAACGGTTCAGAAGGCGATACAGTTACCTTCGAAATTAGCGACCAATTAGGGCAAACTTCTTCTTGGCAACAAAGAAGTATGTATATTTTTGATAAATCTGGTAAAGGTCATTTTACCAATCGTTTTAATTTAGCAGGTGGTCGTTGGGTTACTATTCAGGGGATAAATTACAAACCAGAATTAAAAGATATTAAGGGGTACGTAATTACAAATGATCGTAAACAGATTAGCAAATTTGAAAGCTCTAGCGAACTTTTAAATAAAATTTACAAAATTAATTTAGACACTTATATCGCAAATACTATTGATGGTATTTTGGTAGATTGTCCGCATCGTGAAAGACGTGGTTGGGGAGAAGTTACCGTAGCAGCTATGTACGGTGATGCTTTACCTAATTTTGAAAGCGGTGCTTATATGGAGCAATACGCACAGTTTATGCAAGATGCCCAAGCAGATAATGGTAAAATGAGAGCCGTAATTAATGGTGATGATTTTAACTTTTTAATGTGGATGGCAAACAGCCCAATTACCATTTGGGAAACGTATAGAATGTTGGGCGATAAAAAATTACTTAACAACCATTATCCAGCATTAAAAAAATGGATGAATTGGCTATACGAACATTCAAATTACAACACAGGCGGAGCGTTAAAAATAGGGAAGCAAGGTTCTATGGCTTTTCCTGGTTTAGGAGATTGGTGTACACCAAGAGGTAATTTCTGGACTTCAAGTAATTCGCCAGAATCAGCTCATTTTAACAATTGTGTGTACGCTTTTATGTTAGATGCAGCAAAAAATATTGCCGAAGCATTAGATAAAGATGAAGATGAAAAAGTTTTTGCAAGCCGTTTAGAGGTGCAACGTAAGGCTACTCATAAAGAACTTTACAATCCTGAAACAGGCAAATATGGCGAAGGTCATCAAGTAAATCAGGCTTTTGCATTAATTGCAGGTATTACGCCAGAATCAGAAAAACAAAAGGTATATGATAATTTGGTAGACCAAGTATTGTATAAATTTCCATATTATGATACAGGTAGTTCTGGTCAGGCACTTTACACGCGTTATTTTACCGAGTACGGCGAACGTATGGATTTAATTTACGAACTACTTCAAGATAAACGTCACCCAAGTTATGGGTACTTTATTGAGCAAGGAAAAACGGTATGGCCAGAGCGATGGTCTGCGGTAGGTGGCAGTCAAATACACACGTGTTACACAGGTATTGGTGGTTATTTTATCAAAGGTTTTGGAGGTATAAGACCCGATTCTGAAACATTTGGAATGAAACGTTTTATTGTAAAACCTGCTCCGGTAGGCGATTTAACGTACGCTAACACAGCTTACACATCAATGTATGGCGATATTGCTGTAAATTGGAAAAAAACGGATAATTCAGCAGTTTTTCAAGTTGAAGTTCCTGTAAATACATCAGCTAAAATATACATTCCGGCTACTTCAAGTCAAGATGTTTTAGAAGGTAATGTTATTGCAGAAGATGTTGATGGAATTAATTATATAGGCACAGAAAAAAGTGATGCCGTTGGAAATTATGTTATTTATGAAGTTAGTTCTGGTGTGTACAATTTTAACGTGACGCAACTTCCAAAAACAACCTATCCAGAGCCCTTAAATCAACAAGAAAATTTAGCTTTAATAGCACGAATGAATGCGTCTTCAATGACTATTAAATCTGATAAATTACCAGTTTTTGAAGCTTTTAGAGCGAATGATGAAAATACTGAAACGCATTGGAAAGCAAGTGGTTTAGAAAAGGAATGGTTAGAGATAGAATGGGTGAAGCCTGTAACTTTCAATACTATTGTACTTAAAGAAATAGACAAGCATATCACCAATTATAAAATTCAATATTTAAAAGAAAACCAATGGGTAGATCTTGCTAACGGAACTTCTATTGGAGATCTTAAAACATTCAATTTTGAAACGGTTACATCTAAAAAATGTAGATTATTTATCACTAGCGCTAAAAATAAACCTAGCGTTTCAGAATTTGAAGTGTATCAAAAATAAATGGAGTTTGTTCATCAGGTTTACTTTTTTATGAATGCTAAAAGACTATAAATATAGAAATATGAAAATACCATCGAAAAGTTACAATATCATTATTTTAGGGTTTTTACTATTCTTTAGTTCTTTAGTTTTTGCACTAGATGTAAAAGATTTAAAGTGCAATTCTAAAATAAATCCAACAGGTATTGTTAATGCAATGCCTCAATTTAGTTGGACATTTGTTGGAGATGAAAAAAGCTCAAAACAAGGTGGCTATCGTATTTGTATGGCAACTTCTATAGAAAAACTTAAATACCCAGATGTTTGGGATACTGGACCAACAAGCACATCAGAAACAGGGCCTTTTAAATATTCAGGAGCGCCTTTAAAATCAGGACAACGTATTTACTGGAAAGTAATTGTTTGGGGCAACAATCGTGGAGCAAAGCATAGCGAACCTGCGTGGTTTGAGATGGGAGATATTGTAAACCCAGAAACTCCTTTTCAGCCTTATGTGTTTCCAAAAACAAAAGGTGTTGTTCAAATAAAGTTAAACGGAAATGATAAAGGACGAACTTTTGAAGGTATTGGAGGTGTAAGTGCAGGAGCTTCAACCGATTTGTTGTACGACTATGAAGACCCAATAAAAAGTCAAATTTTAGATGTATTATTTAAACCTAAATTTGGTGCTGGTTTTCAGCATTTAAAAGTAGAAATGGGAGGTGGAGAAAACTCAACTTGCGGATCAGAACCATCGCATGCCATTACACGAGAAGAGTTAAAAAACCCAGTATCAAGAGGGTATGAATTTTGGTTGATGAAAGAAGCCAAAAATAGAAACCCAAATGTTATTTTAGAATACCTGCCTTGGAGTTTTCCTGCATATTTAAAACCAAATATTTTTACTGAGGAATCTGCCGAGTATTTTGTTTCATTTTTAGATGTAGCTAAAAATCAATGGGACATGAACATTGATTGGGTTGCTGCTGCAGAAAATGAAAATGGCACTAATCGCGATTGGCTTGTAAATCAAGTACGCCCTTTATTAGATGCTAGAGGTTACAAAAATGTAAAAATTCAAGGACCGGATGACAATAGTGGCGATTGGAAAATATTTAACGAATTTGAAAAAGATAAAGTCTTTGACAATGTGGTAGAAGCGGTCGGTTACCATTATGTAACTGGTAGAGAATTTAACGAAAATATGGTGGATGGTAGAGGTCGTCCAACAACCGAAAAAGCTAAAAATAGTGGCAAACCGTTATGGGCTAGTGAAGATTGGAGCTGGACAGGTAAAGATTGGGGTGGTGCAGGAGCATTAAATTTAGCACGTATGTATAACAAATTTTACATACGAGACCGAATTACCAAAACACTAATTTGGGCACCTATAGGGTCTATTTATAAATCAGTAACTTGGGATAAAGCAGGTGCTATGAAAGCGAATAGTCCTTGGAGTGGGTATTATGAAGTATGGCCAACTATATGGGCTACAGCACATACTACGCAATTTACAGAGCCTGAAAATTGGCACTATTTAAATAGTGCTTGTGGTCTTTTTGATGGAGGAACTTATAAAGGTAGTAGTGTTGCCTTAAAGGAAAAAAATGGGCCAAATTGGAGTATGATTATTTGTACAGAAAATCAAGAAGATATAGAAGTAATAATAGAAGAAGGTCTTTCGTTAGGTATTGTTAGTGTTTGGAAATCAGATGAAAATGAGCAGTTTATAAAGCAAGAATCTGTAGTGCCAAAAAACGGTGTGCTTAGGCTTTCATTAGATCCAAAATCTATTTATTCATTAACCACTACCACAGGGCAACAAAAAGGAACTTATGAAATTCCAGAAGAAGCAGCATTTCCTTTTCCTTATAAAGAAAATTATGAAGGTAGAAAAGCAGGAGATCTTCCTAAATACCATTCAGACCAAACAGGAAGTTTTGAAATCGCTTTAAAAGAAGATGGATCTCAATGTTTAAAACAAATTATACCCGAACAGGGATACGATTGGATGCGTGTGTATAGACGTTCTAATATAAAACCAAATACATTGGTGGGCGATGTAAACTGGGAAAATTACACCTGTAAGGTTGATGTGTTTATAGAAGGTGGCAATGTAGAATTAGGAGGACGTGTTAAAGGAAGTTACCTAAAGGGATACCGTTTTCAAGTAACAAAAAATGGGAATTGGAAATTGATGTTTGATAAGGAGGTACTTAAAAAAGGTGTTATTTCTGATTTTGATGGAGCGCAATGGCATTCCCTTAAAATAACATTTCAAAATAAAGAAATAGAAGCTTTTGTAGATGAAGTTTCGGTGGTAAACGTATCACATCAAAAGACCAAGGGCTATGTTATGCTTGTGAGTTCTTACGATGAAAACCTATTTGATAATTTAGAAATTACCACAAATAATAAATAATAATTCTAACGATATTTAAATAATAACAAGAATGAGAAATAGATTGTTAATTTCTATAAGTTTAATATGTACGCTGTTTATTTTGAGTTGTAAATCTGATAATTCAGAAATACTTGAAGTGAATGATTTGCGTTGCGAATACCGCATAAATCCTTTAGGTATAGATAATACTGCGCCAAGATTAAGTTGGAAGTTAGTTGATCAATATCAAAAAAGAGGACAAAAACAAACAGCATTTCAAATACTTGTTGCGAGTAGTTTAGATAATTTGAACAATAATATTGGCGATTTATGGGATTCTGGTAAAACGGAAACCAATGCGTCTGTAAATAATGTTTACGCGGGTAAAAAATTAGCATCTAACCAAGCCTGTTTTTGGAAAGTAAAAGTTTGGGATGCTGCAAACAAGGAATCTAATTGGAGTGATTCTGGTAAATTTTCAATGGGACTTTTAAAATCAGAAGATTGGAAAGGGGATTGGATTTACAAAGCAGATCAAAAAAAGACCGATCATAACTGGTATAGAAAAACGTTTACACTTTCAGAAAATGCTACTTCGGCTTTTGTACACGTAGGATCTTTTGGTTATCATGAATTGTATGTAAATGGAGAAAAAATAACAGAAAATGTAATGAATCCTGTGGCATCTTATATGAAAAAAAGGATTCCTTATTTAACGTATGATATTGCTGATAAATTAAAAAAAGGAAACAATGTTATTGCGGTATGGCACGCTGCTGGTTGGGCACGTTGGACACGTATTCGAGAATATAGAATGGTTCCGTTTGTATTTAAAGCACAAGCCGAAATTGTTGCAGGAGGAGAAAATATTACTTTAAAAACAGATGAAACTTGGAAAACTAAAAAAAGTAATTCTGAATATTATGGAGATTGGGATATTCTGCGTTTTGGAGGTGAAACGATTGATGATAGCAAAAGAGAAGACGATTGGAATACTGCACAATATAATGACAGCAATTGGATGAATGCAAGTGTGTACGATTATGAAGTTTTAAATGCTAAAATACCTGAAGGTAACAATATAAGTTTTGCCTTAAACAGTAATAAAAACAGAGAAGTTCGTGCGTTGTATAGCCCAATAAAAGCTGAGTTAAGCGCTCAAATGGTAGAGCCTCAAGTAAAATTTAAGACCATAAAAGCTATTGGGGTTGCTAAAAATGATGATGGAACCTATCGTATTGATTTAGGAGAAAACTATACAGGTTTTTTTGAAATGGATTTGTATAATGGAAAGGAAGGTGATTCTATTTTGTTTGAAATTAGTGATCAGACCGAAAGAATTATGAATTGGAGTCAAAAAAGTAAATATATTTTTGGGAAATCAGGAAAAGGAAAGTTTTCCAACCGGTTTAATGTTGCAGGAGGACGTTGGGTTACCGTTTATGGGTTAAAATATGAACCTAAAATAGCAGATGCAAGAGGTTATGTTGTGACTAACAATCGTAAGCAAATCAGCAAATTTGAATCTTCAAGTGCGCAATTAAATCAAATTTATCAAGTTAATTTAAATACCTATTTAGCCAATACTATGGATGGTATTTTGGTCGATTGTCCACACCGTGAACGACGTGGTTGGGGAGAAGTTACTGTAGCTGCAATGTATGGTGATGCGTTGCCCAATTTTGAAAGTGGCGCGTATATGGATCAATATTTACAATATACTAGAGATGCACAATTTCCAGATGGTCAAACTAGAGCCGTATTAAATGAAGAAGATCGTCCGTTTTTAATGTGGAAAGCAAATAACCCACTAACAGTTTGGGAAACTTACAGAATGTTAGGCGATAAAAAAGTACTAGAAGATAATTACGTATCGATGCAAAAATGGATGACTTGGTTGTATGAGCATTCTAATTACAAAACTGGTGGTGCTTTAATAATTGGTGAACAAGGAAAAAGAGAAATGCCAGGTTTGGGAGATTGGTGTACGCCACGTGGTAATTTCTGGACAAGTAGTAATTCTCCAGACGCAGCACATTTTAACAATTGTTTATATGCTTTTATGTTAGAAAATGCGATGCATATTTCAGAGGCACTGAATAAAACTGAAGATGCGCTAGCTTATAAAAATAGATTGAAAGTGCAGCAAGAAGCTACCCATAAACTGTCTTACAATCCAGAAACGGGTAAATATTTAAAGGGGTATCAAGTAGATCAAGCTTTTGCACTTTTATCGGGAGTAACACCAGCATCAGAAAAAGAAAAAGCAGAGGCGCAATTGGTTAATAATGTGTTGTATGATTTTCCATATTACGATACAGGTAGTTCTGGGCAAGCCCTTTATACACGCTATTTTACAGAGTCTGGTGAGCGTATGGATTTAATTTATGAGTTGTTAAGAGACAAACACCATCCTAGTTATGGCTATTTTATAGAACAAGGTAAAACGGTATGGCCAGAGCGTTGGTCTGCGGTAGGAAATAGTCAAATTCACACTTGTTACACAGGTATTGGTGGGTATTTTATTAAAGGTTTTGGTGGAATTAGACCAAATCCGGAAAGTTTAGGAATGCAAAATATGATTATAAAACCAGCTCCTGTTGGCGATTTAACCTATGCCAATACAACATATGAATCGATGTATGGTAATGTGGTTGTTAATTGGACAAAGAAAGCAAACACAGCTACGTTTCATATTGAAGTTCCTGTAAATACAACAGCAAAAGTGTTTTTGCCAGCAATAAGTAAAGAGGTTATAAAAGAAAGCGGTGTTTTAGCTGAGAATACTGAAAACATAACCTATGTAGGAACAGAAAAAAATAAAGCTGTTGGTAATTATGTGATTTATAATGTTACCTCAGGAGTTTACAATTTTAAAGTAGATGAATTGCCTGTAACTCAATTTCCAGAACCGTTACAAAACACAGAGAATTTGGCAAAATTAGGTAGAATGAATGCATCCTCTATGTTTATTCAAACAGAAAAATTACCCGTTTTTGAAGCTTTTAGAGTGAATGATGAAGATGAAGAAACGCGTTGGTTGGCTACAGAAACCAAAAATCAATACCTAGAACTAGAGTGGGTAAAGCCACAAACATTTAATAAAATTATTATTGATGAATATGAGAATAATATTACCTCATATAAATTACAATACTGGGAAAATGGCAAATGGAAAGATCTTGTAAGTGATACCACTTGTGGTGCAAATAAAACGCATAAATTTGATGCTATTACTGCTACAAAATGTAGAATTTATATTATTGATGCTAAAAAAGCGCCGTCGATTTCAGAAATAAAAATATATCAATCTAATTAAAGAAAATGGTGGTCTTAAGATTTAGGTATTTTATCACTTTATGTTGTGTAGCCCTTTTTTGTGGTTGCACAGCGTCTCGTTCTTTAATTGCTAAAGATGTAGATGCATATAATTATTTGTCTAAAGTAAAACAAGAACTTTTAAAAAAGTGGCCAGATAATAAAACCATAAACATTGTATTTCACGGTCATAGTGTGCCGTCGGGGTATTTTAAAACACCAAATGTAAATACACTAGCTGCGTATCCGCATTTGGTTTTAGAAAAGTTAAAAGAAAAATATCCGTATGCGGTAATAAATACAATTGTAACAGGTATTGGTGGAGAAAACTCTGTAAAGGGTGTTGCTAGGTTTAAAAATACTGTTTTAAACCACAAACCAGATGTGCTTTTTATAGACTACGCTTTAAATGATAGACGTGTTGGTTTAGAAAAAGCTAAAAAAGCGTGGGAGTACATGATAGTAAAGGCATTAAAAAATGATATACTTGTTATATTATTAACACCTTCTCCAGACACGAGAGTTGATTATAATAACCCTGAAAACGAATTAAAACAGCTTACAAATCAAATTAGGTTACTAGCCAAAAAATATAATGTCGGTTTAGTAGATAGTTATAAAGCGTTCGAATTTCTTTATAGCGATTCAGAAGAACTAAAAAAATACATGGCACAAATAAATCATCCTAATAAAAAAGGACATGAGTTAATTGCTAATGAGATTATTAAATATTTTGAATAAAACAATACGAATACAACTAAATTAAACTAAAAAATATGAATAAAAAACTACTAAACTATTTCTTTTTAATTGTTACCACCATAACCGTAAACGCACAAGATTATCCTTTTAATTTACCAGATAACCTAGAGGCTACAGTTAATATAAATAGTGCCTCTACAGAAACGTATAATAATTTATTGTTAGGAACAAATATTCATCATTTTACGAGCACTACGGAAAAGAATTTTATAAAACTTTTTGATCCTATTACAGTACGGTTTCCACATGGTTTATGGTCTAATTGGTACGATTGGAGACGTGATGTAAGTCGTCTTTATGGAGAGGAGAAATTTGATTATAAGCAAGGAACTAATGGTAGTATTAAAAATGTAGAAGTTGGTTTACTTTCAACCATAAAAATATTTGATAGTGCGAACATAAAAGTAGGAATAGATGGCTTAACCGGTTTAAATACAGACAAAAAAACAGAAACGGGTAAAGGCTATGATATGATGTGGACTTTTAATATGAGTGCAGATGGTACAGATTTTAATAACGGAAGCCCTGAAAGTATATTAAGATATAATGATTTAATTAGTCGTGGATTTGAAGTAAAAGCGATTGAGATGGGTAACGAATGTTTTTACCCTGGACAAAGAAGTTCTATTATTCCTAATGCTGAAGATTATATTGCTAGAGCAAAATCGATGTCTGCAGCTTTAAAAGCACAAGATCCAGAAATAAGAGTTTCAATACCTTTACTAAGAAAAAGCAGTTGGGCTAACCCAAATTGGAACAAAGATTTAACAGCAGATTTATCTTATTTTGATGCAGTTTCGGTTCATACGTATGTTGGGTCAGATCCAGATAATGCAGCCGATAGTGATGAAGCCTATGGTACATCACTTATTGCTCGTAAACTTTTAGCAAGTTCAATAAATGATTATGCAAAAAAAGTAGCACCCAATAAACCTATTTGGTTAACAGAGTGGGGTGTAAAATCTGGTGGGCCAAATGCTGTATCTGCACTTGGTGCCATAGATTGTTTTTTATATATGAGTGAAAATCAAGATGTTTTTGAGCGTGCAAATTGGTTTAGTGTTAATGGCAAATTAAACACCATGTTAGTTTGGGAAAAATATACAGCGTCTAATGGAAAAATAAAAGATAGAATAAAATATCCTTTAGAGAAATCATTATTTGGGTCTGCTTATGAAATTACGCGCTCAGTATTAGAAAATAGTATATTAATAGATAGTGATGTGCAAGTAGCAAATCTTGTAGATGGCGTAAAAGCGGTAAGCGTAAGAGTTGTTAATAAAGATGATAAGACTATTGTTTTTGTTTTAAATCTTACAAATAAAGAAGTTCCTTTTACCGTAAATATAGATGGTGTTATATATGATAAAACATACAAACACAAAGCATTATCTTTTTCTAGTATGGACGAAGAAAGAGCTTTAGGCTTTGATGTAGATCCTTTAACATTAATTAATGAAGGGGATGAAAAAATTATGTTGCCTAAGTTTTCTATAAATACTATTGAGTTATCTAACACAATATTATCTAATAATAGCTATACAAAAAAGCCTATTATAGTGGTAAGCCCTAATCCAAATAAGGGTGAGTTTAAAATAAAAACTACAAATGCAGAGCAATCTCAATATAGAATCTATTCAATTACAGGGGGAGAAATTCAAAAAGGGCAATTTGTATCTGAAGAAACGATTCGATTAAAGAGTGACAAAAAGGGGATATATATTCTTAAAATAAAGAATAATAACAACATATCAATACATAAAATTATTGTTAATTAAATTAATCTAGATATATCTTCTGTTTAAATAAAATCAATGTATAATTTTAAAATGAATAAAATGAATCAATTAATAAAAATTATCACTTCTGTGTTATTTTGCCTAAGCTTTTTCTTTATAGAAGCCCAAGTAACGCTGTCTACAGATTTTACAGATAATAGTTATAAAAATGAACCTTTGCACAATATTTGGGATGTTGCCAATCGTATAAGTCCTACAAACGGATCTAACATAAGACCTGGTCTTAAAATGAATATTGTTAGAATGGTTGGTGGTATTAGAAAAGTTGTTAATGGGGTTTCTCAAAAAGATTTAGATTTCGATCCATGTCTTTACGATTCAATAAATAACACTTACGTTTATAGATGGGAACCACTTATTGAAAGACTTAATAAAGTGGTAAACTCTCAAACAGAGATTCTTCAAATAGCATTAGATCAACCGCCATGGGCTTTTCAGCATGGTTATACATTTATTCCAGAAGGAACTAGAGATAATATAAATTTCCGTGAAAACGAAAAGATGTCTATTTATGGGAACTCATTACCTCCTGCTAATAAACAAGCTTATCATGATTTTATAAAGGCTTTAATGACTAAATTAGTGGAAACCTATGGAGAAGATCAGGTTTTAAAATGGCGTTTTAGAGTAGGGTCTGAGATTGAAACACCAGATCATTGGTTTGGTACAAAACAAGATTTTATAGAGCATTTTGAAAATACCGAAAAAGCTATTAGATCCATATTACCTAATGCTATTATTGGGCTTCATACAAGAGCTCCAGGTTTTTTATTTAAAAACGGAACCGAATTAAATTATAAAGGAGAACCTTTTGCATCATTTTCTGACGATCTTATCGAGTATTCTTTTGATAATAATTTAAAATATGATTTTTGGGGAATATCAGATTATGTAATTATTGGCAATAGTTCTTTAAGAAACATGAAGGACAAATACGATCATCTTTTTGCAGGATTAGTAGATCACCCAAAATGGAATACAAATACCAAAATAGATTTGATGGAATATGCTACTACAACGACTATGAATGGAGCTGATGGTAAGGGGTTTATAAATAATGCAACCTCGCATGCAGAAATTGTAGAATTAGCTTTTTCTAATATTTTTTATAAAAATAAAGACAAAGGTTTAGAGTTTGTTTATAGATGGGGAAATGGATCGGGTACTCAAGATCCACCAGCTATAGCAACATTAAATACAATGAATGGTTTAACACATTATACTACTGAACAGTCAGGTTTGCCAAATACATCAACCAATGAATTAGATGCCATTTTTACTAAAAATGAAGAGACTGACGAGTATGATGCTTTGATTTATAATTATAACTCAAATACATTAGCTTATATGGACAATGAGGCTGTAAACCTTTCTTTTACTACCGACTTACCAGTAGGAACAACTTATTATTACCGAAGCTTATCGTACGGAGAAGACAATAATAAACTTCAAAACTTTTTAAAAGAAAATCCTAATACGGTTAAATCTGGTTTTAATAATAGAGGTGATGCAAGTCGTATATTAACAGAGGCAGGTTTAACAGCTTATAATTCATATGTAAATCCAAATCCGCATGAGTATAGTGAATGGACAGCTGTAGTAACTACATCTCGTACAGATGGTGGAAGTGGTTCTGTTATAGCTTTAAACACAGAACTACCGTCTTTTGCTTTTCAGAAATTTGAATTTAGATCGGATGCATTTTTTGTAAAACCTATAGCGCCAACGTCTGTAGTATGGACAACCACTGAAGATTTTTCACCTTGGGCTGCTGTAACTAGTGGGGTTGTAGTAAATGCAGATAATGATAAACTTAGCTTAAGTTTTTCTGATGGATTTGCTTTTCCAATGTCGGCTATTACAGGATTAAATATTAATTCAGAGCTTTTTGGAACATTAAGAATGGTTGTTAGAAATAGTACAGAAAAAAGTAATGTACAAATGGCCGCCAATGTGCCAGGTAGTGGGTTTTCGGCAAGTAGAAAAAAGATAACTATTCCTAATGATAATGAATGGAGAACAATTGATGTAGATCTTACTAATTGGGCTCTTTGGACAGGTACTATAACCGAATTTAAAATATACAATAGTGTAAAAACGGGAACCTTAGAAATAGATTCTATGGCGTTTATTCCTTTAGAAACGGCTTCTACATACAATATTACACTTACACAAGAAGGTAATGGATTGTTAAATTATACCAGTGGAACTGCTTTTTCCGGACAGGAGTTTAGTTTAAGTGCCATTGCTAACGAAGGTTGGGAATTTCAAAGCTGGACAGGAGATATAATAAGTACAGATAATCCGTTTAATTTAACAGTAAATTCAGATTTAAATATAAAAGCAGTTTTTATTAAAAAAACTTTATCTGTAAAAGAAAATTCGCTTAATAATATAGCGGTATATCCTAATCCTAGTAATGATGGTATTTTTACTATAAATACACCTCTAGATCAAAGTTGGGAAGTTTATAGTATTACAGGCAATAAAATTTTAATAGGTAATGGCGATAAAGTTGATATATCTTCATTTTCAAAAGGGATGTATATATTAAAAATAGGAAGTACGTTTAAAAAGCTACTTTATAATTAATTTTAAGAATTAAATTGTTTAAAATTATCATAATAAATATAGAAATGCATAAATTAAAGAGATTATCTACTTACGCTAACTACAAAAATGTAGTTACAAGCACTTTTATTGTTTTGGCAATGTGTGCGCTACAGGGGTGTAGTAGTAGCCAGAATTCAAGCAATAAAAACGTTGATATTAAAAAAACAAGTCCAGATCTTTACAGTAGTTTTCAAAATCCACCAGCCCAAGCACGTCCGTTTGTACGTTGGTGGTGGAACGGAGATAAAATTAAAGCGAAAGAATTAGATAGAGAATTAGAGTCGCTTCATAGTGTTGGTTTTGGTGGTGTAGAAATTAACCCTATTGGTATGCCAGCAGCTCCTGATAATGGCGATAAGTCTTTAGTTTGGATGAGTGACGAATGGATAGATATGGTAGTACATGCTAGTAAAAAAGCCAAAGATTTAGGCATGATTACCGATATGATTGCCGGTACAGGTTGGCCATTTGGTGGAGAGTTTCTTAAAGATGACGAAACTTGCCAACGTATGGTTTCCGATAATGTGGTGTATAAAGGTGGCGAAACTATTTCTGTAGACGAGCCTTTTCTTATCAATTTATATAAAGAAAAATATAAAAACTACCGTGCTCAAAAACACATTAGCGAGCGTACAACTTACAAACTATCGCATGTAACGTTAGTACCAGAAAATTGCGAGAATGCCAATGAGGTGATAGATCTTAAAAAGCATATAGATAGCAACGGAAAATTATCTTACAAGATAGAAAAAGAAGGGAATTATTTTTTAAGCTATGGCTTAGTACAACAAAATTTTAGAGATGTAACATTAGGTGCGCCAGGTGGTGCAGGACCTGTAATGGATCATTATAAAAAAGAAATGACCTTAGCGTATTTAAATAGATTAAAGAAAATATCTGAGCGATCTGGATATCCTTTAAGCGATTTAATAAGAGCTTTATTTTGCGATAGTATAGAAGTTTCTGGAGCAAACTGGACCGATGGTTTTGCTGATATTTTTTATAAAGCGTATGGTTATAAGTTAGATAATTGGATGCCTTTTGTATTTTATTTAGCCTATGATGATTATTCAAAAGATAAATATTCTAAAAATTTCACACCAGAGTTTAAAGATCAATTAAAGCGTGTACGTTATGATTATAATAAACTATTGGTAGAAACATTCTTAAAAAACTTTACCCAAACTTATAAAGATTTTTGTGAAGAAAATAATGTACTATGTCGTTACCAAGCTTACGGAACACCATTTTTAATGGGGCTGTTAGATGGTAATATGATACCAGATATTCCAGAAAGTAATAACTGGATTTATACCGTTGAAATGAAAGATTCTATCTGGAAATGGAAAGAAAGTCATGGGTATATGCTTTGGAACATGCACGCATCAGCAGGGGCACACTTAACAGGAAAGAAAATTACAAGTAGTGAAGCATTTACCAATTTACATGGGGTTTTTAAAGCAACCCTTGAAGAGATAAAGCAACATGATGATATGAATTTTATTACAGGAATTAATCATACTGTAGTGCATGGTTATAATTATTCGCCACCCGAAGTTGAGTTTCCAGGATGGGTGCGTTTCGGTACTTATTTTAGTGAACGAAATACATGGTGGGAGCATTTAAGTCATTGGACAGATTATAATGCACGTTTATCTCATGTATTTCAAAATTCGCAAGCAGAAAAATCGGTGGCTATTCTTGGTCCAACTGCAGATGTCTGGGGAGATTACGGATTAAACCGTGGCAAACTACAAAACAACTTAGGGTATTTGTATAAATTATGGGAGCCTATTAGTCAGTTAGGATATTCGTGTGAATACATCAATCAAAGAGTTTTAGAAGGGGCTGTAATTAATGAAGGGACAATTTCTTTTGGTGATATGACTTATGATTTACTTGTTTTAGCAAGCTTAAAATCGATTAGTCCTGAGGCTACAATCATTATAAAAAACTATGTAGAATCTGGAGGAAAAGTAGTAGTTGTAGATCAAATGCCTACAAAATCATTACATTTTAAAGATTTTGAAAAAAATGATAACATTGTAAAAAGTACTTTAGATAAGTTGTTGGCAGAAAATCCTAAATCTTTTATTCAGGTAAAAGAACCAAAGACTTTAGATGACTTATTGCCATGGACAGAACAGATCTTAAAAGAATCTAAAATTGCTGCAGATGTTGTCATTAGCAATCCAACTAAAAAGGTGTATCAATTACATCAGTTTACTGCAGATAAAGATATTTACTTCTTTACGAATATACACAGATTCGAAACCACCAATTTTGATGCTAAATTTCCTGTTGAAGGGAAATACCCTTGGGTTTGGAATCCTGAAACAGGAGAAAGAACACCGTATTATTATGCTTCTAAAACAAATGAGTTAAGCATCAGTTTAAATCCTTTAGAATCTTTATTATTAATTTTTGAAGACGAAAAACCATCTGTAAAAGCTGTTCCTGTAAGCACTAAAATAAAAGATTCTAAAGTATTAGATGTTAATTGGACCGTAACAGGAAATCAAATAGATAAGCAAACTTTTACGTGGCAAATGAAAGAACTTATCGATTTTAGCAAATCTAATGATAGCACACAAAGTGGTTTTGGTGGAAAAATAATTTATAAAACAACGGTAAGTAACACAGCAGGTTTTACACACCTAGATTTAGGTGATGTAAACGAAGGAGTTACAGAGTTGTACATAAATGGACAAAAAGTAGGGAAACGTTGGTACGGAAAAGCGCTTTATAATATAGAAGATTATCTTAAAAAAGGCAATAATGAAATAGAAATTCATTATACCACAGTATTGGCAAACTACGCAAAATCGCTTAAAAATAATAAAATGACCATTGGTTGGACTAAACGATACAAAGATTTAGTACCAACAGGTATCGAAGGGCCTGTAAAGCTTTTAACATATTAAAATTGATAAGAACAATTGTAAATTAAAAACAATGAATATAAATAAGATATTAGGTTTTTTAACCTTAGCCATAGCATTATCAAGTTGTGATAGTGTTAAAAAAAATAAGAATTCTAAATTAACAATCGAGTCTAAAAAAAAGCCTAATATCGTTTATATTTTAACCGATCAATGGAGAGGTTCTGCATTAGGGTATGCAGGTAACCCAGATGTTAAAACACCCAATCTAGATAAGTTTGCTAAAGAGGCTGTAAATTTTACAAATGCCGTTTCGGTAACACCCGTTTGTACACCGCACAGAGCCGCATTACTTACAGGTAAATTCCCTACATCTACAGGGATGTTTATAAACGATTTGTATTTACCATCAGAAGAATTATGTATGGCCGAAATTTTTAAAGCAGAAGGCTATAGTACCGCTTATTGGGGTAAGTGGCATTTAGATGGTCATGGTAGATCTACCTATATACCAAAAGAAAGACGCCAAGGTTTTGATTATTGGAAAGCATTAGAATGTTCTCATAATTATACAAAAATGCCTTATTATGATAACGAGGATACGAACATTAAATATTGGAAAGAGTATTCTCCTTTTGCCATAACAAAAGATGCAAACCAATATTTAACCAATCATGCAAAAGATGAAAAACCTTTTTTAATGATGATTTCTATTGCTACACCTCATTATCCGCATCAAACAGCACCTAAAAAATATAAAGAGATGTATCCGCCAGAGGCGTTAACAATAAATCCTAATGTACCAGAAAGTTTAGAGCAAAGAACACGTAAAGAATTACAAGGTTATTATGCACATGCAACAGCTACAGATGAAGCAATAGGGAATGTATTGGCAAAACTTAAAGAATTAAACTTAGTAGATAACACCATTATTGTATTTTCTGCAGACCACGGAGAAATGATGGGAGCGCATGGGGTAAAACCTTTTGTAAAACAATTAGCTTGGGATGAGGCTGTTAGAGTACCTTTTTTAATAAGTTATCCATCTATTGGAGAAAATAAAGGGGCTGTAGTTAATGCACCTTTAACAACTCCCGATATTTTACCCTCTTTATTAGGGTTATCAAATCTTAAAATACCAGAAAGTATAGAAGGAGAAAATATTGCTACATTAATAAAAAATCCAGATCCAAATGCAGATCGAGCAGCTTTAGTAATGGGGGTAGCACCTTTTGGAGCTAATTTTAAAGACCCTCCGTACAGAGGTATTAGAACAAAACAATATACGTACGCAAGAACTCCGGAAGGAGCTAGTAAGCTTTTTGATAATGTAAACGATCCTTATCAAATGAATAACTTATTAGATAAACCAGAGTTTACAGAACTTCAAAAAAGTTTAGATGATAAACTTAATATAGCTCTAAATAATATAGGTGATGAATTTAAAACACGAGCGTATTATTTAAAAAAATGGAATTATACGTTTGATGAAAAAAGAAGAGCTGTAGATTGGTGGAGTTTTGATGAGGGAAAAGGAGTAGTGCAATCGCCTAAAGCAATTAAATAATAATAATATGAAAAAATTAAGTATTTTCATCTTTTTTACAATTTTTAATTTAGGAAGTTTTTACAAGGTAATAGCGCAAAATCTACCCAATATTGTAATTTATTTAGCAGATGATCAAAGTCAAGCAGATGGTTCTGTTTACGGTGCTAAAATATTAAAAACACCCACAGCCGATAAATTAGCAAAAGCAGGTATTACTTTTAATAATGCTTTTGTGGCATCACCATCTTGCGCACCAAGTAGAGGTGCTTTTTTAACAGGATTAATGCCTGCCAAAAATGGTGCCGAATGTAACCATACATATCCTTCGCCTAGTAAATTAGTATTAACAGAAAATCTTCAGAAAGCAGGTTATCAAATACTAAGCTTTGGTAAAGTGGCTCACGGAAGTATGAATGAAGAGATGGGAAAAGATGGCAGATTTGACTATCAATCGAGTCCTAAAGTAGATTTGTACAAAAATGTTACCGAGTACTTTGATGCTAATAATACAAAAGGACCTATTTGTTTAATGGTCGGTGATCGTCGGCCACATGTACCTTGGACAACCAATAATATTTATAACCCTAACGAGTTAACATTACCTCCATCTTTTATAGATACCAAAAGTACGCGTCAACATTGGGCGCAATACTATTCTGATATAACAGGAATGGATGATGAAATGGGGAAAGTTTATAAACTAGCACAAAAGAAATTTGGCGATAATTTTATCTTTATTTATACGGCAGATCATGGTGCGCAGTGGCCTTTTCATAAATGGAATTTGTATGATAAAGGCATAAAAGTACCTATGATAGCTGTTTGGCCAAAACATATTAAACCAAATACTAGAACAGACGCTATGGTAAGTTGGATTGATATTTTACCAACTTTATTAGATATTACCAATTCTGAAATACCAAAAGAGATAGATGGTAAATCGTTTAAAAATGTATTGGAAGGAAAAGCAGATAAGCACCGCGATTTAATTTTTACAACCCATACGGGCGATCAAACTAAAAATGTATATCCTATACGAAGTGTTAGAGATACACAATTTAAATTCATACTAAATTTACGTCCTAATACATATCATTCTAATCATTCAGATATTTTAAGACGACCAAATTCTGATGGGTATTGGGATTCTTGGGATAAAAAAGCAGAAAAAGACCCAAGAGCCGCAGCCATTATTCAAAAATATTATGTGCGTCCAGCTGAAGAGTTTTATGATTTAGCAAATGATCCTGATGAACAAGTTAACCTTATTTTTAGTGAAAAACATCAGCAAAAAATTAAAGCCATGCGTTTATTACTTGATGATTGGTTAAAAGAACAGGCCGATAATAAAGACGTATACACTATGCCATATCCTATTAATGGTCCAAAACCTCATGACATTTATAAAACTAAAAATAGTCATTAATTAGAATAATGAAAAAACAACAAATAAACAAGTAGTAGATAAATCATCGAAACCAATTTTCCTTTCAATCTATCAGATAATGTTAGGAGTTTAGATTAAGGTACTATAAAAATTATATAAAGAAGTTATTACTATTGGTTATAATACAATGAATAAACTAAAAATTTTAATAGGAATACTATTGCTAGGATGCTCTAGTTATGCGCAGAAGCAAGAGAATCCTATTTCAGAACAATTATTTAAAAATCCATCACCAGAGAATCGTCCAAGAACGTGGATGCATGCTATGAGTGGAAATATGAGTAAAGTAGGTTTAACTAAAGATTTAGAAGCCATAGCAGATGTAGGTATTGGTGGTATCATTTTATTTAATGTAACACATTATGTGCCTAAGGGTAAAGTTATTTTTAATTCTGATGAACATATAGAAATGACTGCGCATGCGGCGGCAGAATGTGAACGTTTAGGCTTAAGTTTTGGAGTGCATAATTGTGATGGTTGGACTTCTAGTGGAGGGCCGTGGGTAGCGCCAGAACACGCTATGAAACGTGTAACTTATAATCAGGCTATTGTAAACGGAGGTAACGTAAAACTACAGTTAGAAACACCATCGCAACGTGGTGGTTTTTATAAAGATGTGGCTGTTTTAGCATATCCAGCGTTGGCGTCGGATATAGAGGATTATGAAAATAAACCTACACTAAAAAGTTCTCAAAAAAGCCTTAAACTAAACCTTTTGGTAGATCAAAGAATAGATGTTGAAACAAATTTAGAGGGAACCCAAAAGAAACCGCAATGGATAGATTTTAACTATGGCAAACCTTTTACAATGAATTCATTAGCAATGAGTTTTTATCAACCACCAAGAAAAAAAGGAAAAATCTATTTAAAAACTTCAGAAGACGGCATTACTTACAAGATCATAAAGGAAATAAAACCTATGAATATTGTAAAGTTCGAACGTGCGGTAGAATTAGATTTTAGAAACATTACCTCAAAATATTTTAGAATAGAATCTGAAGTGCCATTACAATTAACAGAAATTAGTTTAAGCAACCTTAAACGTATAAATAACACGTTGGCACGTACCTCTCTGTTTAAAATAGAAAACTATAAAATGCCAACAATTAAAAATGTAAATCCATCAAGCATTATCAATAAAGATGAGGTTATCAACCTAACGGATTTTATGGATGATAAAGGAAACCTTAACGCTAGTTTGCCAAAAGGAAAATGGACAATTATGCGATTTGGTTATACCATAACAGCTGCTTTTAATGTGCCTGCATCAGAAGAAGGTACAGGTTGGGAAGTAGATAAAATGAGTAAAGAGTCTTTTAAAATATTTTACGATGGTTATGTTAGAAATGTAATTGATGCAACAAGAGCTGTTGCGCCAAATGCATTACAATACACAGAGATTGATAGTTATGAAGTTGGTGGCCAGAACTGGACTAAAGATTACGAACAGGCTTTTAAAAAAGAATTAGGATACGATTTAGTAAGTTTTTTACCTCTTTATGCTGGTAAATATGTTGATAATAAAGATACTAGTGATCAGGTTTTATGGGATATTAGAAACTTTAATAGTAAAATGATTACCGATAATTATTTCGATTATTTTACAGAGTTATGTCATGAAGATGGATTAATTAGTTACGTAGAACCTTATAGTTTTAATGGCGATTTTAATGAGTTAGATGCAGCACGTAAAGTAGATATTACGATGGGTGAATTCTGGATGCATCAACGTTATCAAGCAGGAACGGCTGTTTCTGGAGCGCGTATTTACGGAAAAAATGTGGTGTCTGCAGAAGCATTTTCTGCAAGACCAGAGATAAACTGGAAAGGACATCCTGGAAGCTTAAAATTAACAGGAGACAAAGCGTGGACTTTAGGTATTAACGAATTTATGTTTCATCGTTTTGCGCACCAAGCCAATACACACGTAAAACCAGGGATGACAATGAGTCAATGGGGTTCTCATATAGATCGTACACAAACTTGGTGGTACAATGCAGGTAGTGCTTGGTTTAAGTATTTAGCTCGTGGGCAATATATGTTGCGCAAAGGGATTCCTGTTTCAGATTTATTAGTCTTTGTTGGTGATGGATCTCCAAATTCAATTATAAAAGAACATATGTTTAGTCCGGCTTTGCCTAAACACATTAATTACGATTGTATAAATGCTGATGCTTTGTTGCATAGAGTGGAAGCAAAAGAAAATAAAATGGTATTGCCAAACGGAATACAATACCAAGCTTTATATCTTAAAAATATAAAAGAAATTAAATTAAAAACTTTAAAAAGAATAGCCGAATTAGCCAATAAAGGCGTTGTAATTATTGGAGAAAAACCACAAAAATTAGGAAGCTATGCGGTTTCTGAAAAAGATAAAATAGAGTTTAATAAGTTAGTAGATCAAATTTGGACTCGAAAAACAACTTATTTATCTGGAGATTGGGATACTATTTTTAAAGCAAATAATATACCAACAGACTTGTTTATAGAAGGCGGAAAAGACATTAATTATATACATAGAAAAACAGAAAATGAAGATGTTTACTTTTTTTATAATCCAGAAAATGAAGCGCGTACATATCTGTGCACCTTTAATATAGAAGGTAAAATTCCGGAATTATGGAACCAAATGACAGGTGAAGTCACTAAACTGGCTGCTTTTACAAGCGAAAACGGACAAACAAAAGCGTTAATAAGTTTACCTGCAGAAGGCTCTGTATTTGTTGTGTTTAGAGAATCATCAAAAGGAATACAGTCTATAGTGCCAAAAAGTTTAAAAAGTAATGAAGATGTAACTACAACTTTAACAAACGATAATACCATAGATGTTGAAGTTAAGGCGAACGGAAATTATAATTTTAAATTAAATGACGGAAGTTTAAAAGCAATTAAAGTAAAAAACCTTCCAGAACAAATAACTGTTTCAGGAACTTGGAGCGTCGATTTTCCTGATGTTAAAGCCAAAGAGAAAAACTTTTCTTTTCCTAAATTAATAGATTGGACTTCGCATAAAAACGAACAAATAAAATACTATTCGGGAACAGCAATTTATAAAAATGAGTTTGTTGTAGGTAAAAATTATTTAGAAGAAAACAACAAAGTAACACTAGATTTAGGAGTCGTAAATATTGCTGCTAAAGTAATTGTTAACGGAAAAGATTTAGGTATAAGTTGGATGCCTCCTTATGTTTTAGATGTTACTAAAGCTTTAGTAAAAGGAAAAAACACCATTCAAATAGAAGTCACTAACCAGTGGACAAACCGTTTAATTGGAGATGAAAATTTTCCAAGTGAATCGGGTATGAGTAGAAAAAATGAATATATGCCAGATTGGTATTTAAATAATGAACCACCACCTTTAAAGCAGCGTTCTACATTTACAACATTTCCTTTTTACAAAAAAGGAGATGAAACCATACCTGCAGGATTGGTAGGGCCTGTGGTGTTAAAAGTATCTCGAATAATAAAAAAATAATAGAAAATAAAAAGTTTAAAAATGAATATTAAAAAAGAAAGTGGAATAAAAGTAGGTCTTTTCGGTATAGGCTTAGATACTTATTGGCCGCAATTTGATGGGCTTTTAGAACGTTTAGAAGGTTATCAAAAACAGATAGCTGATAAAATGGAAACATTTGGTGCAGATGTAGTAAATGTTGGTTTAATTGATTCGCCTGTAAAAGCAAGAGTAGCAGCAGATGATTTAAAGAAAAATGATGTAGATATTGTGTTTTTATACGTTTCTACGTATGCGTTATCCTCTACGGTTTTACCGGTTGTACAAAAATTAAAATGCCCCATAGTTATATTAAATATTCAACCAGTTGCTGCCATTGATTATGACAAATTTAATAAAATGGGAGACCGTGGGTTAATGACGGGGGAGTGGCTTGCACATTGTCAGGCATGTTCTGCACCAGAAATAGCAAATGTATTTAATCGTTCTGGGTTAGATTACGAATTTGTAACAGGATATTTAGGTGAGCAAACAGTTTGGGATGATATTCAAGATTGGATAGATGCAGCTAACGTGGCTTCTGTTATGAATAATAATCGACTAGGTGTTCTAGGGCATTATTACTGCGGAATGTTAGATGTATATTCAGATTTAACGAAGCAATCGGCAGCTTTTGGTACGCATATAGAAGTTGTTGAAATGTGCGAAGTAAAAAAATACAGAGATGACGCCACGGAAGTAGAAGTGCAAGCAAAAATTAAAGAATTTTACAATACTTTTGAGGTTGTTGAAGAATGTGAAGAATCAGAATTGATTCGCGCCGCTAAAACATCGGTAGCACTTGATAAATTAGTAGATGCTCATAACCTTGGTTCTTTAGCCTATTATTATGAAGGAGAATCTGGGAATGAATATGAAAACATTGTAACCTCTGTTATTGCAGGAAACACCTTATTAACAGGAAGAAATATACCTGTAGCTGGCGAGTATGAAGTTAAAAATGCACAAGCCATGAAAATTATGGATGCCTTTGGTGTTGGTGGTTCTTTTTCTGAGTTTTATGCCATGGATTTTAATGATGATATTGTGATGTTAGGTCATGATGGTCCTGCACATTTTGCTATTGCAGAAGGTAATGTACAACTAGTGCCACTGCCTGTTTATCATGGTAAACCAGGTAAAGGATTGTCTATTCAAATGACAGTAAAACATGGTCCGGTAACCTTGTTGTCTGTAGTAGAAGGTAAAGATGAAGTATTTTTATTAGTAGCAGAAGGCGAATCTGTAGAAGGACCTATTTTGCAAATTGGAAATACAAATAGCCGTTATCGTTTTTCAATAGGAGCAAGAGCTTTTATGAATGAGTGGTCTAAACAAGGACCATCGCATCATTGTGCTATTGGAGTAGGTCATATTGCTAATAAAATTGATAAACTGGGTAAATTATTAAATTTAAAAGTGGTTAACATCTGTTAAAATAGAATTAATTAAAAATTTAAAACATAAAAAATGCAAGCAATATTAGGAGTTTTATTTCATTCGTTAGGCGGTGTGGCCGCAGGTAGTTTTTACATGCCTTATAATAAAGTAAAAGGTTGGTCTTGGGAAACCTATTGGATGGTTGGTGGCGTTATGTCTTGGCTTATAGTGCCACCTATAGCAGCTTGGTTAACCGTACCAGGTTTTGCAGAAATAATAGCTGCAAGTTCAAATACAATCTTGTTAATTACATTTGTAATGGGATTACTTTGGGGTGTTGGAGGTTTGTCTTACGGGCTTGGTGTACGTTACTTAGGGATGTCCTTGGGGAATTCTGTAGTACTTGGTTTTTGTGCTGCTTTTGGAGCTATAGTACCTTCTATTTATTACAATATTAATCCTGAAGCAGGAAAAACATCTTTTACAGATATGTTGGCCGATTCTGGCGGACAAGTTGTATTACTTGGTGTTTTAGTGTGTGTGTTAGGAATTGCAATTTGTGGAAAAGCAGGAGTTCTAAAAGAAAAGGAACTATCCGATGAAGAAAAAAAGAAAAGTGTATCAGAATTTAATTTGGTAAAAGGGCTAATAGTAGCTGTGCTTTCGGGTATTTTAAGTTCTTTTTTTAGCTTTGGTATAGAAGCAGGAAAACCTTTAGCAGATGCTGCTGTAGCTGCAGGCTTCGATCATTTATATTCTAACAATGTTACATTTGTTGTTATTCTTTGGGGAGGGTTGGTTTCTAATTTAGTATGGACTACAATATTGAGTATCAAAAATAAATCATATAAAGATTTTACAAATAAAAGCACACCAATATCAAAAAATATTATGTTTTCTGCATTGGCAGGAACCATCTGGTTTTTACAATTCTTTTTCTATGGAATGGGAGAAAGTAAATTGGGTAATGGTGCTAGTTCTTGGATTTTACATATGTCTACCATTATTTTAACTGCAAACCTTTGGGGTGTTTATAGAAAGGAATGGGCTGGTGTTGCTAAGAAAACAAAATATACCATTACAGCCGGAATTTTAGTGATTCTTTTATCTGTAGTTTTAGTAGGAATAGGGAATTCTATTTAAAATTTAAAATGGGTATTTATGATAATTGTTATTGGTAATATTAAATTCTTAATGTTTTATTTTTTTTTGAAAATACAGAATACCAAACTTAGATTTTTATTTTAAAAAAATAAAAGTAGATAGAAATTTTACCGAGAATTATACATAAATATAAAAACTCACCAATTCTAATTTTATAATATTAGAAAAGGTGAGTTTATTTTTATTTAATAATTTGTTTATCTTATTTTCTAATCAATTTATGCATTGTTGATTCTTTATCATTTGTTAAACGTAATAAATAGATACTAGATCTTGCTACGTTTTTAAAATTAAATTCAAGTGCATTTTGCCCCTCAGAAATTGTTTGCTTTAAGATTAATTGTCCTGTTAGGTTATATACTTCAGCTGAGGTATATTTTTTATTAACAGGTAGCATTACATTAACAAGGTTCTTAAAAGGATTTGGAAATGTTGAAACTTTACTATTAGTTTGGTTTGTGTTTTCTGTAATAGTTTCTTGTTTTGGTTGTTGAGATTTACGAAGTGCGTTTGTACCAAAAACTTGAAACTCAGATAAGCCAACATTATAACCAGATCCATTTGTAACTGTAAAACGAACAGCCGTTACGGTTTTATTAGCAAATGTAATTTCTTTTGCAGCTCCGTTGTTTGGTAAAGCAGCTACATTTATTCTAGAACCATCACTAAATGTAAGTGTACCGCCGTTAATTTTATCGGTAGCATTTGGTCTATCAAACAAAACAACTTTGTTAATAGTATAAGCAGAATTCCAATTTATTTGAACGTAAGGGTTTGATTCTCCGTTACTAGCCCATTCACCATTTCCATGTTTGCCAACAATACCGTCTGCTACTTTTTCTTTAGAAAAAGCATTATTAGGATACTGTGAAGATGCAGTAATACTGCTGTTGTTAAGAGCAACGTTGCTGCTACTACTAGAGCCTCCAGAAGAGCCATACACTTCAAATTCAGACAACCCATTGTTTAAACTATTTATACCATCGGTTACATCTAGTTGTACCCAAGTAATCGTTTTAGAATTAAAAGTAAATTCTTTTCCTTGACCATTATTAAATAAAAAATCTACAGGAACTTGACTTCCATCGCTAAAATATAGAATACCACCACCAACACCATCAGTAGCATTTGGTCTGTCATAAAGAATAATCTTGTTTACAGAAACAGGTTGATTCCAAGTAAGTCTAATTTTAGGTAACTTTTCACCATTACTAGCCCATTCTCCATTATTGTGCTGTTGTTTTATTCCATCTATTGCTTTAGAACCAGAATAGTTTGCAGAATATTGAGAGGATACAGAAACTTGAGCACTACGCGCTAAATTTCCACTAGTATTTGTTGGTGGAGGTGGAGGTGTGTTTTGAAATGCTGTATTAATAGCATTAGCATATTGAGCGGTTTGTGGTGTATTATCAAACTCATCATATATCCAAATAAAACCACCACCAGCTTTAGAGCTACATGAGTTTTTCCAGTTTTGCATTACATTTTGAATTTGAGAAGGGCTTTCTCTGTTAGAAGCTCCCCATCTACCACCAATATTAGTAATACCAAAATCCCATTTAGTTTGGCAAGGGTTATTACCAGCACCACCTGCATAACACTGAATGTAATTTCTATCTACATTACCTGGGTATGCGGCATTAACTTGCTGTACTAAGCTTCTCCAAAAACTATCTCTATTGTATGGTACAATAGCATTTTTAAATCCTAAACTAGCCAACATTTTGGTAAAAGCAACGGTAGACGCTAAGTCGTAAGTAACTTCATCATCATTATTAATGGCATCTACCATAGGAAAAGTTTCTCTTAACTTTTTAAAATTTTTATAAATGGTTGTTCCAGGGCCAAACCCTTCCGATTCATAAAAGCTTTTAAGTACGTTAAATGTTTGAGCTCCTGCCGCACCAATACCAAATTCTATACGATTTACACTTGTTGGTGCTTGTTTTAAGCGTGCAAGGTTGTTTACAAAATTGCCACTTTCTGGATCATTACCTCCAATATATTGACCATTATCAATAAGGTCAAAATCATAATTAAAATTAATTTTACCAGTAGATTCAATATGTAAAGTCCAAACAATAACTGTGTTAAAGCCAGAGCTTCGTAATTCATTAATAGAAGTGTTGCTATTATAAATAGCGCCTCCGCCGTATACAGCAGATACTTGGGCAATTAAAATATTATTTCCTGCAAAAAACAAAAGAACTGCAAGAATAATACTGTTTACTAATTTTTTCATTTCATTTAGTTTAAGTTAATTAATAAAATTTATTTATGGTATTAACTATTTGTTGTAAACCTTGTAGTACTTTTTTAATTAGTAACTAAAGATTCTGAAGTTTAATCAGAAAGAAAAATACTAGTTTAAAATAATTTTTCTTTTAAAAGTGTTAAGATTTATAGGGTTAGTTGTTATATAATAATTTTGATATAGTGCAGTTGAGGGGTGCTCTATACCAATAAGTAAGTCTGATTAAAACTTGTTAAATAGATAATATAGAAAATTATTGTATAGGGATGTTTATTTGATTAACACCATCCTATAAAATTTAATATTTTCTAGCTTTAATAAGAATACGAATAAAATTGTGGCTTTCTGTCAAAATATTTTAAATTTTTGGTTAGGTTAGAGTAACTGAATTTTGAATCTGCAGTAGCAATATACTGTTTAGATCTTTGTTTATGTGTTGCCTTTTCTAAATAATTTTTAAGAGAAATGGACGTAAAGAGTAACAAGACTTTACTGAGTTTTGTTACTGTTAATAATTGAAATTTGTTTATCATTTTAAGTTTAATTTAGTTATAAATCTTAACAGATCTAAATTACAGTACTATTTTTTTAAGAATATCCTGTACTGTCTGTACCTAATTGTATTTGGTTGTGTAGGTTACTTTAGAATAATTGAAACAATAAAAAGCTTTTGTGTTTGTTTTTTTGTTGATTTAAGAAAATGCTACACAAAAATTAGAAATTAAATAAGAATAAATGTTTTTTAAGCCTATTTACAAGATATATTATTCCTTAAATTGAATATATTTAACAAATTGTTGTTTTTTTAAAGCTGAAATTTTATGTAAGTAGTTATAGAAAAAGACAATAAGATCGATCTTGTTTTAAAAGTAAAAACAAAATAAAATGTTAAGATTAATCGGATAAAAAAAATCTCAGTACAGTACAGGACGATGGTATAAAATTATAAGATTAATTTCAATTTTTATAAAATTAAAATATTAAAAATGCATAAAATTAAATTTTTATTAGCACTCTTGTTAATTCCTTTTTTAAACACATCTTGCAACCAAGAAAAGGTAGATAAATTAGCATCAGTAACGTTTCAGTCGTTAACTTGTAATACCAAAATAAACCCAACAGCTATTGAAAGTAAACAACCAATTTTTTCATGGATTGTAGCTGTAGAAGGTAACAATAAATCGCAATCTGCTTATCAAATATTAGTAGCATCAAGTTTAGAAAAATTAAATAACAATCAGGGAGATTTATGGAATTCTGGTAAAACGGAAGAAGCTAAATCAACTTACGTAAAATATAAAGGAACAAAACTTAATGCAGTAACTGCGTATTACTGGAAAGTAAAAATTTGGGACGAGAAAAAACAAGAATCAGATTGGTCTGAAACTCAAAGTTTTCAAATGGGGTTGATAGATGAAGCAAATTGGGGAGACTCAAAATGGATAAGCCTAAATAAAGATACAAGAACATCAGAACATAGTTTTCGTGAATACAAAACAGGGCCAATGAAAGCACCTATTATGGTTAATGGGCAAGCAGCATCTTATTTTAGAAATGTTATTAATACAGAAAAAGAAATAGAAAATGCACAAGCTTATATTTGTGGATTGGGGTATTATGAACTTTATTTAAATGGTGCTAAAGTAGGCGATCATGTTTTAGATCCTGCTCCTTCTAATTACGATAAACAAGCCTATTATGTAAATTATGATATTTCAGAACAACTAAAATTAGGTAAAAATGCTTTTGGAATCATTTTAGGGAATGGTTTCTATGGGCAAGATATTTCTTGGAAAAGAGACCCAGAATCAGATAAAGATATGTCTTACGGCCCACCAACGGTTCGTTTTTTAATTAAAGTAACCTATAAAGATGGTAGCAAAAAAGATTTTTATACAGATGAAAATTGGAAAGAATCTACGGGGCCAATAGTATTTAATAATATTTATGGAGGTGATACTTATGATGCTCGTTATGAAATTAATGGTTGGAATACTTTAAATTATAATGATGAAAAATGGGGGAATGCAAAAGTTGTTTCGCCAAAATTAAAGAAGATTAGTTCACAACAAATTCCTGCAATTAAAAAATTAAAAGAATTTGTGCCTCAAAATGTATTTAAAGCTCCAAATGGAGATTGGATTGTAGATTTCGGTCAAAATATTGCTGGTTGGGTAAAGATAAATGTAAAAGAAAAAGAAGGCCAACTTATAGAAATTACAACTACAGAATCTTTGTTAAGAAATGGTAAAGATGTTTTTCAAGGTTCTACAGGTGGTGGAGCAAATGGTATGGCTCAAATTTATAAATATATCTGTAAAGGAAACAACTTAGAATCTTGGGAACCAAAGTTTAGTTATCACGGATTTCGTTATGCTAAAATAAAAGGTGTGTCTACAAAACCAGACAGTAACATGATTAAAGCTGTTTTAGTGGCTACAGACATTCAAGAAAAAGGAAGTTTTAGTTCATCAGAACCTTTATTTAATAAAATGCATAGCATTAGTAAATGGACTATTGTTGATAATGTACATGGTATTCCAGAAGATTGTCCGCATCGCGAAAAATGTGGTTGGTTAGGAGATGCACACGCGTTTTGTGAATATGCATTATATAATTATGACATGTATGATTTCTATAAAAAATACATGGAAGATATTCGTACTCAAATGAGACCAACTAAAGGACATAATAATCCTGAAATTAAATTTCAAGTACCAACCATGATTGCGCCAGGTAAAAGAACATCTTCTTATGCAAAACTAGATTGGGGTGTGGCAACAATGTATTTACCTTGGTATAATTATTTGTATTATGGAGATGATGCTATTGTAAAAGACTACTATAAAGAAATGAAAGGTCTTACAAATTTTTATCTTTCATTTAAAGATGAAAATGGAATTATTCAAGACGGAATGGGAGATTGGTGTCCACCAAGGTGGGATAGAAGAAAGAACCCAGGTGCTATGGAGTGCGACCCAATTATTTCTGCCAATGCTTATTTCTATGATATTTTAGGTGTTATGGAAGGTTTTGCAAAAATAAATAAGGACGCTGCTTTTGAAGCTGAAATGAAAAAGGAAAAAGAGCAATTAAAAGCCGCTTTTAATAAAACCTTTTTAGTTGCTATACCAAAAACAAACTTAAAATGGTATGGTAGTCAAACAGCAACTGTACAAGCATTACAGTTTGGTATGGTTCCAGAATTAGAAATAGAGCAAGTAGTAAATGGTTTGGTGTATGATATTACAGAAGTAAAAGGAGGGCATCATTCTACAGGTATTCATGGTAATAGATATATTTACACTGTTTTAACTAAATATGGAAAAGCAGATTTGGCGTATCAAATTTTAACAACACCAGATTTTCCTAGTCAAACGTATGTAATGAATAATGGTTTTACCACTTGGCCAGAGCGCCAGTTTGAATGGGAAACTATGGAAGGACCATCTAATTCTTTAAACCATCCTATGCATAGTGGTTTTGCTGCTTATTTTTATGAATCTTTAGGAGGAATTAAATCATCAAAAGATAATGTAGGTTATAAAGTATTTACAGTAAACCCAGAATTTCCAAAGAAAGTTACATCAACTTCAGTTACCGTACCAACACCTTATGGAGATATTAAAAATGACTGGTCTTTAAAAGAAAATGTTTTATCTATGGATCTTAAAGTGCCATTTAACACCAAAGCAAAAGTTGTTTTAACCGATAATGAATTAAAGTCTGTTAAAATTAATGGCATCTCTGTTAAAGACTATAAGAAAGACAATGGTATTGAAATACAAGAAAAATCAGTAATGTTAGGCTCAGGAAACTATAAAATTGAATATTCAAAAGATAAAGACTAAACCTCATACAAAGTGTGTAAGTTTTAAAAACTCAGAATTTATTAAATTCTGAGTTTTTAATTTTATGTTAGTATTGATTATTTTATTTGCAGTTTTTTTAAGTTTAAAATCAACTAATAAATTACACTGATTTAAAAAAGAAATACTATAAACTATCTGAATTTAATTTTGGATAATGTTAGTTAATAATAAAAAGTAAAAAAATTGTATTCATGTAAATGAAACACCCCTTATAGAGCAGGATACTATAAAGAGGCTTATTTTTTATCATTGTAATTAAACAACAACATTTCTAGATGATGAAAAAAAATGCATTAATAATTTCTCTTTTATTACTAACAATAGTTTCTTCGCAACTATTCTCTCAAACAACAACATGTAATGGTACTTTACCTTTTGAAGAGAAAGATGGACTTTTAACCATAGAAATGGAATCTGGTATTATAAAAGATAACCGATGGAAAATAGGAACAGAAACTATTAATAATGAAGAAATAAAATATTTACATTGGACAGGAGCAGAATCTTTTAATGCACTTTCAGGTGCACCCATAGAGTATAAGATTAAAATAAATACACCTGGAACTTACAGATTTGCTTGGAGAATGAGAGTAGGAAAAGGAACTAGTAAAGGTGAACACAATGATGCTTGGTTAAAAATAGATGCAGAAGATTTTTACGGAATTAAAAATGGAGCTAAAGTGTATCCAAAACCTTACTGTAATTCTAGTACAGATTTAACTTGTGCAGCTGGTACTTCTGTTAATAATTATATTAAAGCATTTGGTAATAGATTAGATTACGGTTTTGTAACCAATACAAATGACCACGTTGCACATAGAGTTTTTGTAACTTTTAACGAAGCCAAAGTGTATACGATTACTGTAGATGCTAGATCTTCTTATTTGTTTATTGATAAAATGGTTTTAAGAAGAAATGATATTTCAGATAGTGCAGCGTTTAATTTATCTAACAGCGAATCTTCTTGTTATGACGCTTCCTTATCAACAGAAGATCAAAAAAAAAATAATCAAATAAAAATATACCCAAATCCAACAAAGGGTAAAGTAGATATTAAAAATTTACCATTAAATTCTAGTTTGGTAATTTATAATATTTATGGGGCAATTATTCGTACAATAATTACAAAAGATATTAAGAATACAATTGATATAAGTGATTTAGAACCGGGCGTTTATTTTATTTCAAATAATGATAATAAAAATAATTTTGTAAAAAAAATAATCAAAATATAGTTTTTTAGATTTGAGAAGTTTTTATTTAAATTATAAATTTTATGAATAATTAGACTTTTTTTACATTAGATACTCTAAATAAAAAGCACAAAATTTTAATCCTGTAAGACAATATTAGTCTTACAGGATTTTTTTATGACTGTGATTGTTATTTGTTAAAAATGAGTTTACTAGTTTTTAAAAAAGAACTCCATTATTGTATTAGAAATTAGAACTGATATAAAAAAACAAACAATAATTGCTTGCAGGTATGTACAGGATACCAAAGACTAGTGCAGGATAGTTCGTAAAAATTATCACAATATATTTAGATATTATTAACAATTAAACCAATATTTTATGAATTTAAAAATTTTTTCAAGCAAATGCCTGAGATTTAAAAAAAGGTGGCTATTCTTTATGTTAGCTTTATGTTGTATAGGGATATCGAGTGCCCAAACAGTTAAAGGTACGGTATCTGCCGATGGAGAACCATTACCAGGAGCTTCTGTTTTGGTAAAAGGAACATCTAATGGAACAGTTACAGATTTTGATGGTAATTATTCTGTTAATCTTAACTCTGGAACAACCTTAATATTTTCTTATTTAGGGTACGCATCTAAAGAAGTTGTTGTAGGTAAGCAAACCCAAATTAATATAATCTTAGAACAAGACAACCAACTTGATGAAATTGTTGTTATTGGGTATGGTACACAAAAAAAATCAGACTTAACAGGTTCTGTTTCTAGTGTAAGTGCAAAAGATATTGCAGAAGTACCTGTATCTAGAGTAGACCAAGCGTTACAAGGTAGAGCCGCAGGTGTTCAGGTAACACAAACAAATGGTGCGCCAGGAGCAGGAACAGTAATTAGGGTAAGAGGAGGTAACTCTATAACTGGTAGTAATGAACCTCTTTGGGTTATTGATGGTATTGTAGTGGGTACAAACTTTAACCTAAATAATATTAACAGTAATGATATTAAATCTATTGAAATTTTAAAAGACGCATCATCTATTGCAATTTATGGTTCTAGAGGAGCCAATGGAGTTGTTTTAGTGTCTACAAAAAGTGGTACAAATGCAGGTTCTGGTAAACCACAGGTAAGTGTAAACTTATATACAAGTATGCAACTTGTACCAGAATTACCAAAAATGCTTTCTCAAGCAGAGCAAATAGCGTTTACAAATGAAAGTGCAACCTTTAGATCTGCAGCAGAACCTTTTCCTAATGATCCGTCTACCTATGCAAATAATGACTGGTATGATATCATTTTAAATGAGGCACCAATACATAATGCAGATGTTTCTATTGCAGGTTCATCAGAAAACGGAAATGTAAATTACTACAATTCTTTAAATTACTTTAATCAAAAAGGGTTAGTTATTAGTTCTGGTATCGAAAAATTTATTTTTAGATCTAATTTAGATATTAAATTAACAGATAACTTAAAAACAGGTTTTAGAGTAAATTATTCAAGAATTAATCAAGAAAACGGTTTAACCGCTTTTAGTAATGCTTTTGTAACTTTACCTACACAGCCTATTTATAATGAAGATGGCACGTATAATGGATTTGATGATGTTATTGGCGCTCCGTTTTCTAACCCAGTAGCAAATGTAGCGTTAAATACCAACGAAACATTTTCTAATAATTTATTAGCAACAGCTTATTTAGAATATAGTCCTGCATCAAATTGGGTTATTCGTTCTACATTTAGTCCAGAACTTAATAATACAAAACAAAATAGATTTACCTCTAGTCAGAGTCCAGATTTGCTTGTTGTAGAAGATTTAGGTAGAGCAAGTGTAAGAACAGTTGCTAGCCAAGGTTGGAATAACGAAAACACGGTACAATATCAATCTGATTTTGGAGAAAACCATAGTGTAACAGCATTAGCAGGAGCTTCTTTTCAAAAAGTATCTACAGAAATTACACAAGCAGAAGCATTTGGTATAACAAGTGATGCTACAGGTTTTAATAATTTAGCAAACTCAGATCCAAAGAGAGCTGTAGTAAGTAGTGATTATACTAGTTTTCAAATAGCATCCTTTTTTGGGCGATTAAATTATAGCTACAAAGATAAGTATCTATTAACTTTGGTTGGTAGAACAGATGGTAGTTCTGTTTTTGCAGCAGGAAACAAGTACGAGTTTTATCCATCTATAGCAGGAGCTTGGAAAATTTCTGAAGAAGCATTTATGAAAGATCAAGATGTATTTAAAGATCTTAAATTAAGAGCAAGTTATGGTAAATCAGGTAACCAAGCAATTGGGCCTTACAGAACCCTTGCGTTACTAACAGAAGCAAATACTACACTAGACGGAAAAGAAGTTACGGGGTTAACATTAGGTAGACCTTCTAATCCAAATTTACAATGGGAAACTACTAATTCTTTTGATTTAGCATTAGAAGCATCCATATTTAATGGTAGAATTTTTACAGAATTAAATTACTACTATAAAAAAACAAATGATTTATTGTTAGATGTAAGTATCCCTAGACAAACAGGTTTTACGAGTCAATTACAAAATGTAGGATCATTAGAAAATAAAGGATGGGAGTTTTTAATAAATTCTAAAAACATTAGAACAGATAATTTTAGTTGGAATTCTACCTTATCATTATCAGCAAATAAAAATAAAATTTTAGATTTAGGTGGTGTAGATTTTATTGATGTTACTGTAGATGCTATTTTAGGATCTGGAAATACTAGATTAATTGTAGGAGAATCTGTACCTGTTTTTACCGGAGTTAATTACTTAGGAACCTGGAAAAGTCAAGAAGAAATAGATGCCTCTGGGTATACAGACCCACAAGTTGTTGGAGGTCCAAAATTTGAAGATTTAAACGGAGACGGAATTATTTCTACAGAAGATAATGTTGTTTTAGGAGACCCTACACCAGATTTAATTTTTGGTTTTGAAAACTCATTTACATATAAAAATTGGGATTTATCATTCTATTTTCAAGGAACTGTAGGTAATGATGTGTTTAATTTAAGAACCCGTAATCATTATTTTAATCGTGGAGAGACTACTAAATTTGCAGAGTTAGCAAATCGTTGGACACCAGAAAACCCAACATCAAACATTCCTAGAGCAGGTGCAGATTCTGTAACCAATACACCAAGTAATTCAGAATACGTAGAAGATGGATCTCACGTTCGTCTTAAAACAGCAAGATTAGCTTATAATTTACCTGTAGATAAATTTGGTCTTGGAGGTGTAAAAAATGCAACTATCTATTTTTCTGGAACTAACTTGTTGCTTTTTTCTAATTTTAGGTTGATAGACCCAGAAACAAGTAGTTTTGGTAAAAATGGTTTAGGCAATATAGCGCAAGGTTATGCTAATGGAGAGTATCCTAACCCAAGAGTACTAACATTTGGTATAAACGTAAATTTTTAATAAAAGAAATATGAAAACAAAAAATATAATTTTATTCGTATTCGCGATATTCTCTTTTTTTAGTTGTGAGAATTTCTTAGAAGAAGATCCAAGAGCTCTTATTGCTCCAGAAACGTTTTTTGCTTCAGAAAATGATGCAAGACAAGCTGTTAATGGTATGTATGCTATTTTAAAAAATAATTCTATTTACGGTCAAGTAGGATTAGATCATTTTTATGATAACGGAGCAGATATTATAGAACCTAATCGTTCTGCAAATTTTGTAGAACCAATAGGTAATTATTCAATGAATGAAGCTTTGGCAGATGTATCTGTTCAGAAAATGAGTGTATCAGACACATGGAAAGATTTGTATAGAGTAATTTTTAATGCCAATATTATTATTAATCGTGTTACTGATAATAAAGCAATATCTAAAGCAGCTCAAACAGATATTATTGCAGATGCAAAACTAATTAGATCTTTATGCTATTGGCATATAACAAACCTTTGGGGAGCAGCACCATATTATACAGAAGAACTTAAATTAGATGAAATTAAAATATTAGGTAGAACGGATGAAGCTACAATATTAAGCGGAATTTTAGTTGACTTAAAATTTGCGATGGATAATTTGAAAAGTTCTTATAACGGAGAAGAAAGTGGGCGTGCATCAAAATGGGTTGCAGCAATGGTAATGGCTAAAATTTATATGCAACAAAAAGAGTGGGATTTAGCATTAAATATGTGCTTAGAAATTATTAATAAATCTGGGCATGAAATTTTACCATCTTATGCGGCAGTTTTTGATCCTTCTAATGAATATAATGCAGAAATTATTTGGTCTTTAGATTTTGCAAAAGATATTAGAGGTCAATTTGAAGAAGGTACAGTAAAAGCAGATGGTACGCTAGCGAGTGCTTTTGGTAATGGAAACTGGAGACCAAGTATATTTAATCCTCGTTTAAGAGATGAGCCAGCCAATACTTCTGAAAGAACAGCATTAAGTGATGCATTAAAAGCAAGAGGAGAAGCCTTTAATGGTACAGGTTTACAAGTAGCATCTAAAGATTTTGCAGAAAAATTTCCTTTAAATGATTTAAGAAGACCATTAAATATAATGGATAATTATTTAGGGTTCGATTTAAATTTTCCGTACATGGCAAAATGGATGAACTTAAAAATAGATTCATCTCCGCGTTTTAATCATTCTGATAATAGAATGGTGTTTAGATTGGCAGATGTTTATTTAATGGCTGCAGAGTCTGAAAATGAGTTAAATGGACCAGGTAATGCGTATCAATATATTAATAAAATTAGAGAACGCGCATTTGCTACAAAAGCAGAATCTGAACTTAAAGGGCTTTCTCAGCAATCGTTTAGAGAAGCAATTTATGATGAACGTAAATGGGAATTAGCCGGAGAAGCAAATAGAAGATATGATTTAATTAGATGGGGAATTTTGTTAGATGTTGTTCAGAATCTTGAATACCGTTTTTGGAAACCAAATGAAAACATTAAACCTTACCATGTTAAATTACCAATTCCATTACAAGAGTTAGAATTAAACCCAAATTTATTAGAATTTGACCCAACAAATAATGGGTATAGGTAACTATTAATTTAAATTAATTTTTAAAGGTCGAAATATTTTTTATTTCGGCCTTTTTTATTTTAATATTTTAGATTACTTATACAGTATGGAGCAGTACAGTGCAGGGTGCTATTTTAGTTTATGAAATTTATCTTGCATTAAATTTCGATGAAGTGACATTTTTTAGATTTTGATATCATTTTAATGATATCAATTAATTTGCAGTTTATCTTAAAAAGATACTTCTTAAAAGAAGTCTAAAGTAAATAAAAACAATTAATTATAATAAATTAGATTAATGAGAAAAATAGTTTTAGTAGGTTTTGCCCTAGTCGCATTAATTGGCTGTAATTCAACAAAAAACGAAAGCCAATCTTTAAGTAAAGAAGATTCAGAAATTGCTGCAAAAGTTAAAAGCTTAGTAAGCAAAATGACTTTAGATGAAAAAATTGCAGAAATGACTCAAGATGCACCTGCAAATGAGCGTTTAGGGATACCTTTTATGAAATTTGGAGAAGGTTTACATGGTTTATGGATGGATGGAGTTACGGTTTATCCACAAGCAATTGCAGCAGGTTCTACTTGGGACCCAGAGTTAGTGAAAAAAATGGCTTCTCAAACAGCTTTAGAAGCAAGAGCAAAAAATGTAACACATATTTATTCTCCTAATTTAGATGTAATTTCTGGAGATGGTAGATATGGTAGAGTAGAAGAATCTTATGGAGAAGATCCTTATTTAGTTTCTAGAATGGGTGTTGCCTTTATACAAGGAATGCAAGGGATGGGAGATGAGAGATTTGATAAAAACCATGTTTTAACAACAGCAAAACATTTTATTGGTTATCCAGAAAATCGTCGTGGTATAAACGGTGGTTTTAGTGATATGTCTGAGCGTAGATTAAGAGAAATATATTTACCTCCTTTTGAGGCAGCAGTAAAAGAAGCAAAAGTAGGATGTATTATGCCAGGGCATCAAGATTTTAACGGTGTGCCATGTCATATGAATGAGTGGTTATTAAAAGATGTTTTAAGAGATGAGTTAGGTTTTGATGGTTTTTTAGTGTCAGATAATAATGATGTTGGTAGATTACAAACCATGCATTTTATACCAGAAACTAGACAAGAAGCAGCAATACTTGGTTTAAAAGCAGGGGTAGATATGGATTTGGTTTTAGGTAAGCCATTAGAATTATACACATATCATTCTACTGTTTTAAAAGATACTTTAACTAAAAATTCTTCTTTAGTAAAATATATAGATGAGTCTACATCTAGAATTTTAACAGCTAAGTATAAATTAGGTTTGTTTGAATCTAATATTAAAGGATATAAAAAAGATGCAGTAGTTAGTAAAAAAGAGCATCAAGAATTTGCTTATGAAATGGCTAAAAAGGCAATTATTTTGTTAAAAAATGATAATAATTTATTGCCATTAGATATGTCTAAAATTAAATCATTAGCCGTTATAGGACCAAATGCACATGAAAATAGACCAGAAAAAGGTACTTATTCTTTATTAGGTGGCTACTCTGGTTTACCTCCTTATTATGTTTCTGTTTTAGATGGATTAAAAAGTAAAGTAGGAGAAAATGTAAAAATTAATTATGCAAAAGGGTGTGATTTATTAAATAACTCAAAAGCAGATTTTTCTAACGCAGTTGCCGCAGCTAAAAATTCTGATGCCGTTGTACTTGTTGTTGGTGGATCTCGTAGAACAGGTGGTGAAGGTGCAGATAGAGCAGATTTAAATTTATATGGAGTTCAAAATGAATTGGTAGAAGCGATTCATAAAACAGGAAAACCTGTTATTGTTGTTTTAATTAATGGGCGTCCATTATCTATTAACTACATAGCAGAAAATATGCCTTCTGTTTTAGAAACTTGGTATTTAGGTATGCGTTCTGGAGATGCTATTGCAGATGCTCTTTTTGGAGACGTAAATCCAGGTGGTAAATTAACAGTTTCTTTTCCTAGATCTGTGGGGCAATTACCGGTAACTTATTTAGAACGTCCAGATTTTATTGGATCAGGTAAAGGTCTATTTAGAGATGTAGATAAAACACCATTATTTCCTTTTGGTTATGGTTTAAGTTATACAAAATTTAAACTTGGTACTCCTAAATTAGAAAACACTACAATTGCTATAGATGGTACTACTTCTGTTTCTGTAGAAGTAACCAATACAGGGGAAAGAGAAGGAGATGAAGTGGTACAAATGTATGTTAGAGATGATTATGCTTCTGTGGGGCGTTATCTTAAAATGTTAAAAGGTTTTAAACGTATTACTTTAAAACCAGGAGAAACAAAAACAGTAAGCTTTAATTTAGGTTTTAATGAATTAAATGTTTTAAATCAACAAATGAAAAAAGTTGTAGAGCCTGGTACTTTTACAATTTCTGTTGGAACTTCTTCTATGGAAAAAGATTTACAAACAGCTAGTTTAAGAGCTAAATAGTTGTATAATCTTCCATGTTTTGTGTTAGAAAATTAAATAAAATTAGATATGAGAGTTTTATCGATAATATTTACAGCTTGTTTATTAATAACAAGCTGTAAAACATCAGAAAAAAAAGAAGATACTTCTAATTTAGAAGCACCTCAAAGGCCTAATATTTTATGGTTGGTAACAGAAGACATGGGAGCTTATATTCCTCCCTTTGGAGATTTAACAGTAAAAACGCCTAATTTATCACGTTTAGCAAACGAAGGCGTAATTTATCCTAATTTATACTCAACCTCTGGAGTTTGTGCACCAAGTAGAGCTGCCATAGCAACAGGTATGTACCCTTCTAGTATTGGTGCAAATCATATGAGAACCAACTCTAATACTAAACAAACAGGTTTACCTGCGTATGAAGCAGTACCGCCTTCTAATGTAAAAATGATTAGCGAATTAATGCGCTTACAAGGTTATTACTGTAGTAATAATTACAAGGAAGATTATCAGTTTAGAGCACCAGCAACTGCTTGGGATGAAAGTAGTGCTTATGCGCATTGGAGAAATAGAAAAGAAGGACAACCATTTTTTTCTGTTTTTAATTTTACAGAAACACATGAATCTGGGTTGTTTGAACCTTACGGGTTTAGACAAATAGAAACAAGACATTACCACGAAGGTGACCGTAATTATAAATGGATACAGAACGGAAAACCAGATGCTAAAAATAGAATGACGGAAGCAGAAACACCTAAGTATTTATCTAAAGATACTAAGTTTAATATTCCGCCATATTTACCAGATACAGATATTGTGCGTAACGATATGTGGAAACTGTATAACAATATTGGTGAAATGGACAGGCAAGTTGGTGCTGTTTTAAAACAATTAGAAGATGATGGATTGTTAGAAAATACAATTATTGTTTTTTATGGAGATCATGGAGGACCGTTACCTAGAGAAAAACGTTTAATTTATGATTCTGGATTAAATACGCCAATGATTGTTCGTTTTCCTAAAAAAATGAATTCAGGTAAAAAAGATAATCAACTAATTAGTTTTGTAGATTTTGCACCAACATTATTATCTTTAATAGGTGTAGAACCACCAAAATATATGCAAGGTCAAGCCTTTTTAGGAAAGTATAAAGCCAAAAAAGAACGTACTTATATTTATGGAGCAGCAGATCGTTTTGATGAAGTAACCGATGCTATAAGAGCAGTAAGAGACGATCAGTTTAAATATATAAGAAATTACAGACCAGAACAAGGATATTATTTACCGCTTGGTTACAGAGAAAAAATACCAACAATGCAAGAATTGTTAAGGTTGCGAGATGAAGGCAAACTAAATGCTGTTCAAATGCAATGGTTTAGAGATCATAAACCTAAAGAAGAATTGTTTGATTGTAAAGCAGATCCTTTTGAGATAAACAATTTAGCAAGTAACCCAGAATATCAAGAAAAATTAAAAGAGTTACGAGGTGAAATGGATAACTGGTTAAAGCAAATAGGAGATACACCAAATTTACCAGAAAATGAACTTATAGAACAACTTTGGGCAGGAAACGATCATCAACCTGTAACCTCTATTCCTGTAATTAATTCATCTAAAGAATTAATTACCATTAGTTGTGCCACAGAAGGTGCTTCTATTGGTTATCAAATTGTTTCTAAAGAAAGTAAAGCCCCTATAACATGGTCTATATATCAAAAACCATTTTTATTACCTAAAGGCAGCTTATTAAAAGTAAAAGCACATCGAATTGGTTTTAAAGCTAGTAAAATAGTTGAGCTAGCAAAATAAAATGTATAGAATCTTTGGTGTTTATAGTTGCTTTTTTAATGTTAAAAATAAAAAAGATATTTTGAAATATTATAATTTTAGAATGAGAAAAAGTATTCTAGCTTTTTTTATAATAGCTTTGTTTTCATTAAAAACAAATGCTCAAAAAAAAGTGTATTTGTCTGGCGAAGATGCTAGCACTGCGGTAGATTGGGAGTTTAAAATTAGTGGCGGTCGTAATAGTGGTTTTTGGACCACCATCCCTGTTCCTTCTAATTGGGAAACCGAAGGATTTGGTTATTATCTATATGGTATGGATAAAATGGAAAAGAGAACTACTCCTATTGGATTCTATAGACATACATTCAATTTTTCTAAAGTATCTACAAAGCGATATTTTATGGTGTTTCAAGGTGCCATGACAGATACTAAAGTAACTTTAAATGGAAAAAATATAGGTTTCCACCAAGGTGGATTTACAGAGTTTAAGTTTGAAATAACAAATGCACTCAAAGAAGGTAAAAATAATCTTGAAGTTGAAGTAAATAGTTCATCATCTAATAAATCTATTGTAGAAGCAGAACGTTTTGCCGATTTTTGGATGTTTAGTGGTATTTTTAGACCTGTATTTATAGAAGAAGTATCTGCTGAGTTTATAGAGCATGTAGCAATAGATGCACAAATGACGGGAGATTTTAATATGTGGGTGTATACCAATGGTATTAAAGAAGCTAAAACAATAACCGCCCAAGTTTATGATAAGGCACATAACAAAGTTGGTAAGCCTTTTAAAACTAAAATCTCTAAAGATAAAACAATATTAGCATCAAGTTTTAAAGGAGTTAATCTTTGGTCTAACGAATTTCCAAACTTGTATTCTGTTAAAATCGAATTAAAAAGTAAAACAAAAGTATTACATACTTACAAACAAACATTTGGCTTTAGAACTTTTGAGGTACGAGACCATGATGGTTTTTACTTAAACGGAAAACGTATTTTATTAAAAGGCGCTAACATGCATAGTTTTAGACCAGAAACGGGTCGTACACTTAGTAAAACTGATATGGAGGAAACCCTACGTTTAATGCAAGATTTAAACTTTAATTGTGTTCGTCCTTGTCATTACCCACCAGACTCTTATTTCTTTGAACTTTGCGATTCTTTAGGTATGTTATCTATGGATGAAACTACAGGGTGGTACCGTCCGTTAGACACTCAAATAGGCACAAAGATTGTAAAAGAAATAGTAACGAGAGATGTAAATCATCCATCTGTAATTCTTTGGAGTAACGGAAATCACATAGCGCATAATCCAGAATTAGACCCTGTATTTATTGAGTGGGATATACAAAAAAGAAGACCGCTAAAAAATGAAGCAAAAAACAATGATATTTTTGCCAATTATAATCCAGATTGGGATATTGTAAACACCACATATTACCCCAATTATAAAACCATTAACCGCGCTTTATTTAAAGACAATCATATTTATCTTCCAAACGAAACCTTACATGCTTTGTATGATGGAGGAGGAGGAGCAAACCTAAAAACCTATTGGGATTTATTTGAAAAATCTAAAGTAGGTGGTGGTCTTATGATTTGGGCTTTAAATGATGAAGGGTTGATGCGCACAGATATGGGGTATGTTGCCGATAATCAATTTAGTAAAGCTTCTGATGGTATTGTTGGACCTCATGGCGAAAAAGATGGTAGCTTTTATGCGGTAAGAGAAATTTGGTCGCCAGTGTTTATAGAAAATGATAAAATTAAAGCCGATTTTAATGGAGATTTAGATTTTATTAATAAATTTTATTTTACAAATCTTAATCAATGTAATATAAAATGGAAACTTATTAATTTTGCAAATCCAGATGGTACAATAAACGGACATCGTACCGTAGCTAAAGGTAAGGTAAGTGGTAATGTGCTAGCAGGTAATACAGGTAAACTTAACGTATTATTACCAGCTTCGTTTGTAAATAATGATGCCCTTTCTATTGAGGTTTATGATCCTAAAGGAGGATTGGTGTACAGTAAAAACATTCCAATTAAAACTGCTAAACGACCAACTTTTAGAACCTCTATAAACAATATGTTTTTACAAGATAAAGAAGATAAATTTACTTTTTATTATGATAAAACAACATTTAAGTTCGATACAAAAAGTGCTGTGCTTTTATCAGTAAAAGATAATGGGAAAGCAACAAGTATTAAAAATTTTCCATTTTTAACTTTTAAGTCTGTAGATTCTGTAGCTACAAATAATGCAAACCAATTATCAAAAGCAACTGTTACTAAATCTGGTAATAAATGGGTAATAGAGGTTAAAAATACAAAAGGGTTTGATTATTTAAAATGGACACTTCATTCTGGAGGAGAAATTGTTTTAGATTATGCATATACCTTGCCTTCTGGCGCGTATAATTATGCGGGTATTGGTATGGCGGTAGATGCTAAAGATGTGTTACGAAAACGATGGTTAGGAGAAGGGCCTACAAGGATATGGAATAATAGAACAGAAGGAGGAATATTAGATGTGTATGCAGTTGAAAAGCAAGTAAATATTCCCGGACAAGTGTATAACTCACCAGAGTTTGAAGGCTGTTTTGCTCCATGGAATTGGGCTGTGTTTTATTTAAAAGATAATTTAAACCTAGCTTTTAAAAACAGTACAAATGTAACTTTAGGTGTATTAAATCCTGTAAATGGTAAAGGAGCAAAAAAAGCTGCTTGGCAGTATCCTAAAGAAGATGGCTTTTTCTTTTTTGACTATATAGATTCAGTGGGGTCTAAATGGAAAACAGCAACCGAGTTTGGACCAGATGCACAACCTCATAAAATAAATGGACAAATTAAAGGGGCGGTTTCTATGTATGTGAACTGGAATAAACCCTTAGTAAAAGCAAAGCGAGTTGATGTAGAGGTAGAGTAAAACCTGTACTTTTTAAATAAAATAATAAATATTTTTAAAAGGCAATTCAATTTATAGGTTGGATTTCCTTTTGTTATTTTTCACTATTAGGGTATTTTTTTTTTTTTTTTTTTGCACAAAATGGATGTAAAATATCGAAAATAGGTTAGTGTTAAAATGGCTACTGTCTTTATTTTTGGAAATTAAATAGCACAATAAAAAATATTTAACTCTAAGATAAAATTCAATGAAATATTACAACAGTTTCAAAGAACTAAAAGAATTGGCACACACCGAGCTTTTTACTGCCTTGGTAGGAGATGTAATGGATAAAATGGGGTATCTGCATCAATTTTTGCCCGCACAATTGAAACCGGTGGATTCGAAGTCAATTGTTTTTGGTAAAGCCATGCCAGTAGTTGAAGCCGATGTTTTTGGGGAGCAATTAGACAAATCTAATAATAGCTTTCTTAACAAACCTTTCGGAATCATGTTTGAAGCTTTGGATAGTTTGCAGCAAGATGAGGTATATGTCTGTACGGGTTCATCACTGCGTTATGCACTTTGGGGAGGATTAATGAGCACGCGAGCAATGAAACTTAAGGCTTCAGGAGCAGTAGTATATGGCTATTCTAGAGATACAAACGAAGTGTTAAGATTAGGTTTTCCTGTATTTAGTATGGGGACTTATGCACAAGACCAAGGCCCTAGAGGAAAGGTTATTGATTATAGAGTTCCTATAGAAATTGATAAAGTTAGAATCAATCCGGGAGATATTATTTACGGAGATTTGGATGGAGTAGTGATTGTCCCTCAGGAAATTCAAGATGAAGTTTTTCATAAAGCTTTGGAAAAAGCACGTGGAGAAAAATTAGTTTTAGAAGCTTTACAAAAAGGAATGACCACTGTAGAAGCTTTTAATAAATTTGGAATAATGTAAAAAATAATAAAATGAAAGTATTTAGTTTACAAGGAAAAAAAGCGGTTATTACAGGTGGAGGAAGTGGTATAGGTCTTGGCATTGCCAAAACATTTATAGCAGCTGGAGCTCAAGTTTTAATTGTTGGTAGAAACGAAGAAAAATTAATAGATGCTCAAAGAGAACTGGGAGCAAATTGTAGCTACAAAGCATTTGATGTAACTGATTTAGATAAGGTTCCAAATTTTGTTACTGAAACAGAAACGAGTTGGGGTCAGGTTGATATTTTGATAAACTGTGCAGGAACCCATTTGAAAAAAAATGCAGTTGAAACTTCAGATAGCGAATTCTTGCAGGTGTTAAATGTGCATCTATTAAGTGTATTTGCCCTTACTAGAGAGTTTTCAAAAGTGATGATACCAAGACAACAAGGGGTTATTATTATGATTAGTTCTATGACAGCGGTTATGGGAATGAAACAAGTAGTCGCTTATTCAACAGCTAAAACAGCTGTTGTAGGTTTAATGAGAAGTATGGTTTCGGAATTGGCTATTGATAATGTTCGAATTAACACGATTGCCCCTGGATGGATAGAATCTCCAATGCTTCATAAAGCGATTGGAAATGATTTACCAAGAAAAACTAAAATTTTAAGCAGAATCCCGTCAAGTAAATTTGGTCAGCCAGAAGATATTGGGAATGCCGCACTTTATTTAGCCTCTGATGCTGGTAAATATGTAAATGGCGTTTTTCTACCTATAGACGGTGGTGCTGCTGGAGGTTTCTAAATTTAACAAAATACTAAAACAAATGCCAACTAAAACAAATACAGTAACTGCAAATCCAAAGGTCAAAGACTCTAAAATAAGGTGGGTTATAGTCGCTTTATTATTTTTTGCAACGACAATCAATTATATAGATAGGCAAGTAATTGGACTGCTAAAACCTTTTATAGAAAAAGATTTGCATTGGACTGAGGCTGATTATGGATATATTGTTACAGCCTTCCAAATAGCCTATGCCATCGGACTTTTAATCAGTGGGCGGATGCTAGATAAATTAGGTTCTCGATTAGGATATACCGTGGCCATTATTATATGGAGTGTTGGTGCGTTTTTGCATGCTTTTGTGTATTCAGTTTTGGGTTTTGGTATTGTACGATCTATTTTAGGGGTTGGTGAAGCTGCCAATTTTCCGGCAGCTGTAAAAACGGTAGCCGAGTGGTTTCCCAAAAAAGAACGCGCATTAGCCACGGGTATTTTTAATTCTGGTTCAAACATCGGTGCCATTGTAGCGCCTTTAATTGTGGTTGGAATTACGATTACTTTAAACTGGAAATGGGCATTTATTATCACAGGATTATTAGGGTTTATTTGGATTATTTTTTGGCTTTTAATTTATAGAACTCCTGAAAAACATAAAAGAGTTTCCAGTACCGAATTAGCTTATATATTATCTGACAACGAGTCTGTAGTAGAATCTACGGATGACAATGGAATTACGTGGAAGTCGTTGTTTAAACACAGGCAAACCTATGCAATATGTATGTCGCGTTTTTTTACTGATTGGGTTTGGTGGTTTTTCCTTTTTTGGGCGCCAGATTTTCTAAATAAAACACAAAATATTGATTTAAAGGATTCTATTTTGCCACTTATTATTATTTATACCATGGCAAGTATTGGAGGGGTTTTTGGAGGTGCTTTGTCATCTCGATTTATAAAAATTGGGAAAACAATTGATTATGCTAGAAAAACAGCCATATTAGTTTGTGCCATCATGGTTTTACCTTTAATTTTTGCAACAAAATTCGATAATCTTTGGCTGGTAGTTGTAATTATTGGTCTTGCAACGGCTGCACATCAAGGATGGGCGTCTAACATTTTTACAGTAGTGTCCGATATTTATCCCAAAAAAGCCGTTGCTACAATGGTAGGGCTTTCTGGTTTTACAGGAGCAATAGGCGGCGCTTTAGCCGCATCATTTGTAGGCCTTGTTTTAGATATTAGTGGAAGTTATACCCTTATTTTTGTTATTGCAAGTTCTATGTATTTGCTCGCTTGGTTGATATTGAAAATTATGATTCCTCAAATAAAACCTATTGATAATATATAATAATGGAAAAATTTGTTCAATTACATCCTATGGATACTATTGTAATTGCCTTAAGAAACTATGAGGCAAACACGATTATTACTGTAAATGGAGTAGATATTAAATTGAAAGGAGCTATTGATTTTGGTCATAAAATTGCGATAAAATCTATCAAAAAAAAGGATAAAATATTAAAATATGGGCTATCTATAGGAAGTGCTACACAAGAAATTAGTCCAGGTGAACATGTGCATAGTCATAATATGGAAACAGATTATTTAATGAGTCTTTAGAAATATATTAGCTTAAAATTGAAATCTATAATGAAAGGATATTTAAGAAAAGACGGTAGAAAAGGAATTCGCAATGTTATAGTTGTTGCTTATTTAGTAGAATGTGCGCATCATGTAGCTCGTCAAATTGTTTCAGAATTTAAAGGTCAAGAAGTGCATTTAATAGGTTTTAGTGGCTGCGCTCCTAATGATTATGCCCATAAGATGATGGAAAACCTTTGTACACATCCCAATGTAGGCGCTGTATTATTAATGTCTTTAGGCTGCGAAAATTTTAATAGACACGGTTTAGAAAAGTACATTTCAGAAACAGGTAGACCCGTTGAAAAACTGGTGATACAGGAATGTGGTGGCACATTCACATCTGTAGAAAAAGGAAAGGAAATTATAAGTGGATTTATTTCTGAATTGAAAAACGTAGATAAAGTAGACTTTAAACTTACAGACTTGATGGTGGGGACTATTTGCGGTGGTTCTGATGCTACCAGTGGATTTACGGCAAATCCTTCTATAGGAAAAGCATTTGATAAATTAGTTGCTCAAGGCGCTATTTGTATGTTTGAAGAGCCAGGAGAACTTATGGGGTGCGAACATTTAATGGCGGAACGCGCTGAAAACGAAACGGTAGGTAAAGAGTTAGTGGCTTGTATAAAAAAGGCAGATAAGTATTATAAAAAAATGGGACATGATAGTTTCTCTGCTGGAAATGCTGTTGGTGGATTAACAACCATTGAAGAAAAATCTTTAGGATCGTATTCAAAAAGTGGAAGTTTACCTATAAAAGCTTTAATAAAACCAGGAGAAATACCAACGGAATCAGGTTTGTACTTTATGGATGTGGTGCCAGATGGAGAAGCTTTATGGGGTTTTCCTAACATTAACGACAATACCGAGATTGTAGAAATGATTGCTAGTGGATGCCAAATTATTCTATTCTCTACAGGTCGTGGCTCTGTTGTTGGATCAGCAATATCTCCAGTAATTAAAGTGTGCGGAAATCCTAAAACATACCAAAATCTTTCAGGCGATATGGATATCAACTCTGGTAAAATAATTACAGAAGGAACTTCGCTGGACGCACTTGGTGACGAAATAGTAGCACTAATCAAAAATGTGATTAACGGAGAAAAAACAAAATCCGAACAGTTAGGACATCAAGAGTTTGGTTTAGGTTATAAATATTTTGAGTATGGCAAGAAAAACTGCAATTTATAATTAAATGTTTTCATTTCGCCATTTAACAGGTGGTACCCCCTCAATACCTGAAAACCATCTGCTAATATGAGTAGCATCATCAAAACCAAGACTATAGGCTATTTCTTTTACAGATAAATTTTGATTTTTGAGTAATTCTTTAAATTTTTTGAGTTTGTGAAATTGTATTTCTTCTAATATAGTTTTTTTAGTCACTTTTTTAAAACGGGTATACAAACTTCTTCGACTAATATTAGTTATTTCAACCACATTTTCAACAGTTAAATTTAAATGGGTATTATTTCTAATGTAATGAAGAGCCTTAATAACTTCTTCATCATCACAAGCTATAGTATCTGTAGAAGTACGTTCAACAACATCAAGAGGTTCTGTTGGAATAATAAAATCTTTAACAATTTCATTATTCATCATTCTATCTAGTATTTTACAGGCATTAAATGCTGCTTTGGTATGATTTCTCGCTATGCTAGATAGTTTTGGGTGTGTTAAATTGCATAATAGTTCATCATTATCAATACCCAATACAGCTATTTCATAGGGTATTTTTATATTGCCTAAAGAACATGCATTAATTAACATTTGACCAAAATCATCATTACAACATAAAATACCTATGGGTTTTGGCAAGGACTTAAGCCAAGAAACAATATGCTCAAATTCATGTCTTAATCCTTTTTTATAATTAATATTAGCTAAATAATTAAAAACTTCAATGCCGTTTAAATTCGCTTGTTGTTTAAAACTAGCATACCTAACATCAGACCATGATAAACCCTTTACACCAAAAAAAGCAAATCTTTTAAACCCAAGAGATAAAAAATAATTGACTGCTACTTGTCCATCTAATTCATAATTGCCTTTTAAATAGGGACCACAGTCAATAGGGCCTAATATGCTGTTGACTCGTATTATCGGAATACCTAATTTCGTAACCATAGCAATATCTTCAATGTTTTCTATAATACAACCGTCTGGTTTCATAAGAGATATTATTTTACTAGTATTCTTTGTTTTTGATGTTTTGAGGTAATAGGCAGGTTCAAAAATAATTTCCCAATTAGAAAATTGATTATTGTACTCATGAATTCCCTTTAGTAAGTCACGACCATAACCTCGACCTGATTCAAGTTGAACAAAAACCTTTTTCATTAATGAATGTTTATTTAATATATGTAAAATATGTTAAGCGATATGCACGATATGGATGTAAAAGTACGAAAAATGGTTTCTTAAATCTGTGTTACTGGTTTATTTTTGTTTAAACTAAATTTATAATATACCACTAAATTTAATTCGTTATGAGCATGATTTTAAATCAGACATCAATTTTTAATGACAACTTCTTACTTAATTCAGAGTTTGCAAAAACATTATATCATAATTACGCGAAAAATCTTCCAATTATAGATTATCACAATCATTTACCTCCAGATTACGTTGCTAATAATCATCAATTTGAAAATTGCTCACAAGTTTGGTTGGCAGGAGATCATTACAAATGGCGCGCTATGAGAACATTAGGTATAGATGAAAAATACATTACTGGTGATGCTCCCGATAAAGAAAAATTTAAAAAATGGGGAGAAACATTACCCTATACAGTGCGTAATCCCTTATTCCATTGGAGTCATTTAGAATTACAACGTTATTTTGGTATTGATGAATCACTTAATGAAAAAAACGCTAATAACATTTATGTTGAAACAGCACGTCAATTAAAGTTAAATTCTCATAGTGTAAGAGGTTTACTAGACATGCAAAATGTAGAATTAATTTGTACTACAGAAGACCCTATAGATGACTTAAAACACCATAAAAATTTAAAATCCCAAGATGTTTCTCTTAAAATGTCTACCGCTTTTAGACCAGATAAAGCTTTTGCTGTCGAGAATAGTCAATCTTTTTTAGAATATTTAGAACAATTAGAACAAGTGTCTCATATTTCTATTTCAACTTTTGATGATTTATTAGAGGCTTTAGACAGTAGAATTGCTTATTTCCATGAAAACGGTTGCCGCCTTTCTGATCATGGTCTGGAATTTTTGCCTTTTTATGAAACAGGCGCTTTTGATATTAAAGCACTATTTAGTAAGATTAAAAATCATAAAAACCTTACTCAAGATGAAATTAATTATTTTAAATGTGAGACACTAAAACACCTTTGCAAAGCATACCATAAAAGAGGCTGGGTACAACAATTTCACTTAGGAGCCTTACGAAGTGTAAATTCTAGAATGTTGAATCTGAGAGGTCGGGATTCTGGATGGGATTCTATTGGTGATTTTTCACAAGCACGTTCATTAGGACAGTTTTTAAATTATTTAGACACAACAAATCAACTGACTAAATCAATACTTTACAATTTAAATCCAGCTGATAATGAATTGATAGCAACCATGATAGGGAATTTTAATGATGGTAGTATAAAAGGGAAAATTCAGTTTGGTTCTGGATGGTGGTTTTTAGACCAAAAAGATGGCATGGAAAAACAAATGAACGCTTTATCAAATATGGGATTACTAAGTTGCTTTATTGGAATGTTGACTGATTCTAGAAGCTTTATGTCTTTTCCCAGACATGAATATTTTAGAAGAATACTATGCAATTTAATTGGTAAGGATGTTGCTAATGGTGAATTACCAGCAGATGAAAAATGGCTAGGTAAAATTATTCAGGATATATCTTATTACAACGCTAAAGAATATTTTGAATTTTAAAATTAATATTAACTTAACTAAGACGCTGTTTTTCATGAGAAAGACCGAACTAATTGTTATTATGAGAATATTTATATTCTTATTATGCAGCACAGCATTTAGCTTTTCGACGGAAAATCCGATAAAAGTAAAAGAAAAACAAATAATTGCTGTTGAAAATAAGATATTAGCTGTACCACAAGGTGTTACCTTAACTGGTAAAGTAACTGAAGCTTCTGGTATGGCTTTACCGGGTGCTAATATTATAGAGAAAGGAACTTCTAATGGAGCACAATTTAGTTTTGAGAGCTCGAAAGTTCTGTTTTAAAAACTTTCGGGCTTTTTTTAATTTCCATATTATTTACTATAACCAATAGATTAAATGATCTTATATTATTGCAAGACAGCTTAGGTAAAAGATGATAATAGGGGATTGAAATAAAATATATCTATAACAAAATGGACTTGTAAAAAAATAAAAATCATAAATATTAAATAATTATTAAAATGAAAAAACATCAATGGCATCACTTAACCCTATTCCTTTTTAGTACCATACTTTGTTTTAGTATTCAAGCCCAGCGCAAAATATACCTTTCTGGAGAAGACGCTACTACAGCTGTAAATTGGGATTTTAAAATAGATAAAGGCCGTAACAGTGGTTTTTGGACCACCATTCCTGTTCCTTCTAATTGGGAAATGGAAGGTTTTGGGTTTTACTTGTATGGTATGGATAAGGTAGAACAACGAATAACTAGTATTGGTAATTATCGTCATGAATTCGATTTTAAGAAAACATCTAATAAAAGATATTTTATCACCTTTCAAGGATCAATGACCGATACAAAAGTAATCCTAAATAAAAAAGAAGTAGGTTTCCATCAAGGTGGGCATACGGAGTTTAAATTTGAAATAACAAATTATCTAAAAGAAGGGACAAACCTTCTTGAGGTTAACGTTAATAACGCATCTTTAAATGAATCAATAAATGCTGCCGAAAGATTTGCAGACTATTGGTTGTTTAGCGGAATTTTTCGTCCTGTTTATATCGAGGAGGTGCCTAAAGAATTTGTAGAACGCGTAGCGATCGATGCCCAAATGACAGGTGATTTTACTATGAACGTTTTTACTAAAGGTATTAAAAACGCTAAAACAGTGTTAGCACAAATTTACGATGCCAATAACAATAAAGTAGGTGCACCTATAGAAACCAAAATATCAGACAACTACACTGTTGTTAAAGGTAATTTTAATAATATAAAACTTTGGTCTCACGAATTTCCTAATCTTTATACTGTAGAAATAGCATTAAAAAATAAGAAAGAAATAGTACATACATACAAACAAAAATTTGGTTTTAGAACTTTTGAAGTTCGGGATCATGATGGTTTTTATCTAAACAATAAACGAATTTTACTTAAAGGCGCAAGTATGCATAGTTTTCGTCCAGAAACAGGACGTACACTTTCTAAACAAGATATGGAAGACAATGTTCAGTTTATGAAAGACTTAAATTTCAATTTTGTACGTTCCGTTTGTTATCCTGCAGATACCCATTTCTTTGATTTATGTGATTCTCTTGGGTTACTGGTACTAGATGAATTACCTGGTTGGTGGCGACCATTAGATAAAGAAGTTGGACCCAAAATATTAAAAGAATTAGTGGTGCGAGATGTAAATCATCCAAGTATCATTTTATGGGGTAACGGTAATCATATGGCACATACACCAGAATTTGATGAGTTATTTGCCAAATGGGATATTCAAAACAGAAGACCTTTAAAAAATGAAGCGAAAGCAAATGATATTTTTGCAAATTATAACCCTAAGTGGGATATTGTAAATACCACTTATTATCCAGATTACGAATCGATAAAGAAAAATCTCTTTGAAGAAAATCACGTATATCTTCCCAACGAGGTATTGCATGCCTTGTATGATGGCGGTGGGGCTGCAAACCTAAAAACCTATTGGGATTTGTTTGAAAAATCTAAAGTAGGTGGTGGTATGACTATTTGGGCACTTTATGATGAAGGGTTGATGAGAAATGATTTGGGATATACAGTCGATAATCAAGACAATAAAGCTGCCGATGGTATTGCTGGTCCTAGTGCCGAGAAAAAAGGGAGCTCTGATGCTGTGCGTGAAATTTGGTCGCCAGTTGTAATAGCAAACAATAAAATCGATGCCAATTTTGATGGCTCTTTACAAGTACATAATAAATTTTCATTTGTTAATCTTAACCAATGCACCATTAATTGGAAATTGATTGACTTTGCAAACCCAGATGCTGCAAGTAACGGACATAGAACTATAAAAACAGGAACAGTAAATAAAGCGAATATAAAGGCAGGAGAAAAAGGACAATTAGTAGTCGCATTGCCAAAGTCATTTATTAAAAATGATGCACTTGTTATCGAAGTATTTGATAACCAAGGTCGCTTAGTGTATGATAAACGCTTACCTATTACAGAACCTAAAAATAGTTTTAGAGTATCAGAAAATAAAGCATTTGTGCAAGATAAAAAAGATGCTTTTACATTTCATAGAGGAAAAACAACACTTCGTTTTGATGAGTCTAGTGGAATATTAGTATCCGTTTTAGATAATGATAAAGCAACGAGTTTAGCCAATTTCCCTTTTCTTACCTTTAAAGCAGACGATGTATCTATAAAGAACCAGACATCATCAACATCAAAAGCAACTATTACAAAACAAGAAAATCAATTTATAATTGAAGCAACAAATACTAAAGGTTTTGATACTCTTAAATGGACATTAAAGCCTAATGGAGAAATAGCTCTAGATTATGCCTATACTTTAACAAAAGGCAAATATCATTATTCAGGTATAGGAATTGAAGTTGCAGCAAAAGATGTTAATAGAAAACGTTGGTTAGGCGAAGGGCCTTGGAGAATTTATAACAATCGCACACAAGGCGGTATTTTAGATGTTTATGCTATTGATAAAAAAATAAATATTCCGGGACAAGTTTATAATGGTCCCGAATTTGAAGGTTATTTTGCACCTTGGCATTGGGCTGTATTCTATTTAACTAACAATCTAAATGTTGGTTTTAAAAACAAAACAGATGTAACTTTAGGTGTATTAAACCCTGTAAATGGTAATGATCCTAAAAAAGCAACTTGGCATTATCCAAAACAAGAAGGGTTTTTCTTTTTTGATGAAATTTCAGCAGTAGGTTCTAAATGGAAACCAGCTAAGGTATTTGGTCCAGACGCACAGCCAATTCTAATAGAAAAACAAATAAAAGGTGCTGTATCAATGTTTATTAATTGGAATAAACCCTCTTTAAAAGCAGAACGTACTAAATTAGAAATAGAATAACTAAAGCAGATTAATCTTATTAAAAATTTAAATAATGATAATTAAAAAACTATTATTAGTATTCTCGATATTTAGCATAACAAATTTGGTAGCGCAAGAAAAACCGAATATTCTTTGGGTAACTATAGAGGATACATCACCACAGTTTATTGGTTGTTATGGCAATCAAGAAGCTAGAACACCTGTAATAGACAAACTAGCTAAGGAAGGGGTAAGGTTTACAAATGCTTTTTCTACAGGTAGTGTGTGTTCTGCAAGTAGAAGTGCAATAATAACAGGCGTGCATACATTTAAAATGGGTACTGGTAACCATCGTAGTAATTATACCATACCAAATTACATTAAAGGATTTCCATATTATTTACAACAGCAAGGTTATTATGTAAGTAATAATGTAAAAACCGATTACAATGTGGCCAATATGAGAGCTTTTACAAAAGAGGCTTGGAATGAAAGTTCTAATACCGCAGGATGGTGGAATAGAAAGCCAGGGCAACCATTTTTTTCTGTTTTTAATTTTACGGAATCCCATCAATCACGTACAATGAGCCAGCCTTATAATTGGTATCTAGAAAATGTATTAGAGCAAATTCCAGAAAAGGAAAGAATTGCCGAAGATGCATTTAAAATGCCTCCTTTTTATAAAGACACCCCAGAAATGCGTAAACATTTTGCGCGTGTTTATAATTCGATAAAACTTGCTGATATTAGAATAGGGGAATTATTAGATAGATTAGAAAAAGACAATTTAAAAGAGAATACTATTATTTTCTTTTATGCCGATCATGGAGAGGGCATTCCTAGAGGAAAAACCAATGGAATAAATTTGGGTTACCGTGCCCCTTTTGTAATTTGGTTTCCTGAAAAGTATAAGCATCTTTCTCCATGGGGAACTGCAGGTGCTGTAAGTAGCGAACTTATAGATTTTAAAGATTTAGCACCTACTATCTTAGAATTGGTAGGAGCTAAAATACCAGAGTACATGGTAGGAAGAAAGTTATTGGGCAAAAATAGATCTAAACCAGTAGATTATTTGGAGTTATCTGCAGATCGTGCAGATAATGGTCCAGATTTGGTTCGTAGTATTACGGATGGTAGATTTATGTATTCAAGAAATTTTATGCCGTATATTCCGCAAATGCGTTCTATTCGATATGTTGAAGTTGGCGATATTACTAAGGAGATGAGAAGTGATTTAGAAAAAGGGAACCTTAATAAATTACAGAAGAGTCTTTTTGAAGAACGTCCTATTGAATATCTTTACGATATTAAAAATGATATATGGGAAACCAATAATCTTGCAAGTAATTTGGAATACAAAGATATTCTAAAAAAGATGCGAAAACTCTTAGACAAGCAAATAATAGAAACGAGAGATGTACTCTTTTTACCTGAATATGAAATTGGGTTAATTTCACAAACTAGTACAGCTTATGAGTTTAGACTAGACAACAATAAATATCCGATAAAGCAGATTTATAGAGCTGCATCTCTTTCTGGTAAACGGACTGAGAAAGTAACAAAAAAACAAATTTGTTTATTAGAAGATTCAAATAAGTTTGTGAGGTATTGGGCTATTTTAGGATTACGTTCTCAAAGTTCAGAATTAATAAAGCCTTATAAAAAAGATATTATTTTAGCAATGAAAGATACATATCTTCCTGTTGCTGTTATGGCAAGTGCTATAGCATATCGAGAGTTTGGAGATTATGAAGCTCAAGAAAAATTAAAAGTATTTTGTAGTAGTAAAAATATGGAAATTGCCTTAATGGCTATCAATCAATTATTATATTTTAATAACAAACACCCCTTTAATGATACTGTTTTAGGTGTTTACGATATGGATGGGCGTGATTATAAAGTAAGAGCAGCTTGTCATGTTTTTATGAGAATGCAAAATATCGGAGCTAAAAACTTTAGTTACAAAAGGTAAAAAAAATAGACTTATTAGAAACTTTTAAAATATCATTTTATATGGTAAGCATATCAGAATGTCTATAGTAAAACGAAATACTATTCTTTAATTTTTTGGTGTTACATATTTAGAAATCAATATCAATTTCTCTAAAAGACTTATAATAAAAGAGTTAATAAATAAAATATTAAGAACCGCCTATAACATATTTAGTAACAAGAATTAAAGTTGATAAAGGTACTAGGTGTTTTTTTATAGTAGTTATTGCTTTTAGATAAGTTTGCTAAAGAGTCTGTAAATGTTTACAAACGCAGTTTTAGTAACACCTGTTTGTACACCTTATAGAGCCGCATTACTTAATGGAAAGTAGCCAATATTTACAGGAATGTTTATAAACGATTTGTATTTGCCAGAAGAAGAATTATGTATGGCCTAAATTTTAAAAAACAGAAGGCTAAGTTACAGTATATTGGGTAAAATAGCATTTAGAAGGTTATGGACGATCTAATTATATTCCTAAAAGAAGACTTCAGGGGCACAAAATTTTAATATTACTTATCAAATAGGGGACTTTGTGTTCTAAATATAAGATTTATACATTATAATTATCTGGTGACTCTTCCTTGTTAATTTTAATATGTTTTTGGAAAACTATCATGTAAAAAAGGATAAATACTTGTTAGTCTATGTGCTTTGCAAGACCTAAGTATAGATTTATTTTTTTTAAAAATTTACGTATTTATTTATATCGGTATATAAAAAAATCATACAACGAATCATTTTAACTATTAACATTAAACAAAATAATATACACAGGTCAAACCAAGACAAGATTTAATTTGATAAACAATATTTTTAAGAAATTATTAACCTAAAATTTTAAAAAAATAATAAACAAATTAAACTAAAAAGAAAATGAATGACCAACAATTAACTAAAAAGCCGAATTTAAAATTTTTGTTTCTCTTCTGTTTTTTTGCAAGCTTACTCAGCTTTGGACAAAAATCAATAAGGGGTACTATAACGGGGGTAGATGGCTCTCCGTTACCAGATGCTACAGTTCTAGAAAAAGGAACAACTAATGGAGTACAATCTGATATAGAGGGAAAATTTTCTTTAGATATAGCTAATGGTAATGCCACATTAGTAATATCCTATCTAGGTTATTTATCTAAAGAATTAGCTGTTAATAACCAAACAAATATTACAATTGTATTAGAGGAAGATGCTTCTGAATTAGACGAAGTTGTTATTATTGGCTATGGATCACAAAACAAATCAAAAATAACAGGGTCTGTTGGCTTTGTGGATAGTGCAGAATTAGATGATGCCATATTTACAGATGTCAGTCAAGTTCTTCAAGGAAGAACATCAGGAGTAAACATTATTAACGGTACAGGAGAGCCAGGTTCTCCTGCACGTATTCGTATTAGGGGTAATAATTCTATTAATGGTGATAATAATCCACTTTGGGTGGTAGATGGTGTGCCTGTTAGTGGCATTCCTAGTTTTAGCCCTCGAGACATTGCTTCTTTTGAAGTGTTAAAAGATGCAGCTGCAACATCTATTTATGGAGCAAGAGGGGCTAACGGTGTTGTTATCGTAAATACAAAAAGAGGTAAGAAAGGTGAAACTCAAATTAATGCATCTTCTACCATAGGTTTCTCAGAACCATTAGCAAGGTTTAATGTATTAAATGGGCAAACTTATGCAGCGTATAGAAATGAGGCTGCAGCAAATGGAGGTGGTGCTATCCCTTTTGCAAATCCATCTGATTTTGCTGGACAAGGGGTAGATTGGCAAGACCTTGTATCACAAACCGGAATAAGAAAAGAATTTGATGTATCTATGAGTGGTGGTGCAGAAAAAATGAATTTCTTTACTGCGGTAAACTATATAAATGAAAAGGGTATTTTCAAAAACAATGATTATGAAAGAGCTAATCTTCGTGCAAATATAGATTTTAAAGCCTTAAATGGTCTTTTAGATGTTAAATTAAGTAATGCCTTAACGCATACGGTAAGAAAAGGGGGTAGCTTTTCTGAAGGTGGTGAACTAAGTAAAAATCAAGGAGGTATTTTTAGTGCAGCTGCTTCAGAGCCATTGGTACCTATCGATTTTACAGGAAATGCATCAAATGGTCTCTTATTTCAAAACCCTTATCTTTATTTTACAGAAAGTCAAAGAAGAAGAGCCGAAACTAGAATTTTATCTAGTATTCAATCAACTATAGATATAGCAGAAGGATTAACCTTTACAAATAATAGTAGTGTAGATTTTTTTAATTCAAGTAATGGATTATTTACACCTGCACAACTGGGTGGAGAAGCATTTTTGGTTAATGGTAGAATTAGAACTTCTAGTGCAGAGCAATTTAATTTTGTTATTAGTAACTATTTAAAATATAGCAAGATATTTTCTGAGAAACATGATTTTAATATTCTTGTAGGGCAGGAGTATAATGGGTTTAATACTAGAAGTGTAAGTACTATCTCAGAAAATTTATCTACCAATCTTTTTGGTTTAGATAATGTTGGCGTTGCCGGAAGTCAACTTGCAAGTAGTAACAGAGTTGAGGCTAATTTACAATCCTTTTTTGGAAGGTTAGACTATAGTTTTAGTGACCGATATTTATTAAACGCAACTTATAGAGCAGATGGGTCTTCTCGTTTTTCTGAGAATAATAAATGGGGATTTTTCCCTTCTTTTGGAGGAGCATGGTTGGTGTCTAACGAAGAGTTTTTAGATGATTCTAAGATATCTAATCTTAAATTTCGTGTCTCTTGGGGGCAGGTAGGTAGTCAAGCTATTGAGCCATACCAATCCTTAAACCAGTTTCAATCAAACAATGTTTTCTCTACAATAGGTAATACTTCTAGCATTGGTATTCAGCCTGCCAACACAGCTGGTAATTCAGAATTGAAATGGGAAACCACTACCACTTTTGATATTGGTTTTGATCTTGGTTTGTTTAATAATGCTTTAGAATTTAATGTATCCTACTATAATAAGAAAACTCAAGATTTATTACAACTTGTAGGCCTGCCTGCTCAAGATGGGTTTAGAAATATTTTAGTAAACCTTGGTGAGGTTGAAAACAAAGGATTGGAAATTGGTATTTTTGCTGATATTCTTAGAAATAAAGAATTTAATTGGTCTAGTAGTCTTAATTTAAGTATGAATAGATCAAAAGTTTTGGATATTGGTACAGCACCTAGATTATTCCCAGCAGATGGGCAAGCATTTACAAATGTGTTTGTAAATACTAATGTATACGAGGTGGGGCAGCCAATAGGTGCTTTTTATGGTTGGAAAGCCGATGGTTTAATTCAAGAATCAGATTTTGATACCAGTGGAAACCCAACATTTTCTCCATTTAATGGAGGAGAAACTCTAGGAGGAAATAAATATGTTGACGTTACTAAAGATGGTGTTCTTAATATTGATGATAGAGTGGTTATTGGTGATCCAAATCCTGATGCTATTATTGGATGGAATAATGATTTATCGTATAAAGATTTTTCACTAAATCTATTTTTTCAAGCTTCTATTGGTAATGATATAGCAAATGCGTCGAGGTATATATTATCTACCAACTCTGCAAACACTTTACAAGAATACTATGATAACCGTTGGACGCCTTCTAACCCAACAAACAATCCTCGTTATCCTAGACCTGGTATTAACAACCCAGATACTTTTAATAGTTCTATTATAGAAGATGGTAGTTACTTAAGATTAAAGAATGTAACCCTGAAATATAATATATCTCTGCCAGAAAGATGGAAAACTCTTTCTGCTCTAGAAGTATCTCTTACTGGTACTAATTTATTAACAATAACTAATTATTCTGGTTTAGATCCAGAAGTGGATTCTTTTGATTCGTTTAGAGGTCAAGGTGGTTTATTTGGTCTTGATTTTGGTACCTATCCAACTACTCGTTTGATAAGTTTTGGAATAAATGCACAATTTTAATTTAAAAAAAAGAAAATGTTATACTTAAATAAAACTAAATTTTTTTCAGTACTAATTGTACTTTCTATTTTCCTATATTCATGTAACGACTTGAAAGAAGAAGTGTTCTCATTTAATACCCAATCTAATGCAATTGTAGATATAAAAGGTGTTGATCTGGCAATGAATGGTGTTTACGATGCTTGGATTTCTGCATTAGGTAACAGATTATTTAGATGGTCTATTTGCTCTGGACCAAGCCAGTATACGGTTTGTAGATTTGATCCTACTAATAGAGATGCACGTTATGTATCCTACCTTTGGGATCCTTCAGATCGATTTTTTACAACCCGAATTTGGACATTAGCTTATCAAACCATACAACGAGCAAATATTGTTATTGATGCAATTCCAAATGCAGATATATCTGAAGCACAGGCCGAAAACAGACTAGCAGAAGCTAGATTTTTAAGAGCAAACGAGTATTTTTTTATGGTTAGGTTGTTTGGTGGGGTGCCTTTACATTTAGTACCTACTAGTGAAGTAAATAGCGATTTACTTAATGGTAATTCATTGCCTAGAAATAGTGCACAAGAAGTATATGATGCTATTATTGCCGATTTAGAATATGCGCAAGATAAGTTACCAGCTACAAGACCAACAAATGAAAATGGACGTCCAACCTCTGGAGCCGTAAAAAGTTTATTAGGTGAGGTATATCTTCAAATGGCAGGTTTAAAACAGTCTAATCCTAGTTTAGGAATAACTGGAGGTAGCTACCAAATGGCTATAGATAAATTATTAGAAGTGGTAAACTCTAATGTTTATGATTTACAACCAACTTACAAAGATGTATTTGATACTAATAATGAATTTAATAATGAAATTATATGGGCTCAACCAAATATAATTGGTAATACATTTGCAGGAAATCTAATACCATGGGCTCTACGACCACCTAATACACCAGGTGCTGGTTCTGCTGGGGTAGGTGCTTTTAATGAATGGGCACTTTCATTAGAGTTTTACGAATCATTTGAACCTACTGACCCAAGGAGAGATGTTACCATGGCTTATAGTTATGAAGCATTTAATGGAGAAACGATTACATTTAATCAACCTCCATTTCCTGTTTTTGAAAACGGAATTACTACTTATGATGAAACTACAGGATTAGGTTTTAATAAGTGGTTTGAAGGTGGCGGTAACGGAACAAATTCAAATGAAAATGATGAAGTTTTTATTCGTTATGCAGATGTGTTGCTTATGCTAGCAGAGGCTTACGTGGGGGCAGGGAACTCTACTCAAGCTTTGCCACATATTAATAAAGTTAGAAACAGAGTTGGTCTAGCCTCATTGGGCAGTGTAACCTTAGAAAACATTAAGCAAGAACGAGCATGGGAACTAGCAGGAGAATATCAAGAATATTTTGATTTACAGCGCTGGGGTGATGTTGAAAAGGCTATGCAAGAAGGACCAGATGTTGTTGCAGATTATGCAGAAAGGTATGAAACCATGCCATTGCCGTCTGATGCCCTACAAGGTAATGGAAATCTTGTACAAAATGCTGGATGGTAATTATAAATTAGATAATCTTAATAGATTCTAAACAATAGGGTTTATTTAGTCTTTATAAGAAAACAGAGATAGGTTCAATCAAATATGGTATTGAATTTATCTCTGTTTTTGTATTTATACGATATAAAAAAAGACATAAACTTATGAATGATTAAAAAAACAAACTTTAAAAAATGCAAAATCATAAGTACCGATACGTTTAACCTTTTTTTATAACTCTTAATGCATCATCAATTTTTTACGATACAAATTTGGTAGCACAGGGAAAATTGAATATTTTTTTCTATTATAGAAGACACTCCACATCAGTTTATTGGTTGTTATGGAAATTAACAAGCCTAGCATGAGCAATTGACAAACAAGTAAATGAAGGGGTAAGGTTTTGTAAACCTTTTTAAAGGTTTTCGATATGGATGGACGTGATTATAAAGTAAGAGCAGCTTGTTATGTTTTTATGAGAATGCAAAATATAGAGGCAGAAAAAAGTAAGTAGTTTTATCAGAAGTTCTTAAAAATATCATTTTGTATAATAAACATATCAGAATGTATATAGTAAAACGAAATACTATTCTTTAATTTTGGGTGTTACACATTTTAGAAGTCAATATCTCTTTTTCTAAAACTTTCAGAATTAAAAAGTTAACAAATAAATTGTTAAAAACATCTTATAAAATTTATAGTAACAAAAATTAAAGTTGATAAAAATGAATACAAATAAGGTACTAGGTGTTTTTTTTATAGTAGCCATAGCGTTATCAAGTTGTGCTAATATCAAGAAAAATAAAAATACAAAAACTGTAATAGAATCTAAGAAGAAGCCTAATATCGTTTATATTTTAACCGATCAATGGAGAGGTTCGGCTTTAGGGTATGCTGGAGACGCTAATGTTAAAACACCAAATTTAGATAGTTTTTCTAAAGAAGCAGTTAATTTTACAAACGCAGTTTCGGTAACACCGGTTTGTACACCGCATAGAGCCGCATTACTTACAGGTAAATACCCAACTTCTACAGGTATGTTTATAAACGATTTGTATTTGCCAGAAGAGGAATTATGTATGGCCGAAATTTTTAAAACAGAAGGCTATTCTACTGCTTATTGGGGTAAATGGCATTTAGATGGTCATGGACGATCTAATTACATCCCAAAAGAAAGACGTCAGGGTTTTGACTATTGGAAAGCCTTAGAATGTTCTCACGATTATAATAAAATGCCTTATTATGATAATGAAGATACAAACATTAAATATTGGGACGAATATTCGCCTTTTGCTATTACCAAAGATGCTAATAAATATTTGAGTGAACACGCAAATGATGAAAATCCATTTTTAATGTTTATTTCTATTTCTACACCTCATTTTCCGCATTATAGCGCTCCTCAGAAGTATAAAGACATGTACCCAACGGAAGCGTTAAAAATCAACCCAAATGTACCTAAAAATTTAGAAGAAAAAACACGTAAAGAATTACAAGGCTACTATGCACATTGCACAGCAACAGATGAAGCTATTGGTAGTGTTTTAGCAAAAATTAAAGCATTAAATTTATCAGAGAATACTATTATAGTGTTTTCTGCAGATCACGGAGAAATGATGGGTGGTCACGGAGAAGTGCCTTTTACAAAACAATTAGCTTGGGATGAATCTACTAGAGTTCCGTTTTTAATAAGCTACCCAGGTATTCATCAAAATAAAGGAGCTGTAGTAAATGCTCCCATAAATACACCAGATATTTTACCTTCTTTGTTGGGTTTAACAAATAGTAAAGTACCAAATAGTATAGAGGGCGAAGACATCTCTCAGTTAATAAAAAATCCAGATCCTAATGCAGACCGTGTTGCTTTGATAATGGGAGTGAGTCCTTTTTCTAGCAGTTATAAAAATCCTTCTTACAGAGCTATTAGAACCAAGCAATATAGTTATACACGTAGTCCGCAAGGTGCAACTCAACTTTTTGACAACGTTAAAGATCCGTATCAAATGAATAATTTATTGGATAAACCAGAGTTTGAAACACTACAAAAAGACTTAGACGCTAAACTTAAAAAAGCATTAAAAGCTGTGGGTGATGATTTTAAACCCAAAGAATTTTATCTAAAAAAATGGAATTATGTATTGGATAAAAACAGAAAGTCTATAGATTATTGGAGTTGGGAAAAAGGAAACGGAGTTGTACAATCACCAAAAGCGGTTTCTAATTAATTAAAAAAGATGGATTATAAAATTCGAAATTTTCTAATAATACTTTGTTTAGCTTTTTTGAATGTATGTTGTGCTCAAAAGGTTAAACATATAGACGTAAAAGAATTAAGATGTGAATATTTGGTAAATCCTTTAGGGATAGACACTAATAAACCACGTTTAAGTTGGCAAATAATTGACGAAGCGTATGTTAGAGGTCAAAAGCAAACGGGGTATCATATACTTGTAGCTAGTAACCCAGAACTTTTAACTAAAAACAAAGGCGATTTATGGGATAGTGGTAAAATTAAATCATCGCAATCTGCTTTGGTCTCTTATGCAGGTAAAACATTAGTTTCAAATCAAGATTGTTATTGGAAAGTTCGTGTTTTTGATAAAGATGGTAAAGCTAGTAATTGGAGTAAATTTGCTCGTTTTTCTATAGGATTACTTGCTGATAAAGATTGGACAGCTTCTTGGATTAGACATCCCAATATGGATAAAGTTGCTAAGACTGCTGATAAAGAAAAAACAACTGAATTAGCAACAGATCACAAAACAAATCTTCCAGTAGAACAACATTTATGGTTTCGAAAAAAGCTAAAATTATCTGCTCCGGCTAAAAAAGCATTTCTTCATGTGGCTTCATGTGGTTATCACGAGTTGTATGTAAATGGTAAAAAAGCAGATAATCGGTTTTTGGCACCTGCTCAAACGCGTTTAGACAAACGTATTTTGTATGTTACTTACGATATTAGTGATTTATTGGTGAAAGGCGATAATGTTATAGCATTTTGGACAGGCCCAGGATGGTCTCGTTACACAACCTTCAATACATTTCAAGCGCTACGTGTTCAACTTAATGGCGAAGATGAAAAAGGAAAGTCGTTTTCTTTAGAAACAGGAAAAGATTGGAGATGCCATGCGGCTAACAGTAAAAACCGAGGGGAAATAAAATATAGAGATCACGGTGGTGAAATTGTGGATGCCAAACAATATATACAAGGGTGGAATTTAGCTGAGTTTGATGATACAAATTGGGATTTAGCAGAAGAAACAACCATTAAAGCAAAGCTTTCTTCTCAAATGATGGAGCCAACACGTATTATTGAAACAATTTCTGCTAAAAATATTTCTGGTGAAGAGACTTACTTTGTAGATTTAGGTAAGAATTTTACAGGTTGGGTAGAACTAAAAATAAGAGGACAGCAAGCAGGTGATGTCATAAAAATTAAAGTGGCCGATGATGATAAAACTGGGCAAGATTTTGGACAACTCAATGAATATATTTGTACAGGAATAGGGGAAGAGGTCTTTAGAAATCGATTTAATTATATAGCAGGACGATATGTAACTATTGAAGGTTTAAGGAAAAAACCAGAACTTAGTGATGTAAAAGGTTTGGTGCTTGCAACCGATATTAAACAGGTTGGGCATTTTACGTCATCAAAAGAATTATTTAATAAAATTTACGAGGCAGATTTATGGACCTATCGTGCAAACACAGTAGAAGGTTTTACCATGGATTGCCCACATAGAGAACGATTAGGGTATGGAGAAGTGGCCTTCGCAACCTCTTGGGGTATAGCGTTGCCAAATTACCAAAGTGGTGCATTGTACATGAAACATGTGAGAGATTGGGCAGATGTACAAACAGAAAATGGATGGTTTTATCATACTGCACCACAAATTAACCATCATTTTGGAGGGCCAATGTGGAGTAGTGCAGGGCTTAATATTGCTTCGGCATATTATCAGGTTTATGGTGATCAGCAAATATTTGAACGCATTTATCCATCAGCAATTAAGTGGTTAGCGTATTTAAATGAGCATGTAAAAAATGGCGTTCTTGTTAATTATTCAGAAAACAGAGGGAAATTTCTTGGCGATTGGGCTGCACCCAAAAAACGTAAAGAATGGGGAGATACACCAGAAGCACAATATTTTAATAACTGTGTGTATGCCATGAACTTGGCAGATGTGGTTCGTATGGCTAAAATACAAGGTAAAGAAAAAGACGCTGAGTTTTATCAAAAACGCTTAGATGTATTGAGAAAGGCCATACATCAGCACTTTTTTAATTCTGAAACAAATACCTATTCAAACGGAACTCAGGTACAACAAGCTTTTGCTTTAATGACAGGCGTTGCACCTAAAAACCTTCGTGATAAAGTATTTGCTAACATAGAAAAAGAACTTACAGATAATCAGGCTTATTTAGATATGGGAAGTTCTGGCTTACCCGTTTTATTTAAGTATATAATTGAAGAATCTGGACGAAGTGATTTGTTTTTTAAAGCACTTTCTAGTAAGGTACAACCGAGTTACGGGTACTTTATTGAGCGCGGAGAAAACACTTGGCCAGAGTATTGGAATGTAGATGTACCTAGTCGTATTCATACCTGTTACACTGGTGTAGCGTCTTGGATGACAAAAAGTCTTGCAGGTATTCGTCCAGATCCTTTGTCTCCTGGTTTTCAATCTTTCATTATTCAACCAATACTAGCAGGCGATTTGAGTTTTGTAGAAGGAAGTACGACATCCCTTTATGGGAAAATAAGTAGCCGTTGGGAGCGTAATGATAAACAATTAACATTAAATGTAAGTATTCCTCCTAATTCTCAGGCTACAGTTTATATACCAACAAATAATTTAAAAAGTATTACCGAAAACGGAAAACCAATGAAAAAAAGTGAAGTAGTAACCTTCCTTCGTTTTGAAAACGGAAATGCTGTATATAGAGTAGAATCGGGTAAATATAAATTTAAAGCTAGTATCTAAGCATGTTGATTTTTTATTAATAAGATCAACAAATAAAATAGTTTTGAATTTTAAAATTCAAAATTATGAGCTTCATATATTATTGTTACAACCTATAACAATAATATATGAGTATAGATATTGTGCTTTTTGTGTTAAAATGAATAAAGCACAAACAATTAACTAATTAAATAACTAAACTTATGAATGATTTAAAAGAACAAACATTAACTAATGCAAAAATTAGGATTACCTACACAATCAAACTATTTGCGATAGTACTATTTTTATTATCCTTTAAAAATACTTTTGCTCAAAAAGTAGAATTTTTAGAAAGAAGTGAAGTAACAAATGAAGGGTTATATTTTTGGTATCCAGATAAAAACGGAGAAAAAGTAAAAGCATTTCATTATGCACCAAGCATAAGTCCGAGAGGAGATTGTTTAACAGTTGTTAATGGATATATTTTCTTTGGCTGGTACAAAGGCGGTATGAAAAACGGTAGAGATTTAATGATTTCTCGTAAAAAAATAGGATCAGGTAAATGGGTTACAGTTCAATTACCTCATAAAAATACATTAATTGGCCCTAAGGTAAATAGCTGGGGAGATTCTCATAAAACTATAAGTATTGGTGTTAGTAAAACAGACGGTACAGTTCATGTTTTTTACGATCATCATAATGATCCACTTAAGTATATTGTATCTAAAAAGAATACTGCTTTTGCAAAAGATAGTGACTTTAAAATAGGTATGTTTAATAAAACGAGAGGGTATTTGGCTGCAGGACAAAATGTTACAATTACATATCCAGCGGTTACCGAAAATGATAAAGGTAATTTAATTGTTAATTACAGAAAAGGATCTGCAGTTGGTGGTAATGAAATGGTTCATGTATATAATGGATCTACAAGTACTTGGTCTAAAGCTAAAATGGTAATTAGAGGTTCTGGTAAAGGATTTGTAGAAACAAAAGATAGAAATTATGCCTATGCACCAGCACCTGTTTTGGCAGGAGGTGATTTATATTATGGTTTTTCTGTAAGATGGGCAAGAAAAAAAGCAGATGGTGTACTTAATGAAGGGGTGTATGTGGCAAACGCTGGATCTACAATGACCGGTGCTTGGAAAGACGTAGACGGAAAAACACAACCTATGCCAATTCAAGATTATTCTCCACTTTTAATAGATTTACCAGCAACTAAAGATGGTAAAGGATCTAGCGGAGGACCTTCAATGGCAGTAAGTGATAAAGGAGATATTCATATTAGTTATAGAGGTAGAGGTAACGATACTAAATATCATTATACCTATGTGCGTAAAGCCGGACAAACTGAATTTACAAAACACTCAGGAGTAGGTAAAACAGGTATTGCTTATGGAGACCGTATTTACAACACTTCTATTAATAAATCTAAAGGAATTATAACAATACAGAGTACAGCAGCAGGAGAATTTAAATACAGAAATGATCTTGTTTATCAAACAAAAGATACTTTAGGAAGCTCTGGTGTACGTTTAGTTGATGGTAATCTTGTTGTTATAGCAGAAGACAGAGGTGATACCAAAACAGATAGCCAAGGTATATTTTCTTATGTTTTTAAAATAAGTGATGATAATGTGTCTACACCACCGCCAACTAGTGGAGATATAACAGCATCTTGGTATAAAGTAAAAAATGTATCAACAGGTAGGTTTTTACAAGGTGTGCCTAGTAGTACTGTTATTCAGACTAATACAGGGCAAAGTGGTTACGATAAACAATGGAGACTTGTAAGAACAGGTACGGGTAGTTATTTTAATATAGATAACAGAAAAGCAAGTAACAGTAATAGTTCTGGTATGCTAGCAGAAGGTGCTAATAACACTATAGTAGGAACCCAAACAGAACCTGTAAAATTTCAAAGTGATAAGCAATGGTCTGTAATTAGTTTAGGTAATAATATTTATCAATTTAAATTAAAAAAGAATAATAGATTCTTATCTCAAAATAGCAGTAATAAAGGTGTGTTGGTAACATCTGGTAGTGCTAATACTACTAAATGGCAGCTAATAGCAACAAGTACAGCTTTAAGTAAAACATCAGAAAAAGAAAATATTTTACAAACTGATGATATTACTACGGTAGCAGTTTACCCAAACCCTGCAAGAAGTAGTTTTAATATTTCTTTAAAAGGTATTACAAAAGCAGATATTTCAATTAGTAACATGCTAGGTAAATTAATTTATAAAAACACAACTACTAGTGGTACTCTAGAAATAATAAATGAAGAAAAATTTGCTCCAGGCATTTATCTAATAAATGTTGTAGGAGATGGAAAATCTTATCAAAGAAAATTAGTAATTGAATAATTTTTTTTGATAAAAAATAGTTTTTTATAAAGGCCAGAGAAATTAATTTCTTTGGCCTTTTTTTTATTTTAAAAGTAAGTTAAAAAAAGGTTATATCGTTTTTAATCTATGCCCTCTTTTAAGAACTGCAAACTTTATTAAGTAATACAGGACAGTGTATAACAGTTTGTTGGGGTATTTTAATGAAATTTGTTGTAAATAAAATTTTTACTAATTAAAATAAAATGATAAAAACTACAATTAAAAAATATTTTAAGTTTTGTAACGAAAAACTAATATTGACTTTATTTCTTTTTTTAGGATTTAATAGCTCTATAAATGCACAGGTAATTTTAGAAAAAGAAGTTAAAATTTCTGATACAGCTTTGTTTTTTGATGGAAGTAAAGTAAATGGATCCGCAACAAATACTGGAGAAAATGCTCCTTATGATTATTTTTTCGGAAAAATTATTACACCTCATGGAGATTGTTTAAAAACTTATAAAGAGTTTGTATTTATGACTTGGTACAGAGGTGGTAAAGAAGATCGTCATGTAATGTTAACTCGTTATAATACAAAAACAGGAACTCAAAAAACAATAGAATTTCCTCACCGACATAGTGGTTACCAAAATAAATGGTGGATTGGAGAATCTCATAATACAATTGCTGTTGCCATTAGCCCTATAGACGGAACGATTCATTTATTATACGACATGCATTCTTACAGTAGAACAAGACCTTCTGATGGTAGTTTAAGTAATGATTATTTTAGATATTCTTATTCTCAAAAAAATGCAGCTTCTGTGGCTGATGAAGATTTTACACTTGATCAGTTTGTAAAAGATAATGAGGGTGATTATAAACACATTAGTTTAAACGGACAAGAAGATTATAGTTCATTTTCTGCCTTAACTTATCCTCAGTTTTTCTTAAACGATTCTGGAGACCTTTTTATGTATATGAGAGAAGGTGGTAATAATAATGGAGCCTATAAGTTTTCTAAATACACCGCTAATTCTTCTTCTTGGTCAAGTTTTACGCATTTTAACGTATTAAATGCAAAATCTAAAGGAGAAGCTTATAATTGGGGTTTATATGGAAATATGAAGTATGTAAACGGAAAAATTAGAGTTGGTTTTCAACGAAGATCTTCTAATAATAACGATAAATATCAGTATCAAAATGGTGTTTATTATGCGTATTCAGACAACCAAAGTGGTGCAGATAGTTGGAAAAATTATAAAGGAGAATCATTCTCATTGCCTTTAATTGATGCAGATAAAGCTAAAGTAACAGAGCCGGGTGATTTGGTTTCAACTACCGCAGCAAATAAAGTATATATTGTTGGTGGGTTTGATTGGACGGTAACAGATCAAGGAAATGTACATATAATTAGTAAAGTTAAAGACAACGAAAATAATGTTACTAAAAATGTACATACCTATAAAAAAGCAGGTGACGCAGACTTTACAACCACAACAGATTTTGCTGGTGCAGAATCAATTTACACTTTTGGTAATGATATTTATATTATTGGATTAAATAACGGACGCGTTTTTGTAGAAAAAGCAGAAGGAGGAACCAATAATTTTACAAGAATATATCAGGCTACTAATGGTAGAATATTTAATCACGGTAGAGTACATATTGCAGATGGTAAACTTTATTATTATTTAATGGAGAAAAAAACAGGGAATGCACAACCTATTTATTTACAAATAATAGATTTAGGAATTTTGCCTAAACCTTTTAATGTTTCTTTAGCAGCCCCTTATGATAATCAAGTTTTTAATACCACAGAAACTATTCAGTTACGTGCTAATTCATCTACAAATTCTGGTACAATTTCTAAAGTTGAATTTTGGGTTGATGGGCAATTGTATAGTGAAGATACAACTTCTCCTTATACAGGAGAATGGAGTACTCAAGCACCAGGTACGCACACTGTAAAAGCAATAGCTTATAATGATAAAAATGAAAGTTTGTCTTCTACAGAAGTTACTATAACAGTTAATAATAAAGATTTTAGTGATTTATCAGGAGATATTTATAGAATTAAAAATGTGGCAACAGGTAGGTATTTAGATTCTGAAGAATCAGCAGTAATTACAAGTGAAGTAGCTACAGGTGAGGATAAAGAATGGGAATTTGTAAAATCTGGAGATTTTTATAATATTGATAGTAGCGTTAAAGGAATTTTAAGGTTTGCAGGAGGATCTGCAGGAACAATTATAAATACTGGTTTTGCACCACCAAGAGTAGATGTAGATAAAATATGGACGGTAATTTATGAAGGAAATGGAGTTTATACTTTTGAAACCAAAAATTCTGGAAGATATTTATATAATGAAGAAGACAATACCGTTAGTCATTCATTAAATAAAGATGATAGAAGCAAATGGATTGTAGAATCAACAACAGCTATACTTAGTGTAAATGATAATCAACTTAATTTACAATCTATACAAGTATATCCAAACCCTGTAAAAGATCAATTTACAATTTCTTTAAAAGGAATTACAAATGCAAAAATATTTATTAGTGATATGTTAGGTAAAATTGTTTACAAAACAGTTACAAATAAAGAGAATGTATTGGTTACAGAAAAACTGAATTCTGGTATTTATATTATAAGAGTAATTAGTGATCATAATAAAGTGTATAACCATAAAATTATTGTAAAATAATTTTTAAATAGATTATAAAATTGATGAAGCTAGCATTGTAAAAAATGCTAGCTTTTTTTATACAGCAAAGTTTTTTTAGAGGAGTGTATTTTATCAAATTTTAAAAAGCATTTAACCAATAACGATAATACAGGACAATGTTTTTTATAAAATAAATTAATTTTAAAGCTTAATTGTTAAATAAGTTTTAAACATGAAAAGACGCTCATTTATTCAGCTATCTACATGGGGAAGTTTAGGATTAATGTTACCAATATATTCGTGCAACAAAAATGGTTTTAAAAAGCTAGATTTAAAAAGCATGACCGAGTTTGAAAAGCAATCTTTTAATTTGCTAAAAACATGGTGTGATGCTATGATTAGAGATCAAGTAAATAACCCAAACGATTCCGTTACAGATGGGGCATTGTACTGTTATGCCTGTAATGTTGTGCATGGTAGGTGCAACGATGCTGTTTACCCGTTTATGTATATGGCAGATGTTACAGGTGAGCAAAAATATTTAGATGCGGCCTTAAAACTAATGGATTGGTCTGTAAATGTAGATAACCCAGATGGAAGTTGGACCAATATGATAGATCCAAAATCTTGGAATGGTATTACTGTTTTTGGAGCCATAGCTTTAGGCGAAGCTTTACATCATCATGGGCATTTGCTATCTAAAGAATTAAAAGAAAAATGGGATACACGATTAAAAGCTGCAATAGAATTTGTTTATAAAAAGTTCGACATGCATTTTAGTCACATCAACTATCGTTTTACAGCTATTTATGCCCTGTATTTTTTAGGAAAATATTTTAAAGAAGAAAAATATATTCTCCGCAGTAAAGAATTTGTAGCATTAATTCCCGAGTATTTAACAACTCCCAATAAATTGATATTTGGAGAAGATAAACCAGATAACAATAAAAGTGCTAAAGGCTTTTATCCTGTAGATTTGGGGTATAATGTAGAAGAAACTTTAAATGCTTTAGTACAATATGCTGTTCTGGAAAAAGATGAAGAATTACTAGTGTTACTTACAGAATCTATGAATGGGCATCTAGAATTTATGTTGCCAGATGGTGCTTGGGATAATAGTTGGGGTACTCGTCAAAATAAATGGAGTTATTGGGGTAGTAGAACTACAGATGGTTGCCAACCCGCATTTTCGTTAATGGCAAATAGAAATGCTGCATTTGGTACGGCAGCTGTTTTAAACACAGAGTTATTAGAACGTTGTACTGTTAATGGCCTTTTAGCTGGTGGTTTGCACTTTGAGTCTCATGGTGTAAAACCATGCATACATCATACTTTTTCTCATGCAAAAAACTTAGCATTTGTTTTAGATAATACAACGCATATAAAAAATGTAAATAAAGCTACTCCAATTCCTAGAAGTAGTAAAGACGGTGTAAAACACTTTGCAGAACTCGATGTGTGGCTAGCTTCAAGAGGCCCTTGGAGAAGTACAGTTTCTTCTTACGATCAAATCTGGAAAAAGAAATATTCTGTTGCAGCCACAGGCGGATCTTTAGCTGTTTTATGGCACGAAAAAGTTGGTCCGTTATTTACAGCAAGTATGGCAGAATATCTCTTAGTAGAAGATTATAACCAGCAACCACAACCAGAAGAAGATTTTTGTTTAACACCAAGAGTAGAGCGTTTTGTTGATGAGGTTTGGTATACAAATATTCATGATTTAAAAGCAAAAGTATCAGTAATTGATACTAAAGAAACTATAGATTTTACTATAGATGCGGTGTTAACCAATCGAGAAAAAGAAACTTTAAAAACAGCAGGTAATATTAAATTGAATTACCTTTTTGATAAAGAAAAAACAACCATTAAAGCAGTAAGAACAGCGTCTAATTTTAATAAAGATACCTTAGTGTTACCTCTAGTTTCTGCAAGTGGCGAAAAAGTGGCTCAATTAACCGAGTATAAAATAGCAATTCATAAAAAAGAAGGTGTGGTTGTTATTAATGCAAATGTGCCTTTAATCATTAAAAAACATAATAAAGAACGTATATTTAATCAAGTTCCGGGTATGGAGGTAGTGCCCATTTTGGCAATGTTTCCAGAAGGAGTTAAAGAGGTTATTTGTACAATCAAAATAATATAAATTAATTATCGATTTTACGAGACAGAGCAGGATGGTTTTAAAAGAAAAAAAAACAATCTTGCTCTATTGAGTTTTAATTTTTTTTTGATGATTTCTTTGTGAAAAAAGCATACAAAATCTATGTGTCAAATAATAAAAAATAAATCGAATAATTGTTTAATACAGTTTAAAGCATATCCGTTTTAATCTAAAAAAAAAACTAAAATTTAAAGAATTCAATTAAAAATGAAGCAGCAATATTTTTATTACATAGTTAGTTTTCTAACCCTATCAATTTTTATTTCATGTGACAAACCTGAAATTTCAAAACCTATAGAACTTACCGTTTCCGAAGGTTTTAAAAATCCAATTGGGTTTTATAATAACAAGCCTACTTTTTCATGGGTATTACCTGTTTCAGAAAATGTAAAAAGTCAATCTGCATATCAAATTGTTGCAGCTAGTACACCTAGTTTATTGCCAGATAACCCAGATATTTGGGATTCAAAAAAACAAGTAAAAAACCAATCTACATGGATTAATTATAAAGGAAAACCTTTGCAATCTAGACAAAAAGTATACTGGCAAGTGCGTTATTGGAATCAAGACAAAACCGCATCTGCATGGAGTGCTATAAATACATTTGAATTAGGTTTACTAAACAATAAAGATTGGAAAGCAAAATGGGCAGGTTTAGATACTGCAAAAGATAGTATTAAAGGCGTTAGAAAATTTTTAATGCATAGACCTCAATATTTAAGAAAAGGTTTTGAAGTATCTAAGGAGGTAGAATCTGCAAGGTTATATATTACCGCAAAAGGAATTTTTGATGTGCATTTAAACGGAAAAAATGTAAGTGATGATGTAATGCCTCCGGGTTGGACACCTTATAACCACCGTATAGAAACACTTACTTACGATGTTACAACGTTATTAGAAACAGGTAAAAATGCCATAGCGGTAGCGTTGGCTTCGGGGTGGCATTCCGGAAGAATTAGTAGAGGTAAAGCACTTTACGAAAACTTTGCATCACCTAAAATATTATGTCAGTTAGAAATAACCTTAAAAGACGGATCTAAACAAATTATTATATCTGATGAAAGTTGGAAAGGAACCACAAATGGTCCTATTCGATTAGCAGGTATCTATGATGGAGAAACTTATGACGCTAATCTTGAAATACCGAATTGGTCCGCTGCAAATTTTAACGATGCTACTTGGCAAAATACAGAAATAGATGCGGTTGTAGATTCTGTTAAACTAGCTCCTAAACGCCATACAACAGTAAAACAAAAATTATTAATTAGTAATGTAGAGGTTGTTTCTGTAAAAGAGAACATAGCAATATTTAACTTAAAGCAAAATATGGTAGGCGTACCAAAGGTAAAAGTGCCTATGAAAAAAGGAGATACCTTAAAAATTCGTTTTTCAGAAATGTTGTTAAGTGATGGCTCGTTTTATACCACCAATTACCGTTCGGCTCAATCTACCGATTATTATATCGCTGCGGCGGATGGAATTATAAACTATACACCAAAATTTACGTTTCACGGATTTCAGTTTGTAGAATTAAGTGGATTTGATAAACAAGCAAAACCAGATTCAACTTGGGTACAAGGATTGGTGCAGCATTCAGATTTTGAAGTAAATGGAACGTTTACATCATCACACGAAAAATTAAATCAATTACAAAGTAACATTACTTGGGGCTTACGCGATAATTTTTTCGATGTTCCTACAGATTGTCCGCAACGAGACGAACGTTTAGGGTGGACAGGCGATGCACAAGTAATCTCTCCAACAGCCATGTTTAATTTTAAGACACATGCTTTTTGGACAGCTTGGTTACAAAGTATGCGAGAAACTCAGTCTGAGCATAAAGACGGTTTAATCCCTTTTATCATACCAGACGTACTACAAAATAACAATGCAAGTTCTGGTTGGGGAGACGCAGGTGTAATTATCCCTTGGGATATTTATAATATTACAGGAGATATAAGTGTGCTTCAAGAAAATTACGAAATGTCTAAAAAGTGGGTTGGTTATTACCAATCTAAGGCTAAAAATTATATTTCTTATGTGCATTCTTTTGCAGATTGGTTACAACCTTATCCAGAAAAAACAGGTAAAATAGGGAATAGAGGCGATACACCAAAAGAGTTTATAAACACAGCTTATTTTGCACACTCTGCTCATTTACTATCTAAAATTGCAAGTGTTTTAGGTAAAACAGAAGACGAAAAAAAATACAAAAATTTATACAAAGAAATAGCCAATGCTTTTGAAAACAAGTTTTTTGATGAAAACGGAATGTTTATAAACACAAAACAAACGCAAACCAGTTATTTATTAGCGATACATTTTAATTTATTAAAACCAGAAACCAAAGTAAAAGCACAAAAGCATTTGCTAGAAGTACTTAAAAAAGCAGATTACCATTTAGGAACAGGTTTTTTAGGTACACCAATATTACCTAAGGTTTTAGATGATATGGGCGAGATAGATTTAATGTATAAAATTTTATTTAAAGAAACCTATCCATCTTGGTTTTATTCTATAAATCAAGGAGCAACCACTATGTGGGAACGTTGGAATAGCTTTAGTAAAGCTGATGGTTTTAACCCACAAAGCATGAATAGTCTTAACCATTATGCGTACGGAGCAGTAGGACAATGGATGTACGAGCGTATTGCAGGTATTGCATCACTAGCACCAGGCTATAAAAAAATTAGAATTGCTCCAATACCTAATAAAAGATTATCTTCTGCATCAGCATCTTTAAACACCTCTTACGGAGAAGTTTCTTCTGCATGGAAAATTGAAAATAAAACGTTTCAATTAGATGTTGTTATTCCACCAAATACAACGGCAGAAGTTCATATTCCTTTAGGAAATCTAGAAGAATTACTTGTAAACGGAAGCGCTATAAAAGAAAATATTAATATAAAATTATTAAATACAGATAAAGAATCTTTAGTAATTTTAGTGAATTCAGGAACTTATAAATTTCAAAATAAATTTTAATTAATACTTTATATAAACATGTTTAAATATCTTTTTTCCACAATTTGTTGTTTTACCTTATTTACTTTGGTATCATGTAAGGAAGCAGAAATTCTACAGAGTCCTAAAAATTTAACCGTTTCAGAAGGATTTGAAAACCCTATTGGTTTTTATGAAGCAAGCCCTACATTTTCTTGGCAATTACCTATTTTAGATGAGGTAAAAAGTCAATCTGCTTATCAAATAGTTGTAGCTAGTAGTCCAGATTTATTGCCTGATAATGCTGATGTTTGGGATTCTAAAAAACAGAAAACAGCTCAATCTGCATGGATTAAGTATGGTGGAGATGCTTTAAAATCTCGTCAAAAAGTTTATTGGCAAGTTAAGTATTGGAACCAAGATGATGATGCTTCAGATTGGAGTGATACCAATAATTTTGAATTAGGTTTGTTAAACAATACAGATTGGAAAGCCCAATGGATAGGTTTACCAACCAAAGAAGAAGGAGTTATTGGAAGTCAAGATAACATTATTCACAGACCACAATATTTAAGAAAAGGTTTTGAGTTATCTAACGATGTTGCTTCGGCAAGATTATATATTACCGCAAAAGGTGTTTTTGATGTGGCAATAAATGGCGAAGACGTTAGTGATGATGTAATGCCTCCGGGATATACCCCGTATAAAAAACGTATTGAAACCATTACTTATGATGTTACAGATTTAATAAAACCTGGTAAAAATACTATAGGAATAGAATTGGCTGCAGGATGGCATTCTGGTAGATTAGGTTGGATGAAATCGTATTGGAGTGATACAGAATCGCCTAAAGTTTTATCTCAGTTAGAATTAACAATGAAAGACGGTTCTAAAGAAGTTATTATTTCTGATGATTCTTGGAGAGGAACTACAAATGGCCCAATAAGATTGTCTGAAATTTATGATGGAGAAACTTATGATGCCAATCTAGAAATGGCAGATTGGACAACAAATAATTTTGATGATAAAGATTGGCTAACTGTTAACGCAACTAAGGTTACTAATGCTATAAAATTAGAGCCAAAAAGACACTCAACAGTAAAGTCTAAAATTGAATTAGAAACAAAAGAAATTATAAAAAAAGAGGGTGCTGTTATTTTTGATTTACAGCAAAATATGGTGGGTGTACCTCTAGTAAAAGTACCTATGAAAAAAGGGCAAATACTTAAAATTAGATTTGCAGAAATGTTATCGCCAGACGGTACATTTTACACAGAAAATTATAGAAGTGCTCTGTCAACAAATTATTATACAGCATCAAAAGATGGTGTGGTAGAGTGGATGCCAAAATTTACGTTTCACGGATTTAGATATGTAGAGTTAAGCGGATTTGATACAGCAATAGAACCATCAAAAGATTGGGTAACAGGAATCGTTCAATATTCTGATTTTGATGAAAACGGAACATTTACAACTTCTCATAAAAAGTTAAACCAACTACAAAGTAATATTGTTTGGGGACTTCGTGGTAATTTCTTTGATATACCAACAGATTGCCCACAACGAGACGAACGAATGGGGTGGACGGGTGATGCTCAGGTTTTTGGACCAACGTCTATTTTTAATGCAGATGTATATAAATTTTGGGCTAGCTGGTTACAAAGTGTTAGAGAATCTCAATACGATAATGGTGGTATTCCTTGGGTAGTGCCAGATGTTTTAAATAATAATAAAGTTAGTGCTGGTTGGGGAGATGTATGTACTATAATTCCTTGGAAAATTTACTTTAGAACTGGAGATAAAAAAATTCTTGAAGAAAATTTTGAAACAATGAAAAGGTGGGTAGCGTATCATCAAACTAGTTCTAAAGATTTAATTTCTTCTATGGGTGGGTTTGCAGATTGGTTACAACCAAATGCAGAAAACGGAAAAACAAAAGGAGATACATCTCATAATTTAATTGGGACTGCTTTTTTTGCACATTCAGCTAAATTAACAGCGCAAACAGCAGAAGTTTTAGGTAAAACAGAAGAGGCTAAAATGTATCAGAAATTATATGAAAGAATAGCAAAAGCTTTCGATAATGAGTATTTTGATGATCAAGGAAACATTAAAGGAATTAGAGCTACACAAACATCATATTTATTAGCATTAGCATTCGATTTATTACCTGAAGGAAAGCAAAAACAAGCGCAGCAAAATTTATTAGTAAAAATCAGTGAAGCAGACGATCACTTAAAAACAGGTTTTTTAGGAACCCCACTTTTATCTCAAGTTTTAGATAATATGGGAGAAACAGACTTAGTTTATAAGTTGTTATTTAACGAAACTTATCCGTCTTGGTTTTACTCTATTAATCAAGGAGCAACAACTATTTGGGAACGTTGGAATAGCTATAGTAAAGAAGAAGGATTTAATCCTCAAAATATGAATAGTTTAAACCATTACGCATACGGAGCAATAGGAGAATGGATGTACGAGCGTATTGCTGGTATTGCACCTTTAGAAGCAGGGTATAAAACTATTAGAATAGCACCAAAAACAAATAAAAAATTAACTTCGGCTTCTGCTTCTTTAAATACAACCTATGGTGAAATTGCTTCATCTTGGGAAATTAAAGCGGGTACTTTTTCTTTAGAAGCTACAATTCCTCCTAACACAACAGCAAAAGTAAGTGTTCAAGGAAATACAAACGAACCATTGTTAGTAAATGGTAAAAATGTAGAAGATGTAAAAGGGGTAACGTTAGTAAAAACAAATGCAGATTCGTTTGAATTGTTAGCACAACCAGGTACTTATAAGTTTCAATCGACAGTTAAATAATTTAGAAGAAAAATAAACTCATTATGAGAGAATTAAAATTAGTGTTAATTGGTTTGTTATTGACTAGTTGTGCAGTAACATCGCAAACTGTAAATGCTCCTGCGGGTAGAATTGCTATTGTAGCAGATGGTAACTCTCCAGATCCAGATGATTTAGGAGGTACCGCCATTTCTTTAGCTTTATTAAGGGCAACAGGTTTAGAAAGTAGGTTGGTGCATTATTCTCATAGTTGCGATTTGGTTCGTGTAAATAGAATATCAGAAAAAGCAGAAAAAGAACGACATGCATTAATGCAAAGTGCTTGTGATGTTACCGCAAGAAGATGGGGAGGTTTTGATGAAATTACGTTTTTAGATGCAAAGTGGCAATTAGATGAAACAATAAAAGATTTAGCAAAGGCAATAAATTTATCTACAGAGAAAGATCCACTTTGGATTATTGAAGCAGGAGAACCAGATATTATTGGTTTTGCTTTAGAAGCATCTAAAAAAAATAAACACAAATATGTAAAAGTGCTTACTCATCATCCTGCTAATGATAATGCAGGAGATTTTTATAAATGGCAACAGATATTAGATTTTGGTGTAGAAGAAGTTAGAATTCCAGATCAAAATATAAATTTAAAAGCAAAATTAGCTGATTGGGATTGGGCAAAAAATCATAAAGATGAACGCTTACAACAAGTATGGATTCAAGGTAAAATTGCAGAAAATGATGATGTAGTTAAGTTTCAAAAAGGAAGTTGGGATTGTTCTGATGCAGGAATGGTGTTGTATTGGGTAACAGGAGCAAACCAAAATAATGGATTAAAAATGGGAACCGTAACGGATGTTAAAAATATCTTATTAGAATATGTTAAACGTAAATAAAATGAAAAAAATTATAATTGCATTTTTTATAGCTTTTAGTTTTGCAAACTTTCAAGCTCAAAATGAAAAACCAAATGTATTGGTTTTTTACGTAGATGATTTAAGAGCAGAATTAGGTTGTTATGGAAGCGAAACAGCAATAACACCTAATATAGATAAATTAGCAAAAGATGGAGTACGGTTTAATAAAGCGTATGTACAACAAGCTATATGTGCCCCTTCTAGAATGAGTACATTAACTGGGTTAAGACCAGAAACTATAGGTATTTACAGTATTTTTACGCCACTTCGTAAAGTAAATAAAGAGGTGGTTTCTTTGCCACAACTTTTTAATAAAAATGGATACAAAACAATAAGTATAGGTAAAGTGTATCATCATGGTGTAGATGATAAAAATGTATGGTCTACTTATTTTGAAAAAGAACCAAATGCTTACTTAAAACCAGAAAATAAAGCACTTATAGAGGCACAGATAAAAGCAGGAAGTAAAAGAATTAAAGGACCTGCTTTTGAAGATGCAGATGTACCAGATGAAGGTTATAAAGATGGGCGTGCAGCACAACATGCTATAGAAACACTTAAACAATTAAAAGAGGATAATTTTTTAATGTTTGTGGGGTTAAGTAAGCCACATTTACCATATAATTCTCCAAAAAAATATTGGGATTTATACAATAAAAACGACTTTAAAATTCCGTCTAGAGAAAAGCCTCAAGGCATGTATAAATTAGCTTTAAGTAATTGGGGAGAGCTAAAAGGATATTCTAATATTCCTAAAAAAGGAGACTTAAACGATGATTTAACAAGAGATTTAATTCATGGTTATCATGCATCTATTAGTTATATAGATGCCCAAGTGGGTAAAGTAATGCAAACGTTAGAAGACTTAGATTTAAGAAAAAAAACATTTGTAATTTTTATGAGTGATCATGGTTATAAAATAGGCGAATATGGATCTTGGTGTAAACAATCTAATGTAGAAATAGATGTTAGAGTACCTTTAATTATTAGCCGAGAAACAGGTTATAAAAACAGGGTTATAAACAAAACTTCTGATGCTTTGGTAGAAAATGTAGATATTTTTTCAACTTTAGTTGATTTATGTAACTTAAAATTTGCTCCTGTATCAGACGGAAAAAGTATTTTATCTGTAATAGATAATCCTAATAAAAAATGGGACGAAGCAGCATATAGTATGTATGCCAGAGGTAAAAAAATAATGGGAGTTACAGCAACAGATGGTGAGTGGAGATATACAGAATGGCGTAATGCAGTTACACAACAAGTATTAGACGCAGAGTTATATCATCATAAAAAAAGTTTACTTGCTTTTAAAAATTTATCAGGAAATAAAAAATATAAAAAAGTAGAAAAGAAAATGAAAAAGCTTTTAGATATTAAATTTCCAACAGATAAAGGACCGTTTTTACAGAACGATAAATAGCATTTATTGATATTAACAAATAATAGAAGAAATATTAAAATGAAAAAACAAGTTTTAGAAGTAAATCTTAATAAAAAACACTTTTTATTTTTACTATTATTTTTAATAGCACTAGTTAGTTTTTCTCAACGTACAGAAGTAAATTTTAACAACAATTGGCACTTTATTTTAGAGGATAACGCCTCCTTTTCTAAAGAAAATTTTGATGATTCTAGTTGGAAAACGCTAAATGTTCCTCACGATTGGTCTTTTGAAAAAGGTGTTCGTAAAGGAGGAGATCAAGGTCAAGGTGGTGGTTATCATGATGGAGGTATTGGTTGGTATAGAAAAACTTTTGAGGTAAAAAAGCAAAGCCTATCAAAGATAACCTGCATCAATTTTGATGGGGTTTACATGAATAGCGAAGTTTGGATAAATGGCAACCATTTAGGGAAACGACCTTATGGCTACATTAGTTTTAGATACGATATTTCAAAGTATTTAAAAGAAGGTGAAAATAATATTGCTGTAAGAGTTGATAATAGTTTAGAGCCATCGGCACGTTGGTATCATCCTTGTGGAATTTATGCTCCTGTAAAATTAATAGTCGTAAATCCAACGCATTTTAAACCTAATAGTATTTTTATAAAAACGCCTTCTATTAAAGAAGATAAAGCAACTGTTTCTATTGATGCAGAAATTAATGGCGATGTAAACAAGCTAAAATATGAAGTAAAATTGTTTTCTCCTGAGGGAAAAGAATTGACTAAAAAAATTGAAAGCTTAAAAGGATCAAATCCAACTTATCAATTTGAAATAGAAAACCCACAATTATGGAGTCCAGAAACGCCAACCTTATATAGAGCTATTACCAAAATTTTAGAGGGTAAAAAAGTAATTGACGAGGTAGAAACAACATTTGGCTTTAAAACGGTAAAATGGGAAACTAAAACAGGTTTTTGGTTAAATGGCGAAAACGTAAAATTAAAAGGTGTTTGTGAGCATTGGGAAGGCGGACCTGTTGGAGGCGCTTGGACAAAGCCAATGTTACGCTGGAAATTACAATCTTTAAAAGATATGGGTATTAATGCTATTCGTCCTTCTCATAACCCAACTCCGCCAATGTTTTATGATTTATGTGATGAAATTGGTCTGTTGGTGATGGATGAAATTTTTGATGGATGGCACAAAAAAGCACCTCAAGATTATGGCAAACAAGCCTTTGATGAATGGTGGCAACGCGATGTAAAAGAATGGATTACCAGAGACAGAAATCATCCAAGTATTTTTGTGTGGAGTTTAGGTAACGAAACCCATAGTGATGTTGCACCAGAATTGGTGAAATTCGGAAAAAGTTTAGACCCAACACGATTATTTACATCAGGCGCAGGAAATCCAGAAGATATGGATATTACAGGTGTTAATGGAGGATCAGAAACCAAATCATTTATAGAAAGTAAAACCTTTGATAAACCATTTATTTCTACCGAAGCGCCACATACTTGGCAAACTAGAGGTTATTACAGAACACAAACTTGGTGGCGAGATAACGAATTACCAGGAACTTACGAATTGCCAAATTTAACCGAAAAAGAAATCTTTTTTTACGAAGGAATCAACCCTAAAAATTGGCGAAACAGAAAACAAAGTTTCAATTCGTCTTACGATAATGCTACGGTAAGAGTATCAGCTAGAAAATACTGGGAAGTAATGCGAGATAATCCTTGGCATAGTGGTCATTTCCGTTGGACAGGTTTCGATTATTATGGTGAAGCAGGTTTAGTACATGGAGGTTTACCATTCAATTTATTTATGGGAGGTGCTTTAGATGTAGCAGGATTTAAAAAAGATTTGTTTTATTTCTATCAAAGTCAATGGACCAAAGAAACTATGATTCATATGCTTCCTCATTGGACGCATCCCAGAATGGAAAAAGGAACGGTTATTCCGGTTTGGGTATATTCTAATGCAGATGAAGTTGAATTATTTTTAAATGGAAAATCACTTGGAAAAGACAAACCAGGAACTGTTTGGAACGAAATGCAATGCGAATGGATGGTACCTTATCAAGACGGAAAACTAGAAGCCGTGGCATACATTGATGGTATAGAGGTAAAACGCACGTCTTTTTCAACCAGCAAGCAACCATCAAAATTAAAGACAAGTATTCAAAAGTTAGCTGCGGAAGATTCTTTTACCACAAGTTATATTATCACTTCAGAGGGATTAGACGAAAATGATAATTTATATCCCTACGGAGAAAATAAAGTCTACTATAATATTCAAGGTGATGTAAAGAAAATTTCTATGGAAAATGGAAATCCTATTGACCCTACAAGTAGAACAAAATCAGATTTTAGAGCTCTGTTTTTTGGGAAATCTCGATTGTTTTTAAGAGCACTACCTAATGCAGAAAAAGCATCAATAATAACCGCTTCAATTCTAGGAGATAAGGCTTTATATACTTCAAACAAAATCACCATTGATGCTAAACAAATTCAAATTTTTGGAACTTCAAATACAGATGATTTAGAAATTCTTTATACTGTAAATGGCGAAAATCCAGAAACAAAAGGTGTTATTTATAAAGGTGCTTTTAAAGTTGCAGATGCTACAATAGTAAAAGCAGTAGTAAAACAAAATGGCAAAGTTGTTTTAAATATGGAAGAAACTTTTGGTAAAAACAAAGGCTTATTTTGGGGAAACGAACACTCTAAAGATATGTGGATAGGAAGAGGAGTAAATATTTCTGCGGAAGAAGGAATTTTAAAAGGAAATGCAAAAGCAAGTACAAAAGCGAGACGTTTTAAAGGAACAGGTTTTGTGCGTTTTGATGATAAAGAAGGATCTGTAGAGTTTTACCAAGAAAACGATGGAGAAGGAGGTGATTATAGCATTCGTTTTAGATATATGCACAATAACATAGGTAAAATGCATCCTATGAAATTGTTTGTAAATGATGAATACATTAGAACTCTAGAGTTTAAATCAACTGGAGGTTGGGAAAAGGAGTGGAAATTTGTGCCCACAATAATAACATTAAAAGCAGGAGCAAATAGTATACGATTAGAAACTGCTGGCAAAAGTGGCCCTTATATTGATGAATTGTTTGTTGATTGATTTTTATTTATGAAAAATAAATTCGTGTTTTTTAAAAAAATATTTTTCTTATTTCTAATAAGTTTTTATAGCTGTAGTTCTGCACAAGAAATGTCAGAAAAAATAAGAGTTATAGAATATCAGGAATTAGAAAATCAAAAAAATAGGATTAAAAAAGGTGATAAAATAGCCGTTGAAAATTATAAAATACTAATTAACAAAGCAGATAAATTATTAAAAACCAACCCATTTTCAGTTGTAAACAAAACGGGCATTCCACCAAGTAAAAGCAAACACGATTATATGAGTATTGGTCCTTATTGGTGGCCAAATCCTAAGACGTCTAATGGTTTACCATACATTAGAAAAGATGGAGATATTAATCCAGAAACTCGAAATAATTTTACAGATTATGTAGAGAAAAACAACTTTATTTCAGCCATAAAAATATTAAGCAGCACTTATTATCAAAGTAATGAAAAGAAATATGCTGATAAAGCAATTCAACTAATTAATGCTTGGTTTTTAGATGAAGCTACTAGAATGAATCCTAATGTTAATTTCGGACAATATGTACCGGGAAAATCAGAAGGGAGATGTTTTGGAATTCTTGAAATTCGAGGATTTGTAGAAGTTTTTAAATTTTTAGAGTTGGCCAAAGACAGAAATGTATTGGAAAAAAAGACAGAAGAAGGAATGTTGAATTGGTTAACTGAATATGAAAATTGGTTACAAAACAGCAAGTTAGGGAAAGAGGAGCGAAATAGAGAAAATAATCACGGGACCCATTATGATATTCAACTACTTAACATCTTAGTGTATTTAAATCGAATTGAAGAAGTTAAAAAATATTTGTCAACGATTACAAAAGCAAGAATATTTCATCAAATAGAACCAGATGGAAGTCAACCAAGAGAACTCGCTAGAACAAAGTCTTTTTCCTATTCTGTTATGAATTTAAACGGTTTTTTAGATTTGGTAAGATTAGGACAAAAAGTAGGTGTAAATCTTTGGGATTTAGAATCTAAAGATGGCAGAAGTATTAAAAAAGGGTATCAATATATGTTGCCTTATCTAGCTAAAGAAAAAAAATGGGAACGTAAACAAATTGTAGATAAAAAACATTCTGAAGAAAAATTGATATCAGATTTAAACTACATAGGTAAAATGTTTAAAGACCCATCTTTTGATAAAGCATTGGAAGTAATTCATCAAAGAAAAAATACAAAACACTAAATTATTAAAAGTAAAAATACTTTAATAAGCAATCCATTATGAAGAAATCATTTGTATATTTTATAATTACTTTTTTTCTAATTACAATTACTGGCTGTATAAAATCTAATACAGAAAATCACTTAGAATTATCTTATCCAAAGGATTTAAAACAATTCCATAAAAATGTTTTAGATTATTATATCAATCTTAAAGAAGCTGATAAAGTAATAGAAGATTTATTGACAAATTTACAAGAAAATGGATCTTGGTCTACAATAGATTATACTAATAGAATAAGAGGAGGTTGGCCTGTAAAAGATCATTTACAATATGTACAAACTTTAGCCATCAATTATAAAAATAAAACTTCTACCTATTATCTTGATGAGAGTTTATCAAAAAAAATCCATAAAAGTTTAAATTTTTGGTTGGATAATGATTTTTTAAGTACCAATTGGCACGATCAACATATAGGAGTTCCTGAGTTGTTATTGCCAATACTTTTTTTAATGGAAAATGAATTAACAAAAGAACAACTAAACAAAGCAGAAGTCTTATTACATCGTGCAAGAATAAAAATGTCTGGGCAGAATAAAGTATGGTTATCTACGAATGTGATGTTACGCTCATTATTGTTAAGAAAACCAGACTCTGTAGCGATTGCAAGTAGAGCTATTCAAGGCGAATTACAAGTAGCAAAAGGAGTTGGAGTAAAATCAGATTGGTCTTATCACGAGCATGGAGCACAATTACAATTTGGTAATTACGGCTTGTCATATTTAGAAGATATGATTAAATGTTACACGTTTGTTGGTAATACACCTTTTAAGTTTGAAGAGAATAAAATTAAATTTCTAAGGAATCTAATTTTGAATGGCCAACAATGGATTATCTGGAAGGATAGGTATGATGTTAGTGCTTCTGGAAGACAGCTTTTTAAAAATGAACAGTTGAAAAAAGCGGCACGTTTAAAAACATGTATTCAAAAAATGAAAGTTTTAGATAAAGCTTATGAAATAGCCTATGATCAGGCTTTAGATTCAAAAATATTATCAGGAAATAAACATTTTTGGAAATCAGATTTTCACGTTCACAGAACAAAAGAGTTCTATTTTTCAGTTAAAATGAGTTCAAAACGTGTTGTGGGAACAGAGTCTGTTAATAAAGAAAATGTTCAAGGATATTATATGGGTGATGGTGTTTCGTTAATATCTACAACAGGAAAAGAATATGAAAATATTTTTCCTTTTTGGGATTGGAAAAAACTACCAGGAACTACCATTATTCAAGATAAAAAACCATTGCCAATTATAAAGTTTAGCGGTTTTAAAACCAATAGTGTTTTTGTTGGAGGGGTTAGTAATGGAACAAATGGAATTGCTGCGATGGATTATGATCGAGATAATTTAAAGGCTAAAAAATCTTGGTTTATGTTTGATGATACAATCGTTTGTTTGGGGAGTGGAATTACATCAGAAAAAAAAGAAGTTGTAACCACTTCAATAAATCAAGCTTTCTTAAAAGGACAAGTTTTAATAGGGAAAGATGATAAGATAGAAATTAATAAAGGGAAACAAAAAGATATTGAACCTGATTGGATATTACATGACAATATTGGTTACCTATTTCCTGAAGGAGGAAAAATAAACCTTTCTACTCAAATTTTAGAAGGCAGTTGGAACAAAGTAGCAAAACGTTACAGGCCAGTTATCCTCACAGAGCATATTTTTAAGTTGTGGTTATCTCACGGAAATCAGCCTAAAAAAGAATCCTATAGTTACATTTTAGTTCCAAATGCATCAGAAGAAAAAATGATGAATTTACACAAAAGGAATCCTTTTAAAATTGTTAATAATAAAGAGCAACAGAGTGTTGTTTCTGCTGATGAAAAAAATGCAGGTATTATATTTTATAAAAAAGGAATATCAACAATTAAAGGAGGGGTTTCTGTAGATGCACCTTGTGTGATATTATTAGAAGAAAAATCTGATTATTTAGACTTTGCAATTAGCGATCCTTCTCAAAAGCTCACTAAAATTAATGTATCCATTAAAGGTAAATATAGTATTGAAAATAGTAATTATAAAAAAGGTAAAACTCATTTTGTAATTCATTTACCTGAAGGAGAACAAGCAGGAAAAACTGTTCAATTACAATTAAAAAAGAATTAAAAAAGAATTAAAAAGTATGAAAAAAGCAGTTGTATTTTACGTTATTATTCTTTTTACGTTTGTTTTTACTGTGAGAGGTCAAAATATTAAAAAAGAAGTAACTAAAACGAATTTAGAAAACGGTTTTAAAAACCCACCTCATTCTGCAAAACCATTAACGTGGATGCATGTTATGGGCGGAAATATGAGTAAAGTAGGAATGACCAAAGATTTAGAAGCTATTGCCGATGCAGGTATTGGCGGCATTATTCTTTTTAATGTAACTCATAGAATACCAAACGGACCTGTTGATTTTAATTCACCAGAATATATTGAAATTACTGCGCACGCTGCTGCGGAATGTGAACGTTTAGGGTTGAGTTTTGGGATTCATAATTGCGATGGATGGACCTCTAGCGGTGGACCTTGGGTACCCGTAGAGCATTCTATGAAACAAGTGGTGCATCGTGAGGTTATTGTAAATGGCGGCAACGTAAAAATGTTTTTGCCTAGCCCTAGTAAAATTGGAGGATTTTATAAAGAGATTGCCGTTTTAGCTTATCCAGCTTTGGCGTCAGAAATTATAGATTCAGAAAATCCAACGATTATCACGAGTTCAAATAAAGATTTTGATATTAATATTGCTACCAATGGTAAAATTGATGAACGTACAGAGTTAAGAGTTCCTAAAGATGGTAAGGCTTGGATACAATGGAATTTTGGAAAACCATTAACCGTACAATCGTTTCTTCTTAAAACACAAAGACAACGTTATAAAGTACCGCAACTTTTACAAAGTTCTAACGATGGCATCAATTTTAAAGACGAATTTGTTATTAAAATGTCTAGACATGGTAAGTATGAATATACAATTGATAAGACCTTTAAAGGTATAACTGCGCAATATTTTCGTTTTGTAACAGATGTGCCTTTAGATATTGCAGAAATTAGCCTAACAAATACAGCTCGTTATGATAATATGATTTCTCGTACCAATATTCATAGAGCCAATAATGGAGGGTTACCAAAGTTAGAGGCAGTAGATGCTAGTAAGGTTATTAAGAAATCTGAAATTTTAAATTTAACTAAATATGTTGATGATAAAGGAGTCTTAACAACAACATTGCCTAAAGGAAAGTGGACAATTATGCGTGTTGGATATACTACCACAGGTGCTTTAAATGATCCTGCTTCTATCGCAGGTACAGGTTGGGAAGTAGATAAATTTAGCCGTGAATCTTTTAAGATTTTTTACGATGGCCATGTAAGAAAGGTGATTGATGCTTCTAGTAAAATAGCACCAAATGCCTTACAGTATGTAGAAATTGATAGCTATGAAGTAGGAGGACAAAATTGGACAAAAGATTATGAAAAACAATTTCAAGCAGAACACGGTTACGATATTATAAATTTCTTGCCATTGTACGCAGGTCGTTATGTAGATAATGCAGATACTACAGAACGTGTACTTTGGGATATTAGAAATTTTAATAGTAAGCTAATGTGTGAAAATTACTTTGATTATGCTACAGAACTTATTCATGCAGATGGGTTAAAGAGTTATGTAGAACCTTATGGGAATGGTCCTTTTAATACTTTAGATGCCGCCCGTAGTTTTGATATACCAATGGGAGAATTTCATGCTAGTGGAAAATCAATGACGGGTGTAGCAGTATCTGCTGGTCATATTTATGGTCGTAATATTATTTCTGCAGAAGCTTTTACTTCGGGACCTAATGTCAATTTTGAAGGACATCCAGGTTTCTTTAAAGAATTTGGAGATAAGGGTTGGGCTGCTGGAATTAATGAAATAGTCTTTCACCGTTTTGCACACCAAGCGAATACAAAAGTAAAACCTGGTATGGGTATGAGTGGTTTTGGTTCGCACATAGATCGTACACAAACCTGGTGGGAAAATGCAGGTAAAAGTTGGTTTAAGTATTTAACTCGCGGGCAGTATCTTTTACGTCAGGGAGTGCCTGTGTCTGATGTACTAGCTTTTGTAGGTGATGGTTCTCCTAATACTACTGCATCACGCAAAGGAGTAAGAGATTTGCCAAACCATATCAATTATGATGGTGTAAATACAGATGTTCTTTTAAACCGTATTTCGGTAGAAAACGGACAACTTGTTTTACCAGAAGGTACACGTTATCGTGTACTTTATTTAGGCAACCAAAAAGAAATGCGTCTTGCTACCTTAAAAAGAATAGCAGAATTGGCGAATAAAGGTGTAATTATTATAGGAAATAAACCCGGTAAAATTGGAGGCTATTTAGTATCAGAAAAAGACGAAATTGAGTTTTCTAAATTATTAGAACAAGTATGGAGTAAACCAACCACAAGTACAAACTATAATTGGAATGAGATTTATAAAAAATATAATATTCCTGTAGATTTAAAGATAAAAGGAGGCGAGCAAATTAATTATGCACATCGTACATCTGCAAATGAAGATATTTATTTTTTCTTCAATCCAGAGAAAGAAAAACGTACCTACGAATGTACCTTTAACGTAGAAGGAAAAATTCCTGAGTTTTGGAATCCAATGGATGGATCTATTACAAAATTAGTGGGGTTTGAGCATAGCAATGGTAAAACCAAAGTAGCTATTACACTTCCTTCTCAGGGTTCTGGTTTTGTAGTTTTTAGAGAATCATCTGCATCTATAAATTCAATTGCTACGGCTAGTGTTATAGATAATCCAGAACTTATTTTTAAGTTAAATTCAGTGGGTAAAGCAGAAATTGAAGCCAGCAAAAACGGTGCGTATGCTATTTCTTATGCAGATGGTAAACAACAAAAATTAGAGGTTAAAAATCTTCTAGAGCCAATTGTAATAAAAGGTGATTGGGAAGTTGCTTTTCCAGATTTAAAAGCAGGGGAGCAAAGTTTTACTTTTCCAAAATTGATTGATTGGACTTCTCATAATTTTGAAGGAATAAAGTATTACTCCGGAACAGCTATTTATCAAAAAACGTTTAAGGTTGATAAAAAAATACTAACTTCTAATAACAAGTTTATACTTGATTTAGGGAAGGTTTACGAAATAGCACGGGTTATTTTAAATGGAAAAGACTTAGGTGTTCTTTGGAAAGCACCCCACACAATTGATATTACTTCTGTTTTAAAAGCAGGTAAAAATAACTTAAAGATAGAAGTTACAAACCAATGGACAAACCGTTTAATTGGTGACGAAAACTTCCCTAATGTTTCTGGTTATAATTTACAACCACACCTTAAAACACCATTGTTAATTAAAGATCCACAGTTATCGCTTATCAATAGAAATAAGATGGTAGATTGGTATACAAATAATGAACCAGCACCTTTAGGGCAGCGATCTACGTTTACCACCTATCCATTTTATAAAAAAGGAGACGAATTATTACCTGCAGGTTTGGTAGGACCAGTTAAAATTAAACAGGTTAAAATAAAAAGTATTAATTAATTTTTTTATCACTTATTTAATTCTTTTTATTGGGGTAAGATTGTCTTTTCTTATTTCAAAAAATGATAGTATAAATGCATTATTTTTTTGGATAATTATTCCTCTTCCTTAGGTGTGACAGAACAGAATAGAACAGTTTACAGCAGGATAGTTAAGTTGTTAATTGTAAATAATTTAGTAAATATAAAATAGTTGCGTAACTTATTTTTTAATGAACTTTATAATAACCCCTAAAACTAAACATATGTAATAAATAAATTTAAAAAACACACTAAACGTTTAATTACAACTAATTAAACATTAAATTATTTTAACCAAACTAAATTAAAAAATGAAAATCAATATTAAAAAAACAGCAATTACGGTAGGTCTTTTCTTAGCGTATTCTAGCGCAATTACTGCGCAGAGTTATCCTTTCCCACTTCCTGCTACTGTTAGTGCAACACTAAATATCAAAACAGGAACAAAGGTAAAATACAAAAATGCTCAATTAGGGTTAAACCTTACACGTTTATCAGATAGTAATGGTAAAGATCTTTTTAGAAAATGGGGAACCTTAGGCGCTCGTTTTCCACACGGATTATTTTCTAACTGGTACGATTGGAGAACTGATGAAACAAAGCTTTTTGGAAGTGAAATGATAACGCTTAAAAATGCTAGAAATCAAACAGTACAAAGAGAAGTAGATAAATTATCTAGTATTAAAACATTTCAAACAAATCATGCAAAAGTTGGTATAGGAGTATTAGAGTCTTTATATAAAGAAAGAACTGCTAAATTTGATATTGTATGGACTTTTAATATGAGTGCAGATGGTAGGGATGTTAATAAAAGCAATGAAACAAAGGCAAGATATGACGATTTAAGAAGGAGAGGATTACCTGTAGATTTTGTTGAAATGGGTAATGAGAATTTTTATCCAGGTCAAAGAAGTACTATTATTCCAAATACTTGGAATTATATTGCACGCGCTAAAGCAATGTCTAAAGCATTAAAAGCTAAAAATAGAAACATACAAGTTTCTGTACCTATGTTAAGACGAGGTAATGCATTTAACCCTAACTGGAATGCAGCTTTGGCAAGAGATGATTCTTTTTTTGATGCTGTATCTGTACATTCATATCAAGGAGAAGATCCAGATGGTAATGCTTCTAATGATGGTATTGAATATGGACTTATAGCTAGAAAAACGTTAAAAGAATCTATAGACAACTATGCAAGAAAAGTAACAAGCAAACCAATTTGGTTAACAGAATGGGGTGTAAAATCTGCCGGTGGTTCAAATGCAGTTTCTGCTTTAGGAGCAGCAGATTGTTACCTTTATATGAGTGAAAATATGGATACATACCATAGAGCAACATGGTTTACGCCAACAGGTAGCTTAAATTCTTTTTACCCTACAATAACAAATAGTGCAGGTAGACCTGTTCCAGATCCTACAAGAAAAACGGTTTATGCGGCTATGTATGAAGCTGTTAAAAGTGTTTTTGCTTATAGTGAAGTTTATACAACTTCTATTTTAACGTCTCCTAATATTACTTCTGGTGTTAAGGGAGTTAGCGCAAGAGCGACATTAAAAGGTGGTAAAATTAAAATTATAGCTGTAAATTTAACAAGTAAACCAGCTGCTTTTGTAATTAAAATTAATGGTGTTAAGTATACTAAAAACTTTAATCATAAAGCAATTAAATTTAATGAATTGACTGATAAACCTCTTTATGATATTGGAGATAATGCTTTAAAAGACGTAAGAAATGGTAGAGGGCACGTTACATCTTTACCTAAGTTTTCAATAAACGTTATTACGCTAAGTTCAACAAGTGCTAAGAGTGCATTTTTGAAAGATTCAGATCAGTCTGTTGAAAATGAGGGAGTTGATGAAGATATACTTAGATCAGTAAATGTGTTTCCAAACCCAACTACAAAAGATTTTAATATATCTTTATTTGGTATGGAAAAAGCAGATATTACAATTACAGATATGTTAGGTAAAGTTATTTATAAAAAATCAACTATAGAACCTAATGTTAATATTGAACAAGCATTTAAGTCTGGTCTTTATTTAATAAAGGTTGTAGATGATAACAAGAAAGAATACATTAAAAAATTAATTATTAATTAATTTTAATCAGAATAATTTTAAAAGTCCAAATATTAATTTATTTGGGCTTTTTTTTTCTGAATACCCTAACATTACAGGACACGTTATATGTTATAAATAAATAAGTTTACCGTAGTAAAATATATTAGAAATACAGCTTATGTAAAATAAGTAAAATGTTAAGTGTTTTACTAATATGCAACTTAAAAAATAAAAGAACCTTAATGTTAAATATGAAACAAATTGTATTAGTAATATCTGCGATTATTTTATTTACATGTTCAATATCTGGACAAAATTTAGGACATCAAAATAATATTTCAACTAAAACAGATTTCCTTCAAGAAGGATTTAAAACCCCACCAAATGAAGCTAAAGCAAGAACGTGGTGGCATTGGATTAGCGGAAACGTATCTAAATCTGGAATAACAAAAGATTTAGAAGCGATGAAAGAAGTTGGTATTCAAGAAGCACAATTGTTTAATGTTAAATTAGAATTTCCAGATGGACCTGTAAAATATTTAAGTGAAGAGTGGTTAGATTTATTTCATTTTTCTGCAAAAGAAGCTAAAAGATTAGGGTTAGAACTTACGTTTCATAACAGTGCAGGTTGGTCCTCTTCTGGAGGTCCATGGATTACACCAGAATATGCTATGCAAACAACCGTATTTACGGAAGTTACGGTACAAGGCGGAAAATTATTTAAAGATCAATTACCACAACCTAAAACCAAATTAAAATATTATAAAGATATTGCAGTATTGGCATTTCCTAAACCTCAAACAGATATAAAAATAGATGGTTTAGATTATAAAAATTTAACAGACCGTATTCGAAATCATTTGTTACCAGATACAAAAGCGATTACTGCTTCTGCCGTAATTAATAAAAATGACATTATTGATTTAACTTCAAAAATTACTAAAGACGGATTTATTGAATGGAACGTCCCAAAAGGAGAATGGATTATTTTAAGATTAGGACACACGCCTACAGGTAAAAGTAATCATCCTGCACCAGAAGGAGGCCGTGGTTTAGAAGTTGATAAAATGAGTAAAAAAGCAGTTGATGTCTATTGGGAAGGCGGCATACAACCTATTATTAATAAATTGGGAGATTTAATAGGAACAACTGTTAATAACTGTTTGATAGATAGTTATGAAGTAGGAACTACCAATTGGACTGCCGGATTTGATACTGAATTTAAAAAATTAAGAGGTTATAGTTTAACAAGCTATTTACCAACCTTAGCAGGTTATTACGTAGAAAGTGGTGAAGTATCAGAACGTTTTTTATGGGATTTTAGAAGAACGATAGGAGATTTAATGGCAAAAAATTATTACGCTCATTTTGGAGAATTATGTCATGAAAACGGCATGAAATTTTCTGTAGAACCATACTGGGGACCTTTTGATAATATGCAAGTTGGTGCAACTGGAGATATAGTAATGTGTGAGTTTTGGAGTGGTGGCTATCCGTTTTTCGATTCGCCTAAATTTGTTTCTTCGATAGCGCATTTAAACGGAAGTTCTATTGTTGGTGCCGAGTCTTTTACAGGAATTGGTGGTTGGGACGAGCATCCTGCTGTTTTAAAATCTATAGGAGACCAAGCTTGGGCACAAGGTATTACGCGTTTTATTTTTCATACGTATGTACACCAACCTTGGGACGTAGCTCCTGGTTTAGCGTTAAGTTATCATGGTACAGATTTTAACCGATTAAATACATGGTGGAGTCAAGGAAAAGGCTTTATGGATTATATTGCTAGGTCTCAATTTTTACTTCAACAAGGTCAAAATGTAGCAGATGTTTTGGTTTTTACAGGAGAATCATCTCCTAACACAGCTTTTTTAATGCCAGAAATTAAAGCGATGGGTTTTGATTATGATTTAATTGGAGCCAATAAATTAGCAGGATTAACGGTTAAAAATGGAGATATTTATACATCAGTTGGTAATAAATACAAAGTTTTAGTTTTACCAACTTCTAGTTGGATGAAACCAGAAACACTTTCTAAAATAGCGGCACTTACAAAAGCAGGTGCAAAGGTAATTGGTGAGCGTCCTTATAAATCTCCAAGTCTGGAGAATTATCCAAAATGTGATGATAAGATTGATAAACTTGCAGAAAACTTATGGAATTCTGGTATGGTAAAAAAAATAACAATTCAAGAATTTTTATCAAAAAGTAAAACACCTTCTGATTTTAGAATTGAAGAAGGAGACGCATCAGACATCAGTTTTATCCACAGAAAAACAGAAGATGCAGATATCTATTTTATTGCCAATGCTAAAAAAGAAAGTAGAGAAATTACAGGACGATTTAGAGTAAAAGGAAAGCAACCAGAATTATGGAATTCAGAAAGTGGTGAGGTTAAAAGTCTTGCTGTTTGGGTAGATAATGAAGACGGAACAACAAGCGTGCCTATTCAATTAGGTATGGAAGCATCTGTTTTTGTTATATTTAGAAAACCAGTTGCAGCATCTGCTCATATTACAAAAATTTCGGAAACACTTAAAAAACCTCAATTAGAACCTTTATCTAATTTAAAAATTATTAAGGCAGAATATGGTTCATTTTTACAAGACGGATTGGTAGATATCACCGATAAGGTAAAGGCAGCTGTAGAGGATAATAAATTAAAATTACAGGCAGGAAGAGGTTTTTGCGATTGTGATCCTGCAATGGGGTATAAAAAGGAATTCCGAATGGAATATAAAATAGGTGAAGAAATCAAGCGAATATACGTAGAAGAAAGAGAGTTTGTGAATATAGATGCTACTGATAAAGGATCTTTAACCATTTTAAAAGCAGTTTTTGGAAAGTTTAAGCCAGAAACAAAAGAGGTACCTAAATATTATAAAACATTTGATATTACAGAGAAAATTAAAGGCATGGTATCCTCTGGAGTTTTAGAAATTCCGATAGAAAAATCTTTAATAGATGGTCATGTTCCCGAAGGTAAAAACAAAGTATTGCGTGTTACTTTTTCTACGGATGGGGTAGAGCATGTTGTTTCTGTTCCGGAAGGAAGAGTGCTTAATCTGTCTAAAGATATTTCTAAAACAAAACTGGTTAATACTAATGGAAAAGTAAATTGGGTAACACCTTATCCAGGAGAAATAACATACCAAACTTCTTTGGGTAAGAATAAAACGATTAAAGTAAAATCGGTTTCAAAACCAATAGAGTTAGTAGGTGACTGGAATGTAGAATTTAAAGAAAATTTAAGTACACCAATTAAAACCGTATTTAATAATTTGGTGTCTTGGTCTAATTCAGATAATAATGCTATTAAATATTATTCAGGAACAGCAACGTATCAAAAAAACTTTAATATTTCTAAAAAGATATTTAAAAAAGACATCTCTTTTGAGTTAGATTTAGGAAGTGTTGGTGTAATAGCAGAAGTAATTATAAATGGTAAAAATGCAGGTATATTGTGGAAAGCACCGTTTAGAATTAATATTGATGATTTTGTAAAAGCAGGACAAAATACGCTAGAAGTTAGGGTTACCAACCTGTGGCCAAATCGTTTAATTGGAGACGAAAATTTATCGTTAGATTTTGAAAGAAAAGGAGAAAAAACAAAAAGCTTACCAAATTGGTTGCTAAATAATACACAACGACCTTCAAATAGAACTACGTTTTCATCATGGAAGCATTATAACAAAAATGATGCATTGTTAACATCAGGACTTTTAGGACCTGTTAAAATTAATATATCAGTAGTAAAAAATATAAAATAATTAAGAACATCAATTATGAAAAAAATAAGTTATCTTCTACTTTTATCAATGTTAATTTTAACTTGTACTACTAAAGATAAAAAAACAGCAGAAGAATTACAGCCTAAAAACCCCAACGTTTTATTTATTGCTGTAGATGATTTAAATACTTGGTTGGGATGTTTAAATAACTATTCTAATACCAAAACGCCTAATATAGATAGGTTGGCAGCAAAAGGAGTTTTGTTTTCAAATGCACATTGTCAGGCACCATTATGTGGCCCATCTAGAGCATCGTTAATGACGGGTTTACGTCCTTCTACAACAGGTATTTATGGTATGATTTCCGATGACAAAATTCGTCGTCCTGATAATCCATCAACAAAAGAAATTACCTTTTTACCTGAGTATTTTAAAAATAACGGCTACCATACCATGGGAATAGGAAAGTTGTTTCATAAATACGCACCAAAAGGTTTATTTGATGATGAAGGAGGGCGTGTTAATGGCTTTGGTCCATTACCAAAAAAACGTTTTGTTTGGGACGGTGTTGGAACAGCAAATAAAAACTACGGACGTACCAGTACAGATTGGGGTGCTTTTCCTGAGCAAGACTCTTTAATGCCAGATCATAAATCTGCAAATTGGGCGGTAGAACGTTTAAAAAGAAACTATGACAAACCATTTTTTATGGGAGTAGGTTTTTTAAGACCTCATGTGCCTTTTTATGTGCCTCAAAAATGGTTTGATATGCATCCATTAGAGGGTATTGACGTTGCTCCGTATTTAGAAGATGATTTAAATGATGTACCTCCAATAGGTCTTGCTATTAACGATTTACCAATGATGCCTTCTACAAAATGGGCAAAAGAAAGTGGAGAGTGGAAAAAAATTATACAAGCTTATTTGGCATGTATTAGTTATGTAGATTATGAGGTGGGGCGTGTGTTAGATGCGTTAGAAAATAGTGAATACGCTAACAATACCGTAATAGTGTTGTGGTCTGATCATGGATACCGAATGGGCGAAAAAGGAACTTTTGCTAAGCATGCTTTATGGGAGCCAGCAACAAAAGCACCATTAATGTTTGCAGCGCCAAACTTACCTAAAGGCAAGGTAGTTAATACGCCAGTAGAAATGCTGTCTATTTACCCAACACTTTTAGAGTTATGTAATCTTCCTGCTTACAATAGAAATGAAGGTATTAGTTTAGTATCTACCATGACAAGTGAAAAAGAAGTAAAGAATGCTTATGCTCTTACTACTTATGGGATGAATAATCATGCTGTAAAAGCTAACGGATTTCGTTTTATACAATATGAAGATGGTTCGCAAGAATTATACGACCATAGTAATGATCCAAACGAATTTAAAAACCTAGCAGAAAACCCTAAATATGTAAATGAAATTGAAAAACTTAAAAAATATTTGCCAAAAGTAAATAGAAAATGGGATAAAAATTCTGCATACAATTATCAGCCTTATTTTAAAGAACAAAAGGCAAGATTAACTGCAGAATAAGTAAACCTTATTAAACGTAATACATTGTAAATAAATACACTTAGTATACCTTTTTTTAGTTTTAAAAAGCTATTAGAATGTATGTTAGGTGTTTTTAAATTGAAGTTATAATTAAAAAATATGATATTAAAAAAAATAGTATTAGTAACCTTGGTTATGGTAAATCTTTTTGTTTTTAAGGGGGTGCAAGCACAATCTCTAAAACACCCTGTTATTTGGGTAACCGAAGCAGAAAGAGCAGATCTTTTAGAGAAAATAGACAAATATGATTGGGCAAAAAGTGTTGTAAACCAATTACATAAACGTGTTGATACTAAATTAAAGATACATCAAAGTAATGCTAATATTATTTTAAGTACTATTCCAGATTTTGCTAAACATGATCGTGAAAACACAGAACGAAAAGCAAGTCCTATAGCCGCTGGACACAATAAAGTTTTAACACTAGCATCAGAAGCAGGAATGTTGTATTTTTTGACTAAAGAAGAAAAGTATGCGCAATTTGCTGCCGATATTTTAGCGTATTATATAGATGTTATTGCACCGTTAACCCCAGAAACAACCACTATTTGTGGTAATGAGTTTTTTGATCCAAGAACCACTTATGCTCCCTTTGCTATCGCTTACGATTTTATATATAATTATTTAAAAAAGCCTAATATAAAGGTATACAACAAAGCAAAAAATACTCGTGTAGCTTTCAATAATAATAAAGCTCAAAAAGCCATTGCAAATATAGTTGGTAATGTAATGCAAGAGTACGGCAAACCAGACGAACATGGTAAAATAGTTTCTAATCACCCTATACTTACGGCTCCTGGCGCATTATTTAGTATATTTTGTATTGATGATGATGCAGAACGTAATCGTTTATTTAATGTCTTTTGGCAAAAAGGTACAGCGCATCAAAACTCATTTAAAAATACCATTTTACCTATGTTTGGAGAGCAAGGTATTTGGCCAGAATCATTAAGTTATAGTTTTATGCCTATTATAACAATGGTGTTGAATATAGTTGATAGAATTTATCCAGAAATGAATGTAACTCAAGATTATCAAAATATTTTTGAAGGTAATTTCCTTTTTGATCATTTAAGACATCCTAACAGAAAATTTGTTCGTTTTGGAGATTCTAAACGAAACCATGATGGAACACAAGACCTTTATAGATACACATTAAGTATTGCAGAAAGGCGCGGATATTCTAATTTAAAAAAGCAAGCCCAAATAGCATTAAGGCAAGCATACACCGCCGAAGGCGGATATAAACCACGTATTACTAACGATATTTTTAATAATTTTAAACCTTTAAAATTGTTTTGGGGACTTCCTATTCCAGCACATACGCAAGGTGATATTAATTTTAACAAACCAACAGTTTTAGTAAAACATGCAGGTGTTGCTTTGCAGCGTAATTATGTAGAAAAAAATAATGAATTATATGGTTTATCGGGTATTATTGGCGGAGCGCATTATGTGCATTCTCATTTAACAGGAATTTCTATGGAGCTTTATGGAGCAGGTTATATTATGGCACCTAATGCAGGACTTCCAAAATCTGTATCCGAAAGAAAAATACCATTACACGAAAATTATTTTAGACTCTATGCGGGTAATAATACCGTAATTGTAAATGGAACTTCTCATGGTTTACAGCCCGGATCTTGGAAAGATGGGGCGTATGTTTGGCAAAATAAAACGGTTAATATAGCTTCGGAACCCAAACATTTAGAAAATCCAATTAGTAAAAACTTTAGTTTTGCAACCCAATTTTTAAACGATGATGTTAATAAAGCAACACAACAACGTACATTAAGTACAATTAGAACCAGCGACAAAACCGCTTATTATTTAGATGTTTTTAGATCTAAATCTTTAAATGAAAATAAATTTCACGATTATATTTATCATAATATTGGTGATGAAACCATAATTACAAACCGTAAAGATGATGTTTTAAAGGTAACTCCAACAAATCAATATAAAAATGATATTGGAGACCCAGTGCAATCTCCTGGGTGGCGCTATTTTGAAAACACAAAAGTTACGAAGTCTACCAACAAGGCTGTTAATATTAGGTTTAATATAAATGATGATAAGCGTTATATGCATATGTTTGTGCCAAAAGGAACAGATAGAACTTATACAAAAGCACTAGCGCCGGCAACCAGAGAAGCAGAAGGAGATTATATAAATAAAAAAACACAAGTGTTAGCCATACGCCAAAAAGGTGAAGCTTGGGACAGACCTTTTATTGCTGTTTTAGAACCATCAACCACTAAAAAAGCAAGTGTACAAAGTATAGAACCTTTAATGGATGGTGCTAAAATAGTAGGCGCTAAGGTGGTATCAAAAGTAAAAAAATGCGTTATTACAGATTATATAATTTCGCAAGAAAACCAGAATGCTACTTACAATAATATTAAATTGAATTTAACATTTAAAGGGCGTTTTGGCATTGTAAGAGTAGAGGAAGAAAAAAATAAAAACACTTATAGTTTGTATATTGGTGATGGAGAAACGTTGCGTTTTAAAACTTACAAAGTAACAAGTAATCAAGAAAAAAGTGCATTCAAAATATTTAAATAATTCAAAATGAATTTATCAGCATACAAAATATTATTAGTCTCAACATTTTGTTTGGTCTTAATATGTCCTGTTTTTTCGCAGGTAAAGGTTGTTAAAGAACATATTTCTGTTGTAGACAAAAATGCACTTATAGTGAATGGTAGGTTTTCTAGTGGTATAAACGGACGTACTTTTCAAAAAGATGCATTAATTTCACATAAAGGGTTTCAGTATTTGGTACATTATAATGCTGATCGTCGTGTTTGTATAAGTAGACGAAAGTTGCCAAATGGAACGTGGAATACCATTCAGTTTTTAGATTATCACTTTAAAAGTAACGATTCGCATAATTGTATTTCTATGGGTATTTGTCCTAATGATGGCACAATACATTTAGCTTTCGATCATCATGTTGATGACTTACATTACCGAGTTTCTAAAAAAGGATTGGCAAACAACCCAGAAACGATGGCGTGGAATGTTGCTGCTTTTGGACCTATTATATCCGAATTAGAAAAAGATAAACCCATAGTTATTACCTATCCAAAATTTTGGCAAACTCCAGACGGAAACCTTCAATTTAACTATCGTGTTCGTGGTTCTGGTAACGGAGATCGTATGTTGGTAGACTATAATGCAGAAACGGGAACTTGGGGAAACACACACCAAATTGATAGTGCAGAGGGCATTTTTAAAGATCAATTAGGAGTTAGTGAATCTAGATGTTCTTATCCTAACGGATATGATTATGATAACAATGGCATTCTTCATACAACTTGGACTTGGAGAGAAGATAGCCAAGGTGCTAACCACGATTTAGTTTATGTTTATAGTGAAGATAATGGTAATTCTTGGAAAAATAATTCAGGAAAACCTTTAGAAAATATAGCACAAGTTAATTCGCCAGGTATTGTTGTGCAATCTATACCGCGCGTATTGGGGTTAATGAATGACCAAGGGCAAACAATTGATTCTAAAAACCAAGTGCACGTTGTTATGTATCATTCTACAGAACAAACTATAAAAGATGCAGGTAGCTTTTTAGGCGAAACACGCTGGGGCCCAAAAGAGGCGAAACGTTATCATCATTACTGGAGAGATACAACAGGTAAATGGCATCACTTTGAAATGAATTTAAAAGTAGGTAATCGTCCAAAAATATTTGCCGATACCCAAGATAATTTAATTATGATTTATGCTGGTAATGATAAAAATAATTTGGTTATAGCTACGGCAACTGCTAAAAACAAATGGAAAGATTGGAGCATAACACACGTGGTAAAAGGTCCTTTTATTAATGATATGTTAGGCGATTTTTATAGATGGAAAAACGAAGGTGTTTTATCTATAATGGTACAAGACCAACCAAAGCGAAAACGAAAAAAAAGCACTTTAAAAGTAGTTGATGTAACTTTTGAATCTGAGTTTTAAATAATTTATAATCAAACTGTAGTGTCTTTTTTAAAAAAAATAATAAATATAAAGCTATGAAAATAGCTTTAAGAATGAATGCAGATCTGTTGGTATGGTTAAAAACAAATAATGCACTAACAGGAATTTGGGTAAGAAATAAAAAAAAAGGTACCTTACCCTTTTATAAATGGAGTTAAAAAATAATTATAAAAGATGAAAAATAACTATTTAATATTTATCCTTTTAGGAGGTTTTATGTTTGCTTTTACTTCTTGTTTTAGCAATAAGGATAAAGGCGCTATTAAAATGAAATTAATTCAAGCAGAAAAGGAAACTCAGGTTAATGTAAAACCTAATTTAATTTTTTATTTGGCAGACGATCAAGATGTTTATGATTATGGTTGCTATGGTAACGAAAAAGTAAATACAGCAGCGGTAGATCGTCTTGCAAAAGAAGGTATGCTTTTTAATAATGCTTTTACTGCTCAAGCTATTTGTGCCCCAAGTAGGTCGCAGCTTTTTACAGGAAAGTATCCTGTTAAAAATGGTTGTTTTGCTAACCATACCGCTACAAGACCAAATATAAAAAGTGTGACTACACAAATGAAAAATTTGGGATATGATGTTGTTTTGGCAGGAAAAAGCCATGTGAAGCCCGAAAGTGTCTATCAATGGGATAAGGAATGGGAGCCTGTTCCTAAAAAGGATGTGCCTAGAGATTATATTCCTTTAGATAGTATAGAGGCATATTTTAAAACATCTAAAAAACCATTTTGTATGTTTATTACATCAAAATATCCGCATGGAAAGTATTTTGATGTTGAAAATCCAAATGCCGAGGATATTAAATTTTACCCTTTTAATCAACATAAAAAAAAGGATAAAGCATATGTAAAAACTAAGGCAGGTTATTATAGAAGTATCGAAGAAGATAACAAACAACTAGAAAGTGTTTTAAAATTAGTTGATACGTATTTAGGTGATAATACCCTATTTATGTACAGCGCAGATCATGGTGCATCTGGTAAATTTACAGTAAAAGATATTGGTTTAAAAGTGCCATTTGTAGTACGTTGGCCTTTAGTAATTAAACCAGGAACAACTTCAAATCAACTTATTCATTATACCGATGTGTTACCAACTTTTATGGCTATTGCGGGAGGAAAATCTCCTAACGATATGGACGGAAATAGTTTTTTATCACTATTACAAGGTAAAAATGTTGAGGTAAATAAATACGTTTATGGAGTTAGAACAAACCAAAATATTTTAAATTCAGAGGTTTTTCCATCAAGAATGATTCGTAATAAGCGTTATAAATATATTCGAAACTTTAATTCGTTAGAAGTAGTTAAACAAAATTTAACAGGAAACCCCAATATAGATTACTTTATAAAAAGAGGAGCAAATGCACATAAAGATGAACCTCTAGAAGAATTATACGATTTGCTTAATGATTCATTTGAACAAAACAATTTAGCTCAAAATACAGAATTAAAAACTATAAAAGATAGGTTAAAAAAAGATATGTTTAGTTGGATGAAATCGCAAGGAGATATTTTAGATGAAACCATTGGTAATATGCCTATAATAACACCAAAAGGAAATAAAGGCTTTAAATTAGACCAAGACACACCAATACGAAAAATTCCAGATTCTATAAAAAATATTCTTAAAGAAGGAGATTATACAGTTATAAAACATTGGTAAAAACACATATTATAATGAATAAATTTTTTACATATATATATTGTTTATCCATTCTTTTAACGGGGTGTAAGAGCAATGAAAAAAAAGAAAGTATAGTAAAACAAAACCATCAACCAAAAAACATTCTTTTTATAGCTGTTGATGATTTACGGCCAGAACTTAATTTCTATGGCGCAAATCATATTAAATCTCCAAACCTCGATAAATTAGCAAGCGAGAGTTTGGTGTTTAATCGATCGTATTGTAATATTCCAGTTTGTGGAGCATCAAGAGCGAGTTTGTTAACAGGTCTGCGACCAACAAGATATCGTTTTATAGATTATGCTACAACGGCAGATAAAGATGCACCTAACGTAATTTCATTACCTAAACTTTTAAAGCAGAATGGATACATAACTCGTTCTAATGGTAAAATATATCATGAGAATAATGATGATAGTTTAGCGTGGAATAATATTTGGTTTCCAGAAGGTAATATTCGTAATTATCAATTAGAAGATAATATTAAAAATAATGGAAACGCTAATTTAGCAGTAGCAGGAGCAGCAGCTTTTGAAATGGCAGAAGTGAGCGATACAGCTTATTTTGATGGTAAAATTGCTCAAAAAGGTATTGCAGATTTAAAAATGCTAAAAAATAGAAGTAAACCTTTTTTTTTAGCTTTAGGATTTATGAAACCACATTTACCTTTTAATGCCCCAAAAAAATATTGGGATTTATATGATAGATCAAGTATTGAATTACCTGCAAGTTATATACAGCCACAATCTACACCTAAAGAAGCGTTTCATAAATTTGGAGAGCTACGTAATTATGGAAATATTCCCTTAAAAGGAGATATTCCTGATGATTTAGCTAAAGAACTAATTCACGGTTATTATGCTTGTGTAAGTTATGTAGATGCTCAAATTGGTTTAGTTTTAGATGAACTTAAAAGGTTAGAGTTAGAAGATGATACTATTGTAATTTTATGGGGAGATCATGGGTGGAATTTAGGCGATCATAAATTATGGTGTAAACACGTTACGTTTGAAACAGCTTTAAGAACTCCATTAATTATTAAAGTACCAGGAATAACTAAAGGAGAAACTACAGATGCTATTACCGAGTATATAGATATTTATCCAAGTTTAACAGAACTTGTTGCTATTGAAACCCCAAATACAATTGAAGGTAAAAGTTTTGTACCCATTTTAAACGGCGAATTTCCAGAGAAAGATTGGGCAGTATCTAAATTTAAAGATGCCGTAACCTTAATTAAAGGCGATTTATTTTATACAGAATGGACAAAAGATGATGGTGTTGCTTACGCTAGAATGCTTTTTGATCATAAAATAGACCCATTAGAACTGGATAATTTGGCAGAAAAACCAGCATATGAAAAACAAGTTAAGTTATTGTCTTTGGAGTTACGAGAAAAATGGGGTAAAGATTTTTTAAAAAAGTGAAATAATAAGTAAATAATTTTAAATTATATTTTCAAGATACTAAGTTTAATTTTAAGCAAACATTTTATGTTTGCTTAAAATTAAAGAGATTCTCTTTCAATAAAATTAAAAGGAACTTTTACTTTTCCTCTTTTTTTATGTAAAATCATATCTGCTGCAGTTTCTGCCATAATTTTAAAATCTGTAGACATTACAGTAATACCTAGTAATTCTTTTAAAGGAGTGTCATTATAAGAAATAATACCTATTTCATGACCTAGTATGTATTCATCTTCTCTTACTTGTTTTACTAGATTTACTAAATCAGATTCTTCAATAGTAATAAATAAATCACCTGTTTTTAAGATCATATCATCATAAATTTCATTTAAAACTTCAAAATCTAATTTATGTTCTACACAGAATTTTCTAAATCCGTGTAAAATTCTGCGAGGATATGGGTAAATTGCTTTATCAGGATAAATAAGCATAATTTTTTTATACTTTTTTATTTTAGATAAACCTTCATTGAGTGCAGAATAGATATCATTTTCAAAATCTTGAAAAACTTCTATACAGTTTTCAATGTCAAGATTTTTTTTAATATTGTCTAAAAGCACTAATTTTTCTTTGGGTATTTTATTTATTGCTTTAACTACATTTTCGGTAAAGCTTATGTGAGTAGAATCATCTGTTTTAAAATGTGGCATAATAACGTAATAGTCGTATGCAGATTTATTTTTATCTAATAAATTTAAAAATAGAGTTTCATCACAATGATATATATGCAAATCTGTATGAGAATTGGCACCTATGGCGTTTATAAAATGGTTATAAGTTCTCATTTTATAAGAACTTAATTTATTCACTAAAAATAAAATATTAACTTTAGATATTAGTTTTGTTCTAGAAATATAATATCCTTTACCTCTAATTGATGTAATAATATTTCTTTCTTTTAATATGCTATAAGCTTTTTCTACGGTATCTCTAGAAAGGTAAAATTCCTCACTAAACATATTTATGGAAGGAATTTTTTTATCCATAGTTAAATTTCCAATAGAAATATTATGAATTATTGAATCAATGATTTGTTGGTATTTTGGTACCCTCGAATCTTTGTCAATTTTTATATATTTAATCATATCCATACTAAAGAAAATTTAATAAATTAAAAATATAACTTTTTCTTAAGAAAAGATAAGTAAAGATCTTTTTTAACAAAAAAAATGAAGTATTCTATAAAGAATTACGATTTATAAATTTAAAAGGGACTTTTACTTTTCCTTTTTCTTTATTTAAAATCATTTGAGAGGTTATTTCTCCCATTTTTTTAAAGTTTGTAGAAATAACAGTAATTCCCAAAAGAGCTTTTAGCGGAGTGTCATTATAAGAAATAACGCCCATGTCATTACCTAATGTAAATTCTTTTTCTCTTATTTGATCTATTAAATGAACCAAGTCATCTTCTTCTATGGTAATAAATAAATCACCTTTTATAAGTACCATATCATTATAAACTTTGTCGAGTACATCAAATTCAAAGTTATGTTCTATACAAAACTTTTTAAAACCATGTTTAATCCTTTTTGGATAAGGATATATAGTTTTTTGTGGGTAAATAAGAATTAGTTTTTTATATTTTGAAATTTTTTCGAGGCCTTCATTTAAAGCATTGTAGATGTCATTTTCATAATCTTCATAAACCGTTATAATATTATCATCCATAGGAACTTTCCCATTATCCATTATAATAAGTTTATTTTTAGGAATTTTACTAATCGCTTCAGAAACAGCTACTGTAGTACTTGCGTGCTGGTTGTCTTTGGTTTTAAAGTGTGGCATAATAACATAATAATCAAATGCTTTTTTATGCTTACTTAATAAATTTAAAAATAAAGATTCATCACAATGATAAATATGTAGATCTACAAATGAGTTTGGCCCCATACTATTTAAGAAGGAATAATATGTTTCCATCTTGTACCAGCTTAATTTATTAATGAGGAATAAAATATTAACTTTAGATATTAACTTAGTTCTTGTTACATAAAACCCCTTTCCTTTAATAGAAGTAATAATCTTTCTTTCTTTTAGAATGCTATATGCTTTTTCTACGGTATCTCTAGAAAGATAAAATTCTTCGCTAAATCGATTAATTGAGGTAATTTTTTGATCTATTTTTAAATTCCCTTTAGAGATGTTTTCAATAATTTGGTCAACTATTTGTTGATATTTTGGTATTCTTGAGTTTTCATCAATTTTAATATATTTATATATTTCCATGGGTATTAATTTATAAATATTTAACTTGTTGTTATGTGCTATAGAAAGTAAAAAATTACATTTTGGTTAAGTAATTATTGTAAATTTCAATATTTAACCCAAAATTAACTTTAAAGTACATTTAAAGAGTCCTGCACTATCCTGTACTATCCTGTTTTATTTTCTCAATCCAATGATATCAAGAAGTATAGCTCTTTTTTTTATTTGTAATGCTCTTAAATAAATAATTAGTATAAATTAATTAAGTAGAAAATTTAGGGAGTTTTATATTTATTTAATATAAAAAATTAAAATTATATAAATTTATAAGCCAAATCTATGCGGACACGGTACAGTACAGGATACAAAAGTTTGTTATGAGATATATTTTTGATGTAATATTTTTATAACCAAGAAACCAATATGGAAAATAAAACAAAAACTTTTAATTACGTAGATTATTTATGGGACGAAGAAAAGGCATTATCATTTGGTGATAACCAAGTTGATTTGTTTTTATATAGATCAAATATATTAGGAGCCGATTTAAGAATTACAAATTACGGAGGTGGTAACACTAGCTGTAGAACGATAGAAAAAGACCCACTAACCAATGAAGAGGTAGAGGTAATGTGGATAAAAGGTTCTGGTGGAGATATAGGAACTTTAAACAGAAGTGGTATTGCTGGGATTTATACAAATCGATTACGTGATTTAAAAAATGTTTACGGCGGTTTAGAAGATGAAGATAGAATGGTGGGGTTATTTAATCACTGTATTTTCGATTTAGATAGTAAAGCACCTTCTATAGATACACCTTTACATGGTTTATTACCATTTGCACATATAGATCACTTGCATCCAGATGCTTTAATAGCAGTTGCTGCAGCAAAAGATAGTGAAAAAGTTACCAAAGAAATTTGGGGAGACACTATGGGATGGGTGCCTTGGCAACGTCCTGGGTTTGATTTAGGTCTTCAAATAGAAAAGTGTTTAGAAGATAATCCTGGTATTAGAGGAATTGTTTTAGGATCTCATGGTTTATTTACTTGGGGAGATACTTCTTACGAATGTTATATAAATAGTTTAGAAGTTATTGAAATGGCTTCTGAATTTATAGAGAAAAAAATAAAAGAAAAAGGAAGCGTTTTTGGTGGTCAGAAAATAGAAAGCTTACCAAAAGAAGAACGTTTAGAAAAAGCGGCTCAAATAATGCCTTTATTAAGAGGTTTATGTTCTTCAGAGAACAGAATGATTGGTCATTTTTCTGATACAGATGTTGTAATGGAATACATTAATAGTAATGATTTAGAAAGATTAGCTCCTATGGGAACATCTTGTCCAGATCACTTCTTGCGTACAAAAATTCAACCTTTAGTTTTAACGTTAGATAAAAACGAAGATTTATCTGATGCAGATGCAATTCTTAAAAAGTTAGAACCTGCATTTGCAGCTTACAGACAAGAATATTTAGACTATTACAATACATGTAAAAAAGAAAATAGCCCTGCAGTAAGAGATGCAAACCCAGTAATTATTATTTACCCAGGAGTAGGGATGTTTAGTTTTGCAAAAAATAAGCAAACAACTCGTGTAGCAAACGAATTTTATATCAATGCAATTAATGTAATGCGTGGTGCAGAAGCAATTACTTCTTACACGTCATTACCAAGACAAGAAGCTTTTGATATTGAATATTGGTTATTAGAAGAGGCAAAATTACAACGTATGCCAAAAGAACAACCTTTATCACGTAAAGTAGCATTAGTTACAGGAGCCGGTGGAGGAATTGGTAAAGCAATTGCAGATAAATTAGCAGCCGAAGGAGCAAATGTTGTTTTAACGGATATTAATGAAGAAAGTTTAGTTAAAGCAAACGCAACTTATAAAAGAGATGTTTCTACATATGCTATTTGTGATGTAACAAATACAGACTCTATTGCATCTGCTTACAAAAAAGCATGTATAGAATTTGGTGGAGTAGATATAATTGTACACAGTGCTGGTTTAGCAATTTCTAAAGCATTAGAAGATACTACTGATAAAGATTGGAATATTTTACAAAGTATTTTAGTAAAAGGTCAGTTTGATTTAGCAAAACAAGCTACTGCAATTATGCGAAAACAAGGTCTTGGAGGAGATTATATTGCCATAGCAAGTAAAAATGGTTTGGTAGCAGGACCAAATAATGTAGCTTACGGAACAGCAAAAGCAGCACAACAGCACATGGTACGTTTATTAGCTGCAGAGTTAGGAAAAGATAAAATTAGAGTAAACACAGTAAATCCTGATGGAGTTATTGTAGGTAGTAAAATTTGGGAAGGTGCTTGGGCAGAAGGTAGAGCAAAAGCAAATGGAATTACCGTAGAAGAATTGCCAGCATTTTATGCAAAAAGAAATCTATTAAATGAAATTATTACCCCAGATGATATTGCAAACGGAGTATTTTCTTTAGTAGGAATTCTAGATAAATCTACAGGAAACATTATAAATGTTGATGGTGGTATGGCAAATGCCTTTGTTAGATAGTAAAAAAAAAGTAATTTATAAATAAAAAAAAGCTTTTATAAATTCAATGTTTATAAAAGTTTTTTTTGTAAGAATTAAAACATGAAAGTAAGTAAAGAGCAAATCTTTGAGTACAACAAAAAAGGGTTAGAAAATCATACAGAAAAATTAGATTTTCTTGCAGGACAGTTAACAAAAAAAGGACATGATGTAGCAAGCATCGTTTCTAAATTATCAGAATTTCAAGTAGCAATTCCTAGTTGGGCATTAGGTGCTGGAGGAACACGTTTTGGTAGGTTTTCTCATTTTGGAGAACCATCTACATTAGAACAAAAAATAGATGATGTAGGGGTTTTACATAGCTTAACACAAACTGCAGGAGCTGTTTCTTTACATATTCCTTGGGATGTGCCTTCTGACTATGCAGCAATTAAAGAAAAAGCAGATAGCTTAAATATTAAATTTGATGCTATAAACTCTAATACTTTTCAAGATCAAAAAGACGCAAAAGAAAGCTATAAATTTGGCTCATTAAGTAACACAAGTCAGGCTATTAGAGAGCAAGCAATTCAGCATAATTTAGATGTTATAAAAATAGGAGACAAATTAGGTTCTAAAAGCTTAACAGTTTGGTTGGCAGATGGTTCTTGTTTTCCTGGACAAAACAACTTTCAAACGGCATTTCAAAATACACAAAACAGTTTAATCGATATTTACAAAGGTTTACCAGATGATTGGAAATTATTAATAGAATACAAGCCTTTCGAACCAAATTTCTATAGCACAGTTATACAAGATTGGGGAGCTTCTTTAATGTTAGCTAATGGTTGTGGAGACAAAGCATTTACGTTAGTAGATTTAGGACACCATTTACCAAATAGTAATATAGAACAAATTGTTTCTATTTTACAGTTAAAAGGAAAATTAGGTGGTTTCCATTTTAATGATAGTAAATACGGAGATGATGATTTAACCGTTGGTAGTATTAAACCTTATGCATTATTCTTAATCTTTAATGAATTGGTTTATGGTATGGAAAACAATCCTCAAAACCCAGATTTAGCGTGGATGATTGATGCAAGTCATAATATTAAAGATCCATTAGAAGATTTAATTCAATCTTTAGAAGCAATTCAAGAAGCATATGCAAAAGCACTTTTAGTAGATCAAAATTTATTAAGAGCAGCACAAGAAGCAAATGATGTTGTTAAATGTCAAGAAATTCTTCAAGGAGCATACAGAACAGATGTACGTCCATTAATAGAAAAAGCACGTTTAAACACAGGTGGAGTTATTAGTCCTATTAATGCTTATAGAAGTTTTAATGTAAGAGAAGAGCTTATTAAAGAAAGAGGTAGAAATACAGTTGCTACTGGTCTATAATATTTAATTATGAAACAAAAAGTAACCGCTGTTTTTGATATAGGAAAAACGAATAAAAAGTTTTTCCTATTTGACAAAGACTTTAAAGAAGTTCATAAAGAATATATTTCTTTTGATGAAATTCTTGATGAAGATGGGCATCCTACAGAAAATTTACCTGCATTACAAAAATGGTTAAAAGATGTTTTTGATAGAATTTTAAAGGCAAAAGAATTTAGTGTTAAAGCAATTAATTTTTCTACTTATGGAGCCAGTTTTGTTCATATTGATGAAGATGGTAAAGCATTAACTCCTTTGTATAATTATACAAAAGAAATTGATGAAAAAGTAGTTGATGATTTTTATAAAAAATATGGTCCAGAATTAGAGCTAACAAGAACAAGTGGCGCACCAAAATCTGGCTTATTAAACTCTGGGATGCAATTGTATTGGTTAAAACATACAAAACCAGAAATTTTTAAAAAAATTAAATATTCTCTTCATTTACCACAATACTTAAGTTTTATTTTTACGGGTATTCCGTTAAGTGAATATACAAGTATAGGTTGCCATACTTCTTTATGGAATTATGAAACTAAAGATTATCAAGATTGGGTATATAAAGAAGGAATTAATAAAATACTACCGCCACTTGTTTCTACAGAAACAAGCGTAAACATCAATTACAATGGTAAAAGAATTAAAATTGGTGTTGGTATACATGATAGTTCATCGGCACTTTTGCCTTATGTTAGAAGCGTAAAAAAACCTTTTGTATTAGTATCTACAGGAACTTGGAGCATTGCTTTAAACCCTTTTACAGATACTCCTTTAACAGAAAGTGATGTAACGTTGGGTTGTATAAATTACATGAGAATAAATGGAAAACCAGTAAAATCTTCTCGTTTATTTTTAGGTAATGAATATAAAATTCAGGTAGCAAAATTAACAGAACAATATAAGGTAGATAAAGACTATCATAAAACTGTAGATTTTGATCTTGATGTATATTCAGAAATCATGCAAAATTTTCAGTATGCATTTAAATGGGAATCTTTTTCTGATAAAAATATGCCTGAAAAAACATCTTATTCTTATCCTAATTTTGAGCAAGCCTATCATCATTTAATGATAGAGTTAGTGCAATTGCAAGTACAAAGTATAAATAGAATTGCAGATACACACAAAATAGATAGACTTTATATTGATGGTGGTTTTACAGATAATGATTTATATATAAAATTACTATCACATTATTTAAGAGGTATGAAATTAAGAACCACTAAAGCGTCTTTAGGATCTGCTTTGGGTGCAGCAATTTCAATATCAGATACCAAATTAAATTCTAAGTTTTTAAGAGAAAATTACGCATTAAAAAAACATGTGCCATTTATTATTAGTGGCTAAGTTTATTAAAATATTAAACTAACAAAAAAGAAAAAAAATGTCTAAGAACATAAAATTAATTCACCCGAGAGATCAAATTACAGAAATAATAAGTAGAATTTATAAAAGAGGAATGACTACTACTTCTGGTGGTAATATTTCTATTATAGATGAACAAGGAGATATTTGGGTAACTCCATCTGCAGTAGACAAAGGATCTTTAAGATCTTCAGATATTATTTGTGTTAAAAAAGATGGTACTATTATAGGTAAACATAAGCCATCATCAGAATTTCCTTTTCATAAAGCAATTTACGAATCTAGACCAGATATTAAATCTGTAATTCATGCACATCCACCAGCATTAGTTTCTTTTAGTATTGTGCGTCAAATACCAAATACAAATATTATTTCTCAGGCAAGACATATTTGTGGACCAATTGGTTATGCAAAATATGAATTACCAGGAAGTGATGATTTAGGAAAAGTTATTGGAGAAGAGTTTAAAAAAGGCTTTAAAGCTATTATTATGGAAAATCACGGAACTGTTTTAGGTGGAAGTGATTTAACAGATGCTTATGAGCGTTTTGAAGCTTTAGAGTTTTGTGCAAGTACCATTTTATATGGTTCTCAAATAGGTACACCAAAGTATTTAACAGATGCACAAATAGATGAATTTGAAACGCAAGCAAAAGGTGTTTTACCAGAAATGGAAGAAACCGTATACACTTCTGAAGAAGTAGAAAAAAGACTTGAAATCTGTAATATTGTTAAACGTTCTTGTGAACAAGGTTTAATGATTAGTTCTTACGGTACCGTTTCTATGAGATGGAATGAAAATGACTTTTTAATTACCCCAACAGGTTTAAATAGATGGGATATTGATGTAGATGATATTGTACAAATTAAAGGAGGAAAAAGAGAAGCAGGTAAAGTACCAAGTAGAGCTTCTTGGATTCATCAAGAAATTTACAATCGTAATCCAGATGTAAACTCTATTATTATGACGCAATCTCCATATTTAATGGCTTTTGGTGTAACAGGAGAGTATTTAAATGTAAGAACTATACCCGAAAGTTGGATCTTTTTACAAGATATAAATACGGTAAAATATGGTAATCATTTTAGAAAGAATAACAACTCTGAAATGGTAGACAATTGTGCTACAGCATTAATAATTGAAAATGATTCTGTAATTATTACAGGAGATAAATTACTACAAACATTCGATTATTTAGAAGTAGCAGAATTTAGCGCAAAATCAATAGTTTTAGGAAACTCTCTAGGGAAAATGGTTCCAATTAATGATGATCAAGTAGAAGAATTAAGAAAGAAGTTTTTAGGATAATAACTTTTTTTAGTAAAATAGAATTAACAATAACAAAATTACATGAAACATTATAAGCAATATATCAACGGTCAGTTTGTAGACTCTAAAGCAACCTCAGTAATAGAAATACTAAATCCTTGTACAGAAGAAGTTATTAGTACTATTTCTTCTGGTACAGTAGAGGATGCAAATAATGCGTTAGAAGCTGCTCAAATAGCACAACCTGCTTGGGAAGCTCTACCTGCAATACAGCGTGCTCAGTTTTTACATAAAATGGCAGATGTTATTAGAGAAAACCGTGTTTTTTTAGCAGAAACACTATCTAAAGAACAAGCAAAAGTAATTGGTTTAGCGCAAGTAGAAATTGATGTAACTGCAGATTATTTTGATTACAACGCAGGTTGGGCTCGTAGAATTGAGGGAGAAATTATTCAAAGTGATCGTGCAAAAGAACATATTTATTTACACAAAGTTCCAATTGGGGTTGCTGTAGGTATTTGTCCTTGGAATTTTCCGTTTTTTGTAATGGCTCGTAAAGTGGCAGCTTCTTTAATAACAGGTAATACCTGTGTTATTAAACCAAGTTCTGAAGCACCAAATACAATTATGGAGTTTGCAGATTTTATTCAAAAAATAAATTTGCCTAATGGTGTTTTAAATTTTGTTTGTGGAGCAGGAAGAACTGTAGGTAACGCGTTATCTAAAAGTCCTATTACAGGAATTATTAGTTTAACCGGAAGTGTAGGAGCTGGTCAGAAAATTATGACTGCAGCAGCAGAAAACATTACTAAAGTTTCTTTAGAATTAGGAGGTAAAGCACCTGCAATTGTTTGTGCAGATGCTAATATGGAACTTGCTTTAAATTCAATTGTATCTTCTAAAGTAATATTTAGTGGACAAGTTTGTAATTGTGCAGAAAGAGTTTATGTAGAAGACAGTATTTATGATGAGTTTGTAGAGAAATTAACTAAAAAAATGAGCGAAGTAGTTGTTGGAGATGCTTTAACAGGTACGGATGCTGATATGAGTAGTTTAGTTTCTAAATCTCAATTAGATAAGATTTCTGAAATGGTTGAGTTTGCCAAAAAAGAAGGGGCAGAGGTATTAACCGGTGGAAACAGACCTGATAAATTTGATAGAGGTTATTTTTATAACCCAACACTTTTAACAAATGTTACTCAACAAATGGAAATTATTCAAGAAGAGGTTTTTGGACCTGTTTTACCAGTAATGAAATTTGGTTCTTTAGATGAAGCAATTGCATTATCTAATGATTGTCAATATGGATTAACATCTTCTATATTTTCTGAAAACTATAACAATATTATGCAAGCTACTAATAATTTACATTTTGGTGAAACATATGTAAATAGAGAACATTTTGAAGCAATTCAAGGTTTTCATGCTGGATGGAAAAAATCTGGAGTAGGAGGAGCAGATGGTAAACATGGTATGGAAGAATATCTTCATACTCGTGTTGTATATGCAAAATACTACTAGTAGAATTTATACATACAAAACAAAAAACTCAACTATATTTAGTTGAGTTTTTTATTTTATAAAAATAAGATGTTTTTTTAAACTAAAAAGACGGTTAAACTCATGGCTCCATGAGCACCAACAACCAAACATTGCTCTATGTCTGCAGTTTTTGATGGACCAGAAATAAAAACCCCAAAGTTACGGTCTCTGTTACTGATTATGTCGTATGCTTCTAACATGTGTAAACAAATTTTTTCTTTATCAAGTATTATAACTAGGTCGTTAGTTATAAAAGGTAAAGCTCTAACAATGCTAGTATCTGCTGTAACCCAAATAGCACCATTTTCAGAAACACCTAATTCTCCTTCTACAATAGCAAGATCAATATCTTCTAAAGTATGAGGATCTGTATCTTTAGACACAGAAACAGTACCTAATGTAGTTTTAGAAGATGTAGAAACTATACGTTTTGCTTTTGCGTAGGATTCTTTTATTTCAGCATCAATAGTTTCTATATTAATTTCTTTTATTCTTCCACCAACTAAAACAATATTATCTTTAAATACTTCTTTTACATTTATATCTTCTGCAAAAATTTCTTTTTTAATTTCAGGAACTGTAAGTAGTTCTGGTTTGTTTTTCTTTATCGATTCTAAAATAGCTTCTCTACCCATCTTTATTTCTTTTTTTAAACCATTCATCAAAATTATCGTTCTTTACTTCTGGTAAATCCCTTGCTTTACCCCAAGCATTTAGTTTATTATAAATCATAAACTTTGGGAAGTTTTTTAAAGCAAATCTAGCAGATTTACCTGCAAAATCGTACAAGCCAGGTTTAGATAATACAACTCCAGCAGTTTTTAAAACAGCTTTCTTTATAACTGGTTGTTTTTCTTCTTTAACAATTACTTGTCTCCACTTATAAAGTTGTTCGTGAATATTAATTTTTACCGGACAAACGTTAGAACAAGAGCCACATAAGGTAGATGCAAATGGCAATGAACTGTGTTTTTTTAAATCCTTTCCAGGAGATAAAATAGAACCAATTGGTCCGGGTATGGTGTAATCATAACTATGCCCACCACTTCTTCTGTAAATAGGGCAGGTATTCATGCATGCACCACAACGTATACAATGTAAAGAAGCTCTAAAATCTTCTCTACTTAATTGTTCTGTTCTACCATTATCTACAATAATAATGTGCATTTCTTTTCCTTCTTCTGCTTTATTAAAATGAGAAGAATAGGTAGTAATTGGCTGTCCTGTAGCACTTCTTGCAAGTAATCTTAAGAAAACACCTAAGTGTTTTTCTTGCGGAATAATTTTTTCTATTCCCATACAAGCAATATGTGCTTTTGCTAAATGAACACCCATATCTGCGTTTCCTTCATTTGTACAAACAACAACCCCACCAGTATCTGCAACAGCAAAATTAACTCCCGTAATAGCAACATCTGCTTTTAAAAACTTATTTCTAAGATGTTTACGTGCTTCACTTACTAAATATTCTGGGTTTCCTTGACTTGGTTTTGTACCTAAATGTTCTTGAAACAATACATCTACTTCTTCTTTTGTTTTATGAATTGCAGGAAGCACAATATGACTTGGCGGTTCTTTTGCTAATTGTACAATACGTTCACCTAAATCGGTATCTATAACTTCAATGCCTTTTTTTTCCAAATAAGGATTTAAATGGCACTCTTCTGTAAGCATCGATTTACTTTTTACTACTTTTTTAGCATCATGTTTAACAAGAATACTGTTTACAATTTCATTATGTTCTTCTGCATTTGAAGCCCAATGAACATGTATACCATTTTTTTTAGCGTTCGATTCAAACTGAATTAAATATTCATCTAAATTAGATAAAACATTAGCTTTAATGCCAGAACCTAATTCTCTTAAATATTCCCAACCTTGTACTTTATGTGCAGAGTTATCTCTTTTTTCTCTAACATACCAAAGTGCCTTATCATGCCAGTTTACTTTCGCTTCATCTTTATTAAATATTTCTGCTTTTTCTGAGTGCTTCATACTTATAAACTACTATTTAATATTTCTGCAATATGCATAACCTTTAAAGGTTGTTTGTTTCTATTGATTAAGCCTTCTAGATGCATTAAACAAGAATGATCTGCTCCGGTTATTACTTCTACATCACTATCTAAATGATCTTGAATTCTGTCTTTTCCCATTTTTACAGATATTGCTTCTTCAAAAACAGAAAATGTTCCTCCAAAACCGCAACATTCATCTTTTCTGTTTAAAGACATTAATTCTAGTCCTTTAACATTGTTTAATAAATCTTCTTCTGTAGAAAAATGTGGTCCCATCACTTCAGAACATGAGCCTAGTTTTAAACCTCGTAAACCATGGCAACTTTTGTGTAGACCAACTTTGTGTGGAAAAGAAGCGCCTAAATCTGTGACACCAAGAATTTTTACAAGGAATTCACAAAGTTCATAAGCATTATTTCTTACTTTAATAACTTCAGGCGTTTGTTCTAAAATATCAAAGTGATGTTTTACATGATAAATACAACTTCCGGATGGCCCAACGATATAATCATATTCTTTAAAGTTTTCTACAAAAAGATTGCAGGCTCCTTTAGAATCTTCTTCATATCCAGAATTTCCCAGCGGTTGTCCGCAACAAGTTTGTCCTTGTGGATAATAAACATCTACATTTAATTTTTCTAATAACTCTAAAGTTGCAATAGCAACCTGAGGGTATAATTGGTTAATATAACAGGGTATAAATAAACCTACTTTTGTTTTTTTCATCTTTGTTTTGATTATTTTCTAATCAGAGATAAAATTATACTATTCTTATAGTTTAGCTGTCCTGTTGTAACCTGAAAAGAGGATGTTTTTCAATAATAAATTCTATATTTTTTTGTAAATTAGAATTTGAACTCTTTGTTATTGATATAATAAGGTTTTGTTTATAGAAAATTAAGTTATTTACGTTAACCAACATAGTACAGGATAGGATTTTAAAGGCTACAGTATATTTTCGTCAAAACAATAAAATAATTCGTAGAAGTATATAGCATACTTCTTCATCTTAAAAACAATTAGAACTATAAGTATGACACAATATCACCAAGAAGAAGACATTTTAACAGAAGAGGTTGGAGGGGAATTTGAAAGAACCCCTGTACCAAAATCTAAACTAAAAAATTGGAAAAGTTTTATAGGAATGTATGCCGGAGAACATGCTGCGGGTACAGAGTTTATGATTGGACCATTATTTTTAACGGCCGGTGTTAGTGCTTTCGATTTGATTGTTGGCTTGTTATTTGGAAATATTTTAGCGGTATTAAGTTGGAGGTATTTAACAGCAGAAATTGCAGTAAAAAATAGACTAACTTTATATTATCAACTAGAAAAAATTTGTGGAAAAAAATTAGTAACGGGATATAATTTAGCAAACGGAATTTTATTTTGTTTTTTAGCAGGATCTATGATAACTGTATCTGCAACAGCAGTTGGTATTCCTTTTGATATGCCCATGCCAAAGCTAGACGATACATTACCTAATGGAATGACATGGATTATTATAGTAATTATAATTGGTGCAGTTATTTCTATAATTGCAGCAAGAGGTTATGATACGGTTACAAAAGCAGCCAATTGGATGTCTCCTATTATAGTAATTGCATTTATAGCTTGTGGTGTTGTTGCTTTGAGTCAATTAGGAGTATCTAGTTTTTCTGATTTTTGGAATATTTGGGGAGAAGGAGCAGAACCATTTCCTGGGCAAACTAAATTTACATTTTGGCATGTAGTTATTTGGTCTTGGTTTGCAAATGGAGCAATGCATGTTGGTATGTCTGATTTATCTGTATTTAGATTTGCTAAAGAAGCTAAAGCTGGTTGGGCAACTGCGGCAGGTATGTATGTGGGGCATTATATGGCATGGATAGCTGCAGCCTTACTTTATGCAGTATATGTAAAATCTCCTGAAGCATTATCTTTTTTAAATAACGGACAAGCTCCTCCTGTAGCTCCTGGACCTATGGCTTATAATGCTATTGGAGTTTTAGGTATTATTGCTGTGGTATTGGCAGGTTGGACTACCGCAAACCCAACAATTTATAGAGCAGGATTAGCTTTTCAGGCAATATTGCCTAAGCTATCTACAGCTAAAGTAACAATCTTAGCAGGAGCTATTGCAACAATTGCAGGTTTATTCCCTGCATTTGCAATGAAATTATTAGGATTTGTTGCTTTATACGGGTTTATATTAGCGCCATTTGGTGCCATTATTGCTTTTGAGCATTTCTTCCATGAAAAATGGGGAATTACAAAAAATTATGCAGAAGTTGCAGGTTTACAAATAAACAAAGCAGTGCTTTTTGCATGGGCAATTAGTTTTGGGTTATTTTACTTTATTTCTATAAAATTTGATGTTTTCTTATCTTTTGTAACATTACCATCTTGGTTGTTATGTGGATTTTTATTTATGGTATTTAGTAAATATTATCAAAAAAAAACAAATAAAAAATAATATTGTATGAAAAAATTAGTACTTCCTTTTAAGTTAATATTCTTAATAGTAACACTTCCTTTTGAGTTAACTAAAGGCAAGAAAAGGAAAGTGAAAAAACGGATTAAAAGTATCTTAATGAATTTTTAATTTTACATGTTTTTTCAAAAAAAATATTATGAGTAGTTAAAAAATTAATTTTCTTTTAGAAAAAAATAGCTGTATGAATTTCATACAGCTATTTTTTTTTTACGTAAGTTAGATAAGGGTTTATAAATGTTTTAAAATAAATACCTGTTTTACTCTGTTAAAGCATCCGAATTTTTATAAATATCTTTTAATTCTTCAATAGTTTCTTCGGATGGATTTTCCCACATTCCTCTTTGAATCGCTTCTAACATTCGTTCCGACATATCTTTTAAAGCCCAAGGATTATGTTCTTCTATAAATGCTTTATTTTCTTCATCTAACAAATAAGTTTCGGTAATTTGTTCGTACATAAAATCTTCTATTAAATTGGTAGTAGCATCATACGCAAAAAGATAATCCATTGTAGCGGCCATTTCAAAAGCACCTTTATAACCGTGATCTCGCATCCCTTGCATCCATTTCGGATTGACAACTCTCGAGCGAAATACTTTTAATAATTCCTCTTTTAAAGATTTAATTTTCGGATTATCGGGGCGAGAGTGATCTCCAAAATACGTTTCAGGTTGTGAACCTTTTATGGTATTCACAGCTGCTGTCATTCCTCCTTGAAACTGGTAATAATCATCAGAATCTAAAATATCATGCTCTCTATTATCTTGGTTTTGCATTACAACTTCAATTGATGATAATCGTTTTTTAAAGGTTTCATGTGCAGATTTACCGCTGTTGTTTTTACCAGAATAAGCATAACCACTCCAGTTGATATAAGCTTGTGCTAAATCATCGGAAGTAGTCCAGTTTTTACCATCAATTAAACCTTGTAATCCAGCGCCATAAGCACCAGGTTTCGAACCAAAAACTCTGTACAAAGCTCTTTCATTGGCTTGTTTATCATCTAAACCTTCTTGTTGCCATTGCTTTGTTTCTTCTTCTACACGTTTTTTTATAGGGTTCTGCTCATCTGTTTCATCTAATTGAGATACTTTTTCAATAGCGGCATTAAACAGCGAAATTAAATCGGGAAAAGCATCTCTAAAAAATCCAGAAATTCGTAACATGACATCGACTCTTGGTCTTCTAAGTTCTAAGGTAGAAAGTACTTTAAAATCTTTCACTCTACGGTTACTTCCTTGCCAAACGGGTTTTACACCAATTAAAGCCAAGGCTTGTGCAATATCGTCTCCACTAGTTCGCATTGTAGAAGTTCCCCATACAGATAAACCAATAGAAGTTGGGTATTCTCCGTTTTCTTGCAGGTAACGGTCAATTATATTTTGCGCACTTTTTTGACCTAATTGATAAGCCGTTTCAGACGGAACCGTGCGCACATCCACAGAATAAAAATTTCGTCCTGTAGGTAAAATATCTAAGCGACCTCTTGTTGGCGCACCAGAGCCACCAGCGGGAATATATTGTCCGTTTAAACCTTTAATTAAATTACCAATTTCGTTAGAAGTTTTTTGCAAAACAGGTACGGTGTGTTGTAGTATGTATTTTATAATTTGTGAAGTATCATCACCAATTTTATGAATAGGATTTCCATTTAACAATTGATGAACGATATTTTTCGCTTTGTTTTCTAAAAGTTCAACTGCTTGTCCAAAAGTTCTACAATGAATGCCGAATATTTCTTTATCAAAAGCATCAGAATAAACCACATTTATAGGATCGAAGTCGAGTTGTAAATCATCCGCTAAAGATTGTGTAATACCTTTTAAATTTCCTTGCGGTAAACGATGTAGAGCAACAATTAAATCTACTAATTTTTCATCGGTAGGCATTCTTCCTAAAATATGTAAACCACCTCTAATTTGAGATTCTTTTAGCTCACATAAATACCCATCTATAACTTCTAATAAAGCATCAATATCTTTTCCATCTTCGTTTAAATCAGATTTAAGATGACTTTCGTTAACCAACTTTTCAATTTTAGTTTTAATTAAAGTAGCTCTTTTTTTATCGACTAAAGCAGACTCATAAAACTCATCAATTAATAATTCTAACTTTAAAAGATCCCCATAATTTTCAGCACGTGTCATTGGAGGAATCAAGTGATCTAATATAATTGCTTGGTTTCTTCTTTTAGCCTGTGTTCCTTCTCCTGGGTCATTAATAATAAAAGGATAAAAATGAGGAATGGGGCCTAAAATAGCCGCAGGAAAACATGTTTCTTTACTTAGCGCTACACTTTTTCCAGGCAACCATTCTAAATTTCCATGTTTACCAATATGTACTAAAGCATCTGCTTTAAAATCGTGTTGTAACCAAATATAATACGCTAAATAGGCTGGAGTAGGAGGCAAGTCGGGCGAATGATAACTGGCTTGTAAATCTAAATTATAACCTCTACTTGGTTGAATACTTATCAATACATTTTCAGAAAGGAATCCTGGAATTAAAAAATTTCCGTCTTTGTAATTAGGTGATTTTTCAGGATTTCCCCATTGCGCTTCTACTTTCTCACGAAGTTCGTCCGATAATTGATTATAGTATTTATAAAATATTCCAATATCTAATTTAATGGTACGTCTTTCATTTAAAGTGTTTATCGTTTCTAAATCATTCGTAACAGCATTGGTTAATTTATTGATTAGTTCCTTAGTGGTTTTTGGATAATCAGTTGCTAAGCTATAATTCTCATCTGCCAATTGTGCTAGTATTTGCAAGGTGCTTTGCGGCGTATCTAAACCAACACCATTTGCTAAACGACTATTTTTATTCGGATAATTAGGCAAAACTAAAGCGACTTTCTTTGCTGAATTATTTTTGTACTGCAAGTTTATCCAAGCTTTCGCCATTTGTGCAACAAATTCACAACCTTCCATATTAGGAACATAAGAAACTACTTCAGAATCTGTTAAAATATCTTTTTCTATAGATTCTTTAAAGGATATTACTTTCGATATAATTTTACCATCAACTTCAGGTAAGGCAATATTCATTGCAATATCCGTAGGCGGTAATCCGAAAGAACCTTCTAACCAACTTTCACGATTACAGCTTCCAATGATGGCTTGTATAACAGGCACATTAAATACATCAAATAAACTTTGTGTTGTATCATGAAAGCCTTGCACACTAAAACCAGTTGTATTTATAATTACTTGCGGTTTTTCTATGTGATGTGATTTTAATAAATCGAAAATTTGTTGTTGAATATCTTGTTCACGATATCCAGCAGCCATTAAGGCAATAGCAGAGATACCTTGTACTTTTAAGGCGTTAATAATACTATGTACTGGAGCTAAATTATTAGATAAATAATAACTTCTATAACCGAAAATAATAGCTTGTTTTTTTTCTTGTTGTAAGGTTGATGCATTGTAAATTCCTTCATCAGGGTGATACAAAAATAAATCAGGAATGGTTTTAATAGCATTCGGAGTTACCTTTATATCTGTAATTCTATTGCTAATTAATTGCAAAGCGGCTTGGCAATTTTCAAGTCCTCCAGACTGAATGTATTTCCAAATTAAATCTACCTCTTTTAACGGGATGTTAGAAGATTGCATCAACTCTAAATCGGGTTTATTATCACCTGGTAAAAACACTAACTGAATATCGTTTTCTTCACAACATTCAGTGAGTGCTTCACATAAGTAATTGTAATACCCTTTTCCTCCCAAAAGTTTTAGCACCACAATTTTAGCCGAAGAAATCACTTCATCAATATAGGTATCTATAGTTAATTCTTGTTTAAAGTAACTAAGGTTGGCAAAACGAAAAGAAGGCGGGTTTTCTACAGAATTATAAATTAATTTGTAGGCATTATTCATCATAAATAAATCAGAATCTGCAGAAGATAAAAAAATAATATCTCCTGGAGATTGATCGATGTAAAAAACACCCTCATCATTTGGGTTCCAGCCGCCTGGTATGGTAGAAATTAAATGCACACTTTATAATCTTTAATTATTAGTTTTTAATGTTGAATTACTTTCTGAATTTTATTAGGTGCCTTAAAAAAAAAAAAAACCTGTGTGGTCTCATGGCTTTGTATTCTTAAATTAAGCTTTGTTCTTTTAAAAGTGAAAGCATTTTTTCACCAGAGTTTTTCCAGTCTAATTGTTTAAATGGCGTGTTGTTTAGCTTTTCGGTCATTTCTCTAATTACAAGATTATTAAAAACAGGATAATCATATTTAAAATAATTCATCTTTTCGATATTATAAGTAAGAATACCAATGGTTTTTCTGTTGTTATTAGTAGGATTGAATTTTATTTCACCAATTTCTGAAAGCATAACCTTGTAATCAATTTCTATGTTTTCATATAATAATTGCTCATGTAAATTATCAATAAATAATTGGTCTAGATTATTAATATCTTTTACTGAAAATCGTGGAATTACAACCGAAAAAAAAGTTTTAGAGTTTACAAAAAGAATGCATTTCTTCTTAGCAATAAAAAAGACATTTGCATTCCAGTTCCCAAGCTTGTTTTCAACAAAAGAATCGTCTTTATTTATTTTCTTGTGGATTATTTTCTCCAGTTTTTTTGTTGTGAAAATGTGTGTCATCTGTTAATGAGAATGAGAATGTCCATGATTATGATGATGTACGTGCGTCTTTATTTGGTTGTTATCAGTCAATTCTATATTTTTACCAATAACCACAATACTTGTTTTACGAGTTTCAGTAGCGCCCCAAGCTCTTTCAAAATAATAATCGAAACGAGAACCTACCCCTTGTAAAACCATACGCATTGGCTTGTTAGAAATATTAACAAAACCTTTTATTCTGTATATTTCGTGGTCTTCCACCAACTTTTTTAAATCTTTAACCAAAGCTTTAATATCGGCTGTTTCAGCATATTCTAGTAAAACCGTTTTAACATCATCATTATGGTGGTGATGGCTTCCTTGTTTATGGTGCTCTTCGTGAATAGAATGGCGGTTATCTACATCATCCTCAGCAGAAGCTTCTATACCTAACAACAAAGCATTGTCTAATTGGCCATTTATAACAGGAATAATTTTAGTGTTTGGTCTCGCTTTATCCGTAATTATTTTAGTAATTTCTTCAAACTTATTGTCATCAACCAAATCTCTTTTACTCACCAAAACTAAATCAGCACAAGCTAATTGATCTAAAAATAATTCTTCAATAGGCGTTTCGTGGTCTAAAGAATCATCAGCCAGTCGTTGCGCTTGTACACGCTCTCTATCACAAATTTCTCCCGTAGCAATTCCTACAGCATCCACAACGGTAATCACAGAATCTATAGTAATATGAGGTTTTAAATCGGGCCAGTTTACTGCTTTTACCAAAGGTTTAGGCATCGATAAACCAGAAGTTTCTATAACAATATGGTCAATCTCTTCTTTACGCTCTAATAATTGCAACATAGACGGTAAAAACTCTTCTTGTACTGTACAGCAAATACATCCGTTTGGTAATTGAATTAAGTTACAATCGTCGTCTCCACATTCAGATGAAGCTATTAATTGTCCGTCTACATCTACTTCTCCAAACTCATTTACCAACACAGCAATGCGCTTTCCATTGGCATTTTTTAACATATTATGTACTAAGGTAGTTTTTCCTACCCCTAAAAATCCGGTAACTATGGTAATTGGAATTTTATTCATTTCTTTTAATTTAAGTCGTTATTTTTTTTATAATAAAGCTACTTTATTGTTTTTGGGCGTTTCCCTTTGGGTCGGGCTATACGCTATATCTTTTTTGTCCTGACGGAACAAAAAAGGATGTCGCTGCTATCCCTAACGCAAAATGATATATTGTTAATAAATTATATTCTTACATATAAATAATTTCAATTGTTCGTTCTAGCGCAGTCGAGAACTGTGCTTGTGTAAAATTAGGTTTCCACTGCGCTCAACCAGACATTCTATTATATCTTCATTTTGTTCTGAATAGTATTTATTTGTCCACTTTAACTTTTCTTTTTCTTTCTCTTGTATAAAAACAGATTCCATTTTTCTTCAGCAACACCATATTTATCCATTTCTGCTCTTGCCATTGTAAAAAATAAATCAGACATTCTGTTTACATAACTCATAATATAATCGTGCACACATTCTGGGTCTTCTTGCATTAAAGTAACCAATTGTCTTTCGCCTCTGCGCATTTGTGTTCTACAAACGTGGCAAAGTGCCGATATTTCATTTCCACCAGGTAACAAAAAATAATCAGAAGGAGAACTAATATTGTCTTCCATAGCATCCATCCAAATTTCACAGAATTCAGCACCATCTTTAGGTTCAGGATTCGGATTTACTTTTTTAGAATCTGATGCACGTGCCAAATGCGACATCATATTCATCATGTCTTTTTGAATACGGTGCAGGTTTGGTTGCCATTCATGTTCGTTGCCTAGTTTAGAACGCATCAATCCTATGGTAGAATTCACCTCGTCTAAAGTACCAATACATTCAATTCTTGCAGAGTTTTTAAACTCTCTTTTTCCTCCAAAAACTCCGGTGGTACCTTTGTCTCCTTTTCTTGTGTAAATTTTCATGCTTTATTATTTATTTCGTTAATCAATTGTAAAAGTATTTCTGATGTACCCAAATAATGATGTACATAAGAAGCCATTACGTTCTGTTTTTTATAAATTTTTGTTGTTGTATCGCCTGCTCTCGCATTTGTAATTGTTGCTTCGGTAGCTGTTTCGTTATCCTCTATTAAACTCGAGTAATGAAACTCGTGTCCTTTAAAAATATGCTCGTTAATAGTAGAAGTACGATATCCTAAATGCAATTTTTTATCAGCAATTGTAGCTTCGAAATCGAAGAAATTAACCATTTCAAAAGATTCATTTTCTTCAGAAATTATAGATTTTCCTAAATACATCATACCACCACATTCGGCATATATTTGTCCGCCATTTGTAGCAAATTCTTTAATGCTATGTAACATGTTTTTATTAACAGATAATTCTTTTAAATACACCTCAGGGTATCCACCAGGGAAATACATAAAATCACAAGTAGGAATTTCACTATCGTGAATAGGACTAAAAAATGTAACAGCACCTAATTGCTCCATGGCTGTTATATTTTGAGGATATATAAAGTTGAAAGCTTCATCTTTAGCGACTGCAAATTTTATTTTTTTAGTTAATTTTTTTTCTTCGGATGAAATAGGAGCAGCGTCCACTTCTTTAGCAGCGTCTAATATTGCTTTCCAATCCATAGTAGTTTCTAAAGCATCTGCAATTTCATCAATCAGAATATCAAATTTTTCAATTTCCTTAATATTTAACCCAAGGTGTCTAGATGGAATTTCAATGTTTTTTAAGTTAGCTAAATACCCAAAACATTGTACACCAATATCCTCGCAAGCTTCTTGTAACATGGTATAATGTCTTTCAGAACCTACACGGTTAAAAACAACACCCATTACTTTTACATCAGCATCAAAATTGACAAAACCTTGAATAAGTGGAGCAACAGAATACGCAACCGCTTTTGCATCAATCACCAATAAAACGGGTGTTTCTAATTTCTTAGCCATTTCTGCAGTACTACCTTTGTCTTTATTGGCACCATCAAATAACCCCATTACACCTTCGATGCAGTTTACTTGAGAATCTTTACCGTAAAAGTTTAGATTGTTATGAATATCTTCTTCAGACATCATAAACAAATCTAAATTGACACCTGTTTGTCCACAAGCTAGTTTATGAAACTTTGGGTCTATATAATCTGGTCCCACTTTAAAAGGTTGTACCGCTTTTGTTTTACGTTTCAATAAACGCAACAAACCTAAAGTAAGCGTTGTTTTACCTGCGTTGCTACTCGGAGCCGATATGATGAGTTGTTTTGCCAAGATTAAGATTTAAATATTTTCTGTAATTAAAATTTCATAATTGGCACGAATACGATTGGCTAGTTCTTTTGCTTCTCCAATTTTTACCATCCCTTTTTCTGCATCAATAACCTGCGTTTTTTGTATTCCTTTGCAATAGGTTTGAAAAGCCAAAACCGTATCATCTAAATTGCTTTCTGCATTTAATTTTCCATCCGTAATTATATGTAGACTGTGATTAAAATCAACAGAACTACAAATACCTTTTACTTGTTTAAAACCAGCAGTTAAATTCGTTTTTCCACCAGTTTTAAGTTCTGTTAAAGCGATTTCAATATCTTTTAATATTCCTGTTTGATTTAAAATCAATTGTGCTTCTCCGTCAAATAAAGAAACAATAGAAAATTGCGTGCTTTGGTTTTTTGAGTCTTCTGCGATGGTGTTTACCGTTCCTTTAGCGTAGGCTATAATTTGGTCTTTTAACATAGAACCACTAGAGTCTATTAAAAAGATATGATGCTGTTTTAAAATATTCGATTTTCGTTTGGTTTTTAAATCAAACTTATCTGTTGCTAAATATTGACTTACAGTTTTTTTAGTATCAGTAACAGTAAGATTCCCTTCAGAACTATAAACTGAATTCGTTTCGTGCTGTAACGTATTTGTTGTTACCTCTTTTTGTTTCTGAAAGGTATTCTTCGGATTTAAAAAAGCAATATTTTCTTCTTTTGAAGAACTATTAGGTTCTGAAGAAGATTCTTGTTGTTGCTCGTTTTTGTTTTCGTTTTGAGATTGATTTTGCTGATTTGGGTCTTTATTTAAACTACGATGGTTTAAAACAAAATCGGCAATACGATCTACATCTTTTGTGGTAATTTCTGATGCATTATTATAAGCTGCAAAAGCTCTAGCAGTTTTTACTAATAAAATATCTGCACGCAAACCTTCTACCTGATGCTGAATGGCTAGTTCGCTACAATATTCAATAATAGCATCATTTATAGAGATAAACGATAATCTTTCTTTGGCATTTGTAATTTGCTTAGAAATAGCAAGGTCTTTATCTATATATGCAGAAGCAAACTGAGCAGGATTATCATCAAAAGATAAACGCTGTTTTATAATTGTCTGACGAATTTTAGCATCCGTAGGTGTTGTTATTTGTAAACTTAATCCGAAACGGTCTTTTAGTTGAGGTCTTAAATTCCCTTCTTCAGGATTCATAGAACCGACTAAGCAAAATCGACTTTTAAAATTACGAGATACGCCTTCTCTTTCTAAATAAAAAGTACCCGAAGCAGCGGCATCTAATAATATATCTGTAAGGTAATCTTGTAAAAGATTTACCTCATCAACATATAAAATACCTTTGTGTGCTTGTGCCATTAACCCAAGGTTGATCACTTCCTTTTTATGGTTTATTAGCTGTTCTAAATCAATACTACCAATAAGTCTGTCTTCAGAAACACCGATAGGAAGATTCACAAAAGGGTACTTTTGTTCTGTGTCCATTAAGTTGGTTAAAGAACGTATTAATGTGGTTTTTCCTGTTCCTTTATCACCAATAGCTAACACGCCACCAATAAGCGGATCTACTAAATTTAATATAAGGGCTAGCTTAAAATTATCTTGACCAACAATTGCCGAAAAAGGAAAATTTATTTGTTGTGTATTTTGTATCATAAATTTGATGTGCAATTATATAACCATACGATTCCGATAACTATAGAAGCTGCACCTGCAACTCCGTTCATCCATTTAAAAATGGATAGATTACGTTCTAAAAAACGACTCATTACATGAATTAAAACGTAACTATAAACACCCATAGCAACGATTATTCCTAATGATTCTACTGCTAGAATAAGAATTGCTTCTCCCAAGGTTGTGCTACTTAAAACTAAAGCTGAGGTTAATGCGCCTCCTGTACCTGCTAAACCATGCAGCATACCAACCCAAAAAGATTTATTCATTGGGTTAACAGCTATTTCTTCTCCTTTGGTACCGTGTAAATGTATGGGGTTAGAAAGTTCGTGTTCATGAGCCTCAATGATCTTGTGCTCATCAATCATTTTGTTAATTTTATGGTTTCTTTTGATGGCAACAATTCCTAACCAAATCATAATTGGTCCTACGCTTAATTCAGCATAAAAAGAAATTCCGTCTACCACTAAAGTAGCCATGCTTTTAAAGATTAAAGCAGTTCCTCCAAATAGTAATAGTGTAACAGAATGACCAAGCGCCCATTGTGATGCTTTAAAAACTGTTTTAAAACCTACTTTTTCTTTTCTGATAGCGTTTTCTGTAGCCAATACTGAAACGGCAGTAACATGATCGGGTTCAAAAGAATGTAATATCCCAGCCATAAGAGGCCTAATTAAAGATACTATTGTCATTTTTTAATATATTTTATAAGTGTTCCATTTTTATGAATAAGGTAAATATCAAGATTTACTTTATTTATTTTTGTATGCGTATGTTGGTAACAATGATCTAATAACAATTGGAAAAAAGGCGAATTCTGTTCAAAATCAAATAACTCAATCAATCGACCAGCCATATTTAATGCTCGTATTTTATCAGCTTCATAAAAGCCAACTTCTTTAGCAATTTGTACAACAAAATCTTTATTCCAACTAGAAACACAACTATGCGTATCTGTAACTCCACCGGCTAATTTTACAGCCTTTCCTAACATAATTCCTATACTGACTTTATCAATAGGAGAGGAGTTAATTTTTACAAGTGTTTCTCCAATCCAATTACCATAATGGATAAATGCGTATTCTGGTAAATGATTAAATTTATTTGATAAGAATTTTTCACTTCTTGCTCCAGAATTGATAACTAACTCAGAGTTTTTATTTGCTACTGCAACATCAATACCTTGTTCTATGCTTGCGATATATGAAGATGAAGAATATGGTTTTACAATTCCTGAAGTTCCTAAAATGGAAATTCCGTTCATAATTCCAACGCGTTCATTAAGTGTCCGTTTTGCTAATTTTCTTCCATCAGTAACATAAATAGTTACAGAAACACCACATTCTAAATCGTAATTGTGCAATAATTTTTGAATAGCACTGCTAATCATTTTTCTAGGCACAGGATTAATTGCAGGTTCTCCAATGGCCAATTCTAAACCTTTAAGAGTTACTGTACCAACGCCTTCTCCAGCAATAAATTGAATTCCTTTTTGTTGTGTTAATTCTAAAATACATCCTATTTCTGCTCCATTTGTTACATCAGGATCATCACCAGCATCTTTAATTACGGAACATTTTGCGGTGTTTTCTGTAAACTCGCAATGATGTACAGGAATTTCCAATATTTTATCAATAGGCAAATGCACTTTTACAGCTGCTATTTCCTTTTGATGAATAATAGCCATCAACGCAGATTTTGCTGCTGCAGTTGCTGAGGTGCCGGTTGTAAAGCCATCTCTTAAAGGGCCTTTTGGTACTTCTCTTAACCCCATAAACCTGAATTTTTAGTCAATAATTCCAAAGGTTGGATTTTGATTAACAAATGATGTAATTCAGTTTCGTTAAATACTTGTTTAAAATAAGCAGGAGTTTTGGGTTGAGTAATAATGATTATTTTCGAATCGGTTTTTAAAGCAGCTTCAATTTTGGTATTTAAAAAACCACTATTTCCAGTTTCCTTAGTTAAAATTAGAGTTGTTTTTTTCTGTTGTATAATTTCAATTTCCTTTTCTAAATTAGATGATGGTAAACCTAAAATCAATTGTTCTTCAGGAAAATTACTTTCTCTTGCAATTGCTAATGATTCAGACCTGTCGAGTATTCTAAAATAGGAAAGATTGTTTTTCCACCAAGGTTTTAGTCTTTTTATGGATTGGACTCCTGTAAGTGCTAATAAAGTTGATTTTTCTTCAAATTGTTCTAAAGCATTCTCATAAGAATCGACATAAATTACTGATGGATGGATGGTTTTTGAAAGTAATTTTCGACCAAATCTTATTACTGGTATTTGTAATTCTTCTGCCACTTCTGCAATGGTATTATGTAATATTTCAGCAAAAGGGTGAGAAGCATTAATAATTGTATGAATTTTATTTTTTAACAAATATTCTTTTAATTGAATATTATTTAAAGCTCCGTTTCTATAACTAGCTATCTTATTTTCTTTAAAAGGGATATTGGTTTTTGTTGAATACACAAAAGGCATCGTTTTTCCTTGTAGTAATTTTGCTACTTTATTTCCTTCCGTTGTTCCTCCAAATACCAATATCATTTCTTTGCTTTTTTATAATGAATAATTACTCTCTTACTACAAATTTCTTATTCGTTCTAAAGATGTGTTTTACATCTGGACTGTATAATTGAGATCTGTTTTTACGAGCGCCAATTGCATGACCAACTATAATTAATACCGTTCTTGTTTTTTTACTGTCTTTTACAATTTTTGCTAGATTTTCTAATTTCCCTTGATAAATTTCTTCATCTTTCCAGCTAATTCTGTACATCACAGCTACAGGAGTATTTGCATCATAATGTTCTAATAATTGTGCTTGTACTTTTTTAGCAATTCCTACACTTAAAAAGATACACATGGTAGCATTAGTTGCTGCAAAAGCAGAAATACTTTCTTTTGATGGCATTGGTGTTTTTCCTTCTCCACGAGTTAATACAATAGATTGCACAATTTCAGGAATTGTAAATTCTGATTTTAATACGGCTGCTGCTGCGCTAAAAGAAGAAATACCAGGAACAATAAAATAATCCATATTTAACTCATCAAAAATGGTCATTTGTTCTTGAATTGCTCCATATAAAGAAGGGTCACCACATTGTAAACGAACAATTGCGTTTCCTTTTTTGTAGTGTTCTTGCATTAAAGTAACTTGCTCTTCTAAAGTCATCATTGCAGAATTTCTTACAATTGCTCCAGGTTTACACCAATTGGTCATTTCTTCTGGAATTAAGCTTCCTGCATATAATACACAGTCTGCGTTTTCCAAATATTTTTTACCTTTTATAGTGATTAACTCTTCATCACCAGGACCTGCACCAATAATGGCAACGGCAGTTTTACGTCTTACGTTTACATCTAAAGCAACAGAAAAAGTAAATTTTTCATTAGTTTCTAAATGTATTTTTTGTTTTTCAACAAGTAATTCATCATTATTAGAAAGGAGCATCGCACAAGATTCTGAAACACCATCTACACCAATTTTTGATAACACCATTTTACTTGGGTTAGGAATGGTAATGGTTTTTATTTCTTCGGGTGTAAATGTGCTAAACGGAATGTTGTTTGTTTTACTGAAATCTAAATAGGCTTGTTGTTCTGCTTTAATATCAATAGAACCAAAGTTTTTAATGGCAGAAAAACGCAATCCTTCAGCTGCTAATTTTACTTTAAAAGTATCTTCAAAAAGTTTGAAGTCTAATTGTTTTGAACATCCAGAACCAACAGAAAGTACTTTAGGAACTAAAAATAAACTAGGTATTAAAGATTCGTATACTTTGTAACTTACTGCAATAAATAATTCAAATTTTGTAAAATCAATTTCTGCTATATTATAAAAAACAGTCACAAAACTAGGAGCTGTTTCTTCTAAATGCTTAGTTCCTTTATCTTTAATATCTAAAAGTAACGCCGTTGGTTTGTTATTCACAAACAACGCCATTGTTTTAGTCATAGAAATAGAACTTTCTGTTTGCCAATTAAATTGACTACCAATAGTATCTAAAGGCCAGATATTTTGTACATCACTAGAAGTAGAAATTATTGCATTTCCTCCTAAAATAGTTGCTATTTTTGATGCAAAATCATTTGCTCCACCTTTATGTCCGCTTAATACAGATTGTACATTCAACCCTAAATCATCCACAGAAATAACTGCTGGGTCTGTTTTTTTATCTTGAATGTACGGAGCAATTAAACGCACGCAAATACCTAAGGCACTCACAAAACAAATACCGTCTAACTTTGCGAAATTGTCTTTTAAATAGTCTGAAATAGAGGTAATGCTTGATACATTTCCGTTACTAGATTGCAAAGTTGTTATTACCAACGATTTTGGGAATTCTTGCTGAATAGTAAGGGCTTTATCTAACCCTTTTTCAGTAACTGCAATAATGGCTATTTTTTTCATTTATATTTTTTCTGCTGTGTGAATGCTAATCTTATTATGCTCATTTACTTGAATTGAGCTTGTATGAATTTTGTAATTTAATTTTGATAATTCTGTAACAAATACTTCTGTGCTGCTTTCTTTTACTGCGTTGGTTACGATTCTTACTGATGGATTTAATGCATCAATAATCCGAATCAATTCTTTTAATCGTCCGCCATGACCGCCAATAAAAACAACATCAGGAATTGGGAATTCTTTTAAGTTGCTATTAAAAAAATCATCAATAATAATATCAATCCCCGGAGTGGAAAATTTCTCTGTATTTTTTTGAATTATTGTTCCACATTCTTCTCGCTTTTCAAAAGCAACAATTTTTAAATGCGGATATTGTTTTTTCACTTCAATAGCAACAGAGCCTGTGCAAGAACCAATGTCCCAAAACACTTTTTTATTTTGTAATTGTAAAGCGTTAAGGGTATTTAAACGAATGGGCATTTTTGTAATCATATTTGGCCGATTCGTTAAAGGAATAAATGCATCGTCAGCAATTCCGAAAGGTTTGTCTTTTGTAGCTGTTTGCTTTAATAAAACACAGTTTAAATTATTATGTGTTTTATTTGAACAAGTAGTTAAATCTAGTTGTTCAATACGTTCTTCGTTTCCGTCTAAAGCTTCGCCTATAGTTATTGAATAATTATCAAAACCATATTGAAGCATACGTTTAGAAATTTCTGAAGGCGTTTTCTTTGTATCGGTTAATACACCAATTAATTCGTTTCCTTGAATTAAAGCTTCATCTAAAGCCGACCAATCTCTACCATGAATAGAAACCGATTTTAAGCTGTTATAGTTTGTTTGCGTTTTATGACATAGTAATTGAATGCTACTGAAATAAGGATATGCTTTTAGTTTCGCATTTGGAATTAATCGTTGTAAAGTATTACCAAAACCATAGAAAAATGGGTCTCCAGAAGCAAAAACAACAATAGAAGCATCCATGTTTTTATACTGTTTGATAAGAGCATCCATTTTACCTGAAATTTCAATCCAAGTATGGTGTTTAGGTAAAAACGATTTCACTAATTGATAATGACGTTTTCCGCCAGAAAAAATTGATGACTGTTCAATTAAGTCTAAAACATCCGCATTTAATAGGGGAATCGCATGGTTGCTAATTCCAATTAAATAAAAATCGATATGTTCAGTATTTTGTTTCATCTACGAATACATCTCTTTGATTACTACATCGTTGATATTTTTACGTTTTTCCCATTGTAATTGTTCTAATTCTGGGTTTTTATAAAATTCATCTACATGTCCTAAACATAAATAACCGATTAATTGTCTGTCGTTTGGAGCGTTTAATATGGTTTTAACCGTATCCGGATTTACAATACTAACCCAACCTAAACCAATTTCTAAAGCTCTTGCCATTAACCACATATTCTGAATAGCACAAACCACCGAATACACACCTGCTTCTTTCATTGCGGTTTGCCCTAAAACGGGATGTTGGCTTGGTTTATAAAACACCGCAATATTTAAAGCAGACTCTACAATACCTTCTAGTTTTAATTGGGTATATGCATCTGTTTTCTTTCCTTTAAAGAGCGTTTTGGCTTTTTCATTTTCTTTAAAAAAACTGTTTTTAACTTTATTTCTAATTTCTAAATCTTTAATAATAACAAATTCCCAAGGCTGTGAAAAACCAACCGAAGGTGCATTTACTCCAGCAAACAATATCTTATCTAAATCTGCTTTAGCAATCGCTTTATCTATAAAACGATTCCCTCTAACATCTCTACGAGCAAGTATTATTTGCTCTAAGGTTTCAATATTTTCTGGAGTAAATTTGTTCATTTTTAAGATTTAAAATAAGTTAAAGCTTCAGGTAATGTAAAAGCAGCATTTACAATTGCTGCAGCAACATTACTGCCACCTCTGTTACCTTCTATAATTACCCAATTTGTGTTATTTGTTTGCGATAATTGTTCTTTAGCTTCTAAAACATTTACAAAACCAACAGGAACACCCACAACTCCTGCAGGTTTAAAATTGTTGTTATCTCTTATTTGGTCTACAATTTCGAATAAAGCAGTAGGAGCATTTCCAACAACATATAAAGCATTCGGATGCTTTTCAATAGCTTTTCTAATTCCTGCTTGAGAACGCGTAATATTTGCTGATTTGGCTAACTCTTGTACATCTTCATCATTTAATAAACAATGTATTTGATTATCATATTCTTTGATGAATGCTTTTGTAATTCCCGCTTGTACCATGGTAACATCGGTAACAATTTCTCCACCATTTTTAAGATACTCATGCCAGTTTTCAATAACTTGTGGAGAAGCTGAATAATGGTTGAAATCTTCTAAAATTCCTGTGGTATGAATAACTCTTGTTATTGCCCATTTATTAGCAATAGAAAAAGGCAATTCTTTAATATGTTGGGTAACAATTCTAAAACTTTCTTGCTGAATTTCTTTACCTGTATGTGGTTTTCTGTTAAGGTAACCTCTGGGTGTTACTAAATAATTTTTAAACTGATAGGTTTGTGAATTACCAATCATCACCAAACAAAACATATCTACATCTTCAGGATTAAATTCTCCTAAAGTGGTGATTTTAATTTCTTCTTCAGGACGCGTTACGTGTCTAACGATAGCGACTGGAGTAGAAGGGGCACGTTCTTCTAAAAATATTTTTTGAAGTTTCCCTAACTGCCAATGTCTTTTTTTACTTTTAGGATTGTATAAACTAGTAACAAAATCGCCCATGGCAGCGGCCTTAATTCTTTGTTCAATTTTGTTCCAAGGTGTCATTAAATCTGATAAAGAAATACAACAAAAATCATGACCTAAAGGAGCTCCCAATTTACTTCCTGCAGCTAAAAAAGCAGAAACTCCAGGTAGCGTTTCTAATTCTATATCGTTTTGGTTTTCTTTGGATACTACTTCGTAAACGATGGCTGCCATCGCATAAATACTTGCATCACCAGAACCAATAACTACTACATATTTATCTTCTTGCGCCTTTTCTACAGCTTTATGTGCTCTTGCTTCTTCTTTACCTAAGGGCATAGAAATTAGCTCAGCATCTTCTTTAAAAAGTGTTTGACCAAATTGAAAATAATAGTCGTACCCAATAACAACATCTGCTTTTTGTAAAGCATTTTTAACTACGGGTAACATATAATTGATATCTCCAGGACCTAAGCCTGCAACGGTTATTTTCATTTGTTTATTTTTTTAATAATCATAAGAGAAAAATAAGGGGTTTCTCTTTGGTTTGCGGTTTGCCAACTGTTTGTAATAAATTGTTTGTCTGTTCCTAAGCGTTCTGCATAGGTAATACTGTGTTTTTTTTGATCAATTACAGCGGTAATAATATCGATAACAGATATTATTTTCATCAATACTACGGTATCAAAATTAGCAATAGCTTCTTGTAATTCTTCTTTAGTTTGTATGCGTGGAATAATGGTTACTTTTTCATTTTGCAAGCACAACGGTGTTTTACTTTCTGATGCTAAATTTAAATAAGATGTAATGCCAGGAATTAAGTCTATCGTTAATTTGTGTGTTTTAATTTTTTCTAATAGATAAGAAAAAGAGCTAAACGTACTAAGGTCTCCTTCACTAACTATTACTATGGATAACCCTTTGTTATAATCTGCAAGTATTTGCTGAAAAGCAGTTTCGTAAGTCTCGTTCACATGGTTTCTTCCTAAATCCATCTTTAGATAAAAACCGACTAATTTTTCTGAATCTAACTTATAATGGTCTAAGATTGATAAAGAATAGCTAGCCTTTCTTCCTCCTTTAAACAAAGAGCCCGGGTAGTATATTTTATCAGCTTGCTGTAATGCTTTTAAACCTTTTAGGGTAATCAAATCAGGATCACCAGGTCCTAAGGAAACGCCTTGTATTTTTCCTACCATCATATTCCTAAACCTTTTTTAATTTTAGTAAATACGCTATTTTTTTGTCCTACTTTTTCATCTTCTTCAAACAGAACTCCTTTTACACCTAAATGATGTCCCATTTGTTCTTTTCCTATTTCAGATTCTAGACCTACAATTTGTTTACGGTATTTACACATTTGGCAATTCATGTTTGCTGTTCCGTTAATGGCTTCTTCTAAACGCTCATCAAAGGCTTTTAAAATTAACTCGTCACTACCAAAAGCTTGTGTGTAAACGTGTTCTAACGGAGAGGTTTCGCTAAAATCTCTTATTTGCTTATAAATACGTTCTAAAAGAATTCCTGTGAAAAAGAAAAAAGGAATGGCAATAGTACGTTTAAATTCCATTTTACTAGTGAGTTCTAAACTTTTGGTAACGCTTGGGTAAGCAGTACCACTGTAGGCAACGGTTGTAAACCCAAACCCCATTCCTTCACCCAGCATACAAGCTAGTTTGTGAACATCAGAATTGGCATCGGTATCGGTTGTTCCTCTACCAACCACCATTAAACAAACGTCTTTTCTGTCCATTACAGAATGTTTACTTTCTTCTTCTAAAACTCTTTTTTGAGCTAATTCTAATAAAAATGAATTCACGCCTAAGTGTTTTCCCATTTTTATGGTTAAATCACTATAGTAACTCTGAATAGTATTCATTTCATAAGGAATATCATTCTTGGCATGCGAACCTGCAAAAAGAATAATAGGCAATGCATAAATTTCACGAATCCCTTTTTGATACATACGCTCAATTGAGGCTTCGTAAACAGGGTGGTTAAATTCTAAGAAGCCATAATCTACTTCATATTCAGTATAACGAGCTTGTAATTGAGATACCAATTCTTTAAAAGCTTCGGTTCCAGATTTTGTTCTGCTACCATGTCCGCAAAGTAAAATTCCTTTTTTCATTATCTAATTGGTTTTACACCTACTAAAAATACGACAGGCATTTGTAGTGGTGTTTTTATTATATCGTCTTGTATGTTACCTAAGGTTGATGAAAGTAAAACTTCATCTTCTCTAGAAACATTTGAAATTGCATTGATAGGAATGTCTTCGGTACCACAAACTTCTATCAGTTTAGGTATCATTTTAGCTAAACTTTTAGAGGCCATATAAAGCGCCAAGGTTGTTCCTGATTTTAGCATATTACCAATTCCTCTAAATTGTGCGGTTGAATAATTTGCGGTATGTGCAGTGCAAATTAAAACAGCATTTGAGTGTCCTCTTTCGGTAATTGGTATGTTTAATGAATTAGCAGCAGCTAAGGCTGCAGTAACTCCAGGTACAACTGTAAAAGGAAGTTTATGTGCTGTTAAAAAACGTGCTTCTTCTGCGGCTCTTCCATAAATATAAGGGTCTCCAGATTTTATACGAACAACTTTATCTCCTTGTTCACAATGCATTTTCATCAATCTATTAATATTGTTCTGGCGTGTTTCTTGATCTTCTTTATCGCCAAATTTACGCCCCACATAAATCCGTTTAGCTTGTGTGTTGATCTCTAATATTTCATCAGAAATTAAATTATCGTGTAAAATAATTTCCGCGTTTTCAATGGCGTTAAAAGCTTTTAATGTTAATAGATTTTTATTACCAGGACCAGCACCAACAATAGATATTTCTGGTAAATGTTCTTTTGTGTAAATCCATTCAGGATTCGAAAACTGATACTTAAAATTAAGTAATGATTTCGATTTAGAATTGTCAACTATTTTATAATAGGTTTCTTTTGATGAACCAAAAATAGGAGCAGGTAAGTTTAATTTAATAGCTGCGTTTTCATAAAAGTCTTTTCTTTTAGGATGTACATCTGCGCAACCATTTATAATTTCTCCAAAACAGTTTTGTTCTAAAATTGTTTCAATTAAACCGATAGCATCTTTTTGATGAATAAGATTAATAGGAATGTTTGGGTTTTTTAGTTCCCTCTTTTTCGCTAAAAATCTCCCAGGATGACGTTTAGGTCCAATTAATCCGGATAATCGTAAAATAGTTAAGTTGCTACCAAAATGTTCTTGTAATAACTCTTCTGCTTTCACTAATGCGTGTCCAGATGCTTTTTCTGGAAGACAAGTTACAGTTTCATCTATAAGCTCGTTGTTGTTTTGATATACCGATGTAGAGCTTACAAAAATAACCTTTGTAGTTTTAGGCGTGTGCGCTATAATCTGAGCTATTTGTGATGGATGTATCGTTTCTATATTATCAATTCGTTTTGGTGGAAAATTTATAATAAGCGTTGTTGTTTCTGCAATAAAAGATTCCCAGTCTCCAATAATAGTATCAGATTCAACGTTTATTCTACAAGTATGAAAAGAATATTTAGATATGGATTTTAGAGGTTCTAATGTAGCCGTACTTCCATTAATTGAATAACCACTTTTTTGAAGCTTCAAAGCAAGTGGCAAACCCAACCAGCCTAATCCTAATATGGAAATATGTTGTTTATTCATGATTTTTAAAATCTAGATGTACGTTTTGTAATTGTATTTTAGTACAATATTCCCAAGCTTTATTATTTAGAGAATCGAATTCAATCTTACCTAAAATTTTTCCAAATTTATTTTTAAAACGAATACCTTTTTGCTGTGTTTCTTTTTGAAAATAATATTCTGTACTAGAAATTTTAGCTTGTTGTAATTCTTTATTTTCTTTAGGAACAGCTGCAATAGTAAATGGTATTGCTGTTGTTTCTGTATGTAATTCTAATGTGTATGTTTTAGAATAGTCTAAAGAGATGATCTCTTGAAACGAAATTCTTTTTTCATCCGAAGAAATTAAAGAAACTCCTTTAGGATTCTCTAATAGATATAAAAACAATGGGTATAAATATTGGTCAGAACTAAAACCTTTGGTTATAAAACATTCACCTAATTCGGTATCATTTTTTAATTCGAACGGTTTTGGTTTTATAGGAGCAATTTCATTATCCGAAGCTTGTTCTTGCCAACCTTTTTTGTATAACAATTCAGAATTAACAAGTGGCGCATTATCAAGATGCCTTTTTACAATGGGCGTAATTTTTTCTGGTGTAAGTTCTTTATACCAATTTTGCCCAGGGTACACAATGCAAGTTGGTGCATCTTCACATCTACCATTACATCTTGTTTTAATAGTGTGTGTATCATTCCAATGCCCATTGTTACGTAAATAAGCTCTTGCTGTTCTTATAACTTTTTCACTTCCTGCTTTCTGACAGGAACCTCCGTCACAAAAGAAAAAAGTATGTGTTGTATTTGCTATATTTTTTCCCATATTTTAAAAGAAATGTGTTAAACTTATTTTTGCTAAAAATGGAGTTCCAGGTGTAAAATGAATATCATCTACAGGTATTGTTTTTCCTTGTAATAGTGAAGAATTGTAAAAAAGGGCTTCTCTCCATTCTTTATCAAATAAATTTTCCAGGGATACACCTATTTGATATTTAGGAATTGCGTATTTTACAACAAAATTGGTTGCATAATCATTATAAAAATTTTCTGGTGTTATAGAAAATTTACTAACTTCATTTGTGGTTGTTAAAAGTGTTTTGTTTGTAGTTTGTACACGTACTTGTAAAATTGTTAACTGTGTTTCAACATCAGTTACCTTACCTTTAAGGGTTTTGTTTTGCGTGAATATGGATTGTGAAAAACACGTTATCCATAAACTGCATAAAATCAATTTTTGCATTTAAAAACGAAATTAAGCAGGTAGGGAAAGAAAATATGAAAAAAACATAATTCTCTAACTCTTTACCCGAGAGTTACTATTATAAATCATTGTAATATTGGCAGGTCTCCTGACTTAGCTTAACTTTCATTTACCTTCCCATAGTTTTAATTACTACAGTGGTTTTTATTAATGAAGCCTTTAATAAGCTTTACAGTTGCGGGAACAGTTTTGGATTTACACCAAATTCCCTTTTAATTCTATATTCTAAAAATTACTAAAGAATAAGAAACCATATAACGAGACAAATGTATAGATAATTTTTTGAATTATAAGATTGAATCTAGAATGAGTTGCTTTCTTTTAATAGGAGAAGATTTTGGAAGCATTATAATTTTGAACCCCTTTTTTTTATATTGTTCTAACAACGCTTTTTCTAATTTTAAACAATAATCAAATTCTTGTAATCTCTGTGCATCTTGACAGTAAATATCAAACCAAGTTGGAGCAAAAAAGACCGTTTTATGGTATGTTTTTAAATAAGGAAAGTTATGTAAATATTTAGGGACTATTTTGTTTTCTACAGTTAAATAAGCTTCTAAATCGAGTAATGATCTATCACAAATTCTTGTATCGGTATTTAATAATTCTTGTTTTGTTTTTTTAAAGACAAGATTAGTAAAACGCTTTATGTTAGACCAAGGCATTCCATCTCTGTTGTTTTTTTGTTCATCAATAATTACCTTTCTAGAAACTTCATCCATACAAGGAAACGTGTCTTTTAAAAGATTTATTAAGGTTGTTTTACCTGTTCCAGGTGCGCCTGTAATAATATATTTTTTTTGAAAATTAACCATATTAGAATAGTAGTAACAATCCAATCATCAAAAGAAAAAAAAGTATGCTTGTTATGTAATTTATGTTACTTACTGTTTTAATTTCTTCATGTTTAATTGTTCGATTGTTACTTCCTATAAAAGGTTTGTCAACCAATTTACCATGATAATAATTAGGCCCACCAAACTGGCAATCTAAAATATATGCTAAAGCAGCTTCTGGATACCCTGCATTCGGACTGCTATGTTTCTTTCCTTCTTTAAAAATAAATGAGAATCCTTTTAATTTAAAGGTAACAACTAACATTAATACTCCCGTAATTCTTGCAGGAATATAATTAGCAACATCATCTAATATTGCTGCAAATTTTCCGAAGAAGAAATAACGGTCACTTTTGTAACCAATCATAGAATCTAGCGTGTTAATCATTTTATAAGCCATTGCACCAGGAACTCCTAAGATTAAAAAATAAAATAATGGAGCAATTACACCATCACTTAAATTTTCTGCCATGGTTTCGAAAGTAGCAACTCTAATTTGTTGTTCGCTTAACTTGTTCGTTTCACGTCCTACAATCCATGATAAACGTTTACGACCGGCTTCTAAACCTTCCTTTTTTAAAACATTAAAAACAGCATTTCCTTCTTTTACTAGTGTTTTATTGGCTAAACAATAAAATAGCATAAGTACAGAAAAAGCAATTGCTATAAATTGAAAATCATAAGCGTTTAGATACTTTATGATGAAATACGGCGTAATAAAAGTAGTACTAACTAATAGAATGGTTAATAAAGCACCTTTTAAAAACTTAGACTTGTTTTTATTGAGTAATTTTTCTCCTAAAGAAATACTATTTCCAAAAGCGATAATTAAATGTGGTAGTTTTTTTGGGTCTCCTATAATTAAATCTAAAACAAAAGCAATAATTAATATGTAAATAGTACTTAAATCCATTCTTTTAAGGCTTTAATTAAAATACTATTCGCTTCTTTGCTTTGTGTAGCTACACGAATATATTCTCCTTCTAGTTTATTAAAATTAGTTGCATCTCTAACTAAAATTTGATGGTTGACAATTAAGTGTTCCTTTAATTCTTTTGCAGAATGATGTAATAATTCAACTAAAAAATAAGAAGTGTTACTGTCACAAACTCTGATATCTTTTAATGTTGCTAACTGCCCTTTAAAAATAATAGTTTCTGCTATTAATTTTGAAGCGTTAAACTGGATGTTTTTGTAGTTATTGAAAATATATTCACCTGCTTTTATAGCAAGCGTATTTACACTCCAAGGCATTTTTAATTCCAATAGCTTTTCTATGTTTGATGAATCTGAAATAACATATCCTAAACGTAAACCAGGAATTGTAAATGTTTTGGTTAACGAACGGACAATAATTAAATTCGAGTATGTTTTAGTTAACGATACGATTGATGTTAATTTATCCGTAAATTCAATATAAGCTTCGTCAATAATAAAGGTAGTCTCAGGTTTTTGTTGAAATAAAAGTTCTAATTCATCATTAGAAAATATGTGACCAGTAGGATTATTTGGGTTACAAATATATATTAGGTCTGCTTTGGCCTCTTTTATTTCTGATCTAGAGATTAATTTATAATTTAAATTGAAGATTTTACAAGAATCTTCATATTCTGCAAAAGTAGGAGCTACGATAGCTGCTTTTTTATCAGAAAATAATTGAGCGATAAGATAAAATGCTTCTGTTGCACCGTTGGTGAATAAAAATTGATTGCTATTAAGTCGGAATTTCTTAGCCGCCAAAATATTTAATTCATTGGCAATAGGCGAGGGGTAACTTTCAATTTGATGAATGTTTTTTGATACCTCGTTGAGTAATGCTTTTGGACAACCTTTATAATACACATTTGAGCTAAAATTATATTTAATTTCTCCATCAATTAAATGAAGGTCATCACCATGTCCGTTTAACATTATTGTGCGCTATTTTTTAAGATGGTTGCCATATCTAAGTTATTATCTATCCAATCTGCTAACTTATCAAATTGTGCTGCTTTAAAAGCTTTGTAATTTATGGCCTTAGCGTTAGGGTATTTTAATTGTAGTAATTCGGTAACTATTTCTTGATTATCAAAAATGCCGTGTAAATAGGTTCCCCAACTTTTATTTCCATCAAAATAACCTTCTTCTTTTCCGTTGATAAGATTCAGGTGTTTGTTTATTGGAACTGATGTTTCTCCCATGTGAATTTCGTAACCTTCAAAAATTTCTTTTAAATCTTTAAAAAGAAAATTACGTTGAACAGTTTGTTTGGTTTTAGAAAGTGTTGTTTCTATATCGAATAAATCTAATCCGTCTACAGATTTAATAGTACTTTCTACAGAAAAAGGATCTTTAATATTTTTTCCTAACATTTGATAACCACCACAAATTCCGATAATAGGTGTTTGGTTGTATTTATCTTTAATAATTGTATCAAGACCATCTTCTTTTAAACTAATTAAATCTTCGATGGTATTTTTTGTTCCAGGAATTATGATAACATCAGCTTTATTTATTTCCTCAGAATCTCTTGTAAAATATAGGTTGATTAAAGGTTCTTGTTCTAAAGACTGAAAATCAGTATAATTAGACATATAATGCAATCTTATAATTGCAATGTTTAATTTATTTTCTACAGCTGTTGTGTTTCTATTATTTAAAGCTACGGAATCTTCTTCTTCAATTATAATATCTTTTGCATAAGGTAAGATTCCTAAAATAGGAATCCCTGTTAATTCTTCTAATTTTTTTTTTCCATCAACAAACAAAGCAGGGTCTCCTCTAAATTTATTAATAATAATTCCTTTTATAAGTTTACGTTCCCAAGGTTCTAGTAATTCAATAGTACCGTAAACACTACCAAATACGCCACCTTTGTCGATATCTGCAATTAAATAAACACAAGCATTGGCTGCTTCGGCCATTCTCATGTTTACAATATCTCTATGTTTTAAGTTTAGTTCGCTAATACTACCAGCACCTTCCATTACAATAGGATTGTGTTTTAAAGCTAATTGTTTAAATGAATTTTTAGCTTCTTCGAAAAGGTGTTTTTTATTATCACCTAAAAAATATTCTTTAGCAGTTTGATCGCCAATAGGCTTTCCGTGTAAAATAATTTGCGATTTATTTACCGAAGACGGTTTTAATAAAATAGGGTTCATTTCTACCGTTGGCGGAATGCCACAAGCTTCTGCTTGTACTGCTTGAGCTCTGCCTATTTCTAAGTTATCTGGTGTAGAAAAACTATTTAAAGACATATTTTGAGCTTTAAACGGAGCAGGTTGGTAGCCTTTTTGTTTTAGCCATCTACAAATACCTGTTGTAACCCAGCTCTTACCAACATCAGAACCTGTACCAACGAGCATTATAGGTTGTAGTTTTTCCATCTTATTTTTTTGGAAACAAAAATATTGAATTATTAATACTTTAGATATAGATATTTATTTAAATACAGATTTTTTATTTAAAAATGATTGCTTATGTGAAAGTGTTGGTTTATCTAATGTGAATTTGAGCAATTAAAAGTTTCTTTTGATAAAAAAAGTACTGCTGAAATGTTTGCAGGATATTGTGTAATGGGGTGTTAATGTTAATCTTATAAGTGGTGTTTGTTGGTCATTTTGATTTAAAAATAATAGTTCATTAATTGTATGAATCTAATAATTAACTTTAAAAGAACAAATTTTCTTCCTGATAAAATATTGCTATATTTTAAAGTGATTGTAACAGTTTGAGTTTACTAAAGCTATATTCTTTTAGCTGTTGTTTAGTGGATTAATTTACAAATATTATTAGAGTTATCGTACTTGATAATTTTTTTATTTTTTTACAAATTACTTTATTTTATTAAAAAATAAAAAGAAACTTAATATATTTGCATCGTGAATTTTTTAATAAGAACATTAAGTTTATTTCTATCTGTTGTCATTTTAATGACTCACCTTATTGCTCTTGATCATTCATTTGAACATCATTCAGAACACAAACAACATTCTTTATTTTCTTTAAACAAAGAAAAAGTAATCGATATAAATAATAATTGCTCTTTATGTGATATATATTTAAATATTCAACTTTCTAAAGACTCAACCTTTACTTATACTTTATTAACTCCTAAGTTAATCTTAAATACTATTTTAGGAAAAGATAATAGCTTTACATCAGTTATCTTAAATCTAAAAAAATCTAGAGCACCACCTATTTTTATTGCTTAACATAATAAACATTACTACTACTTACACACCATTTTAAACTAAATAGTGTGTAAAGTATTTATTCTTTATTTTTTAGTGTTCACTTAATATTACATACTAATTATATTTATTAACTTTTTATTTTTAATTAGACTAATTAAAAATAAAAAGTTAATATAAAGGTTTACAATTAATTTTAGGTATAGAAAAACTTACAATTTAACTTATTAAAAATTTAAATATGCTACAAGCAAAAATGCTTTGTAAGCGTTATGATGATAAATCTGCGCTTAAAGACTTATGCCTTTCAGTAAATCCTGGAGAAATTTTTTGTCTACTAGGACAAAATGGAGCAGGTAAAACAACAACCATTAATATTTTTTTAGGCTTAATAGCGCCTACATCAGGAGAAGCTTTAATAGACAATGTTTCGGTAACAGATAGTAAATCTAAAAGAAGTGCAATAGCTTATATTCCAGAAACAGTTCAGTTATATAGTAACTTATCTGGTTTAGAAAATTTAGATTTCTTTAGCAAATTAGCGGGTTTTAATTATAAGAAAAACGAATTAATAAGTTTTTTAAAACAAGCAAATTTACAAGAAGAGTCATATTCTAAAAAACTATCTACTTATTCTAAAGGAATGCGCCAAAAAGTGGGTATTGCAGTGGCTTTGGCAAAAAATGCTTCTTATATTTTAATGGACGAACCAACTTCTGGATTAGATCCACAAGCATCTGTAGAATTCGCAAAAACGTGCAGAGAATTAGCCTCTAAAGGTGTAGGGATTTTTATGGCTACACATGATATTTTTAATGCAGTAAATATTGGTTCTAAAATTGGGATTATGAAAGAGGGAACTCTAATTCATACAACAGAAACAAAAAATATTTCTGCGCAAGAATTACAAGATTTATACATTAAAACAATTTAACAATTACAAACCACTAAACTAAAAATGAATTTTAAAAACATCGTATTCGCAATTTTATTATTGACTATACAACTAGGTTTTTCTCAATCTAAAATAAAAGGAAAAATTTTAGATTCAGAAAAAATAGCAATTGAGGGAGCAAACATTCTTTTAATAAATAAAGCGAATAAACAAAAAGGAGTTACATCAAATTCTGAAGGAAATTTTAGTATCGAAATACATCAATCAGGAATTTACAACATAAATATCTCTTATATTGGATTTGAAACTTATAGTAAAGAGATTACATTATCTAGCAATCAAAATATAGATTTAGGAACTATTATTTTAGAAGATTCTGCTGAATTACTACAATCAATTGAAGTAATAGGTAGAGTTCGAAAAGATTATAATAGTGATTATTCTTTTTCTGCAACAAAAACCGCAATTAAGAATAAAGAGTTACCACAAGCTGTAGCATCAGTAACCAAAGAATTACTAGCAGATCGTCAAGCATTTCAATTAGTAGACGCTGTAAAAACTGTAAGTAGTGTTGCTGCTACAGGTTTATATAATCATTACAACATTAGAGGTATTACACAAGCAGATGATGGACAAGTGCTTAACGGAATGAGAACTCGTCAGTATTATTTTCTACAACCAATAACCTCACATTTAGAACGTGTAGAAGTAATTAAAGGTCCATCATCTGTAACATTCTCAAGTGCAGATCCTGGAGGAACTGTAAATATGGTAACTAAAAAACCATTGGCAGAAAAAAGAAGTTCAATAGGTTTTACTACAGGAAGTTTTGGAACTTTAAGAGCAACAGCAGATTTCACTGGACCATTAAATGAAGAAAAAACTTTATTATATCGTTTTAACGCAGCTTATCAAGATGCAGATTCTTTTAGAGATGTAATAAATAATAATGCTATTTTAATTAACCCTTCTTTAAGTTATGTTCCAAATGAAAAAACTTCATTTAATGTTGAAATGATTTATAATAATGCAGAAGGAAATTTAGATAGAGGTCAGCCAATTTTTGGGTCAATTAATGGTGAATATGATATAGATAGCACACCTATTACAATGAGTGTAAGTGCTTCTAACGATCATTACAAAACTAATGAGTTAATATTTATGGCAAACTTTAGTCAAAAATTTACTGATAACTTTGGTTTTAACGCACAGTTTATGAAGCAAACTTGGGATGAAGATTTAGCAGAACATAGAGTTGGTGGATCAATGGTAGATATTGATGGAAATGTAATTCCTACACTAGTAAGATTAAGATATGATGAAAGACAACAATTTTGGGAAACAAATAATTTTAGTGCTTACTTTAATTATGACATCAAAACAGAAAAAATTACTAATAAATTTTTAGTAGGTTATGATGCTTCACGTTGGGAAAGAAAAATTGGTGCTGGTTGGTTTAGAGCTAGAAGATATTTAACAGTAAGTGGTGGGCAAGCTAATTTTGATCCTGCTAATGCAGATAATTTTCAGCAAATGACTATAGATGGTGTAACAATGCCTGTGCCTGCAGGTGCTTATTTTGATTTAGAAAACCCTTTTAATGGAGCTAGAGATACAAGCGGTTATGGAATTTCTAATTTATCTCAATACCTACCAGCAAATTTAAATAGTTCAAATGGTTTTTATATTCAAAATCAGTTTAAGGTTGGTAAATTTTCTGCTTTATTAAACTTAAGATATGAAACTTTTACAGATATTTTTGATTACAAAGGAGATGAGCAAGAATTTAAAACAAGTGCTTTTGTACCAAGAATAGGTTTAACTTACGAAGTAACCAAAGATATTAGTGCTTACGCAACTTATTTAGAAGGATTTCAACCACATACAAATACAGTATCATTATCACCAACTGCAGAAGGTTTCTTTTGGTCAGCTTCACCAGCAAAATTTGATCCGTTAGAAAGTACCTTATATGAAATAGGAGCAAAAGGGGAGTTTTTAAACGGAAAAATATTTGCAAACTTTGCAATTTTTAATATCACTCAAAAAAATATTTTATTAGGTGATACTTACGATTTGGATAACTTAACAACAAGAGGAGAACAAAGTAGTAGAGGTTTTGAAACAGATATTTCTGGTTATGTTTTACCAAATTTACAACTAACAGCTTCTTATGCATATACAAATGCGACTATTGAAGAAGATGCTATTGCAGAATTTATTGGAGAAAGAATTGGAGGTTCACCAAAACATAATGCAAATTTTTGGGGACGTTATGATTTTGTAAATAAAACTTTAAAAGAAATTGGTATTGGTTTTGGAGCTCAATATTTAGGAGATAGATATACATGGTACAACCCAACATATGCTACAGATAGAGTATTATTGCCAGAATATACAGTTTTTGATGCTGCTGTATATTATAAGCCAGATAATACAGGTATTCAATTAACACTTAAAGTAAATAATTTATTTGATAAAACATATTGGTTAGGTGGTTTAAATCCTTCTAGGCTAGGTCCTGGTACGCCAAGAAATGTATTATTAAATGCAACTTATAACTTTTAAATTTTATGAAAAAATCAGTTGTTATTTTAATAGCAAAACAATTTTTTAAAAAGGCCTTTAGTAATAAAGGTCTTTTACCTCTTTTAGTTATTTTTTTGGTTGTTTTAGCTTATGTAACTACAAATAGTTGGATAGCTTTTGAAAAGCATCATCATGTTGTAGAACATCATCAAGAAGAATCTAGAAAAAGTTGGGATGAAAACCCAGATAAGCATCCACATAGAATGGCACATTTTGGGTCGTTTACATTTCGTTTGCAACATCCATTAAGTATTTTTGATTCTGGTATAGAAAGTTATACTGGTAATACTATCTTTTTAGAAGCACATAAACAAAATACAGCTAATTTTTCTGAAGCTAGTTTATCTACAGGTTTAGTACGTTTTGGTGATTTAAATATTACCATGTTACTACAACTTATTTTACCTTTAATAATATTTTTCTTAGGGTATGCCTCAATTACATCAGAAAAAGAAAACGGAACTTTAAAGATAATTCATGTACAAGGCGCTGCTATAAAAGAAATTCTTTTAGGTAAATCGTTGGGTTTGTTCTTTATTTCTGCAATTTTCTTTTTACCAGCTTTATTGTCTTTATGGAGTATTTCTTTTTTAGAAAATGATATAATTAACAGTTCAATACTATCTAGATCTTTGTTGATTAGTATAAGTTATGTCATATTTTATATAATTTTATGTTGCATAACTGTAATTGTTTCTGGTAAAAGTAAAAATTCAAGTAAGGCTTTATTAACCTTATTAGGAGTTTGGTTACTATTTTTTATCATTACTCCTAAAATAGCACAAGTTGTTGGTAATTCTATGTATCCTAATCTTTCAAAAATAGCATTTAAAGAAGCTATTGAATTAGAAACGTCTAAAAGAGGGGATAGTCATAACCCAAATGATCCTTATTTTAATAGTTTAAGAGATTCCATTTTAAAAGCAAATAATGTTACCGACGTAAAAGATTTACCAATAAATTATAGTGGTTTTCTAATGAGTAAAGGTGAGGAACAATCAGCAAAAATTTATAATAATCAACATAATAAATTGATTGATACTTACCGAAAACAAAATAGTATTACCAATAATTTAGTATTGTTAAATCCTTATTTGGCAATTAAAAATGTTTCAATGAGTTTTTCTGGAACAGATTTTAATACTTACGTAAATTTCTTGTCGCAAACAGAAGATTACAGGTACAAACAATCTCAATATATGAATGAATTACAGATGAAATTTATCAGTAACAAAGCAACAAGTAGTGAAGGTAAAATTAATGTAATTGATAAATCTTATTGGAAAGCTGCTCCTAAGTTTAACTACGAGTTTATATCAGTTTATCAAACCATAAAAACGCAATTAATAGCTATTGTAACTCTTGTTGTATGGTTGTTATTAACACTATTATTTATGACCAAATTTTCTAATCGATTTAAAATTATTTAGCTATGTATTTTATATTAATCAAACAATTTTTTAGATCAAAAACGGTATTATTAGCTTTTGGAATACTTATGATTTTAGGAATTTTAAGTATTGGAACAGGAAAACAATTTTTAACTCAAAAGCAGGAAGTAATTGCTAAAACGACGATTCAACAAAAAAAACATATAGAAACACAAAGCCACCTTCATAAAGATGATTTAGGCCTATTATTATACTATTTAAAGTTTTCATTTATAAATCCAGTAAATTCTTTGGCAGGAATATCTATTGGGCAAAGTGATTTAAATTCACACATCCAAAATGTAACTATTTTAAATTTAGAAGGTCAAAAATATGATACAGATTTAGTAAACCCAATGCGTTTACATGTTGGTAATTTAGATATTAGTTTTTTAATTATTTTCCTATTTCCATTAATTATAATCTCTTTAAATTTTAATATTTTATCAGAAGAAATAGAAAATGGTACTTGGAAAATGATTGTTATTCAAGGTAAATCATCGTTTCAATATTTATTAAAGAAATTATCTATTAGAGTGTTTTTTGTTCTTGCCATTTTAGGGGTTTTGCTGCTATTAACTAAAATTATTTTAGATATTCCTTTTAGTAAAGGATTTTTACAAATTGTAATAATGAGCTATTTATACGTGTTATTTTGGTACTCAATCTGCTTTTTTGTTATTTTACTAAGGAAATCATCAAATACAAATGCAATTGTATTGTTAAGTAGTTGGTTAATTTTAGTTGTTTTCTTGCCGGTTTTGGTAAACAATTATGTAACCAATAAATACCCCGTAGAAGAGGCTTTTACTATGACAATTAAGCAAAGGGATGAGTATCATAAAAAATGGGATACAGATAAAAAAGAGACTTTAGATAAGTTTTATGCTCATTACCCTCAGTTTTCGGAATATAAATTACAAGAAGAAGGTTTTTCTTGGTTATGGTATTATGCTATGCAGCAAATGGGAGATGATGAATCTAAGCAGGAGCGAGATGCTATGTATAATAAGATTGAAAAAAGAGAGAAATTAAGTAAAAATATTGCTCAATTTTTTCCTCCATTACAAGTACAATTGGCTATGAATGATATTGCAAACACAAGTTTAACACATCAAGTAAATTTTTTGAATGCAACTACTAAATTTCATGAAGAAATGCGTTTGCAATTTTATCCTAAAATTTTTGAAAATGTACCTGCAAATAAAATAGATTGGAAGAAATACAAACCAGAATTTTTTAAAACAACCAATAGCTTTAATCTCTTTGATAATATTCTTTATATGTTTATAATCAGTTTGTCTTTAATAGGTTTTAGTGTAATTAAAAATCTGAAGTATTTTAAATAAAAGAAAAAGCTAAATGTGTACATAAAAAATGATATTAAAAATAATACTAATTTAATATCATTTTTTTTATTAAAGTCATACCAAAGAAACCTAAAGGAAAACAAAGCTATTTCCCAATACAAAATGTAAGATTCCTTTTAAATAAAGGGTTTATGGGTGATGGGGTGGAGTGTAGGTGTAAGGTTTTATCTTCTTTTGTTTGATTAAGTTAAGTAAAAGAAAATAAATAAAATCTAATTTTTATACGTCATGAGCTATAAATACGACTCATATAGCTCATTTTTTATTATGATTTGATAGAATATTTCATAGAAAGTAAGCTATATATAAAAACTAAACGCTAATCACGTAATAACTTTTTAAGCCTAGTTTGGTAACCTTGCGTGTAATTTCGTTTCATTTTTTCGTTTAAGAAAGAAGCTTCAATAAGTGTTAAAACTTTATTTTGTTTTGACGTTAAATTTTCAAAAACTTTTTCTACCTGTTTTTTTGAAATACCTGCTTGTTCACCTAAAATATAGAATTGATTTGTAATTTTTCCCTGTGCTAAATTTGTTGGTAATAAACCTTCTTCTAAAGCAAAATCGTTATCCTCTATATGAATTCTACTATTTAATAAATCGTAAGCAGGACTTAATTTAAAATCACCCAAAGGAGTTTCTATTAGTGAGAAGTTTTTAAAATGAGCATCACCGTTAGAAAATAAATAATTAAATAAAATCAACTTAAATAATTTGATGGACTCTATTGTATAAGCAGGAGTATATTTTTTTAAAATTGTAAAAAGCTCTAAGTAATTTCCAACATATTTAAAATCTTCCCCATGTGTTTGTGGTGATCTTTTTGCTAAGGCAGCAAAATCTTCTTGAGCCCATTTAGTACCATCATCTTTAATATCAAAACGTCTAGTAATATATGCAGGATTTCCATTTTTAAAAAAAATAAGTGCATTTTCTGCGGTTTCAATATCAAATACTTGTCTTGCAATTTGCATTGTTACATGCTCGTTAGCTGGCATTTGATTTGAGTTTTTACCTACGTTTGGTATGGGTTTTAAAATATATTGACCTTGTTCACTTTCTTGTATTAATCGTAATTTATTTTTTTCTAATAAAACAGAAAATTTTTCTTGAACACCAGAAATAGACATTCGTTTTCTATTATCAGTAAATAAAGCATCTGTGTTTTCATTACTTGCAGGTGAATCATAATTTAAAATAGGACTTACTTTTTTTCCATAAAAGACCCGTCTTAAAGCAGTATTGCTATATGTTTTATAATCTTTTGCAAGTGTACTTGGACAATTTGTTATCTGTGGTAAAGACATTGTTAATCTATTTTTTTAATGGTAACAGCTCCAATAGTATCATATTTAGCTGTTGTTATTAAGATTCCGAATTCATCTTTAGTATCTATTCTGTTTTCAAAACAAACCGTTTGTTTATTAGACCCTTCTGGTAGCATGTTGTAAAAAAAAGGAAATAGATATTTTGATTGATATTCTTGCTGTGTTTTAGGTAAGGTTAAACTAATTGCAGGTTTATTTGTATCATTAAACCATAGCTTATGATATTTAAAAACAAAACCTCCATTATCTAACTGTGTTAATAGACCAGCAGCTTCTTTTTTATATAATACTTCTACTTGTCTCATGGTTTATTATTTAGATCTTTAACGGTAAATATCAATTCCATACCTAGTGCATTACCTAATTTGTTTAAGGTTTCTAGAGTAGGGTTTCCTTTGCCGCTTTCAAACTTCTTTAATGTTCGCAAACCAACTCCAGAAAGATCTGCAAGTATTTCTTGCGTTACATCTAGATTATCTCTACGTGTTTTTATTGCATTTATTAAATCTTGTGAGTGCATTATATGGCTCTTTTAATGTAAATATATACATTATTTTTTATAAATTACATGATAAGTGCTTTTTAGTGCACTTTTTTTGTTTTATTTTGATTTTTACAACCTAATTGATAATAAAGGTGCTGTATAGTGCACTATTTATGTTTTTCACCACCTTAACGAAGTGAAACAAGCAAAGATTTGAGATAAGGAGGTGCAACGACTTAGTGATAATTTTGAGTAGTTGAATGAGATAAGATTACTCTCTTGTTATATAATCAAAAGTCATTAATTCGCGATTCGCGAATCTCGAATTAAACTATTAGATGTTTAAATTTATATTTTTACAACTACTTAATCATTTGAAAATCAAGTTTTTTTAACGTTTAAGAATAGACACAAGTTGATTAATTATGTGGTTTTTTTTATTGTTTAGTTTGTTAAAAGCATCAAGTGTTAATTAATATTTTTAGAAAAAGAAAATCGACTATCCCCCTTCAATATAGAGGAAATAAAAAAAAATAGTTAAGTTTTTTACTGATTTTTTTTTATTCTTTTCTACAATATGTATTATTCCTTTTACTTAAAGGATTTATTGGGTGTTGAGTGTAGGTGTAAGGTTTTGTTTTCTTTTAGTTGATATAGTCAGGTAAAAGAAGGTGTCAGAATTTTTAAGTTGTTTAATATTTGAGGTAATAATACTGAAATGAAAAAAAAAGTATCCATAATATTATATTTAGAAAATGTTTTCTCTGTCATTAATCTATTTTAATCTATCTATTTTAATCTATCCATTTTAATGTCTTTAGAAAGCATGCTTTCTGAGCGATTTAAACGTATAGAAGCTTCTTTTTTATCACCATAAGTATCAATAGACCACTCAGCTAATTCTTTATTGAATTTGGCCACTATTTCATTATAGGTTTTTCCTTTAACAAAATAAGTTTCTTTAGTTTCTATTCTCTCAATATTCCATTTTTCAAATTCATTAATAGCCTTGTCAATAGCAATATCTTTTTTATGGCTTTCAAAATAAAAGGCAAGTATGTGAGAAGCTAACTTTTGCATATCCCTAAAATTACCTAGTAGTTTTTTTGATTTTAAAAAAGCATGAATTTTTTCATCCCAAATTAAGCTTGGAGCATTATCAAAACTAGCTATATCATTCCAAACGCTTTCCCAATTATGAACAAAATCTTCTCTACATTCTCTTAAGCAAGGGATTTCTACAATAAATCTAGAGATTCTATCAAAGAAATCAAGATCTAACTTATTGCTTCTAAGATTTTCATAACTATTATTACTTGCAGCTATCAATCTGAAATTTGTTTTTTCTGCTTGCGATGAACCTAATGGGAAATATTTACCTGTTTGCAACACTTGAATTAATTGTCGTTGTAATGGTTTAGATAAATCTTGAACTTCATCTAAAAATAGGATACCTCCGTTTTTAAAGTTTGATAATATTCCATCTTTATCTTTATCTGCTCCAGTAAACGCTCCTTTTTTGTAACCAAACAATTCAGATTTCATTAATTCTTCTGAAAATGTACCACATGCTAATTCTGAAAAAGGATAATCTTTATTATATTTTTTCACAATTAACTCTCTAACATAAGTAGATTTTCCAGTACCTCTTTCACCTAATAGTAGTATTGAAGTATTTGGTATGTGTGAAAATAACATAAGTTTATCTTCCGCTTCCTTTCTTCTTATAGATTTTGTTTCATTAGTGTTTAATTCAACTGTATTATTAATATGTTTCTTATTTAATAATTCACTTAAAAAGATATTAGGTTTAAATTTAATCTCTTCTAAATATGTTTTATCCTTTGTTTTATCATATTGACTAGACCATAGTGTGGTGTTTAAAGGTAAATAACCTGCTGAATTAAGCATCAACCAAACCACATGCATTTGAGGTGTTCCTGGAGAAATGTTTATATGTAAATCTATATTGTCCTTGCTATAAAAATTATCTTTAATAAATTTAATTAAACTATCATAAATAGATTGATAGTTGGTAACTCCGCTAATAGATATTCTTTTATTTTCGAATTTAGGTAATGTTTCTGTTTCTAATTTTATAGACTCACTAATTCTACGATTTTCACTTAGTCTATCCCTAATCCTTTTGTCGTCAAAACTCTTTAAAACTTCTCTATATTTTTTTCTTTCAAAAAAAACATCAATTTCAGCTAAATTTTCATTTGATAAATTCTGGTTCTGTAAATAATATACTTTACTTATAGCTACTTTATTTTCTAATAATAATGATTTTAAAACTTTTGCGGTAACAATAAAACCATTATTAAAAGCATCCCAGGTTAAAAGTATTTGTTTGTTTTTATTTTGCATATACTTTTATGTTTTTATCGAGCTTATTTAGTTTATACAGGAAATTACGAATATTACTGATTTTAGAAGTGTTTAACAATAATGCTTTTTCTGTTTTTTGTTTTTTATTTTTTCCTGTTTTTATTTCGACTATTTCACTCTCAGCATTAATAGTTTCAATTTTGGTATATTTATCTACTGTTTCTAGTTGAGCTATTACTTCTACAGTTTCAATTTTAAACAAAGAATCCTTAGGTTCTTTAATTGATAGTAAAGTTAATAATTTATTTAGCGTTTTTACATGATGTTTTTTTCTGTCAATATTTTCTTCATTTATCTTAATTATAGGTTCTAATTTACTAGTACTATCCAATTTTTGATAAGAGTCTATTTTGGCAAGCTTTCTTTCATAAAAATATTCATAAGGAAACGTATTTTTCCAAGTTTCATATATTTTTAATAAATCATTTTTTTGCTCCACAATTAATTTTAATCCAACTTCAAAACCTGTATCCATTCCGTGTTCTTCAAAATTAGCTGAAAAAACATAAGCTTCTTTATTATCAATAATTATAGACTTAGCATGAATTAAGGGGTGACAGAAGACCTTTGCACCATGTTTAGCTAAAACTTCAATATGATCTTTTATGGTTTTTAATCTTGGTCTACAAAATACAGTAACTTTCACGCCTGTTTTTAGTTTATCTAGAATACATTGTGATAATTTATGATTTATATCTAAACCAAATGTAGAAAACTGTATCTCTTGTTCCGCTTTTGAGACAGCTTTCAATAAAGTTGTTTTTAATTTTGAAAGTTCTTTATTTGGTGAGGTTAATAGGATTTCTTTTGGTTGAACTGTTTCAAATCTATTAATAGGTTTAACTTTATCAAATTGTGATGATTGCGTTTGCTCATCTGTTGTGTGATTCCAAAAATGATGCACGAATACCTGAAAGAGTTCTTTTGTTTTAGCTATTGAAAGTTCTACAGCCAATTCTGGATTTTCATAAAAAGGTTTTTTATTAAAATTACCTGTAAAAATATATCCTTTTGGATTTTTTTTAGGATCTATTAAAATAAATTTAGCATGTAAATTACCTGCTTGTCTATGAACAAAATTATTTTTAAACTTTTCTTCTAGCATAGTTTTATATTCTTTTGTAATAAAACTATCTTCTTCTTCATACGGATTAAATTTTAACTTTGCTTCAGCACACCCCATTATAAAAACCCTTACATCTCTTTCTTGTTTTGCTTTTAATAAAGCATCTATTATTTGAGTATCCTGAATTAAAAATGACTGTAAACAAATCATTTCCTGAGCCAATTCTATAACTGTAATTATTTTATGAAACAAAACACCGTTTTTACCAGATTCCATTACTGATAAGTTATTATTCTCAGTACTTATCCACTTTTTTTCTGTTGGGATAAAAATATTTTTCAATATCTTTTTATTTTCGAAACTCTTTTTGTAAATTAATTCTTTCATTCCTTTTTCTTAGTAATTTAAATAATCAATAGTTTCTAATTTTACTTTTTTATAAAAATCTTCTTTTCCAAACACATCTATTAATTGTTGTCTGCTTATTGTATTTACTAAATCGTCCTTATACAATTGAAATTCATTTGCTATTTTATTTTCAAATGCATTGTAATCTTCATCTGATAGAAAATATTTATTCACTCTTTTTTTAAGCAAATTTTCAAACCACTCTCTAGCTTCTTTAATGTTTTTTGGGTTTACGGAAATATTAGGAATGGTAATAGCATTAAAATAAGTGTTTCTGTAAAAAGGTGTTTCTATAATATGATTTCTTACTAGTGAGAGATCTTGAATATTAAAATCTGTTAGTATGATATTTTCTGTAAGTATATAGTTTTCTTGAAATTCGTTTATTAGAATAGTCTCCAGAGCTTTTGATTTTTTTATTATTTCATTTGCTCTAAAATCTGCTAATGTAATTTCGCTATAAGTGTCATAAAATGTAATTATTACAGTCTCGGTACTTGTTTCTAAAAATTTAATTTGATCTTCTATCTTATCTATTGTAAAATCACCACTTTTAAGTTTTATTACTTCGGTATTATTTATTAAATCAGCTAATTCATAATTAATTTTTGTTGTTTCTATCTTTTTATCTTCATCATACTTTAATTCAGTTAGCTTAATTATTTTAGGAGTAAACTCATTCTCTTCAGTTACCCAAATTTCTAAAAGCCCATTTCTTTTATCGTAAAAATCATTAGTTTCAATAGATTGTCTACCAAATTCCGTTAATTTGTAGTAAGTATTTTGATTTTCAATAAACCATTCCTCTTCATTTTTTTTAATAGATCCATTATAATCTTCCTCAAAATACTCCATGGAAGTAAGTCTTATTAATAGATTTTCGCATGCTCTTAAAGATAAAGGTTGCATCAATTCTTCAAATAGAATTTCTGGAGTTAATAGTCCTCCTTCTTCATTTGCTAATTGTAAAACGGACATAAAGGGAGATTTTGCTATTTTTACTTTATAATCTGCTAAAACTCTGTATTTATTTATTCGTATATCTTTTGTTAATTCCATTTTTTTCTACCTGTTTAATCTATTATCCACACTACTTGCAATTTCTTTAAGCGCCATTAATTGAGCTCTTTTTGATAACCAATTTTTATTACCATAAAGAATGAGCTTATAACGTGATCTAGTTAATGCTACGTTTAATCGATTAGGACTGTTGTAAAATGCTTTTCTAGTTGCCTTTGTAAAAGACAACAATACCATATCTGCTTCATCGCCTTGAAATTTATCTACAGTACTTAATGTGATTTCTACATTATTCTTAGTGAAAAATTTATGCTTACTATGTTGATTTGTCAGTTTTCTTAACATATACTTTAATTCTAGAACTTGAGCACTATAAAAGGTTAGAACAGCAATTTCATACTTGGCATTACTGCTTTTGGGGTTTAATTTTGCTTGCTCTATAAACTCTTCTAATTCATCTTTTATGTTCTTAACTTCGGTTGGGTTTATGTTTTTTGAAAGACCTCTTTTATTTCGTTTTCTAAATGTCTCATCATTATTAGCCATCCAAATCACTTTACTTTCATTAGGTTTATACCATTTTATAAGGTTTTTCCTATCGATAACAGTATTTGCTGTTTCTAAATTTTCGTTTTTATAAAAATATTTTCTAGAAAGATTGGCAATCTCTTTTTCCATTCTATGCTGGTAGGATAATGATTGAAACTTATTCTCTTTTATTCCTTTAAAATCATTAAACCCTTTATAAATTAATTTATCTTCAATATATTGCTCACCATTTTTTGTTTCTCTAGATTTTTCTCCAACTCCTACTTGCAATAGCTCTAATATTGAAGGAAGTGCAACTCTTCTAATTTTTTCAATATCATTCCTATATTTAAAAGGTACCAAAGTATTAAACTCATTTATTAGTTCTTCATTTAAATTGGGCTCAAGCCTATATTGATACATTTGACTTAAATTACTACCAACTAATTCCTTCCATTCTTGAGTTTTATCGCTTATAAATTCATATGAATAAAACGCATTCTTTTTAGAACTTTTACTGTTTTTATGAAATGATTTTTGCCTATTACCAAAATCTGTTTGATCTATTTTACCTTCAAATACTTGAGCTTTTACATAAAGATGATTTGCTATAATTTTTTTATGTGTTCTAGTTGGTTCGCAAATTATTAGATCTACACTATTTAGTCTTAAAATATTTTTTTCAGAATTTTCAAAATTAGACGGTATTTTAAAAACTTCATAGTTTTTGAAATCATTTTCAGTATGGTTTTTAGAAAACAAAATTTTTACAATTTTTTTATTCCATTTTTCTTTAGAAAGTAATTTCTTATTTAACTCATAAGTAAAGTATATTTTTTTCTTTTCCTCTACATCTTTTATAACCGCATCTATATTCTCATTAATAAAGTCGTCTTCTGTGTAAGGTGATAATTGTTTTACATCTCCAACTAATATCCATTTTTTAGCATATAAAGCAGGAACTATAAAATCTAAAAAAGTAACCTTAGAACTTTCATCCACAATCATAACATCAAACATTTCTTGAATTCCACCTCTCTTAATATCTGGGTGTTGTAGAATACCAATCATGGTTCCACCAACTAAATTTGCAGATTTTAGAATAATATCATCAAAACCAGATTCAGAAGTTTTATTTGTTATGCTGTCTAATAATGTTTTACTACTATTCTTGTTATTTATAGCTCTTAAGTTTTTAGCAATTTCAGTTTTTGTTTTAGCGATAAAATTATTAAGCTCATAAGGTTCAACACTTTCTTTTCTGATGCTTCCCAAATCAGAAGCTATTCTGATAGGAACAACTAAGCCTTCGCATTGTTCTTTATAAGAGGTAAGTATTCTATGAATTACATTATCTACAGCAACATGTGTTGCAGAAACCAATAAAACACGTTTGTTTTGTTTTATTAGTTGGATAATAAGCTCAATAATAGCTGTAGTTTTTCCTGAACCCGGTGGACCTTCTAATAATGCAAAATCTTTAGTTTTTAAGGCTTTTTTTACAAAGTTTTGTTGCTCCAAAGTTCCGTCAAATTGATTTGGTTTGTTTAAAATTTCGAAGTTTAATTCTTGATTGGAATACTCAATGTTGTCTTCGAAATAAGATTCTGCCTTGTTTGATAAATCAAACAACTTTTGTAAAGGTGTATGTTCAACAAGAGGTTTGTTTTTTAAATTTTGAATAGCATCTAATTGCTTTCGTAGTTGGTGGTCATTTGCTTTTAAATAAACATTCTCAATTTTCTCAGAAGTATCTAAAACAATATATTTTTCAACGGCATTTCTAGATTTAATGTATAATTCATTCGCTTTATTGTTATTTTTATTAGCACTTGGTTTTTCTGTATATATTGTTTTAATGCCTCTTTCAAATAATTCTTCCTCAATTTTTTTTGAATCCTTCTCTTTAAGTTTGTCCAATTCAACACCATAAACAACTGCACATTTTAATGAAATGGTAATAGGTTTATTACTTATTTTTATTTTTGCTATTTTAGCAATATCAGTAGTTTTTAGAACTATATATTTCTCTTTATTACTTGTATGCTTAATTTCAATTTTATTCTCTGAATTGTTTATTGAAATTTTACTCAAATTTTCTTTAAATACTATTTCATTAATTTCTTCTGATTCTTTATTTGAAAAATTATTCAACCTTAAATAATACCTAAATTCCTTTACTTTTATAGGGATTCTAATAGCTCCAGTTTTTTGAACAACGTTTATACTTTTTTCTATATAATTTTCATAATCTCTTAATCCATATCGAACACCATCTAAAATTTTTCCTTTAGAAAAATCATTATCGTCTGTTGCTACCGAATTTTGATAATGTAAATTTGTCTTATTTTTATCTATCATGTCTAACTAGTTATCCCTGTGTCTCCAAACTTAACAAAAGCAGTTATTAATATATTTTCTCGAGCAACTACCGTTAAACTGATTAAACCAAGATAATCTCGTGCAAAAATGTAACCTTGTTCAATAGCTTGTTTTATACTTTCCTTAGTTAAAGTGTATTCTATTTTATTTCTTTTCATAGTTTTTATAGTTCCTTTAATAAGACACATAGAAACCAAAAAAGGATCTATTTGCCGTTGGGCTATTCTTTCTTCAAAATGATCGCTTTGTTGGTAATTCAGTATCGTTTTCATAACTTATCTTTTTAATTTGATTAGTTAGAAACAATGTTTGTTCCAGGTTATAATTAATTGATAGTCAGTTTTTTTTATTATTTGATAAGTGCAGTTTTATTAATATATTATTTTTAAAATAATATAGTCTATTTTTAAAGAAAATAAAGTTCTATAAAAGCAAGCTAAATAAGACAAATATAAGATTACATTATTTTTATATTCAATTCATAACGACTGCTTTTTAAAGTTCCTGTTTTTGTTAAAACTCCTTTTTCAACCATATCCTTTAAATCTCTTGTAGCAGTTGAAGCAGATGTCTTAGCAATTTTGGTATATTTTTCGGCACTTAATCCACCTATAAAACCTGTATGCCCAGCTTCAAAGACTCTTAATAACACTTTATGTTGTCGCTTGTTTAATTTATTTTTATGTCGTTCAAAAAACTTTGCTTTTTCTACAATAAAATCAACACGTTTTAAAGTGTTTTCTTGAGCACTTAAAATAGTTTCACTAAAGTATTGTAACCAATTAGTAATTTCTAATGTTGTATTGTTGTTTTCAAGTGATGTGTAATACATTTTTCTATTATCTTCTATTGTGTGTGATAATGAGCTTAATGTAGGTTGTTTAGAACTAATGGCAATAGATTTCTCAGCTAATGCTCTGGCAATCCTTCCATTTCCATCTTCAAAAGGGTGAATGCAAACAAAATATAAATGTGTAATGCTAGCTTTTGCCATTGGTAATATATTTATATTATTTGGATGATGAACTGTATTAAACCACAGAATAAATTGTTCCATTTCAACAGGTACTTTGTCCGATGGAGGCGCTTCAAAATGGACGTTGGGTCTATCCAGTCTTCCAGAAACAACTTGCATTGGATCTGTATGTGTTCTATAGCTTCCAATATTTGCTAAATCTCTTCTACCATTGGTTAACATTTTATGCCAATCAAACAGTAGATCATGACTTAATGGTTTATTGAAATTATGATACAAATCAACCATCATTTCAGAAATTCCAAGTTCTGCCGGAGCTATTTTTCTTTTATCTGTGGCAAAACCAAGATTTTTTTTAATAGAGGATTGTACACTTTCCCTATTCAAAATTTCACCTTCAATTTCTGACGTTTTTATAGCTTCTTCACTAAGTATTTCTACTAATAAATCATTTTTAGAAACTCCTTCTATATGTTTTATGGCACCTAATACGAGTCCTGAGTTTTTAGAAAATTGCATTTCTAATTGTTCAAGATCTTCTTTGTTATAAGTAAACAGTGGCCATTTTTTGTGTAACCAATTCCAATTTTTATAAGCCATGAGCTATAAATATGATTTATATAGCTCAAATATAATAAATTTTTGAGCTATAATTGTGTTTTTTATAGCTCATTTAATATTATGTTAAAAAAGATTTTTAAAATTACAATTATAAAAATTAACCTATTTTTATAATTGTAATTTAATAATGATAACGACTTTTTTCTTTTAAAGTATCTCTATCAATATTTTCTAGAAGATCTATTTCTTTTTCAATAAAAGGGTCATACCAATCGGCTTTTTCTTTAGCCCAATCTATCCACTCTTTTTTTTTAATATTTAAATTGTTTGATTTGATAGCAAAATCTTCAAATTCCTTAATATAATTCCTAATATATTGTGATTTATGCCATCTAGTAGCTGTAAGGAAAAGAGATTCAAATTTAGATAGTTCTTCGTTTTTTAACCTTTGTAATTCTCCTGCTTTCTTGCGTTTTTCTTCTTGTTGTTTATGCCTAATAGCATTCTTAATTGCTTGTTGTTCATCTTTTTTGACCTTTAATTCTAACCAAGAAATAATATCTATTAATTTTTCTTCAATAGGTTTTGTTTTACTATCAGACCATTCTTTAATAGGGTATGAATGCTCTAATTTAAGACATAAATTACCTGTAGGTTCCAAGTCAAATGAATCCCAACTATATGTTGTTTCTTTTTTTACTCGTTTATGTTTCTCTATTAGTCTTATAGTGTAATGTTGTTCTCTAATTGTAATTTTAGTTTTAAGATTTGCAGTAATCTGATAATCATTTTTTTCAAGTAGAAATATTAAAGTATTCATGAATTTTAAGGCTCTAGCAAAAAGTTTATCAGATACATCAATACTTATTACATCTAAAGTATCTATTTTCATTGTCCAATCTTTTTTTTTATTTCTTATTTTAAGCTTATTGTGATAAACTTTTGTAGCAGTTATAAATTTGTGAGGCTTATTTAATTTTTTAGGTACTTCAAGTTTATTTCCAAAACTATTTTGAATTTTCTCTTTTATAAATGTTAATTCAGTACTAGGAGTATAGCTCTTTTTTATTAGTGATATCTTGGGGTTTTCGTCTTGTTTAGGAAGTTTTGTTTTTTGAACTTTTTTATTAAATTTTAATTTTGACCAATAGCCTAATTTAGGTAATGGTATTTTATGTTTAATACAAATTTTACGAATTGCTGTGTCCGAAAAACCATATTCTTTTGCAATATGAGTAACTGGTTTTGTCCAAACTAAATTATATAATTCTATTCTTGTTAATGATTTGTTTTCCATTGGGTTTTGTATTAAGTTTTAAAGTAATTACTCCCAATTTAATAATTTTATTTTTTTTAGAATATTGATTATCAGTATTGATAACGAGTAATATATTACTCAAAATGGCCAAATTTGGGTAATATATTACCTGTTAAATTTATTAGTAGCTTATATTTTATGTTCTATAATTTATTTATAATTTTTTGATGTGAGGGTACAAATAATATGTGAAGTTTTAATTTTATATGTGTTTCCGTATAAATTTAATTAAATACACGTTTTTATATGTATTAAGATATAAAAGTTTAATTTTGATTAAATTTATATTCAATTACATATAATGAAAGGTTTATCAGAATTTGTTAAAGAACGTAGAAAATCTGCTAATTTAACACAAGTAGAGTTTGCGGATATAGCAGGAGTAGCGCTAACTGTTGTGCGTAAAATAGAGCAGGGGAAAACCAATCTAAACCTAGATAAAGTTAACCAAGTTTTAAGTATGTTTGGTCATGCATTAATGCCTATTAGAGAAGAAAGAGTAGATGATAAAGAGGTAGGATAATAGGTGTTTTTATCCATTCCTTTTTTTTAAAATTGCTGTGATGAGAAGTAATTATTCCTTAATAACTTTATAAATAATAAAATTCTGATAGAATTTTTAAGCCGATTAAATTAATTAATCGGCTCAATTATATTTTTATTGTAAGCTATCTATTATAAAAGTGTCTTTTAATTCACTGTTTGTTTTTTTTTCCAACTTAACGAAATGTAACAAGCAAAGATTTGAGATAAGGAAGTACAACGACTTAGTGATAATTTTGCGCAGTTGAATGAGATAAGGTTGCTTATTTAGTTTTGAAAAAAGCGGCTGTATTTATTTCTTTTTAAGTTTATTTTTTAAGTTTTGAGGCATGTATTTATCTGTAAGAAAGTCTCCTATGTCACTTTCATCTTCTTGTTCTTCGTCATCAGGGATTTCAGTAATATATTGGCTTAAATTATCATCAAAAAAAGAATCTTCTTCTTCTTCAACTATTGATATATTTGAATTATTCAGCTTTTCTTCTTTCTCTTCTTTTTTACGTTTTTCTCTCTCCCTATCTTGTCTTTTTTGTATTACAGCCTTTTCTCTTTTTATTTTAGCTTCTTCCGCTTCTTTTTTTGTTCTTCTAGCTTCTTTTTTTGCTGCTAATCTTTTTTCTTTTTCAAACCTTTCTTTTTCTAATCTTAGGTCATTTTGCCTTTTTTCTTTTGTTATTTTATTTTTTCTAATTCTTTCAGCTTCATTTTGTGCTTCTATTTTTTTTTCTGATTCAATTCTTTTTTTTTCAACTTTAATTAAAGCTTCTTGCCACGCTTTATCTTTTAAAACTTTCTTTTCCTTTTCAATACGATTATTTAATTCACCTAATGCTACTTGTTCTTTTAACTTTAGCTCGTTAATTGACTTGTCTCTTAAATTTTCATTAGATACTTTTTTATCTGTTTGTTTGTTTGAATTATTATCTTTTGTATTTGTTACTTTTACTGATTTACTTATCGTACCATTTGAAATAAACGCTTGTATAAGTAAATTAAATAATAAAAAGATGGTTAAAACAATGGTTAGGTCTGTGTTATTTTTTTTAAGAACCTTTTTTGTGTATGAAAAATCTCTAATTAAATTGTTATCAAGAATGTATTGATGATCTATTTTTTTTAAACTTAAATTAGTTATAGAGGCAATTTTACCCAACTTATTAAATTTAAATTTAGTTTCTGACAATCTATAATTATTAATATGATTGAAATATTTACTATAGATATATTTTGTTGTAAGTACAAATTCATCATCACTAATCTTATCTATTTTTTGTATTTCATTTTCTGAATATTCATATCTCTTCCAATAACTTAAATATAATTCTTTTAAATCAATTTTACTTATTTCTTTATATTTCCAATAATCTAACACAGGAAACTCATAAAAAGATAAAACCTTATCTATATCTCTACTATCTTCTGCATTTGTAAAATCAACAATTTCCTTTTTATAATCTATTTTATTCTCAACTGGAGTTTCATAGAATAGAACTATAAGAATACAGGAAATTAAAAAAAGGCTAATAATGTTATGAAGGATGTTATTCACTATTTTTTAATTTGTAAAAAATCTTCAACTTCAATTTTAAGCTTTAGCAATTCGTTGTAATTTTTTTTGTTTTTTGTTATTTTAGAAGACAATTCTGTTGCATGCGTTTTTATATCTTCCTCAAATAAATCTGGATGCACCTTTGTAATTAGTTCTTTATACAGTTTATCACTATGGGAAATACTTTTACTGATATTTTCTGCAGTATCCGCATATGATATTTTTTCAGATAATATTTTTTTACGGAGTTCTGACTTTTTCCGGCGTTCTAAAAGAAATTCTTTTACAAAAGAGAATATAGACATTTTATATATTTTTTAATTAACCATGTAATCATTTAAGCTAGCAATTTCTTTAAGAGGTATCTCTAAACCTGTTGTACTAGACTTACCTTTTATTAAAAGAGTATCGTAACCTAATGCCATTAATTTTCTTGCGAAGGCTTTATTAATCACAAAATATTTAGCAATCCTAGAAAAATCTTGTTTTTTTAGATTGTCATCATTCATAATTGTAATTTTAAAACCACTTCTTAAGTAAATAGTACTTAGCTCGTGCTTAAAGTTTTGATTACCCTTAGAGGTTGTTACACTGCATAACCTATCAAACTCTCCTATTTCAAAGGCAGACTTAAAAACTCTATTAAATTCATTTAAAACCCTAACCCTTTCTAAACCACCTTGGGTAATAATATCAACTACTCTATTTAATAGTGTACTTATTTTTGAAAATATATCAAATCTCATAACAATATTTATAATTTTACTAATTTAAAATAATAATTGGACTTTAAACCTATTTAAAAGCACTGGGTAACATATTACATTATTATCCGTACGATTTTATCTAGAAGAAAAATTTCACTTCTCTTATAACCAATTTTTTTAATTACTTTTTTATTCTAGGATCAATTAACTCCCTATCTTCAAACATAATTGTTTCATTTAAATATTCAATAACCACTCTGTTTTGTTCAAATCTTTGCATTATAGATCGTGTTAAATTTTCAATTTCTATTTTAAGTATATTTTCTTCTAACTGAAATTTTGGATAATTTATAAAATTGAGTTGCAGGTGAGGTTCAACCTGACCGCTCAACACAATTATAGATTCAGTTACTGAAACACTTAAAACTAAATTCTTGTCATTTATTAATTTCTCTTGGTATTCTTGAAGGTATTTTATTACTTCTTCTTTTTTAATTCGCTTCTTGGTGTACCCTAGTTCCAAACCTAAAGTCATTTTAGCTGAAAAAGGGGATATAGCTATTTTTTTAAAATTCATTTTTAATTTTTTATAGAAAAAGCATCTAAAAATTCATCATTTTTAATTTCTATTTGTTGTGATGGAAATAGCGTGTTTGATGCTAATTGAGATTTATTTTCTAATAGTTTATTTAAAATAATATCAAATGTTTTTAATTCTTCATTTGGTGCAATAGCCATCGGATAATATACATGAACTGGTTTTGTTTGCCCAATACGATACGCTCTATCCGTAGCTTGATTTTCTTTCGCAGGATTCCAATGTCTGGTATAATGAATCACATGATTTGCTCCTGTAATATTTAGTCCAAAACCTGCTGCAATTGGTGACATCACAATGATATTAAAACCTATTTGATTTTGAAATTTATCGACTTCTTGTTGACGTGATAATTTTCCGTTTTTAAGATTTACGCTATTTGAACTTGACGGTGTGTCTCCATTTATGACCGCAACATTTATATTATAAATTTCTAAAAAAACGCGCCTTAAAACTCTTTGCATTTTCTTATTATCTGTAAATACAATTACCTTCTCTTTACGTTCGTTAATTTCCTCTATAAGAGCAATTGTTTTCATTAATTTAGCAGAGCTACTAACAACTTCTTTTATTTCTAAAGTTGCTAAATCGTCCGTTTTAAGTAATGGATGGTCTGAAATAGATTTTAAATTTAAAATACCTTGTAAGATAGCAGCTCCGCTGTTCCCTGACTTTTTTATCTCTTCAATATTTCTTAGCTCATTTATGTAAGCTTTGTATTGCTCAATAGGCATTTGTTGGGCATGTGCTCTGTTTTCGATAGGTGTTATTGTAGGTAAATCTTTAGCTACATCAACCTTCATACGTCTCATAAAAGCTTCTCCTATTTTTCCCCGTAAATTTTTTGAATGCGTTTCAAAATCTGTATTGGCATCATTTAGAGGTTTTACATATTCTTTTGTAAAAGATCTGGCATCTAATAATAAACCAGGGTTGCAAAAATCCATAATACACCATAAATCAACTAAAGAGTTTTCTACTGGTGTACCTGTCATGGCTATTTTAAAATGCGCTTTTAGAGCTTTTGCAGCATTGGTTACTAAAGTTCCTGGTGTTTTAACTCTTTGAGCTTCATCTAACGCTACAATACCCCAATTTACCATTGCAAATGGTATTTGATGCCTTCTAAGTGTTTCATAAGTTGTTAAATACAAACCAGGACTACTTAAGCTTTTTATGGTTAACTCTTTGTCATTTACATGAACGTAATTTCTAACATTACTACCCCATAACAATTTAATTTCTATATCAGAATCGTTAAAAAACTTCTTGTGTTCTTGTTCCCAATTTTCCAATAAAGAAACAGGTGCTATCACCAAATTAGGTTTTGTATTTCCATTTTGAAAATACCATTCCATAAAATATAAAACTTGAATGGTTTTTCCCAACCCCATATCATCTGCCAATAATACACCTGGCAAATTATAAGGTTTTTTTGATAAGGTTTGTAACCAAGCAACTCCTTCTTTTTGATGTTTTTTTAATTGAATTCCTTTAGAAAGATTTGATATTTCACTTAAGCGATAATCAGCGTCTTTTATTACTTCTATATTTTCAACATATTCTTCAATCTCAGTATTTTCCTTAATGATCAAAACTTTTTTAACTTCCTTGTTTTGATCTTCTTTGGGTGAAACTACTGGTGTTTTTGGTTGTTTTAGTTGCTTCTCAGCAATATCAATAATAGGCTGTATTTTATGTATATCTAAGATTTCATCTTTAAAAACAATTTCACTTTCTTTCTTTGCTTTTGCGGTTTCAAAGACTTGCTTTAAACTTTCTAGTTGTTCTTCATTTTCAATTGATAATAATCGTGTACCGTTGACTACATCTTCAATAGCAATACCAGGTATCCATTCTGATTTATAAGGACTAATAAAAGGATAAAATTTTGGTTTGTAAATACCCAATTCTGCAACCCTTTTACCAAAATCGTCTAAATCTAAAAGATCCGTATTCCAAAATTTTGAAGGTGTTTCCACCATTTCACTTATCTCTTCTTTAGAATACGTTCTTTGTTTTTTTACTTTTTCTAATTCTGTTTTAATTCCTTCCCCTTCTTTAGAATCATCTATTAAAACTCTAATTTTCTTTCCTTCTTCAGAATAACTATATTCTGGTTTTACTCTATTTAATAAATTGAATTTTTTCTCAAAAACTGTTTGATTTACCTCCTCAAATTCTGGTGTGATTCTATATTTATTTTCTCCGATTTCTGTTACGTTTAACTTACAAGTTGAGGGATTTAAAATGATCGTTTCAGATAATATTCTCGATAAAAATACATTCTTACATTTAGAAGCTATCAATTGTATTTCTGCAATTAATTTTAAACGCTCTTTTTCGGGTAAGTCTGATGCTTTATTAAATTCTTCAATGGCGTGAATCATATTTAAATTCATCACGTTTAAAACATAAGAACAACTACTTTTTTCTAATAAAACTCCTTTTCTATCGGAATTTTTAAAAACAATGTTTCCTGTTCCGTTTTTATTAGTTTTATCTTGAAACGAATATTCTAAAAGTCCTTTTTTATCTTTTAATCCTGTCCCTTTTAGAGTTATGTAAATTTCGTAAGGATACCAATTAGGAATTTCTAAAATCCCTAAATCTTCTTCCATCAAAGAAATATCTGCATTCTTAATTACAATCTTATCATCAACTTCTTCTGCAATACCATTTACTAATAAATCGTTAATAATATTAAAAGCAATAGGATCTACATTATTGTCTATCCAATTAGAAAATGAAACGATTTTACCGGACTCTTTTTTGTAGAAAAACTCAATACATTCTTCTTTGTAGTTTTTTATTATTTCCATTAGTTATAAAAATATTTTTTCATCCAGATACTTAGCCTAAATTCCCATCTTTCACCTATGTGAGCATGTGTTCCTTCTGGCATAAACTCCCAATAATTACCCACAGATTTAATAACAGCCATTCCTCTTGGCCAACTTTTTAATTCTGTTATGTTTTCTATATGTTTTGTTTTTATATTAAAACTTTCTCTTTTATAAATATACACAGCACCTTTATCTGAAAATTCTACAAAAACATAATCTTTTGCCCAAAAAATAAGCGCAGATGTACTTTGGTTACTTCTAGTAACAGTATAACGAGCATCTACATATTTAGAGATCTCTTGGTTATTTTTAAGAATACTATAATTTAATCGGTTTCCTACAAATTTCACATCTTCAATATCGTCTATAAACTTTAACCAGTACTTTTCTCTTCTTGGATCTTGTACTAGTTTTGAGAAAAATATTTTAATAAACTTTTTATTCATTAAAACAAGTAACTTCTTTCTTGCACTTTCTACAAGTTCAATTTCCTCTTCATTTAAATGACCACTAGTCCAATGTCTTTTTACAATCGGATCTCCTATAATAGAAAAAGCTACTTGTTGTATTATGTTAATTGTTCTTGAAAACTGACCAGAAGTAATTAGAATACTTAATAAAATTAGCTTATGTTTTTTACTATTTATCCCTTTTATTTCAACTAATACATCCTCTACTAGCTCTTTAGAGATATTCTCTTTATCTATTATCTTTAAGTACAATATAAAACTCTCGTAATAATAATCGGTACCAAGTATGTTGGCATTAAAGTTTAAGTATGTACAAATACCATTAAAAGGTATGTTGTTTTCATTCAAATAATTAACAAAAGATTTAATACCGTTAGGTTTCCAAAAATTAAAATGAGTTTTTATTGCGATAACGTCTTTTCTAGATTTTTCATATTCATCACATTTTATTTTAAAAAGAATAATGTACTCTTGAAATCTCGATTTATTATTATTTAAAGCATACCAGTTTTTTAGTAATACATACCAAAGTGGAATTATATAAGAATCTCGCCAATATTCATTTACCAAGCGGATAAATTTACCAAATTGTGTACTAAAAAGTATAGATTCTTCTCCTTTATAATCTAAAGACCAAACCAATAAGCGGACTTCTCTTTTTGTGAAACTTTCTAATAAAACGGCTATTGGTTGTTCCTCTAAATTTTTAAACTTATCGTAAATTTCTTCTACCAACTCTTGTTTAGGTATTTCACTTCTCATTGTTTGCTGTAATGCTATATTGCTTAACGTATCAATATTAGTATTAAAAATTTCTTTTGTTTTATGAGCAATCAACTTCTGTCCGTTAGCTTTAATAACAGAGTTTAATAAGTTCCAGTTTAGAAGTTGTTTAATGTTCGCCATAGAGTAACATTTCTCTTATTTGTTGTTCGGCATCGGTTTTAATTCTAAATTCTACACGTCTGTTAAGTTTTCTATTTGCTTCTGTATCATTTTCTGCAATTGGTTTTACTGAAGACAACCCATTTGCTGTAGTTCTTAATTTTGTCCATTGATATACATTTTCATCTAATTGTTCTAAAACAAAGGATAACACAGACCTGGTTCTATCTTGCGACAGTTTCATATTATAAAAATAAGCTTGCTGATCTGTCATATTATTTTGACCTTCTAGAGATGTATGTCCCTCAACTCGAATTTCTTCAATATGATCTTTATAAATCTTACCACTTAATACTTTTATATACCTAGGGAAAAAACTTTGTAAAATATCTTTAAACTCTTGTTTTACTTCACTTCTTCCTACTCTAAATAATATATCTGGTTCTGTAAATCGAAAGATTAATTGCTCTTTGTCTATTTCTGCTCCCCATTCTTTTAAATCGTCTTTAAACTCTTCTTGTAGATCTATGTATATCTGAGATTGTAATTCCTTATAACGTTCTGCAACTTTGCTTTTGTCATCAAATTCTTCCTGTAACTGTAACATGGTACCAATTAAGCACAATACAAAAACCATTAAAAGAGAAGCCATTAAATCTCCTGTAGATAAATCAAACTGATTTGTTTTTTCCTCTGAAAAATCCATAATTTCTATTTAGATTTTCTTAGTTTATCTACAGATTCAGTTAAATCTTCTACCATTTCATTTAAGCTGCCTAAAATAGCAGATAAACCTTGTTGAGAATCTTTTAATGAGGTAGAGAAGCTAACTAAATAATCATTTAAAGTACCACTTGTAGTAGTTTGATATTCTACCAATCCTTCTTGTAAATGTTTAAAAATACCTTGTAAACCTTCTTCTATCGTTTCAAACTTATTAATATAGGTTTCTGATACTCCTTGTGTTTTATCAATTGATTTATTAATATCAAGCAATAAGTTATTTTGAGCTTCTGAAACACTTAATACGTCTTTTTTGTGGCTCTCAATACTTGCTGTTAAGCTATAGGTTATATTATCTAGGTGTTCTGAGTTTAATTGAAACTTAGTGGCAATACTATTTATTTTTTCTACCACACCTTTAGAACCGTTTAAAATCTGCTGATACTCTAAATTAAGATTCTTGTTATTATCTAGAGTTGCTTGTACTTCTTTTGTAACATCAGAGAATAACATTAAATTATTTTTTTGATCTTCAATAATTTTATCCATTCTAGTATTTACTTCAGCCAACGTTTCTTTATATACAGTATTTGCGGACTCAAATAATTCTTTATTCTCTGTACTATTGGCTTTTGACTCATGGTTAGCCTTTGTAATATTATCTATTACACTATTTTTTAATAAATCAATAGTTTCAGAAATTTCATGAGATACATTTTGCATAGTTTCTGGTACTGATAGTAACGAATCCGATACTGTAGAAAGCCTTAATGAAAGTTGTTCCATTTCTTCTTTTGTATCTCCAGATATCTCTTCCTTAAAATTCTGCATCATTTCTCTCATAGAATTCGAAAGGTTTTCTATGGCAGTTTCTATAATGGCGGTACCTGAATCTTGTTTTATATCTTTTAACTCATTTAATACAGGCACTAATTGTCCTTCTATTAATTCGGTTAATTGCTTTCCATTTTCTTCAGTTAATTTTTCTAAAGTAGCTTCTAAAGTATCTGCAATACTTTCTCCTAAATCGTCGGCAAATTTTTGTAATGCTACTGTTTGATTCATAGATTCTTCTAACAATTGTCTGAACACATTTTTTGGTAATTGTTTTCCTTCATCTGTATCTGCTACTAAATACTCATTAAATAACTCGTGAATTACTGCTTTTTGTTTTTCCGCCTGAATCACTTCTAAATCTTGCAATTCAATTTTATTTTCGCTGTCTAAAAGTAAACACAACTCATTAATTTTTTTTGATATTTTAGCTTGCTTGTATTTATATATGAGGGTAAATAATATTGATAAAATCATTCCCCAAATAGATGTTGTAAAAGCAGCTCCCATTCCTTTTAATAAGGTGTCTATACTTGCTTTTATAGTTTCTGAATCTGTTAACTGAATTGAAGAAACACCCAAAGCTAATCCTAAAAAGGTACCTAAAACCCCTAAACCAACTAAAGAGCTGGCTACATTATTTAATAATCTGATATCTAACTTTACATTTAAAATGGCATATTCAGAAAAGAACTCTTTGGCATGATGGTTTGTTTTAGTAATGCTCCCATAATTAACAAAGGTTTTTTTATATGCTGACCAAATAGGAGATAGTTCTTTATCGGATGTAATGTTTTGTTGCTCTATAGAAGTAAAAAGTTTTTTCCTTTTTACAAATAAATACAATAATGCTCCTATAAAACTAGCAAGTAATATAACTACCACAATGGTACCAATAGGAATGCTTCCGTCTTTTGGATAGGCAAAATAATTTTCTAAAATTTTCATAGCTTTTTTAATCTCTAATATTCTCTTTATTTCCTATTCTTCTTATAATTCTCTGCTTGGGTAAAAATTTCTTGATAGACTTCATCTCTTTCTACTGGAGGATAACCAAACTCATCTAATAATATAATTAAACCAACTTTTAAAGCAGACTTCATATCAGGTCTTGTATTCCAGTCTGGATATTTAACTTGGGTTTTAACTAACTCTTTTACCTTCTTAGCCAATTCAATTAGTTTTTCTTCTGGATACGTAAAATCATATTTTTTACAAAGTTCTAACAGAATATCATAAAATGCTTTTTCTTCAAAATCAATTCCTAGTTTTTCTCCAGAATCAAATTCATCCCGAACCTTCATAATCATATCTGTTAATGCTTCAGCCATATCATCATACACCTCACTACGATAGAGGTCATTTTCACTACGGTCGTTGTAGTTAGCTACCAAAGCTTCCATTTTTTTAGTGAAATCAACGCCTTTTACTTGGTTTACCTTTTTGATTTCTCCAATAGCTTTAGCAAGTAATTGTTGTAAGAGTTTTATTTTGGTGTTGGGCATTTTTATTTTATCCAGCTTCGCTAAATATTCATCATCAAAAATATCTTGATGACTATCGGCTTCTTCTCCAATTTTAAATATTTCTTCTACACCATCACTTTGCAAAGCATCTTTAATCATTTCTCGCACTCTTGCATTCATTTGTGCGGTATCTGGTGCATTTCCTTTAGTCAATTTAAACACAATAGAGCGAACTGCTAAATAAAAATGGGTGTAATCTCTTTCCGTTTGGGTTAGCTTTTCGCTTCCTGCACAAATATCATAAGCAGCTTTTAAACGTTTCACAATACCCATAAAGCGTGTTTCAATGGTTTTTGTAATTTGAGCATATTCGGCAGCTTTATTTAAGGTATTTAATTGATCCAACGGCGAACCATTAAAATAATTAGAACTATCAAACTTATGAAATATTTTATCTAACAGATCTAATTGGTCTCTCACCGCAGTTAAAGAAGCGTCTATATCTTCAAAATTATCTTGGTCTCCTTTATTATATTTAGCTAAAGCTAAATTCATTGCTTTTTTTATTCCAATATAATCGACTACTAAACCTTTGTTTTTCCCTGCAAATTTTCGATTTACACGAGAAATGGTCTGAATTAAATTGTGTTGTGATATTGGTTTGTAGATATACATACTGTCTAAAAACGGTACATCAAAACCAGTCAACCACATATCTACTACAATAGCGATTTTAAAGTTTGATTTTTCATTTTTAAATTGTCGGTCTAGTTCTTTCCTGTATTCTTTTGTACCCAAAGCTTCATACATTTCTTTTGGGTCGTCTTTGCCGCGTGTCATTATCATTTTAACACGTTGCATTGGTTTTATTTCTTTCTTTTCTTTATCAGTTAATTCTGCTCCGTCTTTGGCTATTTTTATTTCTGCCCACTCTGGACGTAAGGCTATTAAATTTTGATAAAAAGCGTAGGCAATTGGTCTACTACTGCATACAAACATTGCTTTTCCTTTTACCGTAGCTCCTTCGTTTACTCTATTTTCGTAATGTGTTATAAAATCGTTGGCTATTTTCTTTAAAATGTCTGGATCTCCCAAGACTGCATTCATATTAGCCGACTGCTTTTTACTTTCATCTACCTGATATTCATTTGCACCTTCGTTAGCAGCTTCATTATAATAAGCTTCTATTTTTGCGAGTTCACTATTATTTAGAATTACTTTTGCTGCTCTTCCTTCATACACAATACGTACCGTAATTTCATCTTTTACTGATTCGGTCATTGTGTATGCGTCAACTACTTTTCCGAAGACATCAAGTGTTGCATCTATTGGTGTTCCTGTAAAACCTACAAAAGTAGCATTGGGTAAAGAATCGTGTAGGTATTTAGCAAAACCAAAGGTCTTTTTCACTCCTTTTTCCGTAACAGTAACTTTTTGGTCTAAATTGGTTTGGCTTCGGTGTGCTTCATCAGAAATACAAATAACATTAGTTCTTTCGGTTAACAAAGCCAAGTCTTCTGTAAATTTATGAATGGTGGTTAAAAATACACCACCAGATTCGCAACCTTGTAATTTTTCTCGCAATTGTTTACGGCTTTCTACGCTTAAAATTCCGTTATCACCAACATAGTTTTTGGCGTTTGTAAACTGAGACGATAATTGGTCATCTAAATCGGTTCTATCTGTAATTAATAGTATTGTTGGGTTTCCAAAATACTGGCTCTTCATTAATAAACGTGTCAGAAAAAGCATCGTGAAACTTTTACCACAACCAGTCGCTCCAAAATAAGTTCCACCTTTTCCATCACCACCAGAACCATCTCTGTTTTTTTGAGCTAATTTTATATTATCATACAAAGCTCTTGCAGCATAATATTGCGGATAACGACACACAATTTTTTCATTCCTTTTACTGCTGTCTGGCAAGTAAATAAAATTGCGAATAATATCTAGTAATCGGTTTTTCTGCAACATGCCTTGCACCAGTGTAAACATAGAATTTATACCGTCTACATCTTTGGCCAAACCATCAACACGCCTCCAAGCGTAATAAAACTCATAAGGAGCAAAAAATGAACCAGCTTTATTGTTTACGCCATCAGAAATTACACAAAAAGCATTGCAAATAAAAAGTTGTGGTATATCTCTTTTGTAACGTATTGTTAATTGTTCGTATGCATTGTGTATAGTCGTTTCTTCTCGTATAGCAGTTTTAAATTCAAACACTACCAAAGGCAATCCGTTGATATATAAAATACCATCTGGAATCCGTTTTTGGTTTGCTTCTGTAATTTCTAATTGAGTAACAAATTTGTAAATATTTAGATTTCCATAATTTGTTGATGGTTCTGCAACCAAGCTTTCTATGTTTTTACTTATTGTTTGGTTTTCTAAACCTGAAAAATCAACCAGGTTGATATAAATATCTTTCTGCGTATGATCTTCTCTTTTTAAAATAAAACCATCAGATAACCAAGACATAAAACGCTTGTTACTCTCATATAAGTCAGAAGCAGGCAAGGTTTTTATTTGTAAAATAATACTATCAGCTTCTTGTTTGGTTAAGTTTTCTTCCTTGTATTTTTGAAGTAAAAAAGTACGTAAATCATCTGCTAAAATAACTTCGTCTTCACCACGGTTAAGCGTATCGCCTAAATGATGTGGATATCCTTCAATGGCAATCAACTCAGAAAATGCAGCTTCTAATTGGGCTTCTGTAAATTTTTGACTCATACTTTTACTTTTATAGACTTTCGTAATAAGCTTTTAGTTTCTTAGACATTAGTTTACGTCTTTCTTCTAAAAACTTGGTGTAATCTTTGTGTGTAGCTTCTGTTATAAATGATGGAATATCATTTGTTTTAATATTATCTACTAAAGCAGTTTCAGTATCTAATGTGCTAACTTCATTAACACCTTGGTTTATCTGGTCTTTAATTTTCCCTAAATATTCGGTAGGTGGCATTTTACCCACTTTTATATTGGTAGCTTGCTCTGTGTACACAAAATTGGCTACTTGGTTATAGGCTTTTTGTGGATAACCGTTGTTTATCAAATATTGTTTCGGAAAAATATGGTGTATATCTCCTCTTTGTTCAATTAAACTAGTAATTGTCATAGATTTTGATAAGAAAGCTACCGAATTTTTATTTACCTGAGCAGCTAAGTACAAGGTGTACGCATTATTGTTTACACTAGAGCTTTCTAAATCGTTGATTAAACCAAAATCCCAAAAGCCTTCGCCTAAATGAGCTTGCTCCATTTGTAATAAATACGCTGCAATTCCTTTTGTGTTTATTTGTTTGATGTCTTCATCTATTCTAGATTCTGCCGAACCTGAATAACGACCAATAAATATGGATAATATCAACCATCTTTTTACATAACCCTGTATTTCTGGTTCGCTCATATTATCATCACGCAGTTTTAAATACAATGCGTAGGCAAAATTTAAACTGTTTTGAGACGAAATTAATTTTCTATTTATTAAGCCAGTAGACTTTAATATCATAACAAACCTTTGGTAATTGGTTTGATTGACAAAAGCTTCTAAACCATCTGATAATTTTTGATAACTAGCTGCTGCAATATCATTTTCATAGGTTCTAGTTTCAAAATTTCTACCAGATAATAAAGCTACTAAATCACTAAACTTACCACGACTAAATTTAAAAGTAAATGCCACACGAAGCATATCTATATAATCCGGGCAATACAAATCGTCATTATTTGTAGCTATCCATTTGATGCCTTTGTAATAATTACTTTCTGTAAAATTGGTATCGTTATCTACAATATGTTTGATAAAACCTTTATCTACCAATAAACGGCAGAAGTAATCTACCATTTTACGCATTTTGTTTCCGCCGTGTTGTTCGTCTGAAGCTATTTTAGACATTACAAAATCGGCATTACTTAATACCACCCCTTTTTGATTGATACGAATAAAAATTTCAGTTACTGTATCAATATCTAAACTTGCATCTAACTCAATAATCCCGACTTGTTGGTTTTTAACTGTTTTAAGTTTTTCTATACGTTGTTCTATTAAATCCTCATCTATGTCTGGGTTTAATGCTATATAACTTTTTCTTGCTTTACTAATTGTAATCTCATCATTAACAATAGGATTGATATTGTTTATCCATTCAGGGCTTTTTTCTTTGGCTTTATTTAAAACCTCAAAAGCTTCTGTTAATGGATTGAAAGCAATACGAATATTAATTTCTTTGTAGTTTTTATTTAATACCCTTTGACCAACTATGGCTGCGGTTAAAGCTGTAATACGTTGTTGCCCATCTATTAATACTTTTTTACCTGCTGATAATTCTCCGTTTTTTAGTTTCACATCTGGATTACGCCAAGTAATAATATAACCTACAGGATAGCCTTGGTATAAAGAATCTATTAAATCTCTTACTTTTGCCGCTTTCCACACAAAAGGACGCTGAATTTCTGGTATGGCGATATCGCCAGATTTTATCCAACTTAATAAAGTTTCTACAGGTTGTTGGTGTACGCTATATTTTGCCATTATTTTCTTATTGCTATTAAAATTTCAAGGTTAAGTCTATGGATGCTACTTATAAAAGTTATTAATTTGTGATTTCTGTTAGAAAATCTAAAAATTCTTGTTCTACCACTTCTTCAAATTCTTCTTTAGTCATTAAATCAAAAATTTGAGTATTATGCTTTTTTGAAATACGTTTCTCTTTAAAAAAGTCAACTAAATACTCATCGTCATCAAAAAAATGCACAGAACCTTCTTCTAAATGTCTGTATCTTCTTTCAATTGCTCTCGGGTGAAAATAACTTTCGATATTTGATTTCTTTAGAAGATAAGAACTACCAAATTTCTTACTAAAATTATCTACAGTAGATTGCTGCTTGACTGGTTTTTCTGGGTTTTTAAAGGATACCCCTTTATCACTATCCACAATTAAAAATAAATCTCTGCCGTTTTTCTTGAAGTAAGATATATTTATAAAACTATCAATACTACTGCCTCCAGTAGGTAAAACAAGAACCTTATCCTCAAGATTTCTAGCCAACACCTTACTACAAATCACTTTAAAAAATGTTGCATCATCTTGTCCTTCTACAAATAATATCCTTTCGAAATCATCTCTTAGGTTGTAATTAGGTTTTATCCCCAATTCATCTATTACCTTTCTTAAAAAAGTAGTATCATCATCTTTTGTTGCATTGCAATAGTTCGATTGCCCGTCCTTAGTACACAATACCACACCGTTAATACTTGTGGCTCCAGCAAAAATAGGTGAATGAGTTGTAATGATGACTTGATTTTCAACCGACATTTCTTTTAAAGCTCCTAATAAGTCGGCTTGAGCTGTTGGATGAAGGAATGTTTCAGGTTCTTCAATAAGATAAATAATATTATTGCCTTTGCTTTTTTCTGCCAAATATCTAAAACGAGCTACCATAAAAAGTCTTCTGTATCCAGTACCTTTATGACTCATTGGAATAAACTTTTCATCTCCATCAAATTGAAAACTAACGTCTACGCCTTTAATAGCATCTTTCCAATTTACTGTTGGCGTAATTTGAACAGACTTTAGAGTTGAAGCATAATCTTGCATATAAACTTGAACAGATTCAGCTTCTTTTTTCATCTCTTCAACTATTTCAGCTTCAACCTTTTTTAGTTTGGTCTCAGCTTCAGCAGCTTCACGATTAAAATAATCTTGAATTTCACTAACTGAATTGGTTTTGAATTTGGTATCAGCCTCCAAACCGTAATCTGCTTTAAACATTTCTACAGCAGGGAATAGGCTAGCTATTTTACTATCATCTTCTATCCAAAAGCTAACTCTATTAGCTTCTACAAAGTGTTGTTTAATGTATTTAATCTTTTCAACCTTTGAGTTTCTTCCTTTGCCTTCTACAGGTATTTCGATTCCGTATTTTTCAAGAATAGCGTTTAGTTCTTCATCAGGTTTGAAATATAATTGCTGAATATCTTCTTGTTCAAAGTCCTCAATTAAAACATACTCGGCTGAAAACTTTTTATCCACTTTAGCAGCTTCTCGTTTATATTTTATCGTTCCATTAAAAATAAAATCTTGCACATACTCTTCTAAACCATCCGTTTTCTTAACCTTAGATTTAAGTTTAGTCATTAGTAGTTCTCCCAAATTTTCTGACTTAAAATCAAACTCAAAAATGATAGTTTGGTCTATTTCATTAAAATCTGAATATGTTATTGGAAAGCTTTTAATATCAAGAAAAGAGGCGATTGCAAAAAGCACTATGGTTTTACCTGCGTCGTTCTTACCCACTATGGAAGATAGTTGGTCTAATTGAATAGATCGGGTTTCTTTAATCCCTCTATAATTGGTTATGGCTAGATTGGAGATATACATTTTGATACTAATTTATATTTATTAATTCCACCTTTGTCATTTTTGCTAATAAGAGACTTTGAAGTTCTTTGAGTTTTTTGTTTTCGTCTCTTTGATTATAAAATTGTTCAAAATGAAGAGTTAAATAAGCTTGCCATTTTTTTTCGATATTATCAGAAGCAATAATTAATTGTCTGTTTTCAATATGCTCTTCAAACGTAATTTGTGGAAATGTTCCCGAACGCCCTTCAGCAGCTTGATGTAATTCCTTTATTGTTTCAGGATAGATTAAGTAATGATAAATTCTTTCACTATTAAATTTATCAGTAAGTAATCTTAAAACCATTAATTTCGTTGAAACAACATAATCCTCAGAATCAATTCTAACTAAAGCATACCTTTTATTTGCAGGTCTTATTTCACTATAAAGAATATCATTTTTACTTATTGTTTTTTTTGCTTGACCTGGCATTTCTTCAACTTTCATATAATTATTGTGAAGAAAATCTCCTTCAAGTATATCCGAAGTATTGAAGAAAATAAGTTCTTCTTTCTTGAAATCATGTTTTTTAGAATGACTTTCTATAATTTCCCCTAGCCTCTCCACACTCCATCCAACAGGAATATCCTTATCCAACTCCTCATTATAAACCATTTCACCACCAGAAGATTTATAAGGTTTACCATCTACATTAGGAAACTCAAAATCTACAAACCAATGTTTGTATAAAGCTTGTGCGGTTTCTTCTAGTTTTTGGTTGAGTTGTTCGTTGAGTTTAATGCGCTTGGCAACTGTGTTGTACTCAGCTACTATCTGTTGTTGTTTTTCTAGAGATGGGATAGGTAATTGTGTATCGCATAATTCTTCCCAATCAAATACTTCTCTAACACTTCCGTGAGATTTAATCCTAGCATAACGGTCAAATTCTGGCCTTCTAAACCACATCATTAAATATTCAGAAAGTAATTTTTTTTGGTTTTCTATTTCAAAAACAGTATAGGCTTGAGAGACTAATGCGATATTATGACTTTCCAACATGGCAATACCAATTTTTTCTCCTCTTCTAGAAGTATCTGGTATATATACAAATTGATGCTTTTTTACAATTTTATATTTTTTAAAATCTGTACCAACAGTGTTAGCGATTGAAGGAATAAACTTTTTCTTCACACTTACACCTAATAAAGTAGTCACCTCTAAATATGTATTTCTAATATTTACAGGTTGTATGTAATCACCCAAACGTTTATAACTCATAACCCAAGTTTTTAAATACGTTCTGTAAATCGGTTTTTGATTGTTCTTCCTGTGCTAATAAATCTTTTAATTCGGTTTGTAAGGCCTTCATTTTTGTGTCAAAATCTATGTTTTCGTCTCGGTTTACAAATTCTATGTATTTGCTTGGGACTAAAGAGAAATCCTTTTTTTCTACTTCGGTTTTATTTGCAGAATAGCAATATTCAGGTATATCCTTATAAGTAGATACATCGGTTTGCCACATATGAAAGGTTTGAGCAATGTCTTGTATTTGCGTTTCTGAAAACTGAATGTATTTTTTCTCGAAAGGTTCGCCTTTTTGGCGTAAATCCATGAAGAGTATTTCTTCTTCACGCTTGCGATAGTTACGTGTTTCCGTTCCTTTACTTACTGTTTTTTCAGTTTTATTTTTATTTAAAATCCAAAGCGTAACAGAAATATCTGTGGTATAAAACATACTTCTCGGTAAAATAATAATAGCTTCTACCATATTATTTTCAATAAGTTTTTTACGTATTTTATATTCTTCTCCACCACCTGAAAGCGCTCCATTTGCCAATATAAAACCAGCTACTCCATTTTCGGATAATTTAGAAACCATATTTAAAATCCAACCATAATTGGCATTAGATTTTGGAGGTACGTCATAACCTTTCCAGCGTGGGTCGTCTGTTAATTCGCTTTCGGATCTCCAATCTTTTTGGTTAAAAGGTGGGTTTGCCATTATGAAGTCTGCTTTTAAATCTGGGTGTTGGTCAGCTCCAAAAGTATCGGCCGCTTTTTCGCCCAAATTAGCAGAAATACCACGTATGGCTAAATTCATTTTTGCCAACTTGTAGGTTGTATTGGTGTATTCTTGTCCGTATACAGAAACCTCTTTTTTATTACCGTAGTGTTGTTCTATAAACTTTACAGATTGTACAAACATACCACCAGAACCACAAGCAGGATCATAAATAATACCCTGGTAAGGTTCTATCATTTCGGCAATTAGGTTTACAATACTTTTAGGCGTGTAGAATTCTCCTTTTCCTTTTCCTTCTTTTATGGCAAATTTAGCTAAGAAGTACTCATACACACGTCCCACAATGTCGTTTTGCTTATCGGCAATGGTGTTTATTTCGCTTATTTGGTCTATTAAAGATGCTAGTTTTGTTTTGTCTAAGCCTAAACGAGAAAAATAATTGTCTGGCAATGCACCTTTCAGTGCAGGGTTGTTTTTTTCTATTTGGTGTAAAGCAGTATCAATTTTTAAAGCTAAATCGTCTTGTTTGGCGTTTGCTTTGATAAAAGACCAACGAGACGTTTCCATTAAAAAGAACACGTTCTTCATATTGTAGAAATCTTTCATTTCTACATATTTTTCTTGTCCTTCTGTAATTAATTCTTCTCTGCGTTCTTCAAATTTATCGCTGGCAAATTTTAAGAAAATTAAGCCTAATACTACGTGCTTATATTCGCTAGATTCTACCGAACCTCTTAATTTATCACAAGATTGCCAAAGTGTTTCTTCTATAGATTTTTGTTTTACTTCTTTTTTAGCCATTTATGTATTTTCGTGTAGTTTTTATTTTTTTTAAGGACAATAAAAGTAAGGAAACCAACTGATATATAATTACAGATTTCTATATTTATATAAAACTAGATTTCTATAAATATAGTTTTATAAAGCCTTGTTTATCTTTTGTTTTTTCACAATGCTAATTAATAGGTAGATCGCCGTAATTACGTCTACTATATTCCATAAAGTTCTACCAAGAGCAATTTTAAAAAAAGGTTGAAAGAGTAGGGCAAGAGAGATAAAAATTATCAGTTCAGTCTTATCTTTTTTTTCTTTAGATTGATATGCTAAAAAACCAAAACTTATAAGTGCTACAAACCTTACAAATTCGTAGAATCCATAAGGCATATCTAATAAGCATAACAATAAAAGTATTGCTAACGGAATTTTGATAAGTGTTAAGTTATTCTTCATGATCTTCTTTTAGACTCTTTAAAAGTTCATTATCAATTTCATTAATTAATTGAAATTCATTTGAAATATGGGTGTCAAAAAAATCTTCTTGAAGTCTAGATAAATAAGAATCACTTATAATATCTTGCTCTAAATAGTCTTCAAAATCAGGATATTTATCAAGAATAGGTTGATTTCCTATTTTCAATTTTGAACGAATTACTTTAAAAAATTTAATTTCACTGTATTCTATTTTATCATCTGCTTTAATGGTTTCAATAGCTACTTTTACAATTTTTAACTCGTTTGCTTCAGTTAGCTTAGAAGTTGTAAGTTCTTGAAAGTATTGTTTTAAAAACTGATGTCCATCTTTGTTAATAGCAATTAGTAAATTGTCCATTTCTAAATTAATGTCAATATCTCCAAAAGTCTTTTTTTCTTGATGTAATCGCTTAATTAGTTTTACTTCTCTTTTATCAATGTCTCCATCGCATGCCATACATGAAAAAGCAGTTTTAAGTAATAATTTATTAAAATTTATCGTTTCCATATTAAATGTTTTTAAAAACCAATACTCGGTCGATTATTTGTGTTTTCAGATGTTCCTTCCATCTTTGCTCTTATAGTTACGTAACTCTTTAACTCATTTAGAGAAATTGACGGTCTATTGTTATTAATAGTTTCTAATAAAATTTCTTTTGTGATTCTAGATTTCATTTTTAAAGCTTTTCTAGACGCTTCATCACTAAGAAATTTAATATCACTAGAAACATAGTTTTCGGTTGCTTTCGCTAATTCTTTATAATCTAAACCTATTTCTCTAGGCCTTTTATCTAAATATAGTCTAAACATCAATTCTCTAGCTTCAAAATCTGGTGGTGGTAGATAGATCGTTTTATCTAAACGTCCTGCTCTTAAAACTGCAGGGTCAATTACATTAGGTCTATTGGTAGCTCCAATAATAAAAACACCATCATCACCGCAATTATTCATTTGTGCTAAAAACTCATTAACAGCACTTGTATTCATGTGGTTAATACCTGTATTATTACGATTAGGGATTAAAGCATCTAATTCATCGATAAAAATGATGCTAGGTGCATTTGCTCTTGCTTCATCAAATAAACGTTTGATATTTTCTTGTGACTCATTTATAAATTTACTTTGAATATCTGAAGGTTTTATTTGATGAAAATTAAAACCAATTTCTTCAGCCATTCGTTCTGCAAAAAAAGTTTTACCACAACCTGGAGGACCATACAATAACATTCCATTAGGAATTGTTAAGCCATATTCGGCATATTTTTCTTTGTCATTTAAAGCGTCAATTACATCTAATTGTATGGTTTCTTTAAGTTCTTGCATTCCAGCAATAGCTTTAAATCCTTGTCCGTTTTTTAGATTTTTTATTTTTGGTTTAACAGTTTCAGTAACAGTTGAAAGCTGTTTAACCTCTAATTCGCCATTAATTGCCTGTATAAACTCTTTTACATTTTTAAAACGATTTTCAGCGTTTGATTGTAAAGCTTTGGCTATGATATTTTGTGTTTGCTCATCTATATTTTTGTCAAACTTTAAAGGTTTTTTACGTTCTTGTATAACAGCATCTTCTAAACTTATTTTATCAGATTTATATTTTGAAATCTCAACAAACCAAGGAGGTAAGCCAAAAAGTAAATGATAATACAAGGCTCCTACAGAAAACACATCACTTTGTTTCGAAAATATTTTATTAAAATTTTCATTAGCTTGATAAAATGGATTTAGTCCGTCCTTTAAAAAATCTTTGTTTGATTGGTTCAAATAGCGAGCATAACCAAAATCAATTATTTTTGGAATGGGAACTTTACCTGATAAATCAGTCATGATATTTAAGTTCGTAATATCATTGTGGATAATTGGATTATCTAGGTTATGTAAATAGTTTAACCCATTTAACACACCAGAAATTATATCTTTTGTTTCATACTGATTTAATGTTTCCTCTCGTTTCATTTTATCAGCCAAAGTTTCTCCACTAATGAAATTGAGTATTACAAAAGCATATTTTTGATTTTCTACAAGCAATTCTCCACTATCGTGATAGTTAACCAAATTTGGATGTTTAATTTGCTTTAAAATTTCAATTTCTAAAATATCATCATTACTATCAAACTGTGTTCTGTCTAGTCTAGAATAGCGAAACAACTTTAAAAGTTTTGTTTTTCCTTCTAAATCTTTTACACGATAGGTTTCAGCGTAACTTCCTTTTTTAAGAAAGAAGGTTACCTTGTATTTATTATCAATATTTTGACCTTTGGATAATATTTTTTTTGATATTTTCATTTAAAAAGCTTCCTCTGAATTACTAGGTTTAGTACTAAAATTACCATTCTGTTGTAATATCAATTCATATTCTAAAATGTTATTATTTAATGTCTGTAGGTTGTCTTTTCCAAAATGCTCATTGGTAATAAAGCCACCTTTTAAAGTACCACAATTAGTTTTTTTCATTATTTTATTTGGATTCCATCCTTTTCCATAATAAAAGTAGGTTTGATAGCTGCCATTTGGAAACTCAAACGTATAAGAACTATTAGAATTTATATAAGCATGTCTATATACTTTTCCATTCTTTTTAATAGTTACCAAAACATCAGAATTAACAGGTGTAGTTACCTTAATTTGAGAGCATCCATTATTTGAACAAGAATTATTAGAACCAAAACAGTAAGCATAGGGTGTATCACCTGTGCGTAAAGAGTTGTTTATATACCTGTCATAGATTGCTTTTTCTTCGCGTTCCTTTTTAAGCTTGGCTTCTCTTTTTATTCGTTTAGCTGTTTCTTCTTTTTCTCGTTCAATTCTTTTTTGTTCTTTTTGAAAAGCAACTTCTTTAGCTTCTTTTTCCTTTCGAGCTTTTATTTGAATTCTTTGTTGTAGCTCTTTTGCTTCACGTTGTTCTTTTTCAACTCTACTTTCACAGGAAGAAATAATTAATGCTAAAAAAAAGAATGGAAGAAGAAGTTTAATTTTTAATTTCATATCATTTAATTTTACCCTACTAATATAGTTTCATCACCGCTTGGTTTTTCGTTATCAGGTAGTAAATCTAATAACGAAAGTACAATAGGGTGTAATTCATCTACATCTGGGCTTTCTCCTATAATTTGTAATCCTTTATTTAAAAGAACTCTAGCTCTACTCGTATCTCTCCATTGGTATGACCCAAAATGATCATTGTGATTTCTTACAAAATTTATAAGTTGATATATGAAAGTTAATTGAAAAAAGAATCCGCTAATTTCATCTAGTAATACGGCAGCTAGCTTTACATCTTTGGTTTTTATGACTTCCTCTAATTGTGAACGAAATTCATTAACTAATTTCGTGCTTTTCTCGTTTCCTAAATCAGTATTCGCTTTTTCTAACCTGTAAAACTCTGCTTTAAGCTCTTCTTCTAATTTTGGCCATTCTGTAGTTTCGTTTAAGGCATCAATTACTTTAAGTGATTTTCTTAAATTACTTAAGACTTCTGATTTAGCATCAGTATCATTTTTATTGTTTTCAAACGACTTGTCAAGTTCCGCTAATTCGATTTCTATTTTTTGAAGTTTAGCTTCATCAGGATTTCCTTCGTCCCTTAATTCACTTACACTACCTTTAGCTTTTCTAATTTCATTCGCTAACCAAGATGTTTCTATAGAAGATTTGGTGGTATCAACCTCTATCTCCGTTGTAAAATCCAAGTAAGGAAAATAAGCTGTAACCATTATTTTTTCAGATCTATCAACATTTACTGTTAAATCTACATCGCTGTTTTCGGGTAATAAGGCAGGTAAATCTACCCCACTAATAATGATATCTGTAACATGTTCATTATAAATAGCTCTGGTACCATCAGAATTGTGTTCACCCTCATAGACAGGTATTTTTATAAAATCAGAATCGATTCCTGGGCGAATTTGTTTTTGAGTTTTTAAACCATTTTTTGTGCCAACGGCAGGAATAGATAGGTTTTTTTCTAAACCTTTAATTGATTTAAAACGTATTTTATTTGTTATTTTATCTTTTAATTCTATTCCAATATTATAAGCTAATGTTGCGTTTCCAATTTTTGAACCTTGAATTACACTAAAGTTAGAAGGTTCACTCTCTAAAATATTTCCTTTATTATCATATAAAACAACGTCGAAAACATTTGTTTTACCTTCATTTAATTGAATTTCAACAATATCACCAATAGTATTTATTTCTACTTTACCACTAGACCAAGCTTTATCACCTCTCGTTATTTCAGCAAATACTTTTTCTGGAATTTCCCCTTCTGTTTTATCAGCCAAAATTTTAATGGGTACAAATTCTTCTGTTTCAACTGTAGAAGATTCATTAGCTATTTCTAACTGTATTTTAGTTTTATCTCTTGTTTGTTCTCTTACTTCTTCAGAAATATTAACTGTTGAAGCGTACAATGCAGCACCTTTTGAAACAACAGTCATTGGATCTGCACTCGTATCAGGTTTACAAATTTGGGCTTCTAACATATTACGTAATACAGGAGAAAAGGTTGGTCCTCCAACTAATATTAAAGAATCTAAAGAAGAGCTTTTTAAATTGTTTCGTTCTAAAAGATTTTTACTTACATCGATTGCTTTTTGGAAAACAGGTCCTAGTGCTTTTGTAATATCTGCTTGAGTAACTGTAATATCAAGTTCAAATTCTTCACCTTCATCATCTTCACCAGGGATGTCTCCTAAATCAGAAAGTATATTGTGTGTATCATTAAATGAAAGTTTTATTTTTGTTTCTTCAGCATAAAACTTCATAGCGTTTCTTAATATTTGCTTTTTAGAGTCATCTGCTAAAATAGAATCTATTACAAAGTTTTCTTCTATATATGGTAATATGATTTCATCCACAATAGCAAAATCTAAATTTTTACCTCCTAAATAATTGTCCCCTTCGGTATCAATTACTTTCATAATACCTTCTTCAACTTTTAAAAGTGCAGCATCAAATGTTCCTCCTCCGAAATCAAAAACTAACCAAAAACCATCTTTTTTATCTGAACTTAACCCGTAAGCCATGGCTGCAGCAACAGGTTCTTGTAATAACTCTATATGGTCAAAACCTGCTAATTGCGCAGCTTCTCTAGTTGCTTCTTTCTGATTGTTTTTAAAAGCCGCAGGAACTGTAATTACGATTGAATTTACATTTTCATCTTTCACAAAAGATTTTAAAGTCTTTAATACTTCGGCAGATAACTCTTCAGAGGTTAAATCTTTTCCAAGATTTGAACTTGAATAGGATTTATCACTTCCCATTGTTCTTTTAAATTCGATAAAAGCATTAGATTCAAAATTACCTGAAGCTTTCATCGATTTTAACCTATCACGTTTTAAAGCATTGTATGCACTATCTCCAACTTGTATTGCTTTTTTCTTATTTATATAAACAGAAGAAGGCATTGTGTCTTTTAATGTATCAGTTTTTTTTATGGTAGGTTCTCCATTTTCCATTCTAGAAATAGCGGAATTAGTAGTTCCTAAGTCAATACCGTAGTCAATTTTTGTTCTTGCCATTTTTAATGTTTTATGCTTCTGTAACTTCAATTTGTGCTGTTTGAATCATAGTTCCCTTATAATTCACTTGCGGTTTTATTATTCTGGTTATTAATCTTTTTCCTTCTTCAAAATCTTCATCTTGAACAAAGTTTACTGTTGCTTTCATCCCTTCATTATATTCTTTACCTAACATTTTAACCAATTCATAACCGTTTGATGCAAAGTTGTCTTGAATACGTTGAACAGAAGAGCCTAATTGTTTTAATCCTTTGGTACTTTCGTCCATTCGGCTCAAATTCTTTTGAATCCTTATAACTTCATCGGCTACTTTTAAAGCTAATGAATGATCTGCTTTTTCGTTTGCTGCTGCTGGTTGTACTTTGGTTTGCTCTTGTTTTAATTTCAATTGAGTTTCTAAGACTTCTACCAATTTGTTATCCAATTTTATACTTTCTTCCTCTAAAGCTGTTTTTGTGTTTTTAATTTGAGTTTCAACATCTGTTTTGCTAGATTGAATTCGTTTACCAAGTAACCAATAAATTAAACCTCCTAATAAAAGGGTAGTTAAGGTGGCTATAATCCAATACAAACGATTTTTACTCAAATTACTATCTAGTTCAGAAAATTTGGAATTTGCGTTTTCGCCTGTTTGTTTAATTTTAGTACCTAATTCTGTTGAGTTGGTTATAATATTTTGACTGTTGTATTTTATCAATTGATTTAAACTATCAATGATATTTTCTTGTTTTTTTGATTTGAGGTTTAATGTTTTCAAACCCTTTTTTTGTTGATTTAGAATATATTGTTGATTGTTTAGTTTTTTAGTCAAAGAATTTATTTCTTGTCTTTGTTGAAAAACATCTTTTTTTATAGTTGGTATTTCTTTAACCAAAATAGAATCTTGTTGTTGTTGAGCAAAAAGGTTTGATGCTCCGAAAAACACAGCTATGAATAAAATTTTCTTCATTATTTTTTGATTGTTTTAATAAATTGATCTAAACCTTTTCGGATTATTAGATTAATACTTTGTTTGTTTTTTAACTTTTCAACTAAACTTGGTGAATATTTATAGTAGAATTTAATAAAATATCTTCCAACTATGGTTTTACTTAAAAAATCATCTCTAAAATTTCGTAATTCTATTACTTGAGGGTGATCATAATCTCCATAAGCCATTGTAGCTATGTAGCAGCCGCTATTACTGCTTGATGATGATGATGACCCATTTGTGGAGTGGATTTGTCTTCTAACACTTTCGAGTTGGCTATTAATGCCATTTATTGTAGATTTATTTTCAGAATATCTATGTCGAGTTTGGCTATTCATATCAAGTGAACCCATTGTTGAAATTACTGAAACTGCATCTGAAACAATATCTGGTAGTCTAATTAATTTAGCTTTGTTGTATTCGAGTCCACTTTGAGCTTCATTAACAACGTCTATTACCATTCCAAGAGCATTGCTCACAACAGCACTACTAATATTTAAATAAAATTCATCATTTGAGCCTAAAACAACTCTAATATTTTGTAATTTACTTTTACAAGAATTAACCAATGATTTTGCATTAGATATAGTGTCCATTGAGTTTTGAAATGATTTTAATTTCCTTGTAATGAAAGCTAAATCTTCTTTTATCGGTGCAGTTTCAGCCCATTCTTGTATTCCTTCTGTATTTTCTTTAATTCTGTCTTTTGTTTGGCTTCCGATTGCTATTGATTTAGCATATTTAAGTAACTTTAAACCTTCTTCACTTGGGTCTTTCTTTTCTTTCCATTTTTGGAAATAATCAATTCCACACTGCATTATCTCTTTAGCTAAATTGTCGGCAATCATTTTGTATTTTAAGTCGTTTGTGCCTAATAAAGATCTTAATAGAGACAAATCATCTTTAGAATTTACGAAAAGTCTTAATCCAAACTCATATGCTTCTTCTTTGTTTTGATTTCTTTTCTTTTTAGAGCTTTCAATTTGACTTTCAATATTATGAAGTGGTTCTTCTGTAAACTTTTTAGAAAGATACTTTTGTGTTGAACCATTGCAATTACTAAATAATTGTAAGGTTTCTGAACTTGAATATTGATTTTTGAATTGAATAAGTAATTCATCAATAAATTTCTCTATTTGTTTCTCGTTATCAATCGTATAGGTTTCGTTAGCAACTGCGTGAACAAAGTTTTTGAAATAATCAGATTCAATTAGTTTTATTTTTGCATCAATACCGGTTTGTATATCTGCTTGAAAATGACTTATCAGTTTAAGTGTTCCTAAATTATTAAAGGATGAGAAATTTTTTGAGGTAACTTCTTTATTGTTTGTTACTTTTTTCCATATTTCAATCGCTTTTTGTTGGTCACCTTGTTTTAAGTATTCAATAGCTGTCTTGTCAAAAGGATTTGCCTCTGCAAACCAAAATAAAGCGTAGTTTACTTGATCTTGAGATTGTTGAATATCTGAAAAAGCGTTATTTATTGAATCTTCAGTCCTTGTAACACTATCTAAAATTTGAAAATCATAATCAGATTTTATTTCTTTTCCAACTTTTGAATATGCCTTGACTCTCCCTTTTTGTCTTTCTATTTCTCTAGTAGTAGCATTTGAAAGAATTCCTGCAATTCGATAGGGATTGTGGTTTATTATATTCATAGAGAATATTTATGTTAGTAATATGTTAAAGCATAAAAGTATAGAGAACAATTGACTCGTTGTTACGGGTTTCCGTAATCGCATAAAAAAGAGTTGTATTTATATCTATTATTAACTAAAAGTCTGTTTTACAACCTAAAATCACCATAGATACTCATTTTTTTAGACTGAATTACATTCATACAACAAAACTCAAAATATAGTATTATTCAAATGTTTAATGGGTTATGAGTGGAGTTAGAGGTTTTAAAGAAGTCTCTATTTTGATATAATTATACAAATGTTTAACTATACTTTTGTACAAAAATACATTTATACAAAAGTGTATTTATATCTGTAAAAAAGCGAAGGTAAATTATTGTAAAATTTACCTTCGTTTGTATTTTAAGGGTAAAATACACCCACGTAGTTTTTCCATTTTCAAAATCAGTTGATTATTTTTATCATTTAATTAGAAATTATTAACTGATTTTGAAAATGAGCCCGAGCGGCAGGCTCACATAAAGATTAAAAAGGATATTCCTTTCCCATGTTGTTTAAGAAATCGTTGATGTCTTTTTTTATTAGAATTGGTAGTTTAGATATTCTTTTTTGAGTAGGTGTTTTTTTTAATTTATCAATTGGCATCATTGTCTGGCGTAGACTATTATAGGTTCGTTTCCATTGTGCAAAAATGTATTAGACATTAGGTTTAATAACAATATTTTCCTTGAAATTTACCATGTCTCAATAGAATGAGTTATCTGGAAGCTATTTATGTCCCAGCCATCATTAATCAAATTACTATCTATTAACTCTTTTCTGGTTGTAAATTTGTTCATTCTAATTTGTAAAAGTTAGATGTAGGAAAACCTAATTGTAGAAATATAGTTTTCCTTTTTTATATAAAACTATATTTCTATAACTATAGATTTATAGAAGAATTTAATTAATTGATTGTTTCATGTGCTAAATTTGTTTTTTATATATTAACTTTAGTTGTTATTTCTAAATACTTTTTTATTTCTACTAAAACATGCAATTACCTACAGAACTTACTATATCAATTTTAAACTTACTTCAGTTTTTAAGAATACTAGTGCAACCTATAAGTTTTATTGGTTTTGGGCAATTTTGGAGTGTGTTGATGAAGGAAAGAAAGAGATTAATAAAAAGGAGTTATTTTCTAGAATGTTAACCTTGTCTTGGTATACGGTAAATTATTTTCAAGTATCGTTTGGGAAGCAAGACTTAATTCAGAAAGCAGTTCGCAGGATAAAGGATGTTGAAAATATTAATGTTGACACTAAGAAAAGTATGATTCTTAATCTGCTTTTAGAATCTGAAAATAGCGAAACTAATTCTTTATTACATCATTTTGATAAAAATGTGCCATATAAGTTCTTGAGTCCTTGGTTAGGTTCTGGTTCTAGATCGGAGGTATATGCAAAATCTCTGGATGTAACTTTTAATGCGCCTTATAAATTATTGAAAGATTCCATTATTATACAAGATAAATGGTATAATTATTTTAAAACAAATAGTGGCATACTAAAAACCTTTTGTTATTGGAATTTAACCTTGTTTTTACAGGCGAGAAACCCTAATGTACCCGATATCCCAAATAAAATACTAAGGCCAATAATAAGGGGAAGTTTAAATAAACATAAAAAAATGTTCTGGGATCTTGTAATAAAAGAATTGGGATACATAAATTGTATATATACAGGAGAGAAGTTAGTTGTTGGAGGTTATATTATTGAACATTTTATTCCTCATCAATTTGTAGCACACGATTTAATGTGGAATTTAATCCCAGCAGAATCAAGTTTTAATTCAAGTAAGAGTGATAAACTACCTCCATTTGAAACTTACTTTGACGACTTTTATAGGCTTCAAAAAGAAGGCTATGATATTGTTAAATCCATGAAACCTAAAAATAAATTTCTTCAAGACTATTTGCCGATTTTTCCTGATCAAGAATTAAGTAAATTGAAGTATGAAGAACATATAAAACCAATGCTGTCTATCGCTCATAATAATGGTTTTCAATATATGAACTTATGAAAAACTTTCTAGAAATACCTCAGTCATCAATTATTTTTAAAAATGAATTCTTCTTCATTATTAAAGATTCTTTTCCTGTCTCTCCAGGTCACCTTTTAATTATCTCTAATGTATTAAGAGTAGATTATTTTACACTTTCACCTGAGGAGAAAAATAATTTACCTGAAGTTCTTGAAATTGCCAAAGAAATAATAAAGAGGGATTATAACCCCTCTGGTTATAATATTGGAATGAATTGCGGTGAAACTGCGGGACAGACTATTTTTCATTTTCATTGTCATTTAATACCTAGGTACAAGGGAGATGTGGAAAGCCCAAGGGGAGGGGTAAGAGGGGTTATTCCGAATAAAATGAGTTATTGATTTCTATAATTATATAACTCTAATTTTATATAATTATAGTAGTCTTACATTTTATTAAAATACTCGTTAACGTAGTCAAATGGGATTTTTTCTTGCTCAAGGCGTAAGGTGCCCGCTTTTATATAATTATATAGTTCTTGTTCTTCATGTGTTAAGTGGAGTGAGGTTGTGATGTTTGAGGTTGTACCTTTTTCGTTTTCATAGTACTTATCAAATGTGAATTTGTCCATGAAAATGCTTTTTGTTTGTGGAAAGTAGCCTCTGAATTGTGATAGGATTTCAAAACCTTGTGCGTCTAGATCTCCCCAATAAAGTAATGTTTTATCTTTAAACCAAGATACGTTCTTTAAATTGGAAACGCTAAAACCACTACCAAAAATAGTGATAGTTTTATCTATCTCAGGAAGCGTTAAAGCTGTATAGAAGGTTGTTTTGTTTTCTAGAACAATTACTCTTTCAATTGGTAAGTTGAGTGTTTCAAATTGATTTATAGGTGTTGCTATGTCTTCAAGACCATTGAAGAAACGCTCACTAATTGTTTTATCTAGTATTTTAAATCGAATCTGTGGCTCCGCATATTTTAAATTAAATCTTTTTTCAAATAATTTTTCATCAACTTTAATATGATCTAAAATTATAGAATCAAGTAAATCTTTAATTATACCTTGATTGTTTTCAATAAATTTAGTGTGTACATTAATGGGTAATTCTCTTATGTATATGTTTGGATTAGGGGTTTGTTTGAAATAACTGCAAACACTCAGAATACCGTCCCATTCTGCTTGATTTTGAATGACTTTTAACGGGTTTTTTAGTATCCATGGTTCCAGTTCAGGAAACGCTTCTTTTATTTTAGTAGTACTTTCAAGGAACAGGACTTCTTCTTTTTCTTTCCCAAGAAATTTTAAATAATCGTATTTAGTTTCAAAATAGATGGATGTAGGTAAATCTTGAGTTCCTAAATGTTTCGTTTTTACCTGTTGAAACTCTAAAGTATATCCAAATCCTTTTTTCTCTTTAGATAAGCTGTTTATTAGTAGTATTTCTTTTTCGAATTCTTGTAACGAATCTTTTTGATATTTTTTATCACCGCGAATAATAAGCTTTTCAAAGGGCTTATTTAATACTAGTGATTGTAAAACAGAGGTATATTTTCTACTGGCTTTAATTTTAATTTCTTTAGGTGTAATCATGGGGTGACATAGTTTGCTTTTTCTTCCTTAAATTGCTCAATTGGCATATCGTACAGCCAGGAGTGTCGTTGTTGTTTTCGCTCTACAAAATGTACAAAGGATATGTCATTTTCTACAATGTGAATATTATCACTTGGCGTTACAACTAGTAGTTGTAAATGTAATTGTTTGCATAGGGTTACTAAATAGCGTGCTTTTTCTTCATCTTGTGCCTTAAATGCTTCATCAATAGCAATGAAACGAAAAGAATTACTATGGAGACCATCTTTTGTTAGACCAAATTGATAGGCTATTGCAGATCCTAAAATGGTATAGGTGAGTTGAGCTTTCTCTCCTCCAGAGAGTTGTCCCATATTTTCATAAGTTTTAAACTTCTGATTGTTTTCTTTAAAAAATTCTTCAGCCTTGTAGCTAAACCAAGAGCGAACATCCATTACTTTTTTACGCCATTCTTCTTTATCTAATTTTGAAATTAATGGTTCTATGTTGTTATGAAAATGGTGTTTTCTGCCGTCTAATGATGCGTTAATTTCTCTAATGTTTGGAATTGCCGCTTCGAGTAATTTTCTAAATTCTTTTACTTCTTCGTTGATTTTAGGTGGGGCAACCAATTGTATATATGTGTTCGGTTTGCTCTTAAAATCAATGGCTCGTAATGAATCGTTTAAATGTTTAATGTTATCTTTAATGGAATCCGACCAGTTTTCAAAAAACATTCTAAAGTCGCCTACTTTGTTGGTGATGGTTTCTTGTAAGTAATCATTGAATTGTTTTTCAAATTTAGGAAGGTTATCTTTCTCTAATCTTTTCAAAAACTTCTGGTATTCGCTTGTGAACTCTAAATTTGTGGAATCTGGTAATGGGTTTACATCAGAACGCCAGTCATTGAATCTGTCTGCGATTTTTGGAGAAGGGTTTTTAAACGTATTGATTTTAAGGCTAATATCCCTTTCGTTTTGTTGTTTTTGCTTATTAAGTTCTAATATTTCCTTTGAAATTTTATTTTGAAAATCTATACGTCCATTTTCTAGTCCATTAAAATCAATACGTAATAAATCTTCATTTAGAATCTCAAAATCAGATACATCAACTTCGCCTAATTGTTCAACAATATTAATATTGCTATTTACTGTTGTAGTTATGGAGTCTATTGCTGTCTGTTTTTTTCCTTTTTCGATTATTTTTTTCTCAATTTCTGTTTTTGATTGCTTTAAATTGTTCTTAACTTTTTCTAACTGTTTTTGCAGTTGCTTTATGCGGTCATTAGTCGTTTCTAAAGTTGCTTTTTCCTCTAACTTAATTTGAATTTTACTAGCGAAAGTTTGCCAATTTATGTCGTCGTAGTTTTTAAATTGAGAATGTAGATTAAGGCAATTGTCCCTGTAAGTACCTAGTGCATTTATATCTTTATTTTTATTAGAGATATTGACTTTGTTTTCCTTTTGAAGGTTTTGTTGGGTTTTTAATTCGAGGGTTAATGCTTTTATTTTTTCTTTATTATCCCAACCTAAGACATAATTTTCTTTTCTTGTAATATGTGGGCGATCGTCTTTTTCGTGTCTTCCTTTTCGATATTTAATCAGTCCATTTTGGGTGATAGCCATTTCAGAATATTGTTCAAATTCAGATAAACTTTCTAGGCAGGTGAAATTAAATTGATTTTCTAAGTAAGCCTCAATCCACTCGTCATATTGAGTTTTAGGTTTTATTTCAATCTTATTGATTAAAGATTGGTTATTTAAATTTTTTGCACGGAAGCTATTGAGATAATCTTGGTGCTCATACTTATCGTAACGAATTCTTCCTCGTAGATTGTTGTTATTTACATATGAATTAACTTCTGAATAATACTTAGAAGGGACTATCAAACGTAGAGCGAAATTGTGAAGGATTTTTTCAATAGAAGACTCCCAAATCGCTTCGGTCTCTTTTACTTTTATAAGTTCACCAATAAATGGTATTTCTTCTCTACTAGCTCCAATATGATCAATTAATTCATCTCTTATTTCTGCCTCTCGACCAGTAATATTATTTTTGTTCCTTTGGAGGGTTTGTATTGTCTTTACTAAATCATCTGTTAGTAATTCCAGCTTATCAGCCTTGTTCTTTAAAGCACGAAGGTTTTCATTCTCATCTTCAATTTTAAGTTCTGTGCTTTGTTTTAACTCATTTGCTTTTTCCCTATTAGAAAGAAAAGTATCTTCATCTGGATTGGTAATTAATTTAACAAGTTGAGCAATTTTATTATAGTTGTCAAGTTTTCTACTTCTTAAATTTTTATCTTTAGTAAGCTGTGTTATTTCTTTTTCTAACGTTTTTATTTTACTTCCAACTTCATCTTTTTCAATTGAGATAGATATTTCTCTTTCTTCCTTGTTTAATTCATCTTCTTTGTCTCTAAGGGCTTCTAAATTCTCATTAAGCTCTTCTAACTCAACTTTACTTTTGTTTAATTCTTTTTCTCCTAATTCAATACCTTTTTTTGAAAACCAATACAAAGCCAAGCTTCTTGATTCTTCTAGGTTTTCAATTTTTATTTTAATTTCATTTAAAGTATTGGCGATTTCATCTATAGGAATAAGCTGTTTAATTTGTTCCCTTGCCTTTTCAATGTTGGTCTTGGCATCCATTAAGGTTAAAAAGCTTTCTTTTAATTGTTTGAATTCCGATTCGGAATCACGTTCTTCCAACATATTAATTTTAATGAATTCATCTAAATCCTCCAAAACTTTTACTCCTACAACTTGATTAAATAAACTTAAGGCTTTTACAGATCGCATTCCAAATAAGTTAGACATACGTTCTGCATAGGCATTAGGTCCATCAATAAATTCAACCTTCTTTTTAGAGCTATTAGAATTATACATTTTATCCAAACGTCTTTTCCATAATCCTTTTCCATCAAACTCTTTAAAATCTGTTTCTATAGAAAGAGCTACATGAGCAATACCAAATTGTCTTCTCATTTCATTGTTTGAAAACCAACGTACTTGGAAAATGGTGATTAACTTTTGGTCTTTATTACTAAAATGGGCAAGAATTACCGAGTATGCGTTTTTGTCACGTAATTTTTGTGTAGATGTTGAGTTTTTTCCTTCTTCCTGAATATTTCCGTAATGTCCGAGAACATAGGTTTCTTCAGTTCGATCTCCCTTTTTTTCAACACCAGAAGATTGATTGTAAAATCTATCCTTTTTGGCAGGAACAACCAAAGTAAGTAATGCGTCAATATAGGTGCTTTTTCCTGAAGCATTTCCTCCAGTTAGTAAAGAATTATTTCCTTTTGGATTTATACGGAATACTTTCTTGTCGAATGTACCCCAATTATACACTTCCATATATTGGAGTCTGAAACCAGAAGTTTCAGAGCTTGTATTAAACAGACTCAACATGTTTTTGTAATTTTGTTTTGAAATCCTGTAAAATATCCAGGGTTATTTTTTCTTTGATGATACGGTGTATTTTATATTTTGTTTCCTGATCTTTTTTACTGACTTCTTTGAGATAGCCTAACTCAACAGCTTTTCTAATGTAACTGTCTAGATCCTTTTGAAATTTCAGATTATTATAACCTTCTTGAAGAAATAACTCCAATTCATCTTTTATCTCGGAATCTGTAATAAATTTATCGGAAGCCAATTGAGTAGGGTTGCTATCAAACTCCTCTAAACTTTGCCTTAAAACCATAAGCACAATGGATGTTTCAAAACCAATTTGACGTCTTGTAATCAGTCCAAGGGTTTTACCTTCGCTGTCTTCGAATTGTTTTAAAAAAGCAAATCCATCATCTTTTTTTACAATAAGTTCTAAACCAATTTGACTTATATATTCTTGTATTTCATTTTGATAAAGAATGATGTCTTCCCAAACATTAGATTTACGCTCGACAACACCTTTAATCAGTTTTACTATAGCTTTACTATAAGGTTTTCTATTTTGTTCTAAATGATTCATTTTGTAAATATGATTTCAGGTATTTTAATTTGTTTTTTATTTTTCGCGTCAAATACAATACTCTGGCTTTTTTCAAGGTTTATGGTATGCTTAAATTCATTAACTATTCCTATATATCCAAACAATTCTGGCAACCCTTTTTCAAGTCCTCCTTGGTTTTTAACAATTTCCGATAGCGTTGCTTGAGTTTTAGTTTTTAAAATATCTTTGATTCTTTTTCTTAGAACATTCTTGTCTATTGTTGATTGAGAAAATAGTTTGCCTAATTGTTTTGAAGTTATGATGTCTTCGTTAGCAACAACAGGTTTATCTGTATACACAATCTCTTCTTTTTTCTCAAAAGTGAGCTTTCGTTCGAAGGGTATGTTAGTTTCAATATCAACTTCCAATTCAAATGAGATGTTATACTTTTTTTTATTGAATTCTAGAAGGAGTTTCTTGATATCCTGAATCGTTTTTTTTGTCACTTCAGATTTAGAACTTTCACTTTCTCGAATTATACGACTTAGTTTTTCGGCCATTTTATCATTTGCCTTGTATACTTTTTGCCCAGAACCATGGAGGTTTTTCTTCATCCTTTTCAGGAAAAGGTCGTTTACAGGAATCGATTTTTTTTCTAATGTATGATATAGCTCTTTGGTAAGGTTTTCCCAGTTGTGTTGTAATTCAGGATTTAAAATAAATGACCAAAATGCATAAAAACTTTTTCCTTGTTGACTTTCTTTAATGCCATCAAGAGCATCAAAAGTAAACTCAAGGATGTCACTTTTACTTAAAGTGCCATCAGCATGTTTTCGATAGATTTCCTTTGTAATTTCTCTGAAATTATCTTCAACTTCCTTGAAATCAGATAACAGCTCTTTTGCTGATTGATTTAGTTGGTTGAATCGAGGGACAATTTCAAAATCTTCAAAGACTTTAACATCTTCTCCGATTTTTATACGTTGAATTTGTTGTTCGATCTCTAGTTTCTTTGCTTCAAGGAGTTCAATTCGTTTTGTGGTGTCTTCATTAGTAAATTCAACCAGCTCTTTTAATTGATTTAGAATATTATTAAATTTAGATTCTGTGCCAACGAATTCTTCTTTTTTTAAGCTTGATAACCAGTCTAATGTCTTGCTGGAGTGTGTGGATAATTCATAAAATATATCTCCTTGATCATCAAAAAAGTTAGTTAAAAACCCTCTGTTTGTCCAATTTGAGATATACTTTTTAGACTTTTCTTCATAGGTATCTGTGGTAATAATTTCGCTATCTTCATCATTTTCCACTTGTTTATATTCAATAAAGTCTGCTAATTGATTATGAATATTCTCATCAGATATAGCACCTTGACTATTTGAAAATGTTTGTAACAGGAATTCAATAATAACATCTCTATTCCTTAGGCGTATCAATTCCACACTAGGTGAGTCGTTTAGAATTGCTATTATTTTAGAACTTTCGTTCATTGGGTAATAATTTTTTTTAAAAATTTGGAGTAAAATAACTTAATGTTTTTTCAATGGTTTTGTAATTAATTTTTTTTGAAAAAAATTAATAGAAATACTAAAATAAGAAATATTGATCTTCTATAAAACTTTATAGCATTCTTTATTTTGAATTAATTGATGATTTAGGACATAAAGTAAATAGCCAATTTTCAGTTCTATTAAATTGCAATATCTCCGTCCAATCCGATACCTAATCCAAATTGTATAGCTAGTTGAAACGATTTACATTCATTACATAATTTATATGTAGCATTAAGATAATTGCTTAAATGTTCTCTGCTTTCTATTGATGTGTCAAAAGACTTGAAGCATAAATCACAACTGTCAATGGTATAAACTAACTGATAGTTGGCTGATAAGAATTTTTTGTGTAATTGAGTGTTTTTGTGACGGCTTAAAAGATCCTTTTCAGAATAAATAAAACCCTCAATTTCATGTTTTCTGTTGACTGCATAATATTCTTTAATTAATTCAATTACTTTGTGATTTAATTTTCCTTTAATAACTATTTGTTTTTGTTTCATGTTTTTTGATGGATTTATATTCTGTTGTTTATTAGTTTGATCTTCTTTATAGGGTTTTAAAATGTGTTCAATAAATAATTTGATATTAAGATTTTTTAACCTGAGAATGTTTCAGGCTAGAGTTACTGTTTAAAGTAAGTTTCTAAGACTTTATTTATTGTGATTTTAATAGATTGATTTTCATCTAATGCTTTTTGCTTAATATTTTTTAAAAGCGATTTAGGTAGATAAAATGAAAATTGAATTTCTTCCTCCTTGGTATTTTTTATTATAGGTATAATCTTTTGTATCGTTTTAGGTTGAATACTAGACTTTACTTTTGATATTAAATCATTTATGTTTTCTTTTTCCATAGTCCTAGGTTTATATAATTATATAAGGCTTCTTAATATTTCTCGCGTGAGTTTATCTAATTGTTTTTGAGCATTTTTATCATTTTTAACTCCTTTAACTAAAACAGATCTGGTAAAAGCAACTAGGTCACTTATATGCGTATTTGCTATTTTTACATTGTATTCTTCCAAACCAATTAAGATATCTATGGTTAAAGTGGTGTTGGCTTTTATCATATTAAACACAACCAATGTATCTGCTGTTTTATTTGCATCTTCTATAAGTTCTAAAGTTCCTTTTATAGCTAATAGATCTAAGATTCCTGCTTTAGTAGGTATAATTACTAAATCTGCTATTGCAATCAATTTGGGTAAGTGATTAGATAGGTAAGGAGGTGTGTCGATAAAGATAAAATCATAATCTAGCTTTGGAATATCATCTATTTCATCCTTAAAAGGGATAATTTCAAAATCTGTAACTAATTCTTTTAATTGAGATAAACTTCCTTGTAAATCAAAATCTAAAACAGCCACTTTAGCATTTTTAGAAATATTTTGAGCTAGATTAAAAGTAAGTGTACTTTTACCAACGCCACCTTTTTGATGTGTTACGAGTATTGTTTTTGACATAATTTTGAGTATTTTCGATTACTTGTTCTTTCGTTTCTATTTCTTTTAAAAGTGCTGCTTTCTCTTTCGGAGAACCATTTTTTAAAATATATTGATTGATAAATTTCTCTCGTTCTTTTCGTTTGTATTGGAAAAAATCATCAAAACTTTTTTCATTCATGTTAATCCATTTCATTCTATCAAAACCAACATGATATGTGTTTCCTCCAATAGTTCTTGTTGTAGAACGCTCTTTGGTTGTAGGTGTTAATTTTAATTTTTGAGTTTTGTCTTTTCTACTGACAATTAAATGCACGTGAGAGTTAATTCCTGGTTTTAAATCTCCTGTTTTATAAATACCTTTTAGAACTTCATCATCTATTCCTTTAAACTTTCTAAAATGTTCTATCTTGGCAAAATAAACCAAGTCGTTACCAGATTTTAGTCCTTTGTTTTCTCTGTTAAAGTTCTTTGCATAATTTGTCATTATCAATTTTGTATACTCTTTAATTTTGTTATTATACAATTCATATTCTTGGATGTTTAATTCCCAAACATTTTTAGCATCTTTTTTATCTGTAACCGATTGTATAATGTGTTTTAGTTCTTCTTTACTAAAGTTGATTGTTGGTGCAAAATATTTAGCATCCTTTTTGCCTAATTTCTTAATATTACTATCTATAGTAGAAATGACTTGGTTGGTACTAATATTGTTTTCTGAATGTGAAAAAAAGAATTGTTTTCTGCTTTCAATTTTTCTTTTATCATTAATTGAATTCGTTTTTTTTAAAAGCTTATCTAAATCATTATTTTCTTTTTCTAGATACATAGCTAGATCACTACAACTAGAAGTATTTGTAGCGCCTAGTGTACTATGTGGTTTACTAATTGGCATTATTCAAAAAGAGATTTAAGAGTTCCTTTTATTCCTGACTTGTTTTTAGTATCTATTAGTTGAGCTATTTCGATAAAAGCTTCTTGTTGTTTGTTTATTTTTATTTCAACTTTGTTTAACTCTTCTTTAAGTTCGCTCAGCTCTTTTGTAATAATTTTTGTTCTATCTCTATCTAAATTATTTACTTTTATTATAGCATCTTGTACCCATTTTGATAAAATAGAAAATTGTTCTTTTTGTTCTTTAGATTGCTGAAATACCTCGCTTCTTAAAGGCTTTAAAATATCTCGTTCTTGTACTTTTAAAAACGATACAATTCTCTTGTCTAAAACCTTTATCATAGCAGCAGGGTTCTCATTAATTGCTTCTATAGGATTAATACCTGTTTTCTTAAAATAAAGAATCATAGATTCAATTAAATCACCATATTGAGAGCCAAAAGTTTTAGAAATCTTCACCAGTTCTTTATGATGAAATTCTTTAATTAAGATGCTTTTTTTCTTCATATTTATATTTTTTGTTACTGATAATTAGTGTGTTGATTGTTGTTTTATAATTCTATTATAAAATGTTATATTCTTTATTATTGATCTAAAGTCAATAATATCAGTGTTTTAAACCCCGTAGGGCGAGTTTTTTAGGGGTTTTTCACCCCTGACCAACTCGCTTAATTTCTTAACACATTTCAGTACGCAACCAAAACTGCTTCTTAAGAATGCATTTTATCTTGAATATTTTATAACCTTCTACTTTCTCCATCAAGTTTAATTTGATTAAACATTTGATAAAAACGATCGTAAACTCTTACTCCATATCTTTTCTTTATTTCTTCAAAGCTTAAGTTTGAAGTTATAAAAGTCTTTGTTCCTTTGCTTATAAATTCATTATACCTATGTTCTAAAATCCTTATAAAAATATCTTCTTTCCCATAGTTTGAAGCTTCTTTTTCAGATCCTAAATCATCAAATAAATATGTGCCTTTAGTATAATATTTAATGATATAATCCTTTTTATTGCTTTCTGAAAGATTGAATTGTTGAATTACATTTTGGGTAGAAATCATAGGTACCCATAATTGTTTAATAGTATATAGTTTTGATATGTTCTGAATAATTTTAAAACTTGAAGTTTTGCCTGTACCATTATTTCCAAAAACAAATAACCCTTTATTTAAATCTCCATTATGTTTTGTTTCAAAAGTAGAATCTTGGGCAAAGTATTTACAAAAAGCGTTCAAAAATTGTTTATTATTATCATCTACTTCGAAAGATCTTCTTTTAATAGCATAATGCTTTTTTGCCTCTTTATTGAAAAGTTCTTTTAATTGATTTGTCGTCATAAAATTTTCTTTTTTTTGCGCAACTTTTTTTCTTTTTTCCACAATCATATTTTGAAGAATTTTGTGCACAGATTTTATACTCATGATTTTCTTAAAATTTTTAATTTTTTAAATAATTAAATTCTTTCTTTTTATATTTTCTTTCTTTGTATATTCTTTATTACTAAGTGTCTTGTTTTTTCCGTCACAGAAATTTACCGTGTCGGTGTTTTTCCGACACGGTAAAATCATTACTGGTTCAGAATTTAATATGTATGTGTTTGATGTAAATTTTCCAGATTTTCTTTTCTGTTTTTCTTTAATTATCCAACCAGAAACAATCAATTCTTTTAAATATTTCCTTAAAGTGTCAATTGAGTAGTTTAAGGCATTGGAAAGCTGACGATTGTAGTAAACCCAATCATGAGGTTTAGAACTCATATAAATGAATAAAAATCGGGCTCTGTCAGTAATATTATTATCATTAATTAATTCATTAGGAGCTATCGTAAAATTCTTTCGTATGTTATTCCTAACATTATTCATTTTTTTGGTTTTTGGAAATCTATTTTTGCGAATAGAGCTTTAAACCTACCTTTGTATTGTAGATTCGGTATAGATTAATACTGTTTTAAAGAAAAAGAAAATATTTAAAAACCTTAGAGCGGTCACTCTAAGATTTTCTGTTTTTAAGAGTGTAAGAGAGGGCTTCAGATTCTAGATCTTGTTTAGATTTTACTTCATTTTGAAGCATCCAAGATTCTAGTTTTTCTTTATTGAAGAAAATGCTTCCTCCATTAGGCTTGCTATGAGGGATTTCTTTAGCACTAGTAAGTTTATATAAATAACTGGGTTTATATCCGGTAAGGTCAGCAGCCTCTTCAATTGTTAAAACTTTTTTATTAAAAAGTAAAAGTTTTTCTATTCGTTCTAGTCTATTAATTAATTCAGGTGATACCATTTTCTTAGATTTAAATTAGAGTTAATTTTTATAACGGGTTTTTTAGATTCCGTTTTCTAAGGTCAAATAAAGTAAGAAAAATTAGGTGTAAGTTTTACCTATTCTAGATAGGTAAATAAAATCTAGTGTTAAGTAGTTTATTAATAGGGTTTATTTTTTTTATGCTTTTTTATTTTTAAACAACTTTAGGTAATTGTCCAATGAAGTAATGCCAAAATTCGTTGTTTTTTATTCTCAATTTTGTTTTGTCTTTCCAATAATATTTTACATTATCCTTACTAAATCCTTTTTCAATATTAGCAGAAAACATATTTTCAATTAATTTATACGTTTTATTTAAACCTGTTTTAATTAGGCCTAATTCATGCATCTTTAGAAAAATTTTGATAATATCAGAAGTATTTTTTTTCGGTATTGAATCTATATATATTAAAGATGTGTATTCAATATATTTAGACGAATACCCTTGATTTTTTTTCTTAGATCTATCAATACTGGTAAAATGATAAACGAGACTTTCTAAAGAGTTTGTAGTATGGCTTATATTATGAATTTCAAAGTATTTTGAAAATATTTTTAAAATAGTAGATTGATTCATGATGTACGTAAATTCTATTTTTTCATCTTCATGTATTTCATCTAGTAGATTAATTTCTTTAAGAAAAATATCTATTTCTTTTTTTAAATTATTTTCATCAAGTATTACACCTTTATTTGTTAATTGCAAATTGTTGTAAAGAATGTTAGCTAATGTTTGAGAATTAATGTTTTCTATATTTTTTGAATTAAAATCAATTTTGAAACTTAAAATATTTAGAAATTGTAAAAAAGACTTTTTGTAATCAAAAACATCCTTAATCCATGTTTTAGAGTTTAATTCTTTAATTGTCGATATGAAAATGTCATATTTAAAATCATGTGTTACAGTTTCTATAAATTTAAAATCGATTAGTTCTTCAAATTTTTTATGTTCTATATTTTTAATTTGAAAATCTATTTTTGTTATATTTTGTTTTATAGTATTATAAAAAAGCTCTTTTTTATTTTTGGTGTACCAGGAGAAAGCTCTTTTTGTACAATTAATATATTTAATGTGATGAAAGTTGTTTTTAAAGCTATTTTGTCCTTTTTCGAATAAATTCCAAGTAATTAAAGATATTATTATAAAAATCCAATTAATGTCAGGAATTTTATTTATTAATAAAATTAAAGCAGTTCCTACTATCAAGCTGATTCTAAAGAAATTATAGGCTATAATTTTATTTTTAAGAATAGAGTGGTGTATAATGTACTCCAATAATGTTTTCATAATTATAAAATATTTAATTCAGGGATTAAGGTTGCAGCTTCTTTCATTTTTTTATCAATAATTTTGGCATATATCTCTGTAGTTCTAATTTCTTTATGCCCAAGCCTTTTAGATACTGTGTAGATGTCTGCTCCATTCTCTAAAAGTAATACAGCATTGGTGTGACGGGCAGAATGAAAAGTTATGTGCTTGGTAATTCCAGCAAACATACACCAGCGTAAAAGAATTAAATTCATCTGTGCGCTGTAATGTAAATTGACAAAAACTCGGTCGTTTTCATCTTTTCTTTCTCCTAATAATTCTCTGGCTTGTTTAGATAGATATAAATATTCAACTCCATTAGTTTTCTTTTGAGAAAAAACTAATCGATGAATGTCTTTTCCGTCTTCATCTTTTCCTTCGTCTCTAATTTCACTCCATATCATTTTATTTATATCAGACCAACGAATTCCACTTAAACAACTGAATATAAAAGCGGATTTTAATACAGGAATTTTACATTCAGTTTTTGATAGCGCTTGTAGCTCATCAATAGATAAATATTCTCTATGAGTTTCACCCATAGGAATACTTTTAACTTTACTTACAATATTCTCATTGAGGTATCCTTCTTCAAAGGCTGCATTTAAACAAGCTTTAAATTTATTGTAATATGTATGTTTTGTGTTTTGGGCTAGGGGAGAACCGGATTTAGCAACCGCTTTTGTATGTAAGAATTTTTGAAAATTCTTAATAAAATCAATATTTACGTCTTCAAAAGTTGTGTTAATAGAACAGAATTTTTCAATGTGTTTTTCAGCAGCTTCCCAGTTATCGTAATTCTTTTCAGATTGATAGCGTTCTTCTTTTTTTAATCGATAGAACTGAAGAAAACTATGTTTACTTTTATTTCCATTCTGAATTTTATATTTACCCTGGTGGTAATCTGCTTGTCTTATTGAAAGTATTTTTTCAGCTAATTCAAGAGTTTCTTTGTTACTGTCTTTTTCCTTTTTGGATTTAGGATCAATGATTAAATATTTTTTTAAATACTCAAACTCTCGGTTGTGTTTAGACTTTCCATTTTTGTCTATAATTGTACCTTTATAGTATTCTATAAAAAGGCTATATTTACCTGTATTTAGTTTTTTCTTTTTTAAAGTAATTTTCATAGAAGGTGGATTTAATTACACCTCTATTAAAAATTAAGTTTTGAGGTGGATTCTGGCATCCAGAAATCTCCTATAAAAGTAAAGTAAAAGAAAATAATCTCAAAAGGTTTTGTTGTAAAATATTGATTTTAAAGAGTTTGTTTTACTTTAGCTTCCTTTGTTTGACTTATTTACTTTCCAATACAAAAATTCCCAAAAATATGACCCAAAATATCCTTATCAACATCGTACTCGCCTGTAATATTACCAAGATGGCGCAAACACTCTCTAATATCAATAGAAAATAAATCCGTAGAAATTTCTAAATCTATTCCTTCTTGAACAGAAGAAATAGCAATTAGAGCATTGTTTAAAGCCTCAAAATGACGAGAATTGGTAACAATAGTTTCATTATTGCTTAAAGCACCAATATTAACTAAAGAAGTCAATTCGTTTTTAAGTTCGTCAATACCTGTTTTATTTTTAGCAGAAAGTAAAATTAAATCATCAATTTCAGATTGTAATATAGCAGAATCATGACAAGAAAGCGTGTCAATTTTATTCGCAATCACTAACAAACGTTTGTTAGGAAAACGTGTTTTTATGGTTTCAATTTCAGTTAAAAATTCCTCACTAGCGTACGCATATTTATTAGAGTCGATTAAGAAAATAATTAACTGTGCATTTTCTGCTTTTTCATACGCTTTTTTAATACCGATACTTTCTACAACATCTTCAGTTTCTCTAATTCCGGCAGTATCAATAAAACGAAAAGCAACACCATCAATAATCATTTCGTCTTCAATGGCATCTCTGGTAGTACCTGCAATATCAGAAACAATGGCTTTTTCTTCGTTTAAAAGTGTGTTTAATAAGGTAGATTTTCCAACATTTGGTTCTCCTATAATTGCAACCGGAATTCCGTTTTTCATGGCATTTCCAAAAGAAAAACTATCAATTAAACGTTTTAAAACAAAGGTAATTTTAGCTACCAGTTCTTTAAACTTTGTACGGTCTGCAAACTCAACATCTTCACCAGAAAAATCTAATTCTAATTCTATTAAAGCTGCAAAATCTAATAACTGAACGCGTAAATCTTTCAATTCATTGGTAATTCCTCCACGCATTTGCTGAATCGCCATTTGATGACTCGCCGCAGAATTAGAAGCAATAACATCTGCAACAGCTTCTGCCTGACTTAAATCCATCTTACCATTTAAAAAAGCACGCATGGTAAACTCACCATTATCTGCCATTCTACAACCGTTTTGTAAAAATAACTGTATAATTTCTTGCTGAATAAAGCTAGAACCATGGCAAGAAATTTCTACTACATTTTCTCCTGTGTACGAATTCGGATTCTTAAAAACGGATACTAAAACTTCATCTATTAGTATATTGTTTTGTACAATATGGCCTAAGTGAATGGTATGCGATTTCTGATTTTTTAGCGTTTTTCCTTTTTTAATAGATTTAAAAAAAGCATCAACAATAGTAATAGCATTTTCACCAGAAAGTCTAATCACAGAAATTGCACCTACACCAGCAGGGGTTGCTAAGGCAATAATAGTATCGTTTTTAATCATATTGCAAAAATACATAAAGATTTTACAGAAAAATAAAAAGCCCAACACAAATTGTGATGAGCTTTTTAAGTAATTGAGGAAAAATAAAAAACGTTTTAAGAAACTTCTTTCTCTGTAAGTTTATGAATATCTAAGCTTTGGTTTGGTAGAATTTCTAAAGTTCTCATTGGGAATGGGATACTAATATTCTCTTTATCAAAAGCTTGTTTTATTTTTATAATTGCATTACTTTTTCCCCTTAATCGTTCTAGAGCATCTTCAGATTCTATCCAAAACCTGCATAAAAAATTAATAGAACTGTCGCCAAATTCGGTAAAATAAAACTCTACATTTTTACCTAACTTCTCTTGATTAAAAGTATTATTAATCACTTCTTTAGTTAAAGTTTCTACCCTTTCTAAATCGGCACCATATTCTACACCACATTCTAAAGCAATTCTCATTTTTGTAGTAAGTGAGTAATTCTTAAAAGGGTTTTCTAAGATGGTTTTATTTGGTATAACAACCGTATTGTTATCTGCCTCTTTAATAACAAGGTAATTTAAATTGATGTCCATTACTTGGCCTGAATAACCATTTGTTTCAATCCAATTTCCAATATTTAAGTTTTCTCTAAAAGATAAAACAACTCCAGATATGGTGTTAGATAAAGTACCTTGCAGCGCCAAACCAATAACAATACCAGATACACCAGCAGCAGAAATGATTGCTTTTAAAGTGTCATCAAACTTCAATACGGTCATTGCAATATATAAACCTAATAAGAATATAAATGCCGAAGCAACTCTAGAAACCAAATTTCTAACAGATTCTTGTTTAATTTTTTTGCCTAACGTTTTACTTATAAAAGTGTTTATAGCTCTAGAAGCAAAGTAGGCAATAAATATTACCACCAAAGCAATAGCAATATTGGGTATGTTTTTTATAAAAATATCTTTCCAGGTGTCTAGTTTGTTTGTTATCTTATCCATGTTTTGTTTTAATAATTAGTAAAATTTATGTAATCTTTAATGATGAGAAAATTACTATTTTACAAAACTAGTATCTAACTCTGCTTTGGTGTTTTTAGACCAAGCATTTAACATCCAAGAAGATTTTTCTAATTCTCTAATATAAGCCCCAATTAAATCTATAGTACCTTCATCTTTACCTTTATTGGCTCTATCTATAACCTTGCTTAACTGTTCTAGCAATATTTTATGGTCGTTCATTAACTCTGCAACCATCTCTTCATCGGTTAATAAAGAAGAAGATTCTTTAATTCTAGCAACATCTAAATAATCAGACAAGTTACTAATTGGGTGGTGTTTTAATGTTATAATTCTTTCGGCAACTTCATCAATTTTAATTTTGGTATCGTTGTACATTTCTTCAAATTTTACGTGTAAATCAAAGAAGTTTTTACCTAGAATATTCCAATGAAAATTTCTTAATTTTTGGTAATGTAATTGGTAATCTGCCAAAAGCACATTTAATTCTGTTACAATAGGTAATAATTTGTCTTTGTCTATATTTAAGTAGTTCATAATATAATATGTTTTTAAGTTCACTACAAAACTACAACGAATGCTAAGGTTGCTTTTGCTCAAATAGAGTTCATCTTAACTCAAATACCTATTTAACAAAATATTAATATTTAGGTGTTTGTAACATAATTAGCTAAATAACGTCTAATAGGTACACAATTAAAACTTTAAATATAAAAATGAAAGAAGACAAACAGTTATTGGTAATTACACATTTAAGTCAATTATTAGATTTTGTAACCGGTATTGGCGGCTTTATTGTTCCGTTGGTTTTATGGTTAACAAAAAAGGATGAAATTTTTGGAATGGACGCACATGGAAAAGCAATTCTAAATTTTAGAATCTCTATGTTTATTTACCTTTTGCTTTGTATTCCGTTAATATTTTTATTTGGGTTAGGAGTAGTGGGTATGATTGTAATCGGGATTTTCTATCTCATTTTTCCTATTATAAACGCCATAAAAGTAAGTAACAATGAAACACCAAAATATCCTTTTAGCATTACATTTATAAAATAGAAAAAGAGAAGTAATATAGAATTAAAGAATCGCTCATTTGGGCGATTCTTTTTTTTTAATAATTAAGTAAAATATACTGTAGGTATTTTGGGCGTTACCTTTCAGGTCAGGCTTTCCACTATATCTTTTTGTGAAAAACAAAAAGGATGCCGTTTCAATCCTTAACGCAGGCAAATTATCGACTATAAGAAAAATTGATACTGTGTTTTATTTTTGTAAGTGTTTATTTTAATTAACTTAAATTCAATATTTTAAATGTATTCTAGTTAAGTTTTGGTTTAAGTTTTTTTTTGTTGTTCGTAGCGCTGTCTTAGATAAAATATTACCTTTATAAGGACACTTATATCGAGATAAATACCCTTTTAATCACAAAAAAAGAAGCAAAAATTTTAATTAAATTCTAAAATATAAAGGTTAAATGTTTTTAATAATATCCTCATATTCGTAAAAGAAAAGCTCAAATTTAGGCATGGTTTCCATGTAAAACTCAAAACAATCTCTCCAAGAATTTTTATTATAAATACTAAATTTTCCATCAAACGGTACGTAAATTCTATGAATTTTTTTTCCGCTTTCTAGTTCGTATTCATCATTATAAATAACTTCTGGTAACTCATTTTCTAACAAGGTTTTTAAAGACAACATTTGGTCGTAGTAGAGTAGGTTTACCAGTTCATCCGGGTTTTCAATATCCAAACAAACCATTGCTTTTTTTCTTTCGGCAACAAACTTAAAAGAAAATCCTTTTATTTTGGTGTTGTATAATAACCATTTTCTTGGAAAAGATTTCCCAAAACTAGTCCAGAATTCTTTACGTAATTGTGCAGCTTCTTCTTTAGAGAACATTTGTTATTTGTTATTCGGTGTAAATATGTGAGCCTTTTCTGTACTAAAGCCATTAGAAAACCAAGTTCTATAATATAAAAGATCTGTATTAAAACTTGTAGAAATTAAATTGGCTATTACTTCTAATTTGTTGTTGTTAAAATCAGTATTTACTTTATCAATACTTAAAATAATTCCAAAATTATGGTCTTTAGGTACGTTATCATCGCATTCATGTAAAGAGCCAAGTTTATAAGGTTTGCTTATATTGTAATCGATTCCGTTAAAATTAACTTCTGCGTATTCTGTTTCATTCTCGGTATTAAAAGTCATTTGTGGCAATTCTAGTATAAGACTAAGCTTTAGGCAAAATTCTTTTAAACTAAGATCAACAAAAGTAGAAAAATGTTCAATTTTAGAAATATTTTCAATATCCATAATTTGGTATTTATCCGTGAATTTTTGCGGTATTTCCTCTTTCTTTCATCATTTCTGCTTCAAAAGCTAATAATGCATTCCATTTTTTGTCAACAATTTCTTTGTCTTGGTATTCACGAGCAAATTTTAAAAAAGTAGTATAATGTCCTGCTTCAGAAATCATTAAATTGTTGTAGAATTTAGACAATTCTTCATCTTCCATATTTTCAGAAAACACTTTAAAACGCTCACAACTTCTAGCTTCAATTAAGGCAGCTACTAACAAACGCTGAATTAAAGCATCTGTTCTGTCTTTTGTTTTGTTAAAGAATTTTTGCAAACGAATAGCATAATCATTCTTTTGCTCACGTCCCAATACCATTCCGCGTTTTACCATTAATAAATGTACCATTTTAAAGTGCTGCATTTCTTCAATAGCAATATTGCTCATTTCTTTTACCAACTCTGTTTCTTCTGAGTAGTTAATGATAATAGAAACTGCATTAGAAGCTGCTTTTTGCTCTAAAAAAGCATGATCTGTAAGTATTTGTTGTAAATTATCTTTGGCAATTTCTGCCCAAGAAGTTGCTGTTTCAAACTGTAATCCTAACATATTAATTATATTGTTTTTTGTAACCCCATACCAAAATAAGCTAGGGCTTTAATTTCTTTAACACTCGCTAATCGTTCGTTACCAAATATTAAAAGTCCTTTTTCGGTAGCAGAAATATGATATTGTTTATTGCTTTCAAAGAACAAAATTAATTCATCTGTAAAAAAGGTTCTAATTTTTTCTTCATTTTTTCCTGCTAAATAAAAACGTTTACTAAAATCCGGATGGTTATCAATGTCAATATCCTTATAACCTGCAAATTCTAAAAGATATTCAAACAAACCTTCTCTATCTAATGTAAAGTTAGGTACCTGTTTTAAAGGATGAATATGTAACATGGTTGTTTTAATCACTTGTTTAGCAATCATTGCACCTTCTGTAAAATGAACATCAAAAATGGTACAATCTTCATTAGAAAGTACATTAGAAACTTTATCTATATGGCGTGTTTTAAAATATCCAAAAGTTGGTAACTCTTGCATTTCTAATGGTGAGTTTGCATAATATTTCCAATGCATTGTTTCACTAATTAACTGTATGTTTTTTTGTCTTTTAGTTAAAACATTTACTTTAGTGCTGCTTTTTGCAGGTAAAGATTTTCGCAGTGCAAACGGATGTTCACTTCCAGATTTAGAATCGTCTAAACCAATTACTTCAAAATGCCCACCTTTTCTGTGAAAGGATGCTGTGTAATTACTCATGTTTTCCATTACAGAATGATCTACAAAATCACACAAAGAAAAATCGATAATAGCTTCTTCAGATTCCGGAATTTGGTCTAATTTGGTTTTTAGTTTTGTATAATTTAAAAAGCTAGAAAAATTCTTTACGCTTACATAATACTTATCATCTTCTTTAAACATTAAAACATTTGGTTTTAAAACATTTTTTAAGAATAAAAAGATATTTTTATTGATGATTACATGAATAATAAAAGTGCTTAAAATACCTACAACAATTCCTGTAATTAAACTTGTTAAAATAGTTGTAAATAAGGTGATTAGAAAAATAATTAACTGTTCAGAACCAATACTAAAAACCTTTTTTATATTGTCTGGAGATGCTAGTTTATACCCTGTAAAAACTAAAATAGCAGCCAATGCAGGTAAAGGAATTTTACGTAATTCGGTAGCAAATAATAAAATAAAAGCAATTAAAAAGGTAGCATGAAAAAAGTTTGAAGACCTATTTGTTCCTTTATTATTTACATTTACAGAACTTCTTGCAATAACGGCAACTACATTTAATCCGCCTAAAAAACCACTAATAACAGTGGCTAAACCCAAAGCACGTATGTCTTTATTTACATTAGATCGTCTTTTTAATGGATCTAATTTATCAACAGCTTTAATACTTAGTAAACTTTCTATACTGGCAATTAACGTAATGGATATCACCACATTTATAAAACTTGCATGGGTTATTTTACCAAAATCTGGAAAAGCAAAATTAGAAAGTACATCATTTGGCAATGCTATTAATAAACTTTTATCAATTGGGTAATCTGCTATAGAAACTAGGTCGTAATAATAATACATACCTACACTTAAAACTACAATCCACATAGGTGCCGGAATTAGTCTTAAGTACCTATTTCTTATTTTTCCATAAAAAATCATAATTAATAAGCTACCAATACCTACCAATCCTGCATAAAACATGCTCGAATTGTCTGTTTTTATCAAATTTAAAATACCTTCTGGTACCTGAATTAAAAGTTCTATAATGCTTCCTTTTGCATCTAAATTACCAAGCATTACATGAATTTGCTTTGCAAAAATTCCTATTCCAATGGCAGCCAACATCCCTTGTATGGCAGAGGCCGGAAAAAAATCACCCAAAGACCCCATTCTTAGAAAACCAAGAAGAATCATAATAACACCAGAAATTACAACGGCCGCAAGTGTGTATAAAAAACCTTGATGCATGTCTCCTTCACCCAAAGTAGTAATGGCGCCTAAAATAACAACTACCAAACCATTTCCAGGCCCTGTAATAGTTACGTTAGAGCCTCCAATTATAGAAACTACAATACCGCCAATAACGGCAGCAATAACACCAGAAATTGGTGGAGCACCAGAAGCTAAAGCCAATCCTAAACCTAAAGGAAGTGCAATTAAAGAAACCACAAAACCAGAAAAAAGGTTTTGAGGAATATCACTAAGAAACGTTTTAAAAGTATTTTTTTTCGGCATTTATTTAACAATTAAAACATCGGTTGGTAGTTGAGATAAAATATACTCAAGATCATGAGGAAAAATTCTATCTAAAAAACCAAGTTTATTTGGTGCGTTCATAATTAGTAAATCGGCTCTTTTTACTTTTGCATAATGGCCTATAGAATAGCCTCTTTTACCAAAAATACTTTGTGTGTTTATGGTAATATCATTACAATTGATGTCTTTTAAGATGGTTTTTACACGTTGGTCTTCTCTTGTTTTTAACCTTTCTTTTTTTATGGTAGATTGTCTTAATGTTTTATCATCACTTACTTTTACTTTTAGTTCATTCTGACTTACTTCTTCTACAATGGTAATTTTACTACATTTTATATGTTTGGCAAAAAGGAAAGCTGTTTTAATAGTTTCTTCTGTTCTGTCATCTTTTAATCCATTTACCACAATATGATTGCATGGAACTCTTGTAATTGAGGGTTTTATCAATAGTAAAACAGAGCAAGGAGCTTTTCTTGTAATTTTTCTGGCAATAGAACCTACATAGTATTTTAAGAGGTTTTCTTTTTGCAATGCTCCTAAAATGAGTAAGCTTATTTGCTCTGTAGCACAGGTGTCTATAATTATATCTACCGGATTGCCTTCTTTCCAAATAGCTTTAAAGGATTTTTTTAAAGGATCTGCAGCAGACAAAAGCGCTGTTAAGTCTGTTTTTTTTTGTTGTGATTTTGCACCTACATGAACCCCAACTAATTCAGCATTAAACATATTAGCTAGTCTTACGGCTTCAAATATATTTGCTTTTAAATTTGGGGAAAATGCAATACCAATTAGAATTTTATGAATATTTTGCAAAAAAGATGTTTAAAGGTTTACTTATAGGCACAATATAGTAAACTTTATAAGAAAGAAAAAAACTATATTTTTATTTTTATGATACCTAAACATTCTTAAATTTACATTTAATAGAATCGTTAAAATATGTTAGAATTAGCCGGAATAATTATTTTAGGAATATTAGCACAATGGGTGGCTTGGAAATTTAAGATTCCTGCTATTTTACCTTTAATTTTAATAGGTCTTTTGGTAGGACCTATTGCTGCAGAATTTTTGAGTGAAGATGGTACCAAATGGATAGAACCTATTTGGAATGGTGAAAAAGGACTTTTTCCTGGAGAAAGTTTGTACTATTTTGTGTCTTTAGCCATTAGTATTATACTTTTTGAAGGAGGGTTAACTTTAAAAAGAAATGAAATAAAAAATGTAGGCCCTGTAATAACCAAATTAATTACACTTGGTTCTGCAATTACTTTTTTTGGTGCTGGTATTGTTGCGCATTATATTTTTAATTTAGGATGGGAGCTTTGTTTTCTCTTCTCTGGGTTAATAATTGTAACAGGACCAACGGTAATTACTCCAATTTTAAGAAACATTCCATTAAAAAAAGATATTTCTACAGTTTTAAAATGGGAAGGAATTTTAATAGATCCTATTGGTGCTTTGGTTGCCGTTTTAGTTTTCGAATTTATTAGTGTAGATGGTGGTAGTGGTTTTACAAAAACGGCTTTAATGGAGTTTGGTAAAATTTTACTTTTTGGTACTACTTTTGGATTTACGTTTGCGCATGCACTTGCCTATGCAATTAATAAAAAATTAATTCCGCATTATTTACTAAATGTAGTTTCGTTGTCTACTGTTTTATTGGTTTTTGTAGAGTCAGAACTTTTTGCACATGAATCTGGGTTATTAGCAGTAGTAGTAATGGGAATGGTTTTAGGAAATGGTAAATTAAGTAACTTAAAAGAATTGCTTTATTTTAAAGAGTCGTTAAGTGTTTTGTTAATTTCTATTTTGTTTATTTTGTTAGCGGCAAACATCAATATAGAAGATTTACTTTTATTGTATACCTGGAAAACAGCAGCCCTTTTTGCCATTGTAGTTTTTGTAATTAGACCTTTAGCGGTTTTTGCAAGTACTAGAAATTCTAATTTAAAGTTTAATGAAAAGCTATTTATAAGTTGGGTTGGACCACGTGGAATTGTAGCTGCAGGTATTGCTTCATTATTTGGTAGTAAGTTAATGAAACAAGGTGTAGAAGGAGCAGAGTATATTACTCCTTTGGTTTTTATGATTGTTTTAGGAACCGTTTTATTTAATGCAACTACGGCACGATTATTTGCAAAAATGGTGGGAGTTTTTCTTAAAAGTTCTGAATCTATTTTATTTGTTGGAGCATCTAGTCCTGCAAGATTAATTGCTAAATATTTAAAGGATAAAGGGAAACGTGTTATTTTAATAGATTCTAATAAAGATTATATTAAAAAAGCATTAAAAGCAGATTTAGAAGCTTTTAGAATTGATATTTATAATGAGGTTCTGTCTGATAATATTGAGTTAAATGACGTTGGTTATTTAATTGCAATGACGGGGAGTGAAGATGTAAATAAGTTTGCTGTAAATAGTTTTGCCAAAGATTTTGGAGAGCAAGGAGCGTATAGATTGGCTACTTCGGAAGAGATTTTAAAAACAGATGTAAGTATTGAAGAACAAAGTAGTTTCTTTACACCAAAAGATGATTATATCAATTTAAGTGAGGCTTTTAGGGATAATCCTAAAATATACGAAGTAGAAATTAAAACGGAAGAAGAATACGATACTATGCTTTCTAAATTATTTAATGAACTAAAATCGGTACTTTTATTTGTTAAGAAAGATCATAAATTATATTTAATATCAGAATTTGAAAAAGAAAAACTGACCAAAGATAATTGCACGTTGGTGTATTTGGGTAAAAATGTACAAGACAATTTAAATTCACATTAATAAAAAACAGCTTAAACCTTAAATGTTTTAGGTTAAAATTATAATCGTCTTTTACAGTCTTAAATTGATGGAATCTTTTAGATTTTAATTAAGAAATATGCATGGATATTACTAATCTAAAAAGATAGTTGGTAGTATTTATGTGTTTTCCTTTAGAACTTTAAAAATCTTTATAATATTATTTATTTTCTTGGCGTTTCGATGAAATAAGTAAAATAAAGGCTACATATCTAATTCAAAAGTTTGGCGTAATTTATCTAAAAGAGGATTTATTTCTCTCATTTTCTTGTATTTTTCTTGTGGAGTATAAGCAAACTTTTTTTCTATGGTTTCATTCAAAATAACCGTAAGACTAATTCCGTAATTATTAAGTTTAGCTCTTAAGAAATTTATCAATTTAGCTCTTCCTTTTTTAAATTGATCTTCCATTAACTTGTTAGGTACCATAAAAGAAATTTTAAAGTCTTTACCTAATTTGGGTACATCGGTACCTACAATAGATGCCATACTTCGTTCTCCTTTTTTGATCAATAAGGCAACATATTCTCTCCAAAGATTTTGTAAAGTTTCTTCTGTAAAAGGATCTTTTGGGTGATTGTCGAAGTTTTCTTCTACAGCTATTTTTTTTATAACTTTTTTCTCGTGGATACTTTTTAGAGATAAAGAAGAAACCCTTCTGCCAGCAGATTTTAAAATAGGTTTAGCTAATTTGGGTTTAGGTGTTTCTACCTTTTGTGGTTGCTCAATTGCCGTTTTTTTCTGTATCGGTTTTACAATTTCTTTTACTGCAGGAGAAAGTGCTTGAAAAAAGGTAGCAGGAATTATGTAGTTAGCTGACTTTTTTTTTTCTCCATCAAAAGTGATAGAGGCAATTTGCATAATGGTTAATTCTACCAGCAGTCGCTGATTTTTACTTGCTCTATAATTTAAATCGCATTGATTTGCTTTTTCTATAGATTGCATTAAAAACGGAATACTAGCTTTTGTGGCTTGTTCTAAATATTTCTTTTTAGCAGCATCTCCAACCTCTAACAACTCTAAAGTGGCTTTGTCTTTGGCTACTAATAAATCTCTAAAATGACTTGCTAATCCGTTTATAAAGTGATGCCCCTCAAAACCTTTACTTAACACCACATTAAAAGCATTTAACACCTCAGGTATTTTGTTTGTTAGCATTAAATCTGTCATATTAAAATACGTTTCGTAGTCTAATACATTTAGGTTTTCTGTAACGGCTTCTCTTGTTAAATTACTTCCAGAAAAACTAATAACTCTATCAAAAATAGACAAAGCATCACGCATTGCGCCATCCGCCTTTTGGGCGATAATATGCAAAGCATCATCGTCTGCTGTAATATTTTCTTTTTCACAAATTACTTTTAGATAATTTTTAGCATCTAAAACACCAATTCGTTTAAAATCGAAAATTTGACAACGAGATAAAATTGTTGGAATAATTTTATGTTTTTCTGTGGTTGCTAAAATAAAAATAGCATGTGCAGGTGGTTCTTCTAATGTCTTTAAAAAAGCATTAAAAGCTGCCTGAGATAACATGTGTACCTCATCTATAATATATACTTTGTATTTACCTGTTTGTGGCGGTATACGAACTTGCTCTGTTAAACTTCTAATATCATCTACAGAGTTGTTAGAAGCAGCATCTAATTCAAAAATATTAAAAGCAAAATCTTCATCTGCAGCAACTTCTGCATCTTGTTGATTGATGTTTTTAGCCAATATTCTTGCACAAGAAGTTTTACCAACTCCACGCGGACCTGTAAATAATAGGGCTTGCGCTAAGTGATTATTTTTTATAGCCTTTTCTAACGTGTTTGTAATGGCTTGTTGCCCAACAACATCCGCAAAGTTTTGAGGACGATATTTACGCGCAGAAACTATAAAATGCTCCATGTATTGATTTGTATTTATATGATTAATGTCTGTTCGAGCGCAGTTGAAAACTATAAATAAACTTTTTGACTGTGCTCAAGGAGACAAGTTTGTTTTTATTAAATAAAGTAACAAAAATAGGTATCTACTTCTTTTTTTACAAGTAGGTTTCTTAATTAAATGCTAAAGTTGTAAACATATTGTAAATAGTTGAATTTTGTTACGACTATAAAAATGGTTATTATTATATTAAATTAAAGTTCGGAAAATTGTACTAAAAATAGGCCCACTATTTTCTGTGCAATTTTCTTTTAACAATTATAATTATTTATACAATGAATATTTTAAAGTCTATTACTATTATAAGTTTCTCTCTATTATTAATTTCTTGTTTTGGTTTTACTAATAAAAAAGAAACACAACCTAAAGCCACATATATTGCCAACCAAAATACTAAAGTTGCTTATTTTGCTAGTGGATGTTTTTGGTGTGTTGAGGCTATTTTTGAAAGTGTAAATGGAGTAGAAGAGGCTGTTTCTGGGTATGCTGGTGGTACTACACTAAACCCAAGTTATAGAAGTATTGGTACAGGAAAAACAGGTCATGCAGAAACGGTTGCTGTATATTATAACCCCGATAAAGTTTCTTTTAAAACTTTGGTAACCGTGTTTTTTGGTTCTCAAGATCCAACTACTAAAAACGGACAACATCCAGATTACGGTTCGCAGTACAGGTCTATCGCTTTTTATAAAACAGATGCTGAAAAACAAATTATAGAAAAGGCTATTAATCAATTAAATAAAGATGTCTATAATGGAAAAATAGCAACGGAAGTTACAAAGTTTAAAAAGTTTTACAAAGCAGAAGAATATCATCAAGATTTTGAACGTAGAAACCCTAACCAAGGATATGTTAAAGCGGTTTCTGTGCCTAGATTAAATAAATTTAAAAAGAAATTTCCTCAACTTTTAAAAGATGATGTGCATTAAGTATTGGTTAATTTGATTCTTTTAAATTAAAAAATAATGTACAATTATAGTTTAATAAAAAAAGGTTTGTAACAATAGAGTTACAAACCTTTTTTTTGTAAAGAAATTATTTTTATTTATTAATAGAATCTCTATAAATTAAATTTCCTTGAATACTCCATGCAAAATCCAACACAACGGTGTTTTTATAATAAGGAGCATCTAAAGCGGTGTATTGGTCTGTAATATAATATTGAAAAGCATCTTTTATTTGAGCTACATTATACAACCTTGCTTGCCCATGACAGCTCATGCAATTTGTTTCTATACCTACTTTATTTAATTTACCACCCACATATATTTTTTCTGATTTCCTAAAGGCACCAATTTTCTGATAACCTTCGCTATAATATTTTATAATACTATCGTTACCGCCAGAATTACTTTGATTTTTATGATTAGGTTTAGGAGCAACATCAAATGTAGCTGCATTAAAACCTGCTTCTAAATAAGGGTTAAAAGCATAAATAGATTCTTTTATAGGTTCATTAGTTGTAATTGCATTGGTACCGTTAGTGTAAGGTTGTGCAGGACTAATCATATTATAAGCTACCGACATTGCATAATGTTTTGCTGCAATATCTAAACTAGCAGGTTGCTTATTAGCAATGATTGATGAACTTGGACTTTGTGGTGCGGTAGGATTTTCTGACCACCAAAAAGTTTGCCATGTCCATCTTCTATTTTCTCTTGTATTTACATGCATACCCACCAATATTGCATATTGTCCTGCTTTGGGAGTTCCACCAGTAACAAAATTGGTTCCTTTTAATTCTTCTGCTTGTTCTTTATTTAATTTAAAGTGAATAAATTCGTTAATAGAAAACACTTTATTTACAGCATCTGTTGTTCCGGTAGTGGTAATTGTTATATCGTTTTTCCAAGATTCAGGACCAAATCCGTGAGCGATTACAGAATCCATTGGTATTTGATTATGGTACCCTGGCCATGTAGGAAGCCTATATTTTCCGGGAGCAATTTTTACGGTTATAGTATCTGTTAATACCTGAAAAACAGGTTTTATCAACACTGTTGAAGCTGGGAAAGCAGGAATGTTTACTATTTTTCCTGGTTTTATCATACTTTTTAAAACTTCAAAATAATACAATTGATTGTTGTAAATATGTGCTGCAGAAGTAGGATTACATTTAACAAAACCAACAACATCGGCACTTTTTACTTGGTCTCCATGTATGTTTTGATGTGGGATAACTAAATGACCTGTGTGAGATCTATTTATATCTTCTAGTTTAAAAGCACTATTCTTTTTTTGAGCATTTAACGCTGTTTTAATATCTCCTGGAGTATACCAAGTTTCGAATCTTCTTAATTTTTGACCATTATTATCTTGATTGGTATATGCTGTTAATGCATCCCAAATATCCCAACCATGTGTAATAATATTGGTGTTTGTTTCTAGATTATCAATTACAGTACTGTTTTTTATCCAATTATTAATGGTTGTAGAATCTGTAGGAAATTTTTGACCAGAAACCAATGTAGTTGGCATTGGTACTGCTGTAATTGGTGTGTAAGTTAGTATCTTTTTATCTTCCTTTTTTTTTGCAGGGCTACATGCAAATAACAATAATGCTAGACTTGCATACATAAAATAATTTCTCATAAGTTTTAGGGTTTAGGTTAGTTTTTAATATAAAGTTGTGCTCTTTTTTATACTTAAAAAGAGTTATGTAAACTTAGTTTCTTTTTAACGTATCAATCAACACGTAGAAACCCTCGTTTTTTATTTGCTATAATTTTTCCTTTTAGTTACTTATTTGTTTTTTCTGATGAGAGGTTTAAAAGTATTTTTTTAGTGTAGTTTTATTAAAAGAAGTTTATTCATTTTACTGTTTTTTTTGATAAAGTTAGGTTACGTCATTTTATTTTAAAATGAAAACAAAAAAAAGCCTCACAAAAAAGTGAGGCTTCTTAAAATATATTTTGATTAAAATTTATTCTTCAGTTTCGGTTGGTGCTACTATTCCTAAATTGTTTAATACTAATTTTGTAATATCAAAATTGTTATCTATGTAAGCAAATTCGTTACCAGAAACCGTTAAAACTTGTGTGTATTTACCAGATTTGGCAACGGTAGCAATGGCATCACTTAATTTTTTATATAAAGGGCGCATTAACTCTTCTTGCTTTAATTGCATTAGCTTGTTTCCGTTTTGTTGATATTTTTGAATATCAGCTTCCATTGCAGCTAGTTCTTTGTATTCTGCTTGTTTAGCAAGTTCTCCGAGTGTTTTTTCATTTTTTTTAAAAGCATCTACTTTGGTTTGATAAGTTTTTACTTTAATATTAAAAGAAGAATCTAATTTTGCTCCGTAATTTTGAGATCTTTGTAATACAATTTTAGTTTCTGGCATTAGGCTTAAAATATATTCGCTATCTACTGTACCTACTTTAGATTGTGCAATAGAAATGGTGCTTAACAAAGCAATAGCAATAAATATAATTTTTGATTTCATGTTTTAGATTTTTTGTGGAACAAAGATATAAAAGTGAGTGAATTACAAAAGTTTTTATAGTTTTGATATGTTAATTTTATCAGAAATTTCAGCAATAATAGTATTTATGTCGGTTTGGTAATCAAACCATAAGGTATTTTTATCTCTCTTAAACCAAGTACCTTGTCGTTTTGCAAACCTTCGGGTGTTTTTTTTAATTTCGGAGATAGCAAACTCTTTGGTAAAATCACCATCAAAATAAGAGAACAATTCTCTATAACCTACCGTTTGTAGAGCATTTAAGGTTTTATGAGGGTATAATGTTTTTGCCTCATCTAATAAGCCGTTTTCTATCATAATGTCTACACGCATATTTATTCTGTTATAAATAATTTCTCTGTCTGCGTCTAATCCTATTTTAATAGAAGTAAAATTTCTAGGTGCTTTGGGTTTGTTTTTAAAAGTAGAATAGGGAATGCCAGAACCAATGCAAACTTCTAAAGCCCTCATTACTCTTTTTGGGTTTTGCAGTTCTATAACATTATAGGTTTCTAAATCTAACTCTTTTAACTGTTCTTGAAGAACTTCTACACCTTCTTTTTCTAATTGTAGAGTTAATGCTTCTCTTATTTTAGGATCTACTTCTGGAAAATAATCCAATCCTTTTAAAACGGCATCTACATACAAGCCAGATCCACCAACCATAACCTGAATTGGATTTTCTTTAAATAAGTCGTCTAACTTAGCAAGCGTATCTCTTTCAAAAGAGCCCACATTATAATCTTCAAAAATACTTCTGTTTTGTATAAAGTGATGTTTTGCGGCCGCCAATTCATGTGCTTCTGGTACAGCAGTACCAATGGTCATTTCTTTGTAAAACTGTCTAGAATCACAAGAAATAATATCACTTTTAAAATGATTAGCCAATTGAATACTTAATGCTGTTTTACCTATTGCAGTGGGACCTACAATGGTAATTAAAAAATTATTAGAAGTCATTTAGTTTAATTTACTACCACAGTTATAACAAAATTCTGCGCCATCTTTATGGTTTTCTTTTCCGCAATTTGGGCAAGCTTGTGTGTTGGTATGTAGGTTATTGTCGTTATTTTTAGTCATTTCAGAACTTACAATTCCTGTAGGAATAGCAATAATACCATACCCTAAAATCATAATAATGCTAGCAATTAATTGCCCAAAAGGTGTTTGAGGAGCAATGTCTCCAAAACCTACTGTTGTTAAAGTAACAATTGCCCAATACACACTTCTAGGAATGCTTGTAAAACCATTTTCTGCACCTTCTACCATATACATAATGGTACCTAAAATGATGCACAAAATAACTACAAAAAATAAAAAGACAGATATTTTTGCTTTACTTGCTTTTAAAGCGAGTAATAGTTTATTAGAAGCACCAACATATCTTGCTAATTTTAAAATTCTAAAAACTCTAAGTAAGCGCAATGCTCTTAGTGCAGCAAAATGATGAGAGCCTATAATTACAAGCGATAAGTATTTTGGTATGGTAGATAGAAAATCTATAATACCATAGAAACTAAAAATATACTTAAAAGGTTTGTTGATGGCAACAACTCTTAATATATATTCTACAGAAAATAGAATGGTAATAATCCATTCAGAAATATTTAAATAGGTATGATATTTGGCATCAAAACTTTCGATACTTTCTAGCATTACCAATAAAATACTAGCAATGATGGCAACTAATAATATTACATCAAAAAGTTTCCCTTCTTTAGTGTCTGCTTCATAAATAATTTCATGGAGTCTGTGTTTCCAAGAAGGTTTCTTATCGGTTGAATTCAATTTTTATATAAATTTCTTTTACAATACTACAAATATTTACTGATATAGCATTTTATTTCTACTGTTTTTCTCTTTGTTTACAAGGGGTTTTAAAAATAATGAAAAAAAACAAACTTTTTTAAAACCAAAACTACTTTATCCTTGTAATTATCTACGAGATTCAATTAAAAATAAACTTAAAAACTCATAGCATGAAAACAGTAAAATTTTTAATAGCAACCGTTATCGCAACGATTATCAATTTCATATAGTAGCGGTTTGTGTTTTAAAAGCAAATGAGTAATTAGAGTTGCTAGAAGGTTAAAAAAATGAATGATTAGGTACTTTATATGAATTAGGTTAATTAACATAAAAAGAGGTTAAAAATATTTAAATTCGCGCAAAAATTATAAAAATGAAACAAAAGCTAATACTTTTTTTTACAATTACACTTTGTTTACAATCTTTTGCTCAACATTTAAAAGGGCGTGTTGTAGATGATTTTAAACAACCTATAGAGAATGTATATATCTACAATTCGATAAAAAACACACATACACACACTAATGAAAACGGAAGTTTTATTCTAGAAAATACGGTAGCTGATGATATTTTAGAAATTGGTCTTTTAGGTTTTGAGAAAAAAGAAATTACTATTACTAAAACCGATATAGAAAACGGAATTACAATAGCCTTAGTTTCTAAAATATTTCAGTTAGATGAATTGGTGTTACGTAAAGAGATTAATGCTTTAGAAACCATTACAAAAGTAGATTTAGAGTTAAATCCGGTAAATTCTTCTCAAGAAATTTTAAGAAAAGTTCCAGGATTAATTATTGGTCAGCATGCAGGTGGAGGGAAAGCAGAGCAAATATTTTTAAGAGGTTTCGATATCGATCATGGTACAGATATTTCTCTTTCTGTAGACGGAATGCCAATTAATATGGTTTCTCATGCACACGGACAAGGATATAGCGATTTGCATTTTCTAATTCCAGAAACGATTCAGAAAATTAATTTTGGTAAAGGACCATATTATGCAAATACGGGCGATTTTAATACTGCTGGTTATGTAGATTTTTCTACCAAAAAGGCCATAAATAACAATTCGGTTTCAGTAGGTTTTGGAGATTTTAACTCTCTAAGAACTTTAGGGATGTTTAATTTGTTAGATACTAAGAAAGATCAAAATGCGTATGTTGCTGTAGAGTATATAGAAACAGATGGTGCTTTTGAGTCGCCACAAAACTTTAATAGAGTTAATATTTTTGGTAAATACAACGCTTTTATAAATGATACAGACAGAATTTCTTTAACTGCGTCTCATTTTACAAGTAGTTGGGATGCTTCTGGACAAATACCAGAAAGAGCAGTAGCAAACGGAAGTATTAACAGATTTGGCGCTATAGATGATACCGAAGGAGGTTTTACTTCTAGAACAAATTTTAACATTGAGTTAAATAAAACCTTAGATGATGCTTCTTTATTAAAAGCAAATGCATTTTACTCTCATTATAATTTCGAGTTGTATTCTAACTTTACTTTCTTTTTAGAGGATGCTTTAAATGGAGATCAAATTAAACAATTTGAAGATAGAGATATTTTTGGAATGAATGTACAGTTATCTAATATTGTAAATTACGGAAACGTAGAAGCTACGTATACAAAAGGAGTAGGGTTACGTTACGATTTAATAAATGATATTGAGTTATCTCACACAAAAAACAGGTCAGAAACGTTAGAGCAAATTCAGTTAGGTAGTGTAAAACAAACAAATATGTACGCTTTTTTTAATGCTGATTTTGAAGTTGGTAAATTTAAAATATCACCATCTGTACGTTTAGATTATTTTAAGTTTTTATACAATGATCGTTTAAATCCAACTTATACAACGCTGTCAAAATCGGAAGCAATTGTAAGTCCTAAATTAAATTTTTTATATACACAAAAAGATAATTTACAATGGTATTTAAAATCAGGAATTGGGTTTCATTCTAACGATGCAAGAGTAATTTTACAACAAGAAACAGATAAAATTTTACCAAGAGCTTACGGTGCAGATTTTGGTAATATATGGAAACCGACTAAAAACTTAGTGTTAAACACGGCGGTTTGGTATTTGTTATCTGAAGAAGAATTGGTTTATGTTGGTGATGCTGGTGTGATAGAACCTTCTGGTAAATCAGAAAGATTTGGTTTTGATTTTGGATTGAGATATCAATTTACAGATTGGTTGTATTTAGATACAGATTTAACAGCTACAAAAGCAAGAAGCTTAGAAAATATTTCTGGGGAAGATTATATTCCTTTATCGCCAGATTTTACAATGTCTGGAGGATTATCATTCTCTAATCTGGGGAACTTTTCTGGCGGTTTACGTTATCGTTTTATAGATGATAGACCTGCAAATGAAGATAATTCTATTGTTGCAGATGGTTATTTTGTAAGTGATTTTAACATCAACTATAAAATGAAAAATATCACGTTTGGTGTAGCGATAGAAAATATTTTTGATGTAGCATGGAATGAAACTCAGTTTGCAACAGAAAGTAGATTACAAAATGAAACGGAATCTGTAGAAGAAATTCACTTTACACCAGGAACTCCGTTTTTTGCAAAAGCAACCATTACATATGCCTTTTAAATAAAAAAAAGTTTTAGTTAGATAAATGTCTATTACAGCAATGTGATAGACATTTTTTATTGATTGTGTTTTAGCAAGTGAATTTTTGCTTTTTTGGCGGTCTTTTTTTGAGTAAATTTTCTTCTTCTTTTTATTACTTGATACCTAAAATCATCAAAAAATAGACTAACGATTAAAATAAGAGCTGCAAAAATTAAAGAATTTAATTTTAAATCTAATTTAGAATAAAAGAATCCAGCCGTTAATCCACCAGAAAAAAAGAATATAATAATAAAAACACGAAGTTTAATATTGGTTTTTAGTTCTTTTCTTTTTGATTCTAATTTAGGAAAACATAATAAAGAAAGATCGATACCTAAATCGGTAAAGAGTCCTGTTAAATGTGTTGTTCTTACTACTGCATTAGAAATTTTGGTTACAAAAGAGTTTTGTAATCCCATGGCAAAAAGGAGTAAACAAATTAGTAAATTTACATACCTCATTTCTATAAAATCACTTATAATACCTATTGTAATTAAAACAATACATTCTATTAAGGTTGGTAATACAAAAACATTGAGCCTTTTAGTTTCGCTAAAAAATTCTATTAAAAAACTTGATAAAAAAGAACCAAATAGAAAAGAGAAAATATAAAGAAAGTAGATGGTTCCTTTCCAAAAATTAAAATTAGCTAAATCATAAATAAATAAAGCAAAATGACCTGTTACATTTGTGGTTAATTGTTTAAAAGCAAGGTAACCTGTAACGTTTACCATACCTGCTACAAAAGAAAGAATTGTTGCAATTCTTAAATTATGTTTTACCGTTCTGCTTTTACCTTGATGTCTAAACATTCGCTTATTATTTATTCTGATTTATAAATTGCAAGTAGCATTCTAACCTATAACAAGACAAGAAAAGGCAACCGAATTCAGAATTTTAAAATAGGCGGCAAAGTTAGTTTTTTTGGATGAGAATATTGGTAAACAGTATACCTATTTGCAAATACAAAATATCTGACAAATGCTTATAAAGTGTTTTAAATAGTACAAAATTGTTAATATAAAAGAGTGTTATTTAGTGCAACCTGTTATTTCTAAAATATAGCTAATTATTTTATTTTTTTTCTAGGATGATATAATCGCTTTCAGAAATAATAATTTGCTTGTAAAATTCTTTTAAGGCATAGTAGTCGTTTACCGAATAATATTTTTTAGCAATGTTTAATCTAGTTAAAATATTTATATTATTTCCTTTTTGTATAGTTTTAACAATAAAGTTACCTCCATTATTAGGTAATGATATAGCCTTGTCTTTTGGTAGTTTTATGATTTTATAGTCTGTTGGTATTTCTAAAGTTAAATAATAATTATCTCTTCTAGAGTATCCAAAATCTACGGGGTAGTATCTGTCTTTTAATTGAAAAGGATTTTGTTTTATTCTATTAAAAAGAAAAGGATTAATTCTTATTTTATTACCTAAACTTTCATTCATTTCTAATCGTATGGTAAAGTCTTCTTCTAAACTTTTATCTAAAGCATCTAAGTTTTTAACTTTATAATCTTCTATTTCTATGTTTTCATTTTTTGCTTCAAAATCTTCTAAGTAATTTTCTTCGCTTTTTAAAGAAATCTTTTTTCTTTGTTTAGAAGCAAAATAGCCGTCTCTTCTTATTCTTAAATACCCTAAAAATGCACCTTCTTCATCTAAAGTAAGTTTAGCTGAAATATTTATAGCGGATTGATTTTTAGGTTTTAGCGTTACCCAAAAGCTTTTATCTTTATAATTAATAACTCTTGCTTCGCCATTTAGCGTTCTAACAGGAACCTGACCAAATGGAATATATTTTTCTGTAGCGTCTAAATAATAGTATTTTCCATCAATAACTGCTTGTACAATTACATAATTATAATCGTAAATAACAGGAAATAGTTTTGTAGGTACACCATTATTTCTGGTAGATAGAACTACTAAATTAGCATCTATGTTTGCTGCTTTTAAACTATTGTATAAAGAAATATTTATTTCACCAACATCACCCGTTTTTTCTTGAAATGCATTTTTTACTTTGGCGTCTTCATTGGTCCAATAATTATCATTCCATGTAAAATGATTCGAAATAAAGCGGTACACTTTTTTAGCTCTTTCTAAGGTGTTTTCTGTTGTTAAAATTTCTTCAGGAATATATTTTTTAAAAAAACTTTTTTTGGAAGTTTGATTGTTAAAGAAATGAGATTGCAGCGCTTTATCTGCTTTTTTCCAAGTTGTGGTTAAGTCTGTGGTAACTCCATCATAGCCCGTATTTGATTTTAAATCGAAAGAAATTCTTGAAATATAATTCTTTTTACTTAGCATATAATCCTCTTCCTTAAAAGCAGGGATATTATTCATTCCATAAGAATAAATTGCACAGGCACCTTCTCCAAGACCATCAATAATAACGCATTTTTTGTCTACAGATGGTTCGTCTTTATCTAATTTTAAATAGCCAATAATTCTTATGTTGTATGTGTAATTTCCTAAAATGGATGCATCAAATTCACTTTTTACTTTTGGTATATCAGACTGAAAATACCAATCATTAATACCTAGGTAAGGAGATAAAACGCTGTATTTGTATTCTATAATGCTACCTTCTTTTATATTAGGTAATGTAAACTTTTTAACCGTCCAAGTATCTCGTTCTTTGGTTGTAAAAATATCTTTGTCAGAAAGATAAGTGGTGTTCATTGTGCCTTTTTCTGTAATATTATAGGTAATGGCGCTTATATTTTCAATTTTTTGTTTTTTATATAAATTAACAGTAATGTTAGCTAAGTCAAAAGAAGATTTGTCTAATATTTTAATTCTAAAGTAATAATCAGTTCTTGGTATTTCATCATTTTCTCTATCGGGATATCTATTTGCATGTTCATATAAAACCACGGCAGTTGCTGTAGAATCTTTATCGTAAACCGTCATTTTTAATTCGTCTAAAGTGGTTTGACCCAATTTAGTTGATTTACTTTTTTGTGCAGTTAATGTGTTTGATAGGAGTGAGAGTACTAGTAATAGGGTAATCTTTTTCATTTACAAGCGTATAATTTTCTGTACTTTATATTTATTGATGTAATTTTTAATAATAGTTTTAGCTTGTAATTTATTTTCGATAGGAGTTAAAACTGCTTTTAAAATATCTAATTGGTTTTCTTGATAATTTAGATTTGTATACCCATATCCATAAACTTCATTATTTTCTATTAAAATGATGGCATTTTCTTCTGGTTCTCTACCTTTTTCTAGAATGATAAAATTATCATTATTAAAGTTCTGAGTTGTTGTTTTTTGTTTCTTTCTAAAATTAAATTTTGGTAATAATGTTTCTAATTCTATCGAGTGTTTTAAACGTGTAAATAGTTCATTACCCGTTTTATCAAAAGAAATTGTTTGTGCTCTTTCTTGAATTTTAATGGCCCTTCTTGTTTCTTTTAAAAAGAGATTGTTTACTTCTGCTTTAATGTTTTTTCCTTTTCCTAAATAAATAACTTTTCCTTCTTTGTCATGGATGTAAAAAACACCTTGTATAGTAGGTATTTCCTCTATTAAAGTTCTTAGTTTTTGTTTCTGATTTCTTCTGTCAAAATATTTTATAGAACTTTGTATAATGGTTTTGTTGGTGTCTTTTTCTAAAAGTAATTTAAATAATTGTACAGTTGCCAAAGCATCTCCAGACGCTCTATGTCTGTCTGTCATTGGTATGCCTAAAGAACGTATTAGTTTACCTAAACTGTAAGAGGGTTGGTCTAAAATTAATTTCTGACTTAATTCTACAGTACACAAAGTATTTCTATTAAAATCATAACCTAATCGATCAAATTCTGTACTTAAAATTCTGTAATCGAATGTGGTATTATGAGCAACCAAAATACAATCTGAAGTAATTTCTATAATCCGTTTTGCAACCTCATAAAATTTGGGTGCATTTTTAAGCATTTTATTATTGATGCCCGTTAATTTTACAACAAATTCTTGAATGGGTTTTTCTGGATTTACCAGGCTAATAAATTGGTCTACTGTGGTATGACCATCAAATTTGTAGATAGCAATTTCTGTGATGCCTTCTTCATTAAATTTACCTCCTGTAGTTTCTATATCTAAAATTGCGTACAAAGTCTTCTTCTTTAACGATAAAATTACGCATTATAATTTCTATGACCAAATATAGAGCTACCAACTCTTACCATAGTACTACCATTTTCTATTGCTAACAAATAATCTCCGCTCATTCCCATAGACAATGTTTTTAAGTTACAGTTTATAGCACTAATTTGTGTTTTTTTGATATCGAAAAAGGATTTTAGTGATGAAAATTCTTCTTTTAATTGTTGTTGATTGTCTGTAAATGTTGCCATTCCCATAAAACCAATAATTTTTATATTTTCTAATGTAGCGAATTCTTCTGATGATAAAATTTCTTCAATTTCATCAAAAGAAAGTCCAAATTTGGTTTCTTCTTTGGCTATTTTTACTTGTAACAAACAATTAATAACTCTGTTATGTTTTTTTGCTTGTTTGTTTATTTCTTTTAATGTTGAAAATTTATCTACTCCATGAATTAAATCTACAAAATGTGCCATGTATTTTACCTTGTTACTTTGCAAATGACCAATCATGTGCCATTGTATGTCTTTTGGTAAAGCATCATATTTATCAACCATTTCCTGAATTTTATTCTCCCCAAAAATGCGTTGACCAGCAGCGTAAGCTTCCTTTAGGTCTTCTATTGGTTTTGTTTTAGAAACAGCAACTAAGGTTACCGTTTCTGGAATTGATTTTTTTATTGCTAATAGGTTTTCTTTAATCATGTATTGAATCTTTTTTAAAAGTAATTCTCGATACAAATTTTTGTTTCTCAAAACTCACTCTAACCAACATATTCTTAAATGTTACTTTGTGCAGTTTTATTTTTCGAAAAATTGTATCGAGAAGTTTTTAATTTATAAAATTAATTTTTCAATAAAGCTATAATTTGATGTGCCAATTCTACACCAATTCTATCTTGTGCTTCTTTGGTTGCTGCACCAATGTGTGGCGTTAAAGAAATTTCTGGATTCATTAACAGTTGTACAGCGGGTGATGGTTCTGTTTCAAAAACATCTAAACCTGCAAATTGTACTTTACCGCTTTCAATTGCTTTTACTAAATCTACTTCGTGTAAAATTCCTCCTCTTGCCGTATTTATAATACCAACTCCATCTTTCATTTTTTCAATTTCTGATGCAGAAATAATATAATCTTCTTGATCTGGGGTATGTAATGTAATAAAATCAGACTCTTTTAAAAGTTCTTCTTTATCTACAGTATCAATAACAAAAGTAGTTTTTTGACCGTTAAAAAACTCTAATGTAATAGGTGCGCTGGTTACCTTATCGTCGGTAGCCAAAACATTCATACCAATACCAATAGCAATTTTGGCAACTTCTTGTCCAATGCGTCCAAAACCAATAATACCAATCGTTTTTCCTCTTAACTCTATACCTTCAGAATAGGCTTTTTTTAATTCTTTAAAACGAGAATCACCCTCTAAAGGCATTTCTCTATTTGACGAATGTAAAAAACGTACCATCCCAAAAAGGTGAGCAAAAACTAATTCAGCAACAGATTCAGAGGATGCTGCAGGAGTGTTAATTACTTGCAATCCATTGTCTTCTGCGTAATCTACATCAATATTATCTAAGCCAACACCACCACGTCCTATTAACTTTAAACTAGGGCAAGCCTCTATTAATTCTTGTCTTACTTGTGTAGCGCTTCTTACTAAAATTGCATCAATATTGTTTTCATTGATATAATTTTCTAACTGATTTTGAGCTACTTTTATGTTTAGTACTTCAAAACCTGCTTTTTCTAAAGCGTTAATTCCGCCTTTAGAAATTCCATCATTTGCTAATATCTTCATTCTTAAATATGTTCAAAATTTAAAATTTATAGTTCAAAGTTTATTAATACTCAAAATTTTGAATATTAAATTTAAAACTTTAAGCCTTTTTTTCTAGAGCTTGCATAACATCTACCAAAGCTTGCACGCTATATAAAGGTAAAGCGTTGTACATACTAGCTCTATAACCACCAACACTTCTATGACCGTTTATACCGCTAATTCCTGCATCTGCCCACATTTTATTAAACTTTTCGGTTAAAGATTCATCCGTTAAAACAAAAGTAGCATTCATGTTACTTCTATCTTCTTTTTCTACAACTCCTTTAAACAAAGGATTTCTATCAATTTCATTGTATAAAAGAGCTGCTTTTTTATTGTTTACCTCTTCAATAAATTTAATTCCGCCTAAATCTTTTAACCATTGCAATGTTAACATAGATACGTACACGGCAAATACAGAAGGTGTATTAAACATGCTGTCTTTGTCTATATGAATTTGATAGTTTAGCATAGAAGGAATGTGTCTTTCTACTTTGCCTAAAATATCTTCTTTAATAATAACTAAAGTTGCTCCGGCAGGACCCATATTTTTTTGAGCACCCGCATAAATTAAGTCGAATTTTTCAAAATCTAATTGACGAGAAAAAATATCTGAACTCATATCACAAACCAAAGAAACATTGGTTTCCGGAAAGTTTTTCATTTGTGTTCCGGCAACGGTATTGTTACTTGTACAGTGAAAATAATCTACATCTTCAGGAATCGTATATCCTTTAGGTATATAATTATATCCTTTGTCTTTAGAAGAACCTACTTCAACAACCTCACCAAAAGCTTTAGCTTCTTTAATAGCTTTGTCTGCCCAAGTACCCGTATTTAAATATGCTGCTTTTTTATTTAATAAATTATAAGCAACCATTAAAAATTCTAAACTTGCACCACCTTGTAAAAACAAGGCTTGATATCCTTTATTTTCTAATCCTAACAACTCTAAAGCTAAAGAACGCGCTTTTTCTATTACTTCTACAAAAGGTTTGCTTCTGTGAGAAATTTCTATTAATGATAAATTATCATCATTAAAATTTAAAATTGCTTCTGATGCTTTTTGCAACACTTCTTGTGGTAAAATACAAGGACCTGCACTAAAATTATGTTTTTTCATACTCTTAAGTTCAATGTTTAATATTTTAGATTCAAAGCTGTAACACTTTGCGAACTTTGCGAAAAACTTAGGGTCTTCGCGATTAATTTTAAAATCTCTTTGCGAGGGTTAAATGGTTGATAAAAATTCTAATGTATTTACACCATCTGCATAATCTGTTAGCTTAGGGTATTGTGTTTGCCCAAAAGCAACTTCATTTTCTATAAAGTCTTTGGCAACAATACATTGAATCTTTTCTCTATCTTGATGTAATTTTATTTTTAAATCTATTTCGTTATCATAATATTCGTAAAAGACGGTTGCAATAGGGGAGGCGTAGCTTTCATCTTCCTTAATCATTAGAAAACCGTTTTCTAATAAATCGAACAAACTCATTAAATATACGGCTTTGTTATAATCGTAATTATTAGCGTATTTGGCATTATTAATCATGTCTTTCTTAGCATACATTCCTGTAAAGAAAGCATCAAAATTATAATCTTTTGGTACGTATAATTTAGAAACCGATCTACAACCTAACCCAAAATAATGAAAAACATCGTCAGATAATTTAATAAAATCTTCTTCTGTTTCTTTTCCGGTAATCACAGCCACAGAGTTTCTGCTCTTTCTTATAATATTTGGTTTATTTTTAAAATAATATTCAAAATAACGCGCTGTATTATCGCTTCCTGTAGCAATTACGGCATCAAAATCTGTTAGTTTTTCTTCTGTAAAAGTAATTTTACCTTTAAAATTAGGATCAACATACTCTAAATACTTGGCTAAAAAGGGTAATAAATGCTTGTCGTTAGAAGATTGTTTTACCAATACCTCATGTCCCGAAATTAATACGGATAAAAAATCGTGAAACCCAACCAAAGGAACGTTACCCGCCATAATAATGGCAACTTTTTTAGATGGATTGTTGTTTAGTTTAACATCTTTAGAAAAGTGTGTTAAATTGCTTTCTGTTAGCGCTTTACTCCAAGACTCAAAAGTAAGTCGAATATTTTCTTTTGTAAACCAAGAGTTATTTTCTTGCGCTAATTTAATTTGATGTAAAAAGCCATCAAAAAATATTTCATTATGTTCAATACTATCGATTTTTTTTATATTATCGATAGAAAACTGTCGTAAAAAGTCGCCTAATTTTGCGAATGCAGTAATTCTGTTTTGAATACTCTTCATTTATTTTGGTTGTCTATAATATTGGCTTTATTTTTGCAACTGCAAAGGTACAAAAACAGAACAGAAAATTATGGCAATTATAATAACAGATGAATGTATAAATTGTGGGGCATGTGAACCAGAATGTCCTAACACTGCAATTTACGAAGGAGCTGACGATTGGAAATATTCTGATGGAACAGATTTAAAAGGAAATGCGGTTTTACCAAATGGTAAAACAATAAACGCCGATGAAGATCAAGAACCTGTTTCTGATGAAATTTATTACATCGTTCCAGATAAGTGTACAGAATGTAAAGGTTTTCATGATGAGCCACAATGTGCTGCAGTATGTCCTGTAGATTGTTGTGTGCCAGATGACGACGTTGTAGAAACAGAAGAAGAGCTGTTAGAGAAACAACGTTTTATGCATAATGAATAGATGCTAAACTTTTAAAAATAAAATTCTATTTTTTTAAAATTAGATATAAAAAATCCCGAAGTAAATTCGGGATTTTTTGGTTTTAATCATTACTAAATCTATAATAGAAATTACTTTTTACAATAAAAAGAGGCTGTCTTAAAAGTTTTTTTTTGTCAACCTAAAATAAAGTTAGTACAACAAGTTTTATACTTTTTTAAACAACCTCTTTTATTTGAAACTTCTGTTAGCTTGTTGTGTTTATAAATTAAAACTAATTCTTGTAAAATAATAAGCTCCGTCAGAGCCCATTTGTACAGAATCTGCCAATCCTCCTTGATCTGTCCAACCATCAAATTGAGGTGTTGGATAAACATTAAATAGGTTATTTGCACCCAGAGTTAAGCTAATTTTATCAGAAAATTTATAACTTAAACTTAAATCGGTTGTAATTAAAGAATTATAAGTATCGGTTGCTGTTAAATACAGTGCATCTGCTTCTGCTTTTGTTGTTGGAGGTGCATCTACCCACTGAAAATCTTGCAGTTGTACCTCACTAAATTTGGTTAAAGTTACATTTGCATTAAACTTTTTTCTGGTGTAACCTAAATTTAACCCAAATTTATAGTCAGGAGCAGCGGCTTCTAAATAAGCTTGAGAAAAACCACTAAAAAAAGTATACGGATTTAAATTTCCGTTATGGACTTCTTTAATTTCTAATTTATTTAAGTTACCTATTAAACCAATATTTAATTTGTTATCTGCACCAATTGTTGTAGCGTAATTTAAAACAATATCTACTCCGGTAGTTTTAGTATCTACACCATTGGCAAAAAACTGAGCAGTATCTACGTTTAAAGGTTCTAAAATGGTTTGATCTGTAAAATTATCTGTTAAAATAATTCTATCATCAACAGCAATAGAGTAGGCGTCTATTGTAGCTGTAAATCCGTTTTTCTTATAAGTAAAGCCAATACTTGTATTTAATGCTTTTTCTTCTTGTAGAGCGCCAATACCAAATGCTTTGGTAACAATACTATTGTTTGCAGATAATAAAGATGGTACCGATTTACCTGCAACAATATTTGTAAATTTTAAATTGTAGTAAACTTGCGCTAAAGATGGTGCTCTAAAACCACTAGATACAGAACCTCTAAAAGATAAATTGTCGTTTACTTTAAATCTACTAGCTAATTTGTAGTTAAATGTATTACCAAAATCGCTATAATCTTCATAACGCAATGCTGCGTTGATTAAAAAATTATCAGTGATGTTAACTTCTGTATCAAAGTAAAGTCCAATATTTGTTCTACTTCTATCTACTACGTTATCTGGGCTGTATCCAGGAAAGCCCTGAGAACCACCCGGTAATTCGTTTCCATTAGAATCTGTTGCTACAGTTTGTATTGCCGGATTTGTAATAATTACACCGTTGGTATCATACAAGCCATAAGAAGCTTCTTCGCCAGATAAAATCTGAAAGTTTTCTGTTCTGTATTCCAAACCAAAAGCAAAATTGATTCCTTTTGCATATTCTTCGTAGTATTTAGAAAAGTCTAATCCAGTAGTGTTTTGAGATAAACTATGTCCACCTGCATCAAAGTCTATTGGTGATGCGCTTCCTAAAGAAGCATTGTTGGTATCTTTAATAAAATAATGAAATTTATTTATTCCGTAAGTATTGTTAAAATCAACTTTCCATCCGTTATCTAAAGTATGTTTTAAACCTGTAGAAACCGAGCTATCTGTAATTATAGAGGTAATTCTTGGTGTAAAACCATTTGGATAAATACTAGGTACAGATCTATTATCACCTTCATCAAAACTATCTCTAGAAAATGCATAAGCGTTTGTATCTCTATAATTTCTACCACCAAAAGCATATACTTCTGTATTATCATTTAAAGGAATTATAGAATTTACCATAAAACTAAAGCCATCTAAACCAGCACTACCGTATCCTTTTCGCCAAGAAAAACCAGGTCTTAAGCTATTGTTTTTTGATAAAAATTCTGTTGTAAAATTAACAAAACCACCTTTGTCATTAATTTTTGCACCAAAATTTAGGTCTAATTTTACGGTTTCTCCATCAAAACGTTTGTTTTTACCATCTAATCTATTTTTGCCATTCACATTCCACAGTGTTTCACCTGTTTCTTCTGCCCAACCAGAACCTACATTTGTACTATATGCACCATACGTAATACCTGCTGTAATACCATCTGTATTATCTTTTAAAACAATATTGATAACACCAGCAATAGCGTCCGATCCATATTGTGCAGAAGCACCATCTCTTAAAACCTCAATTCTTTTAATAGCAGAAGCTGGTATTGCATTTAAATCTGTACCAGAATTTCCACGACCTCTAGTACCGAAAATATTGACTAAAGAAGATTGATGTCTTCTTTTTCCGTTGATTAAAACTAAAGTTTGATCGGGACCTAAACCTCTTAAAGAAGCAGGTACAATATGATCTGCCCCGTCTGAACCAGATTGTTTGGTTGCGTTAAAAGAAGGTGCTGCAAATTGTAAAATATCATTAATTTCTACTTTACCATTTTGTGCCGCTAATTTTTGTACATCAATAATATCTACAGGGACAGGTGTATCTACTACGGTTCTGTTAGAGTTTCTAGAACCTACAACCACAACTTCTTCTAAAGCATTGTCTTCTTTAACTACAATGGTTAAAAAAGAGTTGTTTGTAACTTGTATAGATTTTGTTTCAAACCCCATAGAAGATATCACTAAGGTTGTTGGTAATTTTTTTACAGTAATAGAAAAGTTTCCATTATCGTCAGAAACCAATCCGTTAGAAGTGTTTCCTTTTTCTACAACATTCATATATGGCAAACCTAAGCCAGATGAATCTGTTAGTTTTCCTTTTATAGTTTGTGCTAGAATTCCTATTGGAAGTAGAAACACAAAAGTTATCGTACATATTTTTAATAATGAGAGTTGTTTCATAAAAGTTTTTTTTAATTAAAAAGAATGTTTTGTTTTTATTCTAAATGAAACATACTCCTCAAAAAAAATATTTTATTTTGAGGAGTAGTTTTAATAATTACTTTGGTTATATAAAGTAGATGTTAAAATTGAACATTTACTCCAACACTAAAATTAGTACCTAATTGACCTAGTTGTTGTACTTCTGAAGAGTATTTAAATCTAGATTCTGCTTGTGCAGTATTGGTAGAAGCCAAGGTTGTATCTGGATACACATCAAAAATGTTGTTAATGTTTGCATTAAACGTAATTCTATCTGTTAATTTATATCCAAAACCTAAATCGGTAGAAATTTTAGAAGACAAAGTTTGATCTGTACCGCCAGATTGTGGTGCTGTAATAATTACTTCTCCAAAACGAGTGTTGTTAAAAGAAATATCCCATTTGTCTGTGATTAAGTTTAATCCTAAAATCATTTTAGATTTTGGTCTAGAGTTTGTAATTAAACCTTGCTCTTGTCTGTCAAAAATATTATAACCCGCATCAGCAATTGTTTTTGGTGTATTAATTGCGTCTATAGTTGTTTTGTTAAAGTTAGCTGCAAAACTTGCGTTTAATTTTCCGCTTTCACCAACTTCAATATTGTTATAATTTAAAACAATATCTGTACCTGTTGTTTTTGTATCACCTGCATTGATAAAAACTTGTACTGCAACCACACCGTTATCTTCTAAAATTTGTTCTACAGGATTTGTTGTAGTATCATCACTATCAGAACCAATTTGAGAAGAGAATAAAACTCTATCATCAACTTTAATTTGATAAAAATCTACAGAGGCAGAAAAGTTTCTATTAAATTTATATGTTAAACCACCAGAAATATTTTTAGAAATTTCATGAGTTAAACTAGGTACTCCTAATGCTTGTACAGCAGGGTTATCGTTTGCTAACGTTCCTTGTAATAAAGGTTCTGAAGATCCGGCAACAATAATATACTGACTTAAAGTAATGTGAGATTGATGTAGTGTTGGTGCTCTAAAACCAGTACTATAAGAACCTCTTAAAGCTCCGTTACTACCTAATTTATAACGCCCATTTACTTTCCAAGAAAAATTAGAACCAGCATCTGTATAATCTTCATATCTTCCTGCTGCACCTAATAATAATTTATCTGTAACATCATATTCTAATTGAGAGTATAATCCTAAATTGTTTCTAGTCCATTTTCCTGCTTCATCAGGTTTAATACCTGCAAAAGAATCAGAACCAGCACCATAATAAGATAAAGGGTTTCCTTCAATTGCTTTAAAACTTTCTTGTTTAAATTCTAACCCAAATGCTAAACCAACAGCATCAGATAATTGACTGTTAATATCAAAATTACCTACAATGTTTGTAAAAACATATCCACCAGGATTAAAAGATCTAGGAGAAGTACCATGATCTGCTAAATAATCTCTGTTTAAAGAATTGTTTATTGTTACATCTACATCATTAGAACCGTAGGTTACACTTGCATCTGCATCCCAACCTTCTGCTATTGGAAATCTTAATCCAAGTGCATTGATGTGGTCATTAATAGTGGTTTCAAAAGTAGGTTGATATCCTATAAAATCATCTGGGTTTCTTGTTAAAAAGTTAGCATCTGCAACGTCATTTCTCCAATAAGGAGCTCTGTAGTATGCAAAACTTTGTCCGTTTCTAGTAGTTAACCCATGAAAAGAATATAGTGTTGAGTTTTCTCCAATAGGGTGTTCCATATTTACAAAAAGATCTTTCTTTTCCATTTCTGGTTGACCAACATTCATACCTGCTTGTGGGTTTGCCTCTAACCAAGCAAGATCTCTAGCAGAAGGATTTGCACCTATGTCTGAAACAGGAACATCACCAGCTCTGTTGGTAATTGCTTGTTTGTAGTAGCCTAAAGTTACATTTACAAAACCACCATCACCAAAAGAAAATGCTGTATTAAAGTCTGATGAAAAGTTAAATCCATCTTGCTCAGAAGTTATTCCTGCTTTAGATGTAAAAGTAGAGTAGTTTACATCCTTTTTTAAGATGATGTTTAATACACCTGCAATTGCATCAGAACCATAGATAGCAGAAGCACCGTCTCTTAAAACTTCAACTCTTTCTATAGCTGCTGTAGGAATACTTTTTAAATCTACACCAACTTCTCCTTTACCTGGAGTTCTATTTAAATATACTTGAGCACTTTGGTTTTTACGTTTTCCGTTAATTAAAACTAAAGTTCTACTTGGGCCTAAACCACGTAAATCTGCCGGATCGTAATGCGCAGTTGCATCTGCAATGGCTTGATTTTGAGAGTTGAAAGAAGGAACTTTAAAAGTTAGCATTCTATCTAAAGTTGGTTTTCCACTTTTAGTTAATTCTGCTACGTTAATATTATCAATAGGTACAGGAGAATCTAATATTGTTCTAGGTTTTGTTCTATTCCCTGTAATTACCACTTCATCTAAAGCATTATCTTCATTCACAACAATTTTTAAGAATGAAGTGTTTTTTACCTTTACGTTTTTAGTTTCAAACCCCATAGAAGATACAATTAATATGGCGGGTAAACTTTTTACTGTAATAGAGAATTCTCCATTATCATCAGAAACGATACCGTTAGAATGATTCCCTCTTTCAACAATATTCATATATGGTAAACCTTCACCAGATGAATCCGTTACTTTACCTTTAACTGTTTGTGCCATCAATCCTAAAGGAAGCATAAACAAAAAAGTAATTGTGCAAAATTTTAATAAATACTTTTGTTTCATAAATATAATTATTGGTTCATAAATCTGTTAGTTGAGTCTCTTAATTTTATGTGGTTATTAAGACCTCATTTATTATATAAGGAAGAAAGGAAAAAAGTATACTCTTTTAAAATGAGTTTTTTTTAAAGAAAATGCTAAAAAGCAAATATTATGATAATATTTAAAGCTTAATATTTAGTTTAGTGTAGTAAAATGAGCCATTTGTTCCCATTTGTGTAGCGTCCCATAAACCACCACTATCTGTATGGTTATTTTGTTTAGTGGGGTAGATGTTAAACAAATTATTCGCTCCAAATTGTAAATTTGTTATTTTATTTAGTTGATAACTAAAGTGTAAATCTGTGGTTATTTTTGATTGATAGAAATCTGTAGAAGCTTTTAACCTTTCTAATTCTGAATTATTAAAATTAGACAAGTCTTGGGTTATTTGCCAATCGATTAATTCTACTTTACTAAATCTAGTAAAGTTTAAAGAAGTTTTTATTTTTTTATACTCGTAATTTAAACCCAAGTTAAACTTGCTTTTTGGTGCAGATGCTAATAAAAATTGTTGATCTCTTTTACCGAAAAAGGTTTCTTTATCTAATTCTTTATTTTTAATGTTGGTAATACTCATGTGGTTAATGTTACCCAATAAATCAACAGAAAATAAACTCTTACCAATACTTTTTTTCCAGTTTAAAATTAAATCTACACCTGTAGTTTTTGTGTCTACACCGTTTGCAAAAAATTGCACATTATTTACATCAAAACCAAGTGGCGATGCATCAAAATTTCCGCTTAAAATTATTCGATCTTTAATGTAAACAATATAAGTATCTATAGAAGCTTTAAAGTTTGCGCTTAATTTAGAGGTTACCCCAAAACTAAAGTTTTTAGCTTTTTCTTCTTTAAGATTATCAATATTAAATCTTCTTGCAATTGAGCTATTATTTGCAACTAAAAGTGATTCTGTAGGGGTATTGCCAATAAAATTAGTAAAAGTTAAATTATAATAAATTTGCGCTAAAGAGGGGGCTCTAAAACCTGTACTAAAAGAACTACGAAGGTTAAATTTTTTATTTATTTTATATCTAGAAGCTAATTTGTAATTTAAGGTACTTCCAAAATCACTATAATACTCATAACGTAAGGCAGCACCTAACATAAGGTTTTTAGAAAAATCTATTTCTGTATCGGCATAAATACTAAAGTTAGACCTGTTTCTGTTTACTTCATTTTCTGGCGCATAACCAGGAAAACCTTGAGAGCCTCCGGGTCTTATATTGCCATTGTATGTTTTATAATTTTCTATTGGCGTTTGATTTGTTATAGTGTTTCCATTTACATCATAACTAGCGTAAGAGGCTTCTTCACCTGCAAAAATTTTATATTTATCTAATCGGTACTCTAAACCTAAGGCAATATTAAAACCATAAGTAGTAGTATCAAAATATTTAGAAAAATCAATGCTTGTAGTATTTTGTATTAATTGATGACCACCAGCATCAAATTCTGTAGGAGAATTTTCTAAAAGTGTTGCATTTAAAGTGTTTTTAATAAAATAATGAAAATTATTTCTACCAAAAGTATTGTTTACATCAACATTCCATTCTTTAAAGTAAGTCGTTAATCCAAAAGATAAAGAATTATCTAAAATATTAGAGGTAATTAAAGGGTTAAATCCGTTCTGATAAATTTCTAATACGTTTCTTTCGGTATCAGGTCTTCTGGTAAATGCGTAGGCTTCTGTATTCTTATAATTAAGTCCGCCATTTATATATAATTTGGTGTTTTTATAAATAGGAATTTCAGAATTTAGAAAAAGACTTACATTTTTTACTGCCGCTTGCCCAAATTTTTCTCTTGCAAATGTACTTGGTCTTAGTGTGTTGTCTACAGATAAAGCTTCTGTTGTAAAGTTTACAAAACCGCCTTCGCTAATTTTTGTACCATAATTTAAAGCCAATTTATAAGTAAAACCATCAGCTTTTTTTGGTAAAAAACGATTGCTATTTGCATTGTGAAACCCTAAGGTAGAACTTATGTTTAGCTCATTGTCGGTATCTTTTAAAACAATATTTAAAACACCTGCAATAGCATCAGAACCGTATTGAGCAGAAGCGCCATCGCGTAATAACTCTATTCTTTTTATGGCAGAAATAGGAATTGCATTTAAATCGGTACCAGAATTACCCCTTCCTCTTGTTCCGTATAAATTTATTAAAGAGGCTTGGTGTCTTCTTTTTCCGTTGATTAAAACTAAAGTTTGATCTGGTCCTAGACCTCTAATTGTGGCAGGATCTATATGGTCTGCTCCGTCTGCACCAGATTGTTTTGTAGCGTTAAATGAAGGAATAGCGTATTGTAAAAACTGATTAATTTCTACTTGACTGCTTTTTGTAGCGGTTTCTTCGATGTCTATAAAATCAATGGCAACAGGTGTGTCGTTGGCAACTCTATTTTTATTTCTAGAGCCAATAACTTGTACTTCTTCTAATTCTTGACCAGACAATAAAACAATGGTATTAAATACATTTGGTTTTAGTTGTATCGTTTTAGAATTATGACCTATAAAACTAACGGTAATGTTATTTTTATGTTGAATTTTAATTTCAAAAGTACCATCTTTATTGGTAGTTGTGCCGTCTAAAGAACCTTCTTCTTGCAGCGTTGCTCCACTAAGAGGTGTATTGTCTGAGCTTAAAATAATTCCTCTAAAAACAGTTTTGTTTTTCTTAAAAGTACGATTTATTGTTTTAGAAACAGTAGTTCTCTCTTTAGAAACCGGCTTTTTATTAGAGCCAAAGTTTTTTAGATAAATAACGTAATAATTATTACCTAAATCATCAAAAAGAAAAGGGGTGAGTTTTTCTAATAAAGAAATAGATTCTTTTAAAGATAAGTTTACAAAACCTTCTTTTTGAATGTATTTATTGTCTAATAAGTTGGCATTGTAAGTAAAGAATATTTTATGCTTGTTACTAATTTTATCGAGTAAAGTAGCTAAGGGGATTCTTTCTTTTTTATGCTCTTGAGCAATTATTGTTTGATACGTAAAAGTTACAAAAACAAGTAATAACAGCTTTATGTATACAGATTTTTGAATAATTTACTAATTTAAAGTTATACCTACTTTTTACTAATAATTAAACTACTATCTTTTTTGATAATATTTACATCAGCAGATTTTTCGATGGCTTTTAAACAGATGTCAATATTAGTAATAGGAACCGCTCCTGTTATTAAGGTATTTTTACTTGCATCGTCGTTAAAAATGATAGAATAGCCATAAGATTCTTCTATTTTTTCCATCGCTTTTTCCAAAGATAGGTTTTCAAACAATAAAGAACCATTTTTCCAAGAAGTTTTTAGAGTAGAATCAAAAGTATTTATGTCTTCTAATATTTTATTTTTTTCTGCGGAATAGGAGATGTAGTTACCTGGAATCATTTTTTTATCAATTCCGTTATTTAGTTTTAACCAAATATTACCTTCTTCTAAAAACACATCTGTTTTTTGCTTTTTTGTATTTACATTAAAAGAGGTACCATAAACTTCTACAGATAAATCGTCTGTTATTACCCAAAATTTTGCGTTTGTAGTTACTTTTTTATCCACCTGAAAAAAGGCTTCACCAGACAACCAAACTTTTCTGCTTTCGTTTTTGTAGTAGGATAAACTAGAATTAGAATTTAAAGTAACACGGCTACCATCTAGTAATTTTATATTTAAAATTTCTCCATAACTGGTTTTATGGGTCATTTTGGTGTTATTAAAAGAAAAATAGATACCTATAGAAATTAGTAGAAGTATAGAAGCTGCTACACTAAAAGTTTTAAGATATTTAACTTTTTTCTTAGGAACTGGGTTTTTAGCTTTAATTTTAGCTTCTAGTTTTTGCCATTCTAAACTAACTTTTTCTTTATCAACAGTTTGTTGGTTAAAAGAAATGCCTAAAACCAGGTCTTTAGCTGTACTTACTAATTCTTCTTTATCTTTATTGTTGGCAATCCAAAAATCCCAAAAACCAACATCAGTTCCGTTGTTTTGAAGCACCCAATTTTTAAATGAATCATCATCTAAAAAGTCATTTATGGTATTGTATTCTTTCTTAATCATTTCAATAAATAGGTCATTGTACTTGTATAAGGCAAATATTGTTTTTTTATACTCTTAATTTTATGTTAAACTCAATTAAATAATTTTAGAATAGAAATTTCTTCTTTTAAACTTTTTATGGCTTTATGAAGAGAGTTTATAACACTTTGATAATTAATACCCATTATTTCTGATATTTCGGTAGCTTTTAAACCACTGTAGTATTTTAAATAAATGGCTTCTTTTTGTCTTTTGGGTAATTTATTTAATAATCTAGAGAGGTTTTTATTTTTAAAACTTTCTGTTTCTTGATGTGTCATTATTTCTTCAGCAGTAAACTGTAAGTCTACAAAAGTTTCATTAGAAAAATCAGTATGTTTTAATTTTGCATTTTTCTGCATCATTTTTAATAAAAACCGTTTATAGGATGTAAATAGATAAGGGGCAATCGTATCTAAATCGCTTAAATTTTCTCTATGTTCATAAACGTATAAAAAGAAATCCTGTAAAGAATCTTCTGTAAGAGCAACATCATTAGAAATTTTTAAGCCATAATTATGTAGCATAGGATAATAGATTTCAAAGAGTGTAGAAAATGCTCTAAGATCTCCTTCCTTTAAGGCTTTCCAAATAAATTGATCTGTTATTTTATTCATTTAAGAGTGTAAATGTGACAAATATTTTTTTAAAAATAAATAAAATTGATGATTCTACTCTTTCTTTATTGATTTAATTATATTTTAATGAAACTTGCATTATATTTGCACTCGCAAAATTTATTTACATGAAAGCCGGAATTGTAGGATTACCAAACGTAGGAAAATCAACTTTATTTAACTGTTTATCTAACGCAAAAGCGCAAAGTGCCAACTTTCCTTTCTGTACCATTGAGCCCAATTTAGGGGTTGTAAATGTGCCAGATTCTCGTTTAAAAAAATTAGAAGAATTGGTGGTTCCAGAGAGAGTTCAAACTGCTACTGTAGAAATTGTAGATATTGCTGGCTTGGTAAAAGGAGCAAGTAAAGGAGAAGGTTTAGGAAATCAGTTTTTAGCAAACATTAGAGAAACAGACGCTATTTTACATGTAGTGCGTTGTTTTGATAATGATAATATTATTCATGTTGATAATTCTATAGATCCTGTAAGAGATAAAGAAACTATTGATTATGAATTGCAATTAAAAGATTTAGAAACGGTTCAAAAACGTTTAGAGCGTGTAAAAAGAACTGCTAAAACAGGTAATAAAGAAGCGCAAGCAGAATTAGTAGTTTTATTAAAAATTGAAGAAACTTTATTAAAAGGAGTTTCTGTAAGAACTTTAGATTTTTCTGAGAAAGAAATGGAGTTTGTTAAACCTTTACAATTTATTACATCAAAACCAGTACTATATGTTTGTAATGTTGATGAAGGTTCTGCCGTTTCTGGAAATGCGTATGTAGACCAAGTTAAAGAAGCTGTTAAAGACGAAAATGCAGAAGTAATTGTTTTGGCAGTTGGTACAGAAGCAGATATTACAGAATTAGATGATTACGAAGAAAGACAAATGTTTTTAGCAGATATTGGCTTAGAAGAAGCTGGTGTGGCTAGATTGGTTCGTTCTGCATATAAATTATTAAACTTACAAACCTATTTTACTGCAGGTGTAAAGGAAGTTAGAGCTTGGACAATTCCTATTGGTTCTACTGCGCCACAAGCTGCAGGAGTAATTCATACAGATTTTGAAAAAGGTTTTATTAGAGCAGAAACTATTGCTTATGAAGATTTTGTAACTTATGGTTCTGAAGCAAAAGTAAAAGAAGCGGGTAAAATGAGGGTAGAAGGTAAGGAGTACATTGTTAAAGATGGTGATATCTTACACTTTAGATTTAATGTGTAATTACGGATATTTGATAATATAAAAAAAATCCCAATGAGAAATCATTGGGATTTTTTTGTCAACCTAAATTTATTTTAGGTTAAATATATAGTTGATTTTACATACTCTCTACAAATTTTAAAAATACTTTTTTATGAAGTTCTAAATTCATGGTAGGAGAAAGTGATGCACGAACAATATAGTCTTTATCTCCTTCTTTGGTTGTTCCTTGTGTAGATGTTGCAGGTATCGTCCAATAGCAGCCTTTTAACTGTCCGTAACTTACACAGAATTTACTTTCATCAGGAATTTCTGTAATCATTAAGTTGATTAACTTTAAATTTAAGGCTCTTTTGTTAGCTTCTTTTTCTTCTTCTGAGTTTCCTGTTGTAGGAAGGTCTAATGAAAAAACAGATGGTGTAAATCCTTGTGCAGCTAACTCTTCTGACACAAAATTTATTTTTGCTCCTGGTAAAGTTTCATGAATATAATTTACAAACTGACGCGTATTAGTATAGGCATCTTTAATTCTTTGATTCATAGAAGGCAGTTGTTTGGCTAATATTTCATACTGAAAATCAGTAGCTTCATTATCACAAAGGGTTAAATGTTGTTCAATTTTATCGATCAAGGTTACCGTTTTTTTATTTCCTACGCAGTAGCCTGCTGTACATTTTCCTCCACTAGGAAATTTAGAGCCACTTGCAAAAGAAATGGTTCTAACGGTAGATAGTATTTCACCATCACCTAAAAAATGAACATTAGGACAGAATGTTTGGTCTAAAATAAAAACAGGATCTATAGCAATTTCTCCCGTTGTAGTTATACGTTCTTTGCTTAATGCTTCTTTTAATTGAACTAAATTCGGAACTTCAACTCTTGGGTTTGTTGGTATTTCAGCAATAATATAAGGCACAGCGTCTTGTTTAGCAATATTGTTTAAAACGCTATCTATACTTTGCACCATATCATTATCGCCATCAACTAATAAATCTACAATTTCTACATTGTCAATACAAGCTGCAACACGTCTTGCTTGGTCATTTGTACCGCCATAACAATTAGGAGGAACAATAATTTTAATTGCTTTTCCTTTATGATTCTCTTTAGCATCTTCAATTAATCCCATTAAAATGGCATATTGAATTGAGAGTCCGCTAGTGGCAACTAAAGGTTTTGTGTTAGAGCCCGTAACTTCTTTTATAGCATTTAAAACACTTGTTTTATTTGTGCTGTTATCCTTTTTATTTTTAAAAGAAGATTTAGTTACTAAGGCATTTAGAGCTGTAAGAGAATTAGAAGGAGTCATGGCAATAGTTTCTCTTCTTCTTACATGCTGTATGTCGGAAATATAATGTTCATTTTGTTCGCCATTTACCATTAAAACACTACCAAGAGAATCATAAAGATTGATAACAAAATCAATGTTTTTATTTTTCTTAAATGTGCCAATTTGGTCTTCTTGTGATATAAAAATAGTACTTCCGTTAAAAGTAGAAATATCAGATAAACTTGTTGCTTTTTGTAGTTCAAAATTATAATTATAAATTTCTTTAACTATCTTATTGTTAAATGATTGTGGTGGTTTATCTAAATAAATAATTCTAGTTTTTTTTTGAGATAATAAATTCTTTCTTAACACAGCTAAAACAGGAATCGTTTGTGAAGAAAAGCTAATTACGTTCTCTGGTTTAATAGCATTTAATTTTGCAATTGCCCACTCTAAAACACAAGACAATGGATGCCCTAAACGTATATAATCATAAGCTGTAGGCAATGCATTTAACATGGCGGATGTAGCATTATTGTTGTTATATAAAGTATCAAACTTATCTAAAAACGCTGTTTTAGCCAAGTTTTCATTATAAATATCTAGTCGATGTGTAGTTAAATTTAACCAATCTGTTGGTAAGTTTTCTAATACAACTTTTATATAATTTAGTGTTTTATTGTCTTCCATAATTAGCACTTTTGTAGATTAATTAGGTTTTATTTTAGAAGTGTTTTAATGCACATTGGCTTGCTTCTATCTAATTTTTAGATGTAAATAATAAGTTAGCGAAGTTAGTTTTTTTGAATTGATAAATCAACGCGCATTACCTTACATTTTAAATTTTAACAATATGTATTTAGATTCTTTTAAGGTACTTAAATCGTTAAATATCCTTTGTAAAAGGAGCCTTTTATTTTCTATTTATTGATGATTTTTAGTTGCTATACCTCTTTGTTTGTACCTGTAAAATGTTCTTTAATTATCGATTTTTGAACGTACAATTGCGGTTTAAGTAAATTTATGATGCAATTAATACATATAAATCATCAGTATTCTATGATGAATCAGTTACCTTTAAAAGGTACCAATTTTGGTGTTATAATTTTAAATAAAATTATTTATGTGGTTACGTGTAAGTTGTAATTTGGCTTTTGATATTGAAACACCAACTCCTTTTATTTTGATGCTGCGTCCCAGAAGTGGTGCAGAACAGTGGATTGAGCGCGATGAGTTTAAAATATATCCCAATGTACCTATTGTAGAGTTTACAGATGATTATGGAAATCTTTGCCAACGTTTGGTAGCACCAATTGGTAAGTTTACCATTTTTACAAGTTCAGATGTAAAAACGTCTGAATTTGTTGATGTGAATTTTGAAGCTCCTTTTGTAGAAATTCAGAATTTACCTAATGAAGTACTTTGTTATTTATTACCTAGCAGGTATTGTGAGTCTGACCGATTTAACGACTTAGCAAATACAATTACCGCAGATAAACCTGTAGGATATGAACAAGTGTTTGCTATAGAAGAATGGTTACGTACAAATATTAGTTACATTCCTGGTAGTAGCGATTTTCCTATTTCTGCTACCGAAGTAAACTACAAACGTTCTGGTGTTTGTAGAGATTTGTCTCATTTAGGTATTGCATTGTGCAGAAGTTTAAGCATTCCTGCTCGCATGGTGGTTGGTTATTTGCACAAATTACATCCCATGGATATGCACGCATGGTTTGAGGCTTATGTTGGTGGGCGTTGGTATACTTTTGATGCTACACAAACAGAAGCAAAAGGAGGTTACGTAGCGGTAGGCTATGGTTTAGATGCAGCAGATGTTGCTATATTTAATCAATTTGGACCTGTGGCTCATTCTTTAGAGCAACGTGTAACTGTAGAGCAAATTAAAATTTAAGTTGTAGGTTTTTTATAACCATCTTTTGCGCTTAAAAAACAAAAGTGTTACAGCTGATGAAGTAATCATCAAACAAATTGCTAATGGATATCCCCAAGATTGTTGTAATTCTGGCATAAATTTAAAATTCATACCATACATACTGGCAATTAAAGTTGGAGGCATAAAAATAACCGTTACTACCGTAAAAATTTTAATAATTCTGTTTTGCTCCATATCTACCAAACCTAAAAAGGTATTTTGAAGAAATTCTAGTCTTTCAAAATTAAAACTAGTATGGTCTAGTAAAGAACCAATGTCTTTAATCATCACCCAAAGAGTGTCGTAATTTTCTCTAGGAAAAAACTTACTTTTTAAAATAGCCGATAGAATTCGTTGTTTTTCTACAATGTTTTCTCGAATAGAGATGGTAGATTCTTGAAAAGCAGTAATTTTTAATAACAACTGTCTTTCTAGATCATTTTTTTTAACCAACCCTTTACTAATAGTCGTAATTTGTTCAGTAATATTTTCTATTAAATCGGCATCAAAATCGATACGTATTTCAAGAATATTTAAAAAAACATCAATTCCGTTTTTTGCTTTTACAGAACGAATTTTATGATATGTATCTGTAAAAGTTCTGTAATCATGTTGTCTTTGTGTAATTAAAAAGTTGTTTTTAAGAATAAAAGATATCGGTTCATTAATGTAATTTCCGTTTTCTTCTCTTAAAAAATTAAGGTTGATACCAATTTCACTTTCAGATTCTACAAACTTAGAACTAGATTCAATTTCCTCTCTTTCTTGAGGTGTAAATAACTCTACACCAAAAGTTTCTTCTACTTTTTTCTTTTCATCAAAAGTGGGGTTTTTAAGATCAATCCAAAGAATATTAGAAGGAGAAAAATTAGCTCCTGTTTCCACTATAATTTGTCCGTTTTCTATGCTTGCGTATGTAATCATTTGTTTTTTGATGTCTTTTTTAGCTACCACCTGATGTGTAAACTGTATAAACGTTCTTTTACTACTAAAAAAAGTACTGTAAAGCGGCGAAGTTAGTTTTTTTGAATTAAAAACACATTAACTATCAGTTACCTTTTTTAAATGAAGAAAAACTCGGTATTTATAAGTTTTGTTAATGCGAATAAAAGAATAGTTTTGTTTAAATAAAGACTTTTAAAGTATCCTTTATTTTCTGCGTAAACTATGCTAATATTCCCATAAAAATAAACACATAATACAAGCCTGTTAAAATAAAAACAACACCGGCAACTTTACGCATTACATTTTCTATTTTAGTAATTTTATTATAGAATACGCCAATTTTTCCTGCTGTAAAGGCTAATAAATAGGTGAAAAGTATTACTGGTAATCCGGTTCCTATTGCAAAAATTATAGGTAAATATAATCCGTCTGCAGAGGCAATAGTTATAGGAATGAGCATGCCAAAAAATAAGGCACCACTGTAAGGGCAAAAAGCTAAGGCAAATACTACACCTATTAAAAAAGAACCTAACAAGCCTTTATCTTTAAATTTATCGGATAGTTTATTCTGAAAATTAGATTTTCCTAAAAAATGGAGCTTTAAAACATTTAACATAATTAAACCGATGATAATTAATAAAGGCCCCAAGTATTTTTCTCCATTCTGATTAAAAAAACGAGAAATATGAAACTTGCTTGCACCAAAATATAATATCATACCAATAGTAGTATAACTAAAACCACGCCCCAAAGAGTATAGCAATCCGCTTAAAAAAACGTTTCGTTTACTCGAAATATTTTTAGATATAAAGGCAGTTGCCGTTATGTTGGTAGCTAATGGGCAAGGGCTAATAGCGGTCATGAGGCCAAGTATAAGTGCCGTTAAAAGAGGAAAATTATAACTCTCTAAAAGAGATTGCAAAAAATCCATTTATAGAGTTTTTAGTTCTTTGTCTATTTTTTCTTTTAATTGTTTAGCAAATACATCTTTATCATTTCCTTTCATAAACGCAAAATTGGTTAGATCTATCTTCTTTTCTTTTCCGTTTTTTATCACATTTAAAATTAAAGCAGTACCAGAAGCTTCAAATTTTTCGGCCATTGTTTGGTTTTCTTTTTTATCGACATCAATTACCTGAAAGGTAATTTTACTAGCTTTTATTTCTTTAGAAAAATAGGTGTCTAAGGTATATTTTGTATTAGCTTCAATAGCTTTACAGGTAATGCATCTATGGGTAGAATGAAAGTCTAAAACCTCTATTTTAGAAATGGACTGTTCTATAGTTTTGTTTTTACTTTTTGTTTGCTCATTGCAGGCTATTAACAAAAATCCGATTGTTAAAAAAGCTAAAATTTTATTTGTTTTCATGTGAAATTGATTTACAGTTTATTTTTTTCAGTACATTTTTCTTCTTTTAATTCAAACTCTAAAGTACTGTGTGTAATATGATGTGCTTTTAATTCTTTTTTGATGTCTAGTTTAATTCTTGGAATTTCATTAAGGTTTTCTACAACAATATGAGAAGTTAATGCATTTTCATTGGTACTCATACTCCAAATATGGATATGATGCACCTCTGTAACACCATTAACCTCGTTAATATGTGCGCTAATTTCGTTGGTGTTTATTGCTGCAGGTACTCCGTCCATCATGGCAATAATGCTATCTTTAAAAAGATTCCAAGTACTAGCAAGTATTACAATAGCTACTAAAATGGCCGCAATTCCGTCTACAAAATTCCACCCAGTATATTTAATAATCAATCCAGATATTACCACACCCAAAGAAACCAAAGCATCTGCCATTAAATGCCAATAGGCTGCTTTTATATTTAGATCTTCTTTTTTTCTATGATGAAATAAAAGAGCCGAAGAAAAATTAATAACAATTCCTATAGCGGCAACAATCATTACAACATTTCCGTTAATGATATTCGGATGAAGAATGTGTCTAAAACCTTCCCAAGCAATGGCACCAATAGCAAAAGCTAGTAATATAGAATTGATAAAAGAAGCAACAACAGATCCTTTTTTTAAACCATAAGTAAATAATGTATTGGGTTTAAAATTAAGTAAACGAAAAGCTAAAAAAGCCAATAATAAACCAGAAATATCGCCAATATTGTGCACTGCATCAGAAAGTAGGGCAGTAGAACCAATTTGCCAACCATAAAAGAGTTCTATTATAACATAGACTACGTTTAAGGAGATCCCTATTATAAAAGAACGGTTAATATCGTTTGACTTTAATGATGGAGGTGCGTGATTATGAGAATGAGACATTGTTTTTTTTATAAAATTTATAAAATCATATTAAATAAGTATCCAGAAATAATGATGCAGAGTGTTACCACTCCAAAAAAGATGGCAATTAATTTTAAGGTCATTACTTTCTTTAAAAGCATTGCTTCTGGTAAGGATAGACCAACAACTCCCATCATAAAAGCAATTGCGGTTCCTAAAGGAATACCTTTTGCAACTAAAACCTGCGCTACTGGTAGTATTCCGGATGCATTAGAATACATTGGTACTGCTAAAATAGTAGCAATTGGCACCGCAAAAAGATTGTCTTTGGCTATATATTGTTCAAAAAAGCCTTCAGGGATATAGCCATGCATGAAACCTCCAATAGCAATACCCACTATAACATACGGAATAACACCTTTTAAAATAGTAAGTACTTCTGCCCAAATTATAGGTAAACGTTGTTGTAGGGTTTGTTTTTCTGCTATAAAAAGGTCTTGTTCTTTTTGTGCGTTGGCTAACACTTCTTTTACCCAAGGAGTTAAATAGGTTTCTAGTTTTAATTTTTGAAGAATAAACCCAGAAATAGTTCCTAATAAAATACCGCTAACTACGTAGATAATAGTAGTTTTAACCCCAAATAAACCTATAAAAAGTCCAATAGCAACTTCATTAACCAAAGGTGATGTAATTAAAAAAGCAAAAGTAACACCTAACGGAATTCCACCTCTTACAAAACCGATAAATAAAGGTACTGATGAGCAAGAGCAAAAAGGGGTTACCACTCCAAAAAGACTTGCCATTAAGTACTCTAAACCATATAATTTATTTCTTGATAAATAATTTTTAACCTTGTCTATCGGGAAATAGCTATTTACAATTCCCATTAAAAAAATGATTACAAAAAGTAATATCAGAATTTTTGTGGTGTCGTAAATAAAGAAATTTAAGGCTTCTGCTAAATGTTGTTCTTTGTTTAAGTTTAAAACATCATACACAAACCAATCTGCAATAATTTGTATCCAATCAAACATTTTCTATTGTTTTAATTGTACCCGTAATGTTACAAGATAATTTTACGGTATTATAAATTGTTCCGTGTTTTTCAATATTCTTTTTTAACAAGTCTATATTTAACTTTTTATCGTTGCTATAAATAGTTAATTGATAAAGAAGATTATCCATCCTTGGCGGATTTTCTAATCGAGTAGCAAAAACATCAAGCGTAGCTTTAGAATACGTAAATTTCATCATTGTAGAAAAACGTTCTACATTTTTAAGCATGCATGCCGCAAAAGAGCTTAAAAAAAGTTCGGCCGGATTTGGCAATATTTTAGAGGTTTTTACAGTAGTGCCAAATTTTATGTTAGATTCTTTTATATGAATAACAGCATCTTCATTGAATATAGAAGAGGCCTTAATTTGATAATTCATAATCTAAAATTTATTTATTTTAGTAGTGCTAGTACTTCCTCTTTAGAGGGAATTCTGCCTTTAATGGTAATTACATCGTTTATGACCAATGCTGGTGTAGTCATTACGTTAAACTTCATAATTTCCATGATGTCTTCTACTTTTTCTATAGTAGCATCGATGTTGTTTTCTGAAACTACGTTTTTAACAACTGCTGTCATCGATTGACATTTTGGACAACCGGTACCTAAAACTTTAATTACTTTACTCATAATTTTAATATTTGTTTATCGCAAATAAGCGATGTAGTTACATAAAAATATCATTCAAAAAATTGTTGAAATAATGATTTAGCGATGTTCCAATTTTTTTGATTGATGCAATACTTTATTTTTGGAGGTTTTAATTCTCCTTGTATAAGTCCCGCATTTTTTAATTCTTTTAAATGCTGAGAAATGGTAGATTGTGCCAACGGAAAAATTTCTACCAAATCTCCCGTAAAACAACACGATTGGTTTTCTAAATGTTTTAAAATGGCAATACGTGTAGGATGCGCCAAAGCTTTGGCAAATTTAGCTAGAGCTTCAGTGTTTTCTTTGGTTGCTAAGGGAGTTAAATTTTTTTCCATAATTCTTATCGTAAATTTACGATAGGATTAGGTGGTAAAATGTGATATTTATCACCTTTTTTAGATTTATGTGAGAATAGTATTAAAGCAAAAATCCCACTGATTTCTCAGTGGGATTATATGTGTAAAAAATAGAATGCTTATTTTTTAATATAGTTTTCTGGGATGGCAAAGCTTTTTCTAAAACCTTCCACAAAGTGGATATTAGTAATTTTTGCACTTCCTATTTTATCAGATAAGCCTGTTTCGATGTTCCAACCGTAGTAACCCCAGTTTGTAGCAAATGGAATGCCATCAATAGTTTTGTAATCTTCATATTTAATTGCATGAGGATCTGCTTCTGCAGCTTCTTTTGTTTTACCAGAGGTAACAATGTAGGCTGCATGCTCTAAAAGGTGTGATTTTTTATCAGCATAAACAATATACCAATCATCTGGAGCATCACCAATATTAGCACCAAAAGTTAACTTTGCAACATCAAAAGTATTTGTTGTTTCATTTGTTTTAAAGTCGTCGTTCCATTTTGTTCCATTGTCATTTAATTTATAAGGAAACAAGAAGAAATAGCTCCAGGTATATGCATGAAAACGAACTCCTGGATTTTTATCTAAACTAGGAGAAACAAAAATGTTTTCTTTGTTTACAAATATTTCATCTCCATTTTTATACGTTATTCTGGCAATATCAGAAGTAGTAGAAACGGTAATTGTTGCATTAAAAATTTCATTTCCTCCAAATTCAATTGCAGCATCAAATTGAACTGCTTCGTTTTTTAAAAAGGCATCTTTATTATGTGTTGTTTCAATTTTTTGAGAAAACGTTTTTTCTACAACTACTTTTGATTTTTCTTCAATTTTTTTTGTTGCTTCAGGAGCTTTCTTACAACTTACAATAAGTAATAAACTTGCAAATAATGTAATAATTGTTTTTTTCATGTAATTCGGTTAAATAGATATTAATTGATTGTGATTAATTGTAATCGGATAAAAAGTAGCAACCTTACATTTTTTTGTAAGAAATTTAAAATATTATTCTTTTGCACCATGATTTTTTGCAGTTTCTATCCAAAGTTCAGCAATTCCTTTGGTATCTGCGCCTAAACCTCTAGACAAATGTAAAGCAACACCCATCATTAAAACAGCTGCTTTATGCACTTCTTCTAAGGTTTTTAAAGCTCCAAATTCTTCTTGTGCTTTAAGTTGTAATAGATTGTTGTGTTTTTGTGCAAAATCGATAGGATCTTCAATAACTTCTGTTATTTTAGGAATCATTAATGCATCTATCCAATCTTTTCCAATTCTTTCTGCTAATTTTTCTGGAAATTCACTGCCCATTTCTCTCCATAAAGAGAGTGTTTTTGTGTCGCCAGAGACGGATAAACCACTATCTAACAATAATTCGAAAGCAATATCTGCAATGTTTTGCATCACAATTAAATACTCGTCTTGTGCTTTTTCAAAAGGTTCTGCACCTTGTCCTTTTAGATACTCTCCAACACTTAATTTGGGTAAATCTAAAACTTCTGCGCAGTCTGTTAAGCAAGGAAATTGTGCACCTTCAAAAATATAATGTGCTTTTTCAAATTGTATTTGTCGTCCCAATGGATATAAACGACATGCTAACGGGCGACCTTGATGTACGCTACAACCATGATTGTCTATATATTGACTACAAGCATTTTGTCCTTTTTTATCTTGTTTTCCGTTAAAAGTTAATCGGATACCACCAAAATCTGTATATAAATCACGAAATTCTCTCGGACTTACTTTTTTCTCTTTACTAAAACTAAATAACTCCCATGGATTTAACATTACAGCTTTTCCAAAACAACAAGTTCCAGAGCGAGAGCAGGTGAGTGGTAATATACTTTTTGTGCTCAGTTTTGTAGTTTGCATTCTTAGAGTTTTATAGTAATTTTAGTTTGATGTCGATTCAATAATCTTTAAAAAGGATAATTGAATTGAGCTGTAAAGGTATTATTTTTCAATCTTAAATTTATAAGAAATTGTTTTTTAACTTTCTAAAATTTCTAATTGTTGTATAATTTGATTTTCTGTTACGGGATATGTTTTCCCTTCTCTAATAGTTCCATAAACATCATCAAATACTTGCTTATAAGAAGATTTTTTAGAAATGATATTTTCATGTTTTTTAACACCTTCATCATTAAAATAAGTCAAAATACCTGTGGTATTAGTGCTTTCAATACCAAATAAAGGATTGGAAGGTTTCATACCTTCTTGCAATTGTTGTTCCTGAACGTCTGCACGTTTTTTTATGTAAGAACCTTTTGTTCCATGTAAAATAAATGCAGGTTGTGGTTCGGAAACTAACAGACTTGTTGTAATAAAAACTTGCATGCCCTCTGGATACAATAAATGAAAATGAGCATAATCGTCTACTTGTGTATTTGGTCTAAAATGGCCTAAGCTTTTCTTCCATTCTAAAGGAGTTCCAAAAAGAGAAATTGCAGCATCTAACAAATGCGGACCTAAATCATAAGATAAACCACTACCAGCAACGGGAGTTTCTTTGGTGATTTTTTCACCTATCACATATTTATAACGGTCATAGCGAAGATGAAACTCTACTAATTTACCCAATTTACCAGACTCTAGTACATTTTTAACGGATAAAAAATCACTGTCATATCTTCTGTTTTGATACGCTAATACGGAACAATTATATTTCTTTGCAGCATCAAAAAGTTGCTTTGCTTCAGATGAATTTACAGTAAAAGGTTTTTCTAATAACACATGCTTTTTTGCTTTCAGTGCTTTTAAAGCAAACTCAAAATGAGTGGGATTTGGTGTATTCACAATAATCAATTCAATTTCTGAATCTGCTAAAATTTCATCAATTGTATCGTAGCTATTTATATCAGAATATATAAGATGCGCTTTCTTTTTAGACCTTTCTACCACAGCACTTAATTCAAAATTTTGATGTTCATCTAGAAAAGGAGCATGAAATATTTGTCCAGACATTCCAAAAGATAAAATCCCTGTTTTTATTACATTATTACTCATAGAATTGATTTTTTATTCGTGTAATTTATTTGTAGAAAGTCGTAGTTAAAAAGTTAATATTCCATTAATGCATTAAACTTACTATTTAAGTTGTAAATATTTAAATTATCATCAAATGCAATCTGAACAGCCAGTAGTTTAGTTTCTAATTCAGAAATTTTATTATCAATTTTATTTTTATCTCCAATTACTTTACTTTTTTCTAAAACTTGTTTTAAAGCAGACTGGTAAGTGCTAAAAATTGAGATATACTCCTTACTTAATGACTCTACTTCATCTCGTATAAACTTTGCCTGATTTAAGGCATAAGTAGGATACATTAGTTTTTTATTGGTTAAATGATTATTGTAATCTAAAGGTTTTGCACTAATTATTTTATCTACACTTTGCTGTACAATGCCTTTGGTGTAGTGCTTATTTATTACGTTTGTTAAGGTTAATTTTTTATCTTGCTCAGAAATGGCATTTGGGTTTAAAGTATTAGAACGCTCTGTGGTATATTGGGTTAGAAGTAAAACCAAACCTTCTTTTCTAATGTCTAAATTGCCAAGATTTTGTTCAAATTCAGTTTGTGCCTTTGCTAATCCTTCATAATGAACCAAATACACATTTAATGATTTTTTTAAATCGATAACATCGTCTATGGAAACATCATTTCCTTTAAGTGCATTGCCCATGACCAAATCTACCACAGATTTTATAGAACTCACCACGGGTATTGCACTGGTTAATTCTTCAGTTAAAGGAGATTTTATAATGTTGTCTATAAATAGAAGAAATTTAGATTTTTTGACACCATTAATTTTTCGATTACCTTTTATAATTTCATTTTCTAAAATTTCAGCAATTTCTTCGGATAAAGAAAAACCTAAATCTGAGTTTTCAGGATTGTTTAAGCTAGAAATTTGAGTAAGATAATCGCTAGTGGCATCCAATTGTTTTATCGCGTTTAAACTAGCGTTTGATGCAAAAACAAATTCGGTTGTGTTTATTATTTTTTTTCTTCGTTGCTCTAATTGTTTCTTTAAACTAAAAAGCTCTGCATCAGAAAACTCCTTAATAATTTTGTTATTAGACTTCATTAATTCTTCAAAATTATTTACTTTAAGAACAATGGTATCTAATTTTTCTTTTGTTTTTAAAAGTTCAAAATAGTTTTTATAAATTACATTTAATGAGTCTTTATTATTTTGTCCGCTTACAATTGATGTAGAAATAAGGATAATAATTGTCAGTAGTTTTTTCATAAGATAGGTTGTTCTTGGTTCAAGTTCCTTAAAATATTAATTTTGATGTAACTTCAAAATTCATGCCTTTAATCAGAAGTGAGCGAAATTAGCTTTTTTGAGTTAAAATATCAAATTGAAAAAAGACTGCTTTTAATAGCCTTTAATCCTTTCCCATAGTTCTGATAATAACTTTTTACCATCACTTTTTTCTTTGGGCTCTTCTATAAAAAAGGGAATTCCGTTTTCATCAATTTCAATTTTATATTTAAAAACAAAATTCTCTGCATTTGGTTTTATGCTTAAAGCACCAAAACGTAAATCATTAAAATACAAAACACCTTCTTTTTTATTGATGGTGTACCAACCTTTAGAAATAGCAATCATGCGTTTTACTTTAGGTTGATGTATCAAATCACCTAACAACTCATGATTTTTAGGATAACTAGAAAATTCAATAGGATTTTTATCAAAAAAGGAAGAATGACCAATTAAAAAAGCATTTTCTGTTTCTACATTGGCAGTCCATAAAACGGTGTTTAATGGCGTTGGTTTTGTTTCTATTTCTTTGTATTGAATATGTTGTGCAGCTAATTCTTTGGTAAACGTTTGGTAAGAAATTCCTTTTAAAACCAATGTTAATGCTAAATAAGAACTGCTGATGATCAACCCTAAATTATTATAAAAACGTCTTTTTCTAGATTCCTTTTTCTGACGCATTGCCAAAACTAAAAACACAATAAATGGTAGGGTATATAAAGGATCTACTACAAATACATTCTTAAAAGCCAATCGAATATCTAAAGGCCAAAAAAGTTGTGTGCCCCAAGTAGTTTGTGCGTCTAAAATAGGATGTGTTATAAAAGCCCAAAAGAAAAGCCACGACCAATCTTTAAGATTTTTGTATTTCTCATATCGTGTAACTATAAAAGCAAAAATAGGGGCGAAGAGTACCGAAAAAAAGATAGAATGCGTAAAGCCTCTATGCATTTCTAAAGCGGTAACTTTATCTGTAAAGAAAGCAGAAAGCACATCTAAATCTGGTATTGTACCAGCAATAGCACCATAAAACATGGCTTTATTACCAATTTTTCTTCCTAAAACAGCTTCTCCAACTGCAGCTCCTAAAACTATTTGCGTTAATGAATCCAATGTTTTAAAATGTATTTAATAATTAGTAACTTTTTCTAAACTTTTTTTCGACAGAAAAATTAATTAGGTTCATAAAATTAGCATGAACACCTAAGGTAAGATCTAATTTTAGTTCTTCTATAAACTTTAATATTGAATGAGCATGAAATTGTAAATCAGGAATGGAAATATAATTCTCAAAAATATCTCCTATGGTTTTATAATACAATGTTTCAAACGTATTTAAGTTTTTTGGCTTCTGTGTTACATATTCGTAAGACTTAACATCAAAAGATTCTAAAACATCACCTACATAATTTTTATGCAATATCTGAGTAGGGTTTACAATGTTTAATTCTTTAATCTGCGGATTTAAAAAAGCGTATAAAATGGCTTTAGAAACAAAATCTACAGGTACAATGTTTAAACCACTTTCTTTATCAATCCAAATTCTAAAAGCATCTTTAGATTTGGTAGCATATTTATCTAAAAAAATTGCCCAAGAATAAAAAACATCAAATTTTGGCGTTTCAAAAAAAGGTTTGTGAATTAAACGACCACAAATAATACTGGGTCTTAAAATCTGAGAAGCAATGTTTTTAGAAGCACAGGTTTCTTTTACAAAACGTTCACTTTCGTATTTAGATTGCTCATATGGGTTTCTAAAATTGGTAACCGTGTGGTTTTCGATAGCATCGTTTACTTTTTCATTTTGTATGCCAAAAGAATAGGCAGTACTAATGTATAAAAAACGAGTTACACGTTTAGGCAACTGCTCTAAAAGTTGCTTGGTTACCAAATAATTCTGAGAATGCACTGTTTTTTTAGAATCGCTTGTGCTAGATAAATTGGTAGAACCTGCACAATGAATTACAGTATTAAAATCATATTTATCTAAAACCTCATTGCTAATTGTAGCTAAATCATTCGGAATTATAGTAATTTTTTCTAAACAAGCTTCAAGAGTAAAATCATTTAAAAAATCCGGACGAGACGCGTCTTGTAAAACAGCTAACAAACGTTGTTCTGCTGTTTTTTCATTGGCTCTTATTACTACAAAAAGATGCTGTACCGTTTTATCTACAATGGCTTTATGTAACCATTCAAAAATAATATGACTCCCAACAATTCCGGTTCCTCCAGTTAATAAACAATTCATGTTTTTTTTTGATAAAATTTCAATAGGTGATTTAATAAAAAAAATAGTTGTCTTAAAACAGACAACTATTTTTCCGCTTGAGCGAAGTAGAAAGGTATAGTTATTATAACTTATAAAGTTCTCGACTGCGCTCGAACGGACATACTAATATTTTTTTAGAGAACTTCTAAAATGTTATTTTATCCTTTGTAAAAGGGAAGTTTTACAATCGTTGCCGGAATCGCTTTTTTACGAACCTGAATATGAATTTGTGAACCTGCTTTAGACAAGATTCTTGGTACATATCCCATTCCAATTCCTTTATTTAAACAAGGGCTCATAGTACCAGAAGTTACCACACCAATTACGTTTCCATTTCCGTCTACAATATCATAACCATGTCTTGGTACACCTCTTTCATCTAGTTCAAAAGCAACCAATCTTCTTTCTGGCTTGTGCTCTTTTTCTTTCGCTAAAGCTTCTGCATTTACAAAGTCTTTGGTAAATTTAGTAATCCAACTTAAACCTGCTTCAATAGGCGATGTGGTATCGTCAATATCATTACCGTATAAACAATATCCCATTTCTAAACGCAACGTATCTCTTGCTGCTAAACCAATTGGCTTAATTCCGAAGTCTGCACCAGCTTCAAAAACTTTGTTCCAAATTTGTTCTGCCTCTTCGTTTTTGCAGTAAATTTCAAATCCGCCAGAACCAGTATAACCAGTTGCAGAAATAATTACATTTTCGATACCAGCAAAATCACCTATTTTAAATTTATAAAAAGGGATGCTTGCTAAGTCTACAGAAGTTAAAGATTGCATTGCTTCTACAGCTTTTGGTCCTTGAATAGCTAATAAAGAATAATCTTCAGACAAGTTTTTTAAATCAGCATTAAACTCTTTATTATATGTAGAAATCCAATTCCAATCTTTATCTATATTAGAAGCGTTTACCACTAATAAATACGTGTTTTCTTTAATTTTATAACAAATTAAATCATCTACAATTCCGTTTTCTTCATTAGGGAAACAACTGTATTGAGCATCGCCAATGGCAAGTTTAGAAGCATCATTAGAAGTTACTTTTTGTATTAAAGCCAAAGCATTTTCTCCTTCAACCAAAAATTCTCCCATGTGGCTAACGTCAAAAACACCAACAGACTCTCTTACGGTTAAATGTTCTGCTGTAACTCCTTCATATTGTACAGGCATATTGTAACCAGCAAAAGGAACCATTTTAGCACCTAAAGCAACGTGAATATTATTTAATGCAATATTTTTCATGTATAGATTTCTTAAAATTTCAGCTAAATTATTGAAAAAATTGGAATTATCTATCACTAATAGTTTGTTAATATTTTTAGATAGAAAATAATAAATGTTACATTTGATTTTCTCAAAAAATAAAATCACTTTTATGAAAGTTTTTAAATTTTTATGTACCGTTTTTTTACTAGTTAGCCTAAATACTGTAGCACAAGTACCTACAGATTTTTTATCGAAAGAATTTCATAAAGAAAGGCGCGAAATTTTGCGTTCTAAAATGCCACAAAATTCTGTAGCGGTTGTATTTGCTAATCCTATTAGAAATAGAGCCAATGATGTAGATTATGTGTTTCATCAAGATCCAAACTTTTATTATTTAACCGGTTATAGAGAACCCAATGCGGTTTTAGTGTTGTTTTCGGAAAACCAAACAAATGCAAACGGAGCTTCTTATAATGAAATATTATATGTTCAGAAAAAAGATGCGCAAGCAGAAATGTGGTACGGAATGCGTTTGGGAGCAGTGGGAGCAGCAAAAGAATTGGGTTTTAATGATGTAATGACTGGAGAAGATTTTATAAAAACACAAATCGATTTTAAGAAATTTAATCGAGTGTTTATAGAAAAGTTTAACGACGATTATAGAAATTCAACTAGAAACAAAGCAGAAATTTACGATTTAGTAGCTAGTTTTAAAGAAGTATCAGGGTTTCATAAAATACAATTTTTGCCAGAACATGTAGAAAAAGTGCATCAAGCTATTGCAAATGTTCCTGAAAAAAATAGAATTGAACTTTCAAAAAAAATCAATCAAGAGCTTAGGCGATATCCAGAATTAAAAAAAGATAAGTTAATCATGGATTTTGCAAGTGCAAAAAATGATAATGAGTTAAAGGATTATCAACAAAAAATTAGTCTGAACCTAAAAGCTAAAAAAGAGAATAATTTCGATTTTTCTTTCTTACCCAATAATTTAGCTACGTTAAGAGAAGTGAAGACGGAAGAAGAAATAAAACTATTAACCAAAGCAGTGCGTATTTCTGCGATTGGGCAGATAGAAGTAATGAAAGCAATGAAACCGCACATGTCTGAAACCGAATTACAGGGAATTCATGAGTTTGTATATAAAAAATACGGAGCAGAATACGAAGGTTATCCGTCTATTGTAGGTGCCGGAAATAATGGGTGTATTTTACATTATATAGAAAATAATAAAACAAAAATTGGCAACGATTTAGTTTTGATGGATTTAGGTGCGGAGTACAGAGGTTATACAGCAGATGTAACACGTACAATTCCTGCCAACGGAAAATTTACAAAAGCTCAAAAAGAAATTTACAATATTGTTTATAAAGCACAAGAAGCAGCTATTAAATTATATGTTGTAGGCGGTAGCATGCAGGCACCAAACAGAGCGGCAGTAAAAATAGTAAACGAAGGATTGTTTCAACTAGGCATTATTAAATCTGTAAATGAAAGACATAATTATTTGCCACACGGAACCATACATCATATTGGTTTAGACGTGCACGATCCAGGAAATTATAATAACTTTGAAGAAAATATGATTGCCACCATAGAACCTGGAATTTACATTCCAGAAGGTAGTAATTGTGATAAAAAATATTGGGGAATTGGTATTCGAATAGAAGATGATATTTTAATAACCAAAAATGGGCCTGTAAACCTCTCTGCAGAAGCACCTAGAACCGTAAAAGAAATAGAAAAAATGATGGCAAAAAAGTCCGTTTTAGACGATTTTGTATTACCAAATTTAGATAAATAATGAGCACAGAACAACCCAATAATCCGTTACACGGTATAAAATTAGCTACCATGTTAGAACAATTGTTTAAAGAATATGGATGGGAAGAATTAGGCGATATTTTAAATATTAATGCATTTAAAAACAATCCTACTTATAAATCGAGTTTAAAATTTTTAAGAACTACACCCTGGGCAAGAGAAAAAGTAGAGCGTTTTTATTTAAAAAACATGATTAAATAATTTTTTTAGAAGCTATTTCTTGCTTTTCGTTATATCTTTTTATAGCTGTCATTACGAAGGGTGTTTTTTGTTAGCGGCGATAATTTATTATTTAGAATCGTAATAACTTTTTTTATAAAGGCTATAAAAAGGATGCCACTGCAATCAAGGCTAAACTTGTTTGTTAGCTATTTTAAATTAAGAGGCTCTATGTCATTCCGAATGAGGTACGAAGAGGAATCTAGAAGTATCATGAGATTTCTCAACCCCGAAAAAACTCATTTCGAAATGACATAGGAGAAAAAAGAATAAACGTGGCAATTTAATCTTTCAATAATTGCATCAGTTTATCAGTTCCAACACTTGCTAGCTCTTTAATAATGGTTAAATTATTAAAATGACTACTAGAAACAGCTGGTTTTGGGTCTATAAAATAAATAGGTGTATTGGGTTTTACATAATCTACTATACCTGCTGCAGGATAGACTTGCATAGAAGTACCAATAATAACCAAGATATCTGCTTTTTTAGTTATTTCTATGGCTTTATCTAACATGGGTACCATTTCTCCGAACCAAACAATATGAGGTCTTAATTGGCTTTTTCTAGGACATAAATTACCTAAAACTAAATCTTTTTTCCAATCTAAAATAATAGTTTCATCAGCAGAACTTCTTACTTTTAAAAGTTCTCCATGTAAATGAGTTACATTTTTACTGCCAGCACGTTCATGTAAATCATCTACATTTTGTGTAATAATATCTACATTATATTTTTTTTCTAATGCTACTAAATTAAGATGGCCTTTGTTGGGATTAACGTCTAACAATTGCTTTCTACGTTCATTATAAAAGTTTAAAACCAATTCTGGGTTTGCAGCAAAACCTTCTGGAGAAGCAACATCCATAACATTATGACCTTCCCATAAACCATCTGCATCTCTAAAGGTTTGTATGCCGCTTTCTGCGGAAATTCCTGCTCCAGTTAAAACAACTAATCTTTTCATGAGAGTATCGATTTTTGTATTTTTATAAATTCTACAATGAAGATAAAAATAATAATTCTAAGTTTGTAATTATGATTGATGAAAAACTATTAAATTACTTTGAAACCTATTTAACAGATAAAAGAAAAGATCTTTTTAAAAAGGTTTTAGAAGATAGAACCCGTCATTTTACAGTGGTTTTAGAAGATATTTTTCAGCCTCATAATGCAAGTGCAGTGGTTAGAACTGCAGATATTTTTGGTGTACAAGATGTGCATGCTATAGAAAATAAGTATATCAATAAAGTTTCTAGACACGTTGCAAAAGGTTCTCAAAAATGGATTACCTCTAGACGTTATAAAAAGGACGGAGATAACACTAAAATTTGTTTAGATAATTTACGAGAACAAGGATATCAAATTATTGCAACAACGCCTCATAATGATTCTTGCTTGTTACAAGATTTTGATATCACTAAAAAATCGGCATTTGTATTTGGAGTAGAAGCAGAGGGGGTTTCTGATTATGTAAAAGAACAGGCAGATGGTTTTTTAAAAATACCAATGGTTGGTTTTACAGAAAGTTTAAATATTTCTGTAGCTGCAGCCATTATTTTACAAGATGTAACCACAAAATTAAGAAATTCTGATGTTGATTGGCAATTAACCAAAGAAGAAAAAGACGTTTTGTATTTTAATTGGGTTAAAAAAACAATTAAAAATGTTGATAAAATTGAAAAATATTATCACCAAAATTTAAAAGAAGAATAATCTTTTTTTATTTAACTAAGGTTCTTAAAGATTAATATTGCTTAAAATAGATTCCTGCTTTCGCAGGAATGACAACAAAATATTTATAAAATATTCTTTTAAAGAATATTACTCCACAATTACTTTTTGTATAGTTGCAGAAGAATCGCAACGTTTTACCAATAAACTTACTTTTTCTAACTCTTTTGTTCCTGTAATATAGTATTCGGCACAAGGTTTTTGTCTTGGGTTACTTTTTCCGAAATCAACATCACCGGTATATAAAATGGTGTTGATTTTTAAAGTATCTATATTAAATTTATGCATGGCATTTTTAGCATCTTCAGAAAACAAACGCTTTCTAATTCTAATTGTTTTTAATGTTCTTGCATCCATTCCGTAATCAAAAGTAGCTTGTTTTTTTTGCCAGAAAAAATACACACCAATACAACCTAATGATAAACCTACTAAATAATAACCTATTCTTTTAATGAGCATTGTAAAATTTTGAAATGCAAATTTAGTTTTTTTATTCAGTTATCAATAATTTAAGTTATGATCTTATTAAAGAAAAGTGAGATTTAAAAGTTGCTTCTTTTCCTTCTTTTGTATATTTTAATACAAACCAATAATCTGTATTAGGCATTTTGTTTCCATTATTATTAAAACCATCCCATCCTGTTTCACTTGGTTTTATTATTTTTAAGAGTTTACCATATCTATCAAAAATATGAATAGTTGCTTTTAAATCGTTTTTTAAATCATAAATATTCCATTGGTTATTGTTAGGATTAAAAAATTTAGGATAATTTAAAGCCACAAAGTCAAGTGTTATATTATTACAAATTCCTGTAAGATCTTTTACTGTAACAGTGTAAGTACCAGGTTTTATATTTAAAAATACATTTGAATCTTGAAAAGGTCCGTTTTCTAAAGAATACACATAGTTTCCTAATCCTTGATTAATAGTTTCTATTTCTACCGCATACAAATCAGAAAAATTATCTGTTAAAAACCGAACCTCAAACTTAGGTGTAGAACTTTCTATAGTTACTTCTGTTGCATTATAGTCACAATCAGCATTATTTTTGGGGCTTATTACAGTAGCTTCTATTATGTAAATACCTGCTTCTGTAGCGTTCCAATCAGCAAGAGAATTTGTGTTTAGTAAATTTCCTTCAAAATACCATTTTATGTTATAAATGGTTGGGTCTAATCCTGTTTCTATTAAAAAAGGATTGTTGGTTTGGTTGGTTTCATGATTTACACAAATAGCGCCTCCAAGAACATTTAAATTTAATAAAGGATATATTGTAATGTTAAATTGATCATCAATAAAACAATCTGGATTTTCTTTTTGATAAGCATGTACATAAATAGTTTGTGTAATGGTTTCTTTACTTAAATTTCTAATAGTATATGCTGTAGGATCTATTAAATCTGTTTTATTAGGGCCTCTATAATACTCTACAATTATATTAGGAATTGTTATTGTTGGTAGTGTAATTGCACCACATTTATCAATATCATTTAAAGTTCCTAAATCTGGTTTCGCAAATACAGTTACTGTAAAAAAACTATTATTTTGGCAAGGAATAAATCGTGTGTCATCACCAATAATATATATAGTTTGCGTTGTATTGATAACGTCTCCTGCATTTAACATGCCTGTTTTGTCGCTATTTTGATAATAATTACCTGGTTTTGTTAATGCAGGTAGCACGTAAGATTCACAGGCTTTTACATCATCAAAAACATCTACTTTAACATCTAAAATGTTTACAGTAAAAACTTTTTCATTGGCACAGGTTGCAATATCTGGGTCTTGATTAAAGATGTAAACATCTTGTGTTTGCTCTATTGCATCACCAGGTTTTAATTCTGTACCAGCTCCGTTAGCCTCTGTAAAAAACTTACCACCAAAACTCAATTCTGGTAAAATATAGGGTTCACACACAGAAATATCAAAAAAATCTGGGATAGTTGGTATCGGTTTTATAACTACTAAAAAACTTGTTTCGGCACTACAAGATGCATTGGTGTTATAGATATAAATTCTTTGTGAGCTACTTATTTGATCGCCTTCAAATAAAGGGGTTCCAGAACCGTTTTTTCCTGTAAAATAATTACCATTTACTAAAGCAGGTAGTGTAGGTAAATCGTCTTCACACCTTGTAATATCGCTTAGTGTGTCTGCTTCAGGAAGCGGATTAATTGTAACCGATATATCATAACCAGTACAGTTAGTACCAGTTGTTATTTCTTCGGCGTAATAATATATATTTTGTGATGTAGTAATTTTTGTTCCTGCTGGTAATTCGGTTTCAAGCGTACTGTCTGTATAATATTTTCCAATAGTTTTAGTTGGAATGGTATAACTACCACATTCTATAATATCTGGAAAATCACTACGTTTTATAATTGTAACAAATACTCTACTAGGTAACAGCCCACCAGATGTACAGCCCGTAACTTCATCTTTATTATAAATAAATAAACGAATTGAAGAGTTTATGACATCACCTGGTAAATATTTTGTACCACCCCCACGATATGCTGTAAAATATTCACCACCGTTTGGTAATGTTTCTAATGTATAAGAATCGCAAGCAATTATATCGTTTAGGGTATCTGTTGGTGGCGATGGATGAATAATTAAATCGAATTGTTTATCCTGACAAACCGCACCATTTACTTTAGAATAAAAATAAACAGTTGTATTTTCTGTTAAGACTGTACCAACAGCTATTTCGTCTACGCCGTTTGGTGAACTATAGAATTTACCAAAAGAATTTTCAGGAATTGTATAGGACTCACAGTGCTCTAAGGGTATACTAAAGTTAGAAGTTAAAGAAACTTTAAAAGATGTTTGATTAGAACAATTACTTACAGTGTCTTTATTGTAAATATATATCGTTGAGTTTTTTGTAATTTTTTCACCAGCAGATAACTTTGTACCCGCTCCTGATGGAGCCGTAAAATATTCTCCATTTGTTAGTGTTGGTAATGTATATTCATCACAAACTTGCACATCTGGTAAGTCATCTACTAAAGGTATTGCACTAATTTTTATATTAAAACTAACCACATCAAAACAAGCTTTATCTTTATTAGATAATCTTGCCCAAAGTGTAAATGTATTATTTGTTACGGGATAATTTGCAGGGTCTGTAATTGCATTTGTATTATTATTAGCATTTTCTTCTGTGGTAAAATAATTAAGATTATAATTTGCAGCATTTAATCCGTTTAGTACTTTAGAGTCTATTGTATTCTGAATATTAAATGTTGAAATTTCCCCACAAATTTCAACGTCATCAGGTTTAGTTGCTGTAATTGTTTTTAGTTTTATTTCATCACTTAGCACACAACTAGCGTCTGTTAAAGAAGTAATAACTAATTTATATGTACCAGAGGTATTTACTGTTATTTTTGTTCCAATTTCAGTTAAGAGTACATCATCTTTAGTCCATTCAAATTTATAGTTGTCTGTTTTAAAAAATCCAGAATCTAGTATAATTTCTTCTCCATCACAAATTTCTTTATCGGTACCTAAATCTAACGTGTTTGTAAAGCTACCTGTTTCTATAAAAACAGCAGAGTCGAAACCTGAATTATTATAATCTCCAATTACAAATTTTATTTTATATTCATTATTAGGAATAACGGTTGCACTAGCATTAAGTATTTTTGTAAAACCTCTCATGTTAATGGTAGAGTTGGTACTATTGTTAACATAATAAGACTCAAATAAATCTACATTACTAGAAGCACAGATTCCGTTAAATTGAGTATCTCGTATATTTTTAACAGAAATACTAGAGTTGTCGGTTGTTTTTGCAATATTAATAGCTTCTCCTGTATTTACATTCGTTAAAATAATTGCAAAAACATCTCTACTGTCACATTGAAACTCTCCATATTCATTTGAAGCAAATATGTAATTGAAGTTAAAATTTTTAGCTATTGGTGTAAAGTTAAACTCTAAAAAACCTACATCAGTAATGTCAGATTCTCCTCCTTCTTGTTTGTTAATTGTTTGTAAATCTGCATCTCCAGTAGTAGAAATTTGACTACTTAAATTTGTATTGGTAAATGTACCCTCTGTATATTTTGCTTTTCCTGTTCTAATAATAATACCTTTTTCTATAGGAAAATTGCCATTATTGTTATTAAAGGATGCAACTGATTGGTTTGGAGAAATGTTGAAATTAGATTTAGAGATACAAGTATTGTTAATAAGTTGATTTACAATTTGTTCTTTAGAACTGGTATCGTCTATACTTACTGTTTGAGAAAACAAAGGAGTTGTAATTACTACGGTAAAAACAAAAACGATAGTTTTAAAAAATCTATTTAGAGGGGATCTCATTTATGCTATTTGTTTGATGATTATAATTATCTAAAAATAATCAATAAAAACAAGATGGCAAAAAAAGAACCTAAAGAATTAATAAGTTTATATCTCTAAAAGGTAAATCGAACCAATCGGCAACAGTTCTATTGGTTAAGATTCCGTGATAAAAATACATTCCGTTTCGTAAACTTTTATCAAAACGAGCTGCATTTTCAAACCCACCTTCTTCGGCAATATTTAACAAGTATGGTGTAAATATATTGCTAATAGATAAAGAAGCTGTTCTTGCATAGCGAGCAGGAATATTGGGTACACAATAATGTACAACTCCATGTTTTATAAAAGTAGGTGTTTTATGTGTAGTTACATTAGAGGTTTCGAAACAGCCACCTCTATCTATGCTAACATCTATAATAACGGCACCTTCTTTCATGGTTTCTATCATTTCTTCTGTAGCACAAATAGGCGATCTATTTTTACCTCTAATAGCTCCAATAGCAACATCGGCACGCATTAATGCTTTTGCAACAGATTTTGGCTGTAACGTAGATGTGTAAATAGGTGCACTAAGGCAATTTTGTAATTTGCGTAATTTACTAATAGAATTGTCAAAAACTTTTACTCTTGCACCTAATCCTATTGCTGTTTTTGCGGCATATTCTCCAACCGTTCCTGCTCCAAAAATAACAACACTAGAAGGCGGAACACCACCAATATTACCTAGTAACAATCCATTTCCTTTATTAATTCCACTCATTAATTCTGCAGCAATTAATACAGAAGCTGTACCTGCAATTTCACTTAAAGATTTTACAATAGGATAGGTATTATGATCATCTTTTATATAATCGAAAGCCACTGCTGTAATTCGCTTTTTTGCAAGACATTCAAAGTATTTTTTATTTTGAGTTTTAAGTTGTAAAGAAGAAATAAGAATAGCCTGTGGATTCATATATTCAATTTCTCTTTCTGTAGGTGGTGCTACTTTTAAAACAATATTGCATTTAAAGGCTTCTTCTATATCATAAGATATTTTTGCTCCTGCTTCAGAGTATTCTCTATCTGCATAATTGGCATGATCTCCCGCACCTGTTTCTACCACAATTCTATGACCGTGTACACATAAAGCCGAAACAGCATCTGGCGTTAAACAAACACGCTTTTCTCCTAAATAAGTTTCTTTGGGTAAGCCAATAAAAAGTTCTCCTTTTTGTCGTTTAATTTCTAGCATTTCTTCTTGCGGAAGTAATTCTTCTTTACTGAAAGGAGAAAATGAACTCATAGTTTGGTTATTTTAGTTGAATATTTCGTTGGTTATCATTTAAAATTGATAAATGAATTTGAACAGCATCTAAAGGTAATAAATTTTCTATATTTTCTGGCCATTCTACCAAACACCAATCATTATTATCAAAATATTCTTCAATTCCCATGTCTAAGGCTTCTTCTTCGTCTTCAATTCTGTAAAAATCAAAATGAAAAATACTTTCGTTTTTTGAGGTTTGATATTCATTTACTAGCGAAAAAGTAGGGGAAGAGATGGTGTCTAAAACACCAAGTTGTTTACAAATTTCTTTAATTAATGTTGTTTTGCCAACGCCCATTTGTCCGTAAAATAACAGTGTTTTATTTTCTACGGATGCAATAAGTTCTGATGCAACTTCAGATAAGTTTTCTAAAGAATAGTTTTTGTTCATAGTACAAAAATAAGAAATCTGACAAGTTATTTAAACCTGTCAGATTTTTTTATGATGAATTTACGCTAGCAAATTAGTTTAGCCCTGATTGAACGGCTTGTTTGAGCTCTTTTTTATTCCTTTTTAGGATAAAAAAAGCGAGTAGTGAAAGCAGGAAATAGCTTCTAATTATTTCTACTTAGGGCTATAAACCGCACATGGTATAATCATTTCTTCAAGAGAAACGCCTCCGTGTTGATAGGTGTTTTTATAGTATTTTACAAAGTGATTAAAGTTATTTGGATAGGCAAAAAATAGGTCTTCTTTTGCAAAAACAAAAGAACTATTCATTGCAATGGTTGGTAAAAATATGTCTTTAGGATTTTTTACAGCATATACATCTTTGTCTTCGTAGGTAAGGCTTTTACCTGTTTTGTAGCGCAGGTTTGCACTAATGTTTTTATCGCCAATTACTTTTGTTGGGTTTTTACAATTTATGGTTCCGTGATCTGTAGTAATAATTAACTTCTGACCTAATTGTTGTGCTTTTTGTATAATATCGAACAAAGGAGAGTTTTTAAACCAACTTAAAGTAAGACTTCTATAAGCTTTGTCGTCTCCTGCCAGTTCTTTAATAACTTCCATTTCTGTTTTAGAGTGCGATAGCATATCAACAAAATTATACACCACAGCCGTTAAATCGTTTTGTTTTGTTCCGTTGTAATTATCGGCTAAATCTTTACCATTTTTTAGGTTGGTAATTTTGTAATACTCGTGTTTTATATTTAAGCCTAAACGTTTTATTTGTGCAGATAAAAAGTCGTTTTCATATAAGTTCATACCGCCTTCATCTGTATCGTTTTTCCAAAAATTTGGATATTTTTTTTCCATTTCAGAAGGCATTAATCCAGAAAAAATAGCGTTTCTAGCATATTGTGTTGCCGTTGGTAGAATAGAAAAATAAGAATATTCTTCGTCTTTTTTATAAAAGTTATTAATTAATGGTTCTAAAACTTTGTATTGATCGTAACGTAAATTATCTATAACCACCCATAAAACACCGTGGTCTTTGTTTAATTGTGGTACTACATAATCTTTAAATAAGGTATGCGAAAAAGTAGGTTTATCGTGTGCTGTTAAAAAATCTTCGTAATTTTTTTTGATAAATTTAAAAAACTGACTGTTGGCTTCTTGTTTTTGACTTTCTAAAATTCCTAACATTCCGGGATCGCTAATGTTTTCTAGTTCCAACTCCCAGTGTACTAGTTTTTTGTAAAGGTCAATCCATTCTTCATAAGAATTTACCATGGCCAAATCCATAGATATTTTTCTAAATTCTTGCTGATAACTAGATGTTGTTTTTTCTGATACCAAACGAGAATTGTCTAAATTCTTTTTTAAACTTAATAATATCTGATTTGGGTTTACTGGTTTTATTAAATAATCTGCAATTTTAGAACCAATTGCTTCTTCCATTATATACTCTTCTTCACTTTTAGTAATCATTACAACAGGCAAATTTGCTTGTTTCTGTTTAATTTCTGCAAGTGTATCTAAACCTGTTAATCCAGGCATATTCTCGTCTAAAAAAACGATATCAAAATTTTGTTCTCCTACTAAATCTATAGCATCTGCACCATTTGTACAAGTAGTTACTTTGTAATTTTTGTGTTCTAAAAAGAGAATGTGAGGCTTTAATAATTCTATCTCATCATCAACCCATAAAATTTGTATACTGCTCATATTTCGTTTATAATTTTAACATTTAACGATAAAAGTAACTAAATGTTATGCTTTTTTAGTTTTAAAAGTGATAAAATATTGCCAATTTTGTTTTTACTTCTATAAGAGTATTTTATGTTTTTTTTAATGCATAATAATTAAATTTTTTTTTTAAAATGTTTCTTTTTTATAATGATAATAGCGGTTAGGAAATTCTAAAACTATAAATTTGCCAATTGGTGGTATTAATTTGTAATTTGCCACAGATTGATAAAAAACGTTTCTTTTGAAGAATAAAAAACATAATAAATTAAAGATACTAAATGATCCTATTTATGGATTTATACAGATACCAAACACTTTAATTTTTGATTTAATAGAACATCCTTATTTTCAGCGTTTAAGAAGAATTGCTCAAATGGGTTTTTCTAATTTAGTGTATCCAGGGGCAAATCATACTCGTTTTCATCATGCAATTGGTTGTATGCATTTAATGCAAAAAGCCGTAAGAGTGTTGCGTTTTAAACAGGTAAAAATTTCTGATGAAGAGGAAAATGCCATTTATATTGCTATTTTATTGCACGATATTGGTCATGGAGCTTTTTCTCATGCACTAGAGCATAGTATTGTAAATGGAATTTCTCATGAAGAGATTTCATTAAAATTTATGAAAAAGTTAAATGATGAGTTTAACGGAAAATTAGATTTAGCAATAGAAATTTTTGAAGGTAGGTATCATAGAAAATTTCTTTGTAAGTTAATTTCTAGTCAATTAGACATAGATCGGTTAGATTATTTAAAACGAGACAGCTTTTATACAGGTGTTACAGAAGGTAATATTTCTTCAGATAGGTTAATTGCCATGATGAATGTAAAAGATGATGAGTTGGTAATAGAAGGAAAAGGGATTTATTCTGTAGAAAACTTTTTAATAGCCAGACGTTTAATGTATTGGCAAGTATATTTGCATAAAACAGGTTTGGTGGCAGAAAACATGTTGGTAAATGTTTTAAGAAGAGCAAAAGAATTAGCAGAAAAAGGAGTGGAGTTATATACTAGTACTTCTTTAGGTTATTTTTTGTACAACAAAATATCGCAAGAAAATTTTACAATAGAAACTTTAGAAATGTTTTCTAAACTAGATGATTATGATGTTATGTCTGCTATAAAAGAATGGACTAATCATAGTGATAAAGTTTTATCTTTATTATCTAAAATGATTGTAGATAGAAAATTGTTACGCATAGAAATACAGCAAGATGCATTTAAAGAAAGTTATTTAGATAAAAAATTAAATAAGGTTTCTAAAAAGTTTGATATTACATCAGAAGAAAGTAATTACTTTGTTTTTTCACAGCAAATAAGTAACCAAGCTTATAGTACAAATAAACCTATTTATATCTTAAATAAAAAAGGAAAATTAATGGATATTGCAAAAGCATCAGATCAATTAAATCTGCAAGCGCTTACAAATCCTGTTGTAAAATATTTTATTTGTTATCCAAAGTAATAAGGATATTAGCCTAATCGTTATAATTTTTATATTTTTGCCTTTAATGAAATTTACAGCACAAAAAATAGCAGAGATTTTAGAGGGTGATGTTATTGGAAATCCCAATATAGAAGTTTCTAAATTAGCTAAAATAGAAGAAGGAGAAAAAGGTTCTATAACCTTTCTTTCTAATTTAAAATACAAATCTTTTTTATATACAACAAATGCTTCAGTTGTTATTGTTAATAGGAGTTTTCAACCAGAAAAAGACTATAAAGCAACTTTAATAAAAGTAGAAAATGCGTATGAAGCATTTTCTCAAATATTAGCATTCTATAATGATGTAAAAAATAATAAGACGGGTAGAGAAGTACCTAATTTCATTTCTGATTCAGCAAAAATTGGTAAAAATGAATATATTGGTGCCTTCTCATATATAGGAGAAAATGTGGTTCTTGGAGAAAATGTAAAGATTTATCCAAATGCTTACATTGGTGATAATAGTTTAATAGGTGACAATTGTGTTATTTTTTCTGGAGTAAAAATTTATTCTGATACAATAATAGGTAATAATTGTAAAATACATTCGGGTAGTATTATTGGTGCAGACGGTTTTGGTTTTGCTCCAAATAAAAACGGAGAATATAAAGCAATACCACAAATAGGTAATGTTCTAATAGAAGATAATGTAGATATAGGTTCTGCTTGCACTATAGATAGAGCCACTATGGGATCTACCATTATACGTAAAGGTGTTAAGTTAGATAACCAAATACAAGTTGCCCATAATGTAGAAATTGGTAAAAACACGGTAATTGCTGCCCAAACAGGTATTGCGGGTTCAACAAAAATTGGTGAAAATTGTATGATTGGTGGTCAAGTAGGTTTTGTAGGTCATATAACGGTAGGTAATAATGTAAAAATTTTAGCACAAGCCGGTATCTCTAAAAACTTAAAAGATGATGAGATTGTAAACGGATCTCCAGCATTTAAAATACAAGATTTTAATAAAAGTTCTGTCTATTTTAGAAATTTACCTAAAATGGCTTCGAAAATTAACAATATAGAAAAAGAGTTGAAGACTCAAAAATCGATCTTAAATGAGTAAGAAACAAAAAACGATTCAAAGAGAAGTAAGTTTATCTGGTGTTGGTATACACACTGGTAATACAGTAAACATGACCATAAAACCTGCACCTATAAATCATGGCTTTGCTTTTAGTAGAGTAGATTTAGAAGGATCGCCAATTATTGCGGCAAAGGCAGAATATGTAGTCAACACACAAAGAGGAACAAATCTAGAAAAAAATGGTGTTCAAATTCAGACTTCAGAGCATGTTTTGGCAGCTGCTGTAGGTTTAGATATAGATAACCTTTTAATAGAACTAGATTCTTCTGAACCTCCAATTATGGATGGTTCTTCTAAATACTTTGTAGAAGCTTTAGAAAAAGCCGGAATCGAAGAACAAGATGCTGATATTGAGGAGTATGTAGTGAAAGAAATTATATCTTTTAAAGATGAAGTTTCTGGTAGTGAAATTATTTTAATGCCATCTGATGAATACCAAGTTACGGCTATGGTAGATTTTGGTACCAAAATATTAGGAACTCAAAATGCAAATTTAGAGAAGATTTCTGATTTTAAAGAAGAAATTGCTGCAGCAAGAACGTTTAGTTTTTTACACGAAATTGAAATGCTTTTAGAGCACGACCTTATTAAAGGAGGTGATTTAAATAATGCTATTGTTTATGTAGACAAAGAACTGTCTGCCGAAACCATGGAAAAATTAAAAAAAGCATTTAAAAAAGAAGATATTGCTATTAAACCAAATGGTATTTTAGACAACCTAACTTTACATTGGGCAAATGAAGCTGCAAGACATAAGTTATTAGATGTTATTGGAGACTTAGCTTTAGTTGGTATTCGTATTAAAGGAAAAGTAATTGCCAATAAACCAGGACACTTAATTAATACTCAATTTGCTAAAAAATTAGCAAAAATTATTAAATTAGAAAAAAGAAACAATGTCCCTTCGTATGATTTGAATTTACCTCCTTTATTGGACATTCATCAAATTATGGACATTCTTCCTCACAGACCACCGTTCTTATTAATTGATAGAATTATAGAACTTTCTGATAAACATGTTGTTGGAATGAAGAATGTAACCATGAACGAAAACTTTTTTGTAGGTCATTTTCCAGGTTCACCAGTAATGCCAGGAGTTTTACAGGTAGAAGCCATGGCACAGTGTGGTGGAGTTTTAGTGTTAAATACAGTTCCAGATCCAGAAAATTACTTAACGTACTTTATGAAGATGGATAATGTAAAATTTAAACAAAAAGTTTTACCTGGAGATACTATCATCTTTAAATGTGAGTTAATAACTCCTATTAGAAGAGGGATTTGTCACATGCAAGCGTATGCTTATGCAAACGGAAAGTTAGTTGCAGAAGCAGAATTAATGGCACAAATTGCTAGAAAAAAATAAAGTATGAATCAACCACTAGCGTATGTACATCCGCAAGCAAAAATAGCTAGAAACGTAGTTATAGAACCATTTACAACTATTCATAATAATGTAACCATCGGTTCTGGTACTTGGATAGGATCTAATGTAACTATAATGGAAGGCGCTAAAATTGGCGAAAATTGTAGAATTTTTCCAGGGGCAGTAATTTCTGCAATACCTCAAGATTTAAAATTTAATGACGAGGAGACTACCGTAGAAATAGGTAACAATGTTACTATTAGAGAATGTGTTACCATCAATAGAGGTACGGCAGATAGAATGAAAACAAAAATAGGGGACAACTGTTTAATTATGGCTTATTGCCATATTGCACACGATACTCTTGTTGGCGATAATTGTATTTTTTCTAACAATACAACATTAGCAGGTCATGTAACTATTGGAGACAACGTTGTGTTGGCAGGTATGGTTGCTGTACATCAATTTGCATCTGTAGGTAATCATGCTTTTGTAACCGGAGGTTCTTTGGTTAGAAAAGACGTACCTCCGTTTGTTAAAGCAGCAAGAGAACCACTTTCTTATGTTGGTATTAACTCTGTAGGATTACGTAGAAGAGGATTTACCACAGAAAAAATAAGAGAGATTCAAGATATTTACAGAATACTTTTTCAAAAAAATTATAATAATTCCCAAGCAATCGATATCATAGAAGCAGAAATGGAAGCAACTCCAGAACGCGATGAAATCATTCAATTTATTAAAGATTCGCATAGAGGAATTATGAAAGGATATTATAAAGCTAATTAAAAAACAGAAATGGCAACAACATCAGATATTAGAAATGGATTGTGTATTAAATACAATAACGATATATACAAAATAGTAGAATTTTTACATGTTAAACCAGGTAAAGGTCCTGCATTTGTAAGAACAAAATTAAAAAGTGTTACCAATGGTAAGGTAGTAGATAATACGTTTCCTGCAGGAAGAAAAATAGATGATGTAAGAGTAGAAACACACAAGTTTCAGTTTTTATATCATGATGGAGAGTTTTATCATTTTATGAACGAAGCAGATTATTCTCAGATTCGTTTATTAGAAGCTGCTCTAGATAATCCTGGATTAATGAAAGAAGGAGAAATTGTTACTATTATTATCAATTCTGAAGATAATATGCCACTTTCTGTAGATTTACCAGCAAGTGTTATTTTAGAAGTTACACATGCAGAACCTGGTGTTAAAGGAAATACAGCAACAAATGCTACAAAACCTGCAACCGTAGAAACAGGAGCTATAGTAAATGTACCATTGTTTATTAATGAAGGTGATAAAATTAAAATAGAAACCACTAAAGGTACTTACCAAGAACGTATTAAAGAATAGATTGTTAGCAATACGTTTTAGGCAATATGCTTAAAGCTTATTGCATAAAGCATATAGCAAGTAATGAAATTCAAAAAACCACAAACGCTACAAGAAATTGCATCATTAATTAATGTAAATTATATAGGTGATGCAAATTTTGAAATTTCAGGGATCAATGAAATTCATGTTGTAACCAAAGGAGATATCGTTTTTGTAGATCATCCAAAGTATTATGAAAAAGCATTAAATTCTGCAGCAACTACTATTTTAATTAATAAAGAAGTAGCGTGTCCAGAAGGAAAAGCCTTGTTAATTTCAGACGATCCATTTCGTGATTTTAATAAAATAACAAAGCATTTTAATCCTTTTATAGCTTCTAAAGTTAGTATTTCGGATTCTGCGGTTATTGGAGAAAATACAATAATTCAACCAAATGTTTTTGTTGGTAACCATGTAACTATTGGTCAAAATTGTGTAATTCATCCTAATGTTACTATTTATGATCATTCTGTAATTGGTAATAATGTTACCATTCATGCAAATACCGTTTTAGGCGCAGATGCATTTTATTATAAAAACAGACCCGAAGGATTTGATAAATTAATTTCTGGTGGAAGAGTTGTTTTAGAAGACGACGTGGATTTAGGTGCATCTTGTACAATAGATAAAGGTGTTACCGGAGATACAACCATTGGAAAAGGTACCAAAATTGATAATCAGGTTCATGTTGGGCATGATACCAAAATTGGAAAAAAATGTTTAATAGCATCACAAACTGGTATTGCTGGTTGTGTAATTATTGAAGATGAAGTAACCATTTGGGGACAAGTAGGTACAAATAGCGGAATTACAATAGGCAAAGGAGCTGTAATTCTAGGGCAAACAGGAGTTACAAAGTCTGTTGCAGGAGGAAAAAGTTATTTTGGAACACCAGTTTCAGAATCAAGAGAAAAGTTAAAAGAAATGGCAGAAATAAAACGATTTTTAAAAGAGAGAAAGAATTCTTAAAATCCTTTTTTAAAAACAATCAATAAACTATTTTTGCGTAACAAAATTAAATATCAAACCAATGAGTGTTTTAGTAAATAAGAATTCAAAAATTATTGTTCAAGGTTTTACAGGTAGTGAAGGTACTTTTCACGCTGGTCAAATGATTGATTATGGAACGAATGTTGTTGGAGGTGTAACTCCAGGAAAAGGAGGTCAAGTACATTTAGGAAAACCTGTTTTTAACACAGTAAAAGAATCTGTAGATAAAGTAGGTGCAGATACATCAATTATTTTTGTACCACCAGCTTTTGCTGCGGATGCAATTATGGAATCTGCAGATGCAGGAATTAAAGTAATTATTTGTATTACAGAAGGAATTCCTACAGCAGATATGGTAAAGGTAAAAGCTTACATAGATAATAAAGATTGTAGATTAGTTGGTCCTAACTGTCCAGGAGTAATTACTCCAGATGAAGCTAAAGTTGGTATTATGCCAGGTTTTATTTTCAAAAAAGGTAGAGTAGGTATTGTATCTAAATCTGGTACGTTAACTTATGAAGCAGCAGACCAAGTTGTAAAACAAGGTTACGGAATTACAACAGCAATTGGTATTGGTGGAGATCCAATTATTGGAACGACTACTAAAGAAGCCGTTGAGTTGTTAATGAATGACCCAGAAACAGAAGCAATTGTTATGATTGGTGAAATTGGTGGTAATTTAGAAGCAGAAGCTGCACAATGGATTAAAGCGGATGGAAACAGAAAACCAGTTGTTGGTTTTATCGCAGGTCAAACTGCACCAGCAGGAAGAACAATGGGGCATGCAGGTGCTATTGTTGGTGGCGCTGATGATACAGCACAAGCAAAAATGAAAATTTTAGCAGAAAACGGAATTCACGTTGTGAGTTCTCCAGCTAAAATTGGTGAAATGATTGCAAAAGTATTAAAGTAAATCAATTTTCATTAACAAACTGTTAAAGTTTTGTGATAAAATAGTATAAACTCCGATGAATTCGTAAATTCATCGGAGTTTTTTATTTCAACCAAAATTATTATTATGAAAAAGATTAAATTGTTATGTATTAGCTTTTTGTTAGTTGCAGCCGCGAGCTGTAAAACAGAAACAAAAACGAGTTACGAGGTAACTTCAAAAAAAGATGCCAACGGATTATCTTATGAAACCGTAAAAAATGATCCTACCGGCTTACGATTGTACACTTTAGAAAATGGATTAAAAGTCTATTTAAGTCAGAATTCTGATGAACCTAAGATTCAAACTTACATTGCAGTAAGAGCAGGTTCTAATTACGATCCTAAAGAATCTACAGGTTTAGCGCATTACTTAGAGCACATGGTGTTTAAAGGAACACACAAAATAGGAACTGCAGATTGGGAAAAAGAAAAAGTATTTTTAGATACAATTTCTAATTTGTACGAGCAACATAGAGCAGAAAAAGACGCTGACAAAAAATTAGCGCTCTATAAAGAAATTGATAGAGTTTCTTTAGAAGCCTCTAACTATTCAATTGCCAACGAGTATGATAAAATGACTGCCTCTTTAGGGGCTACAGGTACCAATGCGTACACTTGGTTTGAGCAAACGGTGTACACAAATAAAATACCAGCCAACGAATTAGATAAATGGGTAGATTTAGAAGCTGAGCGTTTTGGTACTTTAGTATTGCGTTTATTTCATACAGAATTAGAAGCTGTTTTTGAAGAGTTTAACCGTGGACAAGACAATGATTTTAGAAAACGTTATGCTGCTATGTTAGATGGCTTGTTTCCTAATCATCCTTACGGCCAACAAACAACAATTGGTAAAGCAGAGCATTTAAAAAATCCATCTATGGTAGATATTCATAACTACTTTAATAAATATTATGTGCCCAATAATATGGCTGTAATTTTAGTTGGAGATTTTGAATTTGAACCAACCATTAAAAAAATAAATGCCACTTTTGGTAAATTTGATAGAAAAGAATTAACGCACCCAACTTTAGCAAAAGAAACTAAAATTACAGCACCAATTGTAAATGAAGTTTTCGGGCCAACATCAGAATCTATTTCTATAGCATTTAGATCTGAAGGAATTAATACCGAAGAAGAAAAAATGGTAACGCTGTGCGATATGATTATGTCTAATGGAAATGCAGGTATTATCGATTTAAATTTAAATCAGAAACAATTGGTGCAAAGAGCAGGTTGTTCTCCTACTTTTTTAAATGATTATGGATATCATTCTTTTACAGGTTCTCCTAAAACAGGACAAACCTTAGATGAAGTAAAAGAATTATTATTAGCTCAAATAGAAAAATTAAAAAATGGTGAGTTTGAAGACTGGATGATTGAAGCAGTTGTTAATGACTTAAAATTAAGTCAGACAAAAGAGTATGAAAACAATTCGGCTTTAGCAGATACTTATGTAAATGCTTTTATTTATCAACAAGATTGGTCTAAAAGAGTTCAATTTTTAGATGATTTAAAGAAAATATCAAAAGAGCAATTAACTGTATTTGCTAAGAAATTTTATCAAGATAATTACGTAGTAACCTATAAAAGAAAAGGAGAAGATAAAAATATTGTAAAAGTTGCAAACCCAGGTATTACGCCAGTTCATTTAAATAGAGATAAAAGTTCTGCATATTTAACAGCTTTTAATAAAGTTGAGTCGAAACCTTTACAACCTAAATATGTAGATTATAAAACAGCAATTAAAGAAACAAAAACAGCAAACGGAATTAAAGTTTCTTATGTTTTAAATGATAAAAATGATTTGTTTGATATGAATATCATTTTTGATATGGGTAGTGATAATGATAAGAAATTAACCCTAGCTGCAGGTTATTTAGAATATATTGGTACAGATAAATATACTAATGAAGCGCTTAAAAAAGAGTTTTACAAATTAGGTATTTCTTATTACGTTAGTACTGCAAATGATAAAACGTATGTTGGCTTAAATGGCTTAAAAGAAAACTTACCTAAAGGGTTAGAGTTATTAGAACATCTTTGGGATAACGCCAAAGCGGATAAAGATGCTTATAATAAATATGTAGAAAAAATTTACAAAGGGCGTCAGGATGGAAAAACTCAAAAAGGAAATATTCTTTGGAATGGCTTGATGAATTATGGTAAATACGGAGAAAACTCTCCGCTAAGAGATATCATGCAAATTGACGAATTAAAAGCAATCGATCCAGAAGAATTAGTGGCACTTGTAAAAGATATGAAAAACTACAAGCAGCGTATTTTTTATTATGGTAAAGATGTAGAAGCAGCTGTTGCCGCATTAAATACAAATCATAAAATATATGGAGAATTAAAAGAATATCCGGTAGCTAAAGAATATAAAGAAACTGAAACAGGTGGAAATGTATTTTTTACAGATTATGATATGGTACAAACCGAATTGATGTTTTTAGCAAAAGGCGCTCCTTTTAAGCCAGAAAACATGGCAGCATCAACGTTGTTTAATACATATTTTGGTAGTGGATTATCATCAATTGTATTTCAAGAGATAAGAGAATCTAAATCTTTGGCATATTCTGCTTTTGCAGCTTATAGTAACGCATCTAAAAAAGGAGACGCTAATTATGTGATGGCTTATGTGGGTACACAAGCTAATAAATTAGAGCAAGCTGTAGATGCTATGATGGAATTGATGAATGATATGCCAGAAGCAGAAAAACAATTTAACGCAGCTAAAGAAGCAACCTTAAAAAAATTAGCAGCTCAAAGAATTACAAAATCTAATATTTTTTGGTCTTATGAAAGATTACAAAAATTAGGTATTGATAATGACAATAGAGAAGCAATGTACAATGCTATAAAAGAGATGACTATAGATGATTTAAAAACCTTTTTTAATAAAAACATTAAAGGAGAATCGTATAATGTTATGGTTATTGGTAATAAAAAAGATTTAAATGTTGAGTCTTTACAAAAACTAGGAAAAATAAAAGAATTAGATATCGATTATCTATTTAACTACGTAGATAAAAAGGACGTAAAACAATAGTTGTTACGTCGGAAAAAATAAATATCTAAATTTATTATAAATAAAAACTCGTAGACCCAATTTGGGTTTACGAGTTTTTTTATTTTTAGTATCTTTGCGGCCTTAAAAACAACTAAATAATATGAAATTATTAGAAAATAAATCAGCAATTATTACTGGTGCTACAAGAGGAATTGGTCGTGGAATCGCTATTGAATTTGCCAAACAAGGTGCAAATGTGGCTTTTACCTACAGTTCTTCTGTGGATGCTGCAAATGCTTTAGAAGAAGAACTAAAAGCTTTTGGCGTTTCAGCAAAAGGATATCAATCTAACGCGGCAGATTTTGATGCTGCTCAAGAATTAGCAAAAGAAGTTTTAAAAGAATTTGGAGCTATTGATATTTTAGTAAACAATGCAGGTATCACAAAAGATAATTTGTTAATGCGTATTTCTGAAGACGATTTTGATAAAGTAATTGAAGTAAATTTAAAGTCAGTTTTTAATTTAACCAAAGCCGTTATTCGCCCGATGATGAAACAACGTAAAGGTTCTATTATAAATATGAGTTCTGTTGTAGGTATTAAAGGAAATGCTGGTCAAACTAATTATGCAGCTTCAAAAGCAGGTATTGTTGGGTTTTCTAAATCAGTTGCTTTAGAGTTAGGTTCTAGAAATATTAGAAGTAACGTTGTTGCTCCTGGTTTTATAGAGACTGAAATGACAGAAAAGTTAGATGAAGCAACTGTGCAAAGTTGGAGAGACGGAATTCCTTTAAAAAGAGGAGGGCAGCCAATAGATATTGCCAATGCTTGCGTGTTTTTAGCTTCTGATATGAGTTCTTATATAACTGGGCAAACATTGTCTGTAGATGGTGGAATGAATTAATAAAACACTTCTTATAAAATAAAAAGCTTTAATAGTACTACTATTAAAGCTTTTTTTGTGTCTTAAATATTGATTAAATAATTTTTCTGAAACATTTTATCATAAATGTCTTTACTAAACATGTATAATTGCGCTGGTTTTTTTGATACTCCAACTTGTTTCTCATCTAAAGGAACAATATATTTTTTATTAATTAATTTTCTTCTAAAGTTTCTATTATCAATTTCTATAGCCAAAATAGATTGGTATAAGTCTTGCACTTCATTAATGGTAAACTTATCTGGTAATAATTCAAAAATAATAGGTTCTTGCAAACATTTTATTTTTAAATCTTCATAAGCTTCTTCTATAATTTGTTGATGATCGAAACCTAATTCAGGTAAATCATTAATAGAAAACCATTTTGCTTGGTATTTATTATCGGTAAGGGAAACTTCTTCCGTTTTTAATAAAAAATAGTAAGCAATGGTAATTGTTCTTAAGTTAAATTTTTCATTTTCAATCCAAAGTAAATCTTTTTTGCCCATTAACCTGTTAGGGTTTCCAAATGCTTTAAACTGTTTTTTATAAAGGTTTGTTAATCCTGTTAATTCTTTTAATACTCTAGATGCAGCATCATCTAAAGCTTCATTTTCAAACACATGATACCCTGTTAAAACGTAATCATCTACCAATACTTTGTCTTTAGATGCAGATTCTAAATAACGTTTTATCAACAATACATTTAATGATTTGGTTTCTGTATCGTAACCAAAAACAACACAATCTACCGATAAATTTGGGATTTTATTAATTTCCATAATATAAGTTAGGATGTAAATTTACATTAATATTTTATAAACCGCTAATAAACGTCAAATATACATTATTAGTAAAACTATTTTAACTTTTATCACAATAAAGAATAAATATTAATTTATTTATGTTCTTTTTATAATTGTGTAAATTCACTACCTATAACGATGTAGTGTTAAATTAGAGTACTATAAAGATAATTTAGAATATTTTTTTTACTCTTTTTTTAAGTTTGTATTATTTTTTTATATACATTTGCTTATCAAACGTCATTTTGACGCTTTTGAAAAAGTTGGTTTTCAATTAACTATATAAATTAAAAAGAATGAAACTAGCATTTCAGTATTTAAAACAAAAAAACATATTTACTTCAAAATTAAATATGAAATCATTATTTGTTTTTGCACTTTTTCTATTGGCTCTTCAAACGATGAATGCTCAGGAAAATAATTCAAAAGACGATTACCAAGCATTTATAATTGGTGGACATTTAAAAAACATGCACTTATGGCACGGGAGTGTTGTTCATCCGGGAGCAATGATTGCTACGAGTATAGAATACAATTCTAAAAACAAGAAATTTACTTTTGGTTTTTGGGGTGGTGCAAGTTTTTCTACAATAGATGTAGAAAACAATGCAACAGGTAAAAATGAAAGTGCTTATTATAAAGAAGTCTCAATTTATACTAAATATCGCTTCTCTGATGTTTTTTTTATTGAAGCTGTATCTCATAATAATTACACAGGAGTGGAAGAAAGGGGAGATAAATTACAATTTTGGAGTTATGATAAAACACAAGGCTATAATTTTGTAGATGTTAGTTTTGGTTATAATGTTACACCAAACACATTATTGTATTTGGCAACCATTGTAAATGGTGGTTCTGGAGATTATGAAATTCAGACAGATGGTTCTTTAAAGAACTCTTGGACACATTATTTTGAAGTTCAAAGTAAAGTATGGCAAAAAAAAGAGGCTAGTTTATCACTTTTTGTAGGTGGAGCTTGGTCTTTTATTACAGATAAAACTTTTTATACCAATAATGCAGGAAATATTATAAATGTAGGAGCTACGTTAAGTAAAAATGTAAATATAGGTACCTACAAGTTGCCAATTGGTGTAACTACTATGTGGAATCCGGAACAAGAAAAAATGGTACTTCAACTAGATATAGCGCTATTTTAAGATCAGTATAATTACTAAATATTTACAGTTTATCATGCCACGCATTGTAACTAAAATTAAAAAGAACTAACTTTAAAAAAACATTACATGGAAACATCCAATCAATACCAGCAGTTCGAAAACTTAGAAATAGAACAATTACCAATTGCTAAAAACAAACTTCATAATTGGACGCATTTTGCTGGTTTATATGCTGCAGAACATGTTGCTGCCACAGAATTTGTAATTGGTGCTACTTTTGTTGCTTTAGGAGCAACTACTAAAGATATTATTTTAGGTTTATTGATTGGTAATATATTAGCCGTTTTAAGTTGGACTTTAATTGCATCGCCAATTGCTGTAGATACTAGGTTAAGTTTGTATACCTATCTTAATAAAATAGCAGGAGATTCTATGACAAAGCTCTATAATTGGGCAAACGTTGTTATTTTTACAGTTATTTCTGCGGCAATGATAACCGTTTCATCTACTGCAGTTAGGTTTGCTTTTAATATACCAGCACAATTAGATTGGTATCCAACAAACCTTTGGTTTGTTTTAATCGTTTTACTTGTTGGTATTGTAGTGGTTTCTATTGCTATATATGGTTTTACAGCAGTATCTAAATTCTCTGCAATTTGTGCACCTTGGTTATTTGTGATGTTTATTAGTGGTGCATTTATACTTTTACCTGCGCTTTCTTTAGATGTTTTAGGAGAAACATTACCAAGTGGATGGACGGAACTTATAAATTTAGGAGATCAATCAATTTGGACCGGACTTAATAGCGATGGGGAACCAGGTATTGGATTGCTAGAAGTAATTGGTTTTGCTTGGGCAGCAAATTCAATTACCCATTTTGGACTTATTGATATGGCATTATTTCGTTTTGCGAAAAAGAAGTCTTACGGTTTAGCAACTAGTACAGGAATGATGTTTGGTCATTTTGTTGCTTGGATTTCTGCAGGAATAATGGGGGCAGGTGCTGCCGTTATTATCGGTAAATCTATTGTGGAATTAGATCCGGGTGATGTAGCTTATTATGCATTAGGTTGGTCTGGTTTTGTAATTGTAATTGTAGCAGGTTGGACCACCGCTGTAGCTAATCTTTACAGAGCAGGTTTGGCTGCTCAAGCAATTTTTACTAAAAGTTCAAGAAAAAAGACTACTATAATTGTTGGTTTAGTAACCATGGTAGTAGCTTGTTTTCCGTTTGTGTTTTCTCAAATGCTTCCACTATTAACGTATGCTGGTTTGTTAGTGGTGCCAGTTGGTAGTATTGTTTTTGCAGAACATCAAATATTTCCTAAAATAGGATATACACGTTATTGGTCTCAATACCGTAAATTAACATTTAGTACTCCGGCTATTGCTTCTTGGGCATTAGGATTGTTATTTGGGTTTGGTTTAAATATGTTAAATGTAATGTCTTTTTATTATTTATTTATACCAACTTGGATTTTTACAATACTTATTTACACGTTTTTAGCAGGACGTTATGGTGCAAAAGATAAATATCCACAAGAAGAAGAAAAAGAGAGAATAAGAAATATCAACATAGAAAAATTTCAAGAAAAGAAGGCTGAAAAAGAAGTTGTTATCATAGTCGATAATTCACTATTTACAAAGGTGCTAAAAGTTATTTCATTACTTGTATTAGCAATTACGCTTGTGTTGGCTTGTATTGTGTTATTTGGCAGTGAAACAGAAAAAATATATATAGAAAATAGAGAACTATTTTACAACTACGCATTTGTATGTACTGTAATTTATTTTGCAACATCAATTTGGGCACTTAGAAGAGGCAATTCTTTAAATAAATAAAAAATCATGGAAAATATAATTAAATTGAATCAAAAGAATTTAGTAGAAATTAGTACTAAAATAACTTCACCTACTTATAATAGAAGCGAAATTAAAACAGGTATTGTACATGTGGGTATTGGTGGTTTTCATAGATCTCATGAAGCTTTTTATACGGACTTATTATTAGAAAATGAAGCGCAGAAAGATTGGGGTATCTGTGGTGTTGCATTGCTAGATTTTGATACTAAAATTTACAACACACTAAAAAAACAAGACGGTTTATATACGTTGATTATAAAAGAATTAGATGGTTCGTTAACAAAGCAAATTATCGGTTCTATGGTAGAAGTTTTATATGCACCTGAAAGCCCAATAAAAGTCATTGAAAAAATGGCAAGTCCGGATGTTAAAATTATTAGTTTAACAATTACAGAAGGTGGCTATAATTACAATGAAGCAACAGGAGAATTCAATTTTGAAAACCCTTTAATTCAGCACGATTTAGAAACGCCAAGTGCACCTAAAACTATTTTTGGATATTTAACACAAGCCTTAAAATTACGAAAAGAAAAAGGTTTAAAAGGTGTTACCATTCAATCTTGTGATAATATTCAAGGAAATGGGCATATGGCAGAAAAAATGTTGTTGAGTTATGTAAAAGTTGCTGAACCAACATTAGTGTCTTGGATTAATGAAAACGTTTCGTTTCCGAATGCAATGGTCGATAGAATTACACCAGCAACATCAGCATTAGATATCGAAAAATTAAAAGAAACTTCAGGTATTGATGATGGTTGGCCAGTAGTTTGTGAACCTTTTAAACAATGGGTTATAGAAGATAATTTTGCTGCAGGAAGACCTGCTTGGGAAACTGTTGGAGCTCAGTTTGTAAAAGATGTAGTACCCTATGAAAAAATGAAATTAAGTTTACTGAATGCCGGTCATTCTGTATTAGGAATTTTAGGCGCATTATATGGATATTCAACTATTGATGAAGCAGCAAATGATGCTGATATCAGTTCTTTTTTAAGAATATATATGGGGAATGAAGTAACACCAACTTTAGGAGATTTAGAAGGTGTAAACTTAAAAAATTATAAGTTTTCATTAATCCAAAGATTTGGAAACACTTACATAAAAGATCAAATTGAAAGAATTTGTTCTGAGAGTTCTGCTAAAATTCCAATTTTTATTTTACCAACGGTTTATGCGCAATTAGAGAATAATAGAACAATAAACCATGCCGCTTTTATCATTGCTGCTTTTGCAATATATAGTGTTGGAGTAAATGAGAATGGTTCGCAATTAATGATAAAAGACGCTATGGAAGCAATTTTAACTGAAAAAGCAATTTTATCAAGAAATAACCCTGCCGCTTTTTTAGAAATAGAATCTATTTTTGGGCAGCTTAAAAACTCTAAGATATTTTTAGAAGCTTATACCGATGCATATCAAAATATTGTTAAAAATGGAATAGAAAAATCGGTAAAAGATATAAATAGTACAGTTTTAAATAAAATTTAGATGGCAAATATTACATGTTTTGGCGAAGTGCTTTTGGACGTGTTTCCAACGCACAAAAAAATAGGAGGAGCTCCTTTAAACGTTGCAGTAAGATTACAATCTTTAGATAATAATGTATATATAATAACTAGGGTTGGAGCAGATGATAATGGTCAAAAAATTAAGGATTTTATTAAGGAAAATAACGTTAACAAAGTAGCCTTACAAGTAGATGAAAATCTAAAAACAGGAAAAGTTAAAGTAATACTAGATGATAAAGGTTGTGCTTCTTATGACATTATGTTTCCTAGGGCTTGGGATCAAATTGAATTGACAGAAAGTGCAAAGAAAATAGTTAAGGTTTCAGATGCTTTTGTTTTTGGTAGTTTGGTGGCTAGAGATGAAGTCTCTAGAAATACACTGTATGAACTTTTAAAAATAGCAAACTATAAAATTTTTGATGTTAATCTTAGAGCACCTTATTATAATATAGATGGTTTAAGTTATTTAATGAAGGAAGCTAATTTTATTAAATTTAATGATGATGAAATTTTTGAAATTTCAAAAGGATTAAATTTTTCATCAAATTCATTAGAAAAAAATATTCAATTTATAGCAGAAGCTACAGACACTAAATCTATTTGTGTTACAAAAGGTAGTGCAGGTGCAATACTTTATTATGATGACAAATTTTATTATAATAGTGGTTATTCAATAGAAGTTAAAGATACAGTAGGTGCTGGAGATTCTTTTTTAGCTTCTTTAATAAATAAATTATTAAAAGAGGTTGATCCTCAAGAAGCGTTAGATTTTGCTTGTGCTGTTGGTGCCATTGTTGCAAGTAGTGAAGGCGCAAATCCTGAAATTAAAGAAAGTGATATTTTAAACTTTATTGCACAAAAGACTGTTTAAAAGCAACGTTGTACATAATTAGTATTAGCAGAGGCTGTCTAAAAAGAATATCTTTTTTAGACAGCCTCTTTTTTGTTTAAGAATATAATATTAAAAATACCCCCAATAGAATACCGAATAAAGGAACCAATTTTTTACGTTTATTTTGTTCTTTAAATAGCAATCCACCAACTACAACTGCAATTAAAATCTGACTCCTTTTGATGGCCGATAATAACATAATTAATGCATCAGGATCTTGTAAAGCTTTAAAATAAAAGTAGTCTGCTGTTTGTAATAAAATTCCCACTGCGGGTATAGACCATCTAAATTTAAAGGCTTTTCTTTTATCAGCATAAGGAAACCAAGTTATAGATAAAATTATTAATAAAATTAGAATGGTGTAGAAGCAAAACCAAAATTGTAATGTTTGTGGGTTTAAGCTTAAGTTCTGAATTAAAAATTTATCATACAATCCACTAGAAGCTCCTAAAAAGGTTGCACCGATAATGGCAAAAATCCATTTATTTCTTTTAAAGTTAATGCCTTCCTTTTTTCCAATTTTAGAATATAATAGAACAGAAAAGATAATAAGAAAGAAACCAACCCATTGCAGTGGATTTGGTTTTTCTTGATAAATAAAAATGGCACCTATAAACGTAAAAAAAGGGCCTGCAGATCTAATTGGGGTTACAATAGTAATTGGTAAATGTTTTAATGCTTGATATGCTAAAACCCAAGAAGCTGCCATTATCATCGATTTTATAAAAATAAACCCATGAATAGTCCAAGGAATATTTTTTATATAAAATCCTATCTTTTGCATATAATTTGGATTCCAAATAGATCCCAAATAGAAGGGAAGTATCAATAAAAAACCAGCAGAAATAGTTCCCAACAATACAGGGAAAACCTCATTACCTTGTACGGCATGTTTTTTACATAAATTGTGTAATCCTAAAAATAAAGCAGCTAAAAGTCCTAAGTACATCCACATAATGCGCGCGAAGATAGTAGAATCAAAAAAATATGAAACAGTTAATAATTAGTATTTTATTTAAAATTAAAAACAGCAATTAAAATTTTGGTTAACTTATTGTGAGATAGTATTTTACTTTTTATTTAATGATTATTATTAAAAAGTTATTTTTTTAATAACAAACTTTTTCAATCTTTTAGGAGAATAAACGCTATCTTTTGTAAGAATTTTAAGAAAGTACCTAAATGCAGGTTTTTTAATTAAAAAAAGCTCTTTTATTGTTGTTTTTTATAGATTTCACCATTGTTTTCGTCTTTTTAACAAATAAATGCATATCAATTATATCCTTATTATTGATTTATTAAAGATTTGGTATCAATTTATTGTTATTAATGTAAAAAAATAAATGAAATAAAATTACTATTACAATAATCGCAACATATTTTAAAAATCATTGACATTTTCATAAAACTAATTTATATTTACTAAAAAATTATAAGATTTGAAAAAAACTACAACACTACCGCTATTTTCAACTTACGAATTAGATTCTAGATTTTATGATGAGCTCTTTAATAAGAATAATGAAATAAGAGAAGTTTATAAAACTTTGTATAATTTATTTGGATCTTATTCTGTTTCAGAATTTGATCGTTTAAATAAAAAAGCAAAAGATTCTTTTTTTAATCTCGGAATTACGTTTCAGGTTTATGGTGAGAAGGAGGTAAAAGAGAAAATTTTTCCTTTCGATTTATTTCCAAGAATTATTAATAATAAAGAATGGACTACCATAGAGAAAGGTGTTTTACAAAGAAGCAAAGCATTAAATCTTTTTCTTTGGGATATTTATCATGATCAGAAAATTATAAAACAAGGTATTGTACCTAAAGATTTAATTGATTCTTCTGTAAATTTTTTACCTCAAATGAAAGGGTTAGATCCTCCTGGAGGAATTTACAACCATATATCTGGTACCGATTTAATAAAGCATGCTGATGGTAATTATTATGTTTTAGAAGATAATATAAGATGTCCTTCTGGAGTAAGTTATGTTATAGGAAATAGAACAGCTGTAAAACATGCGTTGTTTGGTGTTTTTAATCAATATAAAGCACATACAGTGGTAGATTATGGATCTAAGTTATTAGAAACAATGGAGTCTGTAAAACCTAATGGAGTAGATGCGCCTGTTTGCGTTATTATTACGCCTGGTGTTTATAACTCTGCTTATTATGAGCATTCCTTTTTGGCAAAACAAATGGGGGTTGTTTTAGTAGAAGGTAGAGACTTATTTGTAGAAAATGGTTTTGTATACATGAGAACTATTTATGGACCAGAAAAAGTAGATGTTATTTATAGAAGAATAGATGATTTGTATTTAGATCCTTTGGTTTTTAAAAAGGATTCTATGTTGGGGGTTCCTGGTTTGTTTTCTGTCTATTTAAAAGGAAATGTAACTTTAGTAAACGCTCCTGGTACAGGTGTTGCAGATGATAAAGCTGTTTACACCTATATGCCACAAATTATTAAATATTATTTAGATGAAGAACCAATCTTAAACAATGTACACACCTATCATTGTAGTAGAAAAGACGAATTAAAGTATGTGCTAGAAAATATAGATAAGTTGGTTGTGAAACCTGTTGATGAGTCTGGTGGATATGGAATTTCTATTGGTAGTAAATTAACAAAAGAAGAAATAGAAACGGTTAAAAAAACAATATTAGCAGCCCCTAGAAAATATATAGCACAACCTATTATGTCTTTATCTACACACCCAACGTATATAGATGATAATGAATCTTTTGAGTCTAGGCACGTAGATTTAAGAACTTTTACCTTATTGGGAAAAGACATCGATTTTGTATTAAAAGGAGGCTTGTCTAGAGTTGCGCTTAAGAAAGGAAATTTAATAGTAAATTCATCTCAAGGTGGTGGTTCTAAAGACACTTGGGTTTTAAAAAAATAAAGAAATATGTTAGCAAGAGTAGCCAATAACCTTTTTTGGATGGGGAGATATATTGAACGTTCAGAGCACCTAGCAAGGTTTTTAAACGTTAATTACTTTTCTTCTTTAGATGCACCAGATGAATTATCACAATCTAGGCAATTTGTATTGCGTTCTGTAATGTATATGTCTGCAGATGAAATTATAGATGCTGATATTATATTAGACGAAGAAGCGGTTTTGTTTAATGTTGGGTTAAATTTAGAAAAGCCTTATTCCATAGTAAATACGTTTATAAATGCACACGAAAATGCCCGTAGTTCTAGAGATTTAATCTCAACAGAATTATTTGAATGTATCAATACTGTAAATCATAGAATAAAAACATATCCAATAGATCAGTTTGTAAAAAGTGGGTTGTATGATTTTACATCTATTATCACGCAATCTGCATCAGATGCAAGAAGTAAAATTAAAAGTACACTTTTACATGATGAAGTTTATGCTATTATTATGTTGGGTGTTTATTTAGAAAGAGCTATTCAAGTATCAAGAATTATAAATTCTAAGCTAAGTGATGTTGCTGCTTCTAAAGAACTTTACGGAGAATTAGCGGGTAATTACCAATGGTCTACACTTTTAAAATGTGTTTCTACACACGATATGATGCGCCGTTTCTATAAAAAAACGCCGACTAGAAAAACATCCTTAGAGTTTATTATTTTAAATAAAAAGTGTCCTAGGTCTATAAAAAACTGTTTGTTTCAAATCTATAAATATATTTGTATTATTTCTAGGAATAAGGTAATTTCTGATGATTCTGCGGCCTTTTTAATTGGTAAAATAAAAGCAGAGTTTGAGTATAAATTATTTGCAGATATTGATGATAATTTAGAAGAGTTTATTGCGGATTTAATAAAGAAATTAATTTTAATAGCATCAAAATTAGAAGAGAACTACTTTAATATTACAGACCCTAGTTTTGTAAAAGAACAAGAAAATAAGGGAGAAGAAGAAACAAAAACTCAAACACAAGAACAGAAATAATAATTTTGGCTCTTTTTGTTTCTTTTAATAGGTTTTAAAAAGAAACAAAAAGAGCTTTTTTAGAATTTAAAATTGAGATTGTTGCTGACTTTGATGGTTTTTAGCTGGTCTTAAATCTACAGAAACATCCATAGTACTTTTACCTGTACTATAAATTACACCTTTTAATGGAGGTACATCATAATAATCTCTACCATGTGCAACTACAATGTGTTGATTTTTTGGTATTTGATTGTTAGTTGGGTCAAAATCTACCCAACCCAAAGTAGGTATAAATACAGAAAACCAAGCATGAGAAGCATCTGTACCAATCAATTTTTCTTTACCCTCTGGAGCTACTGTTTCTATATAACCACTAACATATCTTGCAGGTAAGCCCATAGACCTAACACAAGCAATGGCAATTTGCGCAAAATCTTGGCAAACACCTTTTTTCTCTTTCATTACTTCTTTTAATGGTGTAGCTATGTTTGTAAAACCAGCAACAAAATCAAAATCAGTAAAAATACGTTGCATTAATTCATAAGAAGCCTCGTATAAAGATCTTTCTGGTTTAAAAGAAACCAATGCATATTCTTTAATTACAGTACTCATATCAGAAATTAAAGGAGAGACTAATACAAATTGTCTTGCTTCAATAATGTCTGGTTGTATTCCTTTTAATAATTCTAAAGATTCTGCTACAGTCACTTTTTTTCCTTCCACAAAATTTTCTCCTTCTATTTGAAGGTTGTAATCTCTAGCAACTTTACTACGTGCGATAACAATTAGTTCTTCATGATTTTGCTGTATCGAAAAGCGTGTAACCGTATTACCAAAAAAGTCTAGTCTTTCAGAAATGTCTGTAGGAGTTGGGCTTATTTCTAATTTGTATTCTAAAACAGTTTGTCCTTTAAAAGTTTTAGGCTTTAAGGTGGTTATATTATGACAAAACGAAGCGCCGTTTTCATAACTATATTTTGTTTTATGCCAAAGATCAAAAATCATATTAATTAGAAATTTTTCTATCTACCAACTGTTTCTGTTGTTGAGAGTGGTTAAAGTAAGTGTCTGAAACGGACAACGAAGTAGTATTTAATAAATCGCTTAAATCAGATAATAATTCATCTAAATTTTTACGCATATTAGAAGTTTCATCAATTTCTAAAATTTCTTTTAGCGATAAGCTTTGTATTTTAGTAATTACGGTATCAATATTTTTCTGACAAGCGGTCATTTCTAAAGATGCATTTGCTTTTGGTAATCTATCAATATCTTTTTTAATTCGATGTACTTGATACATTAAAGATCTAGAATACTCTTTATCTAAAAGTAATAATTTTAGTACATTTTCTATACTTAAATAAGATTTGTAACTGTATCTGTAAATATTTAAACTCTCATGACTATTTAAAAGTGATTCTAAAATTTCGTATTCTAATTCTTCATTATAATTTACAATGATTAAAGATCTAAATTTTTCGATGGTCATAGAAGCTTGCTCTATCTGCAAACCGATAAAGTAGAGTAGGAGTCCTTGTCTTACTAAAATACTTTCTTCTGATAAAGCCATAAAAGCAATAAGTCTGGTAATAATTTTATCAAAGAATTTAGATAAAGTACTAGCAGAGTAACTTTCTTCTTCTTTTAATTTGACCAATTGTTTCTGAATTCCATCAAAAACTCTCCACATATCTTTAGACCACAAGTTTCTTAAAGAATAATAAGAGTTGTTAAAGCTTTGCATAGACTGTGCAAAACCACCAATTCTTTGGTTATCTAAAGTAAGTGCTTTAATTTCTTTTAGCGGATTTTTTAAAGCTTCTTCTGCTTTTTCTCCAGTAAAACCAGGAAAAGTAGATGTTATATTGGTAATAGATTGAAATAATATTTTTAAACTTTCTGATTCTGATTTTCGATCATTGTTGTATTGTACATGTGTCATTTGGTTTAAAACCATTCTTAAATACCTTGCAGTAAACAACGTTCTACCTAAATACCTACCAGACCAATACAAGTTTTCTGCTGTATTACTTGGCACATCATTAATGCTTTCTGTGTGGTTAGAGGTTGTTTTGTTCCAAGAATAGTTTTGCAGATAATTTTGTTTTTTATCAGAAACAATCCAAAAATCTTTACTAGTTCCTCCACGTTGGTTAGAAACAAATAGTTCTTCTCGTTCTGCAGCAACTCTAACCAAACCACCTGGCATTATGCTATAACCATTTTGTTTAGCAATAGAAAAAGTTCTACATAAAATTTTACGTGGTTCTAATTTTTCTCCCACAAAGTTAGGAGCTGTAGAAAAGGATATTTTTTCTTGAGCAACAAATCTATTCGGATTTTCTAAAATCTCTGCTTTTAAATCTTTTAGTTCTTCCTTACTTAAAAATTCACAGAAATAAATATGTTCTCTATGCGATCTGTCTATTCTTTTTACCACATAAGAAGGCAGGTCTTCTAGTACATGTTTTCGTTCTTTTTCTTGTCCGCACCACCACGAAGCAATTTGTGGTAAAATCAATTTTTCTTTTAAGAAGAATTCACAGATGTTTTCCATAAATGGGATGAGGGCAGGGTTTTCTAAAATACCACTTCCAATAGGGTTTACGATGGCAACATTTTGTAAACGTACTACTTCTAATAAACCAGCAACTCCTAAATAAGAATCTTCCTTTAATTCTAAAGGATCCATAAAATTATCATCTACACGTCTTAAAATAACATCAACTTGTTTTAATCCTTTTAAAGATTTTAACCAAACTTTACCGTGTCTTACCACTAAATCATTTCCTTTTACCAGAGGATGCCCTAAAAATGAAGATAAAAAGGAATGTTCAAAATAAGTTTCATTATGTGGCCCTGGTGTTAAAATAACCACCATTGGATTTTCTTTATTCGACGGAGCAACATTCAACAATAATTTGTTAAAATCATTAAAGAAAGTAGAGGGTTGTTTTACATTGATATTGTTAAATATCTCAGGAATAATTTTACTTGTAGAAAATCTGTTTTCTAAAGCATATCCCATACCAGAAGGCGCTTGTGTTCTATCATTTACAACCCACATTCTGCCATCTGGACCTCTCGCTAAATCTACTGCATGTACCAGTAATTGTTTTGCTGTTTTATATTCAATTTGATCACAAGAACGTAAAAAACCACGATGGGCGTAAATTACTTCTGGCGGAATAATTCCGTTTTTAAGCAATTCACGTTTTCCGTATAAATCTTTTAAAATTAGGTTTAAAAGCTCAGATCTTTGTTGAATTCCTTTTTCAACTTCTGTCCATTCTTTTTGATGAATTATAAACGGTACTACATTTAAATTCCAAGGTCTATTTAATCCTTTAGGATCATTATATACATTGTAAGTAACACCGTTTTCTGCTAAAAGCCAATCTATATCAGCTTGTTTAGAAGCTAATTCTTTGGGACCAATTTTTTGTAAATTGTCTAATAAAATTTTCCAATCCGATTTTTCGTCCATCTTAGAGATTAATAATTCGTCATATTTCGTTTTATTTAAAAAATAATCATATAAAATTGTCTTCTCAACTTTTTTGTCTTCTATCATCATAATTCACACTACCTATAAAAACTTCCTTACTTTTTTCTTAAATCTAAGGTATAAGGAAATTCAAAATTAACTGGCAATTCTTTAAACTTAAATCGTTTAGAGCTGCTATTTGGTTCTACACTTCTACTTGTGCTTTCAGTATTTGGGTTGATACTTTCTACAGGGGCAATTTCACCTTGTGTATGTCCAAATTCCCAGAAGCGATTAATTCTTCTTGATTCTGCTTCATAACTATTTACTGGATATTCATCATAAGATCTACCACCTGGATGTGCCACAAAATAAGTACAACCACCAATAGAACGCTTATTCCAAGTATCTACAATATCAAAAACAAGCGGTGTATCTACAGGAATTGTTGGGTGCAAAGCAGAAAACGGATCCCAAGCTTTATAACGCACACCAGCAACATATTCTCCATGAACACCTGTACTATTTAATTGTACTTTAACTCCGTTACAACTTAATACAAAACGGTCTTCGTTAAAATTAGAAACTTTAACTTGTAATCTTTCTAGTGATGAATCTACATATCTTGCAGTTCCTCCACCTGTCATTTCTTCTCCTAAAACATTCCAAGGTTCTATACCGGCTCTTAATTCTAAATGAATATTATTAATATCTACCATTCCATGAAGTGGGAATCTAAACTCAAAAAACGGATCGAACCAATCTTCTTTAAAGTCATAACCCGCTTTATTTAATTGGTCTACAATGTCTTTAATATCTTCTCTTACATAATGCTCTATTAAGAATTTATCATGCAATTCTGTTCCCCAGCGTACTAAATTATGTTCATAAGGTTTTTTCCAGAACCAAGCTACTAAAGTTCTAACCAATAGCATTTGTACCAAACTCATTTTTGGATGCGGAGGCATATCAAAACCACGCAACTCTAAGATACCTAATCTTCCGGAAGAAGAATCTGGTGAGTATAATTTATCAATACAAAATTCTGCTCTATGTGTATTACCCGTTAAATCGGTTAATAAATGTCTAAACAATCTATCGGTTAACCAAAAAGGAACTTCTTCGTCTTTCGGTATTTGGTTAAACGCAATTTCTAATTCGTATAAGTTGTCTAAACGCGCTTCATCTACTCTTGGTGCCTGACTTGTTGGTCCTACAAAAGAACCAGAGAATAAATATGTTAATCCCGGGTGATGTTGCCAAAAAGTTAACAAACTACGTAACAAACTTGGTTTACGTAATAAAGGACTGTCTGCAGGACTTGTACCTCCTAAAGTAACGTGATTTCCACCACCAGTTCCTGTATGTTTACCATCTAGCATAAACTTTTCTGTACCTAATCTTGCTTTTTTAGCCTCGTTGTAAAACGTAAATGTGTTTTTACATAAGTCTTCCCAATTAGTAACAGGATGCACGTTTACTTCTATAACAGCAGGATCTGGCGTTATTTTTAGAGATTCTAATCTGTTATCCTTTGGCGGTTCATAACCTTCCATAATAACAGGTACATTTAATTCTCTTGCTGTAATTTCTATAGCAGCAATTAAATCTAAAAACATTTCTGCGGTTTCTAGGGGCGGTAAAAATAGATACAATTTACCTTCTCTAATTTCTGCACAAAGTGCAGTACGTACAAAATAGTTTGGTTGGTTGGTTTCTAATCCGAAGTCTAAAAACTCTTGGTATCTTTTTTTAACAATGTTTTTAAAACTCGGTAAGCGTTTCTTTTTAGAAAATAAATCGGGTTCATAAATAGGAAAAACCTCATGTTCTGGTTTTTCCATTAATGAATCTAAAGGCAATCTTAATCCCATAGGAGAATTCCCTGGAGTTAAAAAGATATGTTGTCTTCTAAAAGTCCAAGCACTGGTAAACCATTTATCTTCTGTTTTATTTAAAGGAAGTAAATATCCAACCGGTGTAGAGGCTCCTTTTTCGTAAATTTCTTGTAATTTTTTACGTGCTAAAGAACCGTCTTTGTCCTTTGCAGGATCTATGTCTACAGGTAAATTTCCTTGTTCCCATAAATGATAAAAAGGATCTTCGTAACCTGGTAAAATATGTTCTGTAGAAACACGTAAATATTTGGTAAGTGTTTCTAAAAATAATTTATCAGAATTTTCTGGAACAATAGGATTACTTGCATAACTAGATAAATATTTTTTGTTATACCAAATTGGTCTTCCATCTTTACGCCAACAAATTTCTATTTGCCATCTTGGTAAAGGTTCTCCAGGATACCATTTTCCTTGTGCGTGATGTAAAACGGCTCCATTCCCAAATTTGTCGTACAATCCTTTTGTTAAATCACCTGCTAATTTTCTTTTGTTTGGACCGTCTGCAGTGGTGTTCCACTCATCAGATTCTAAATCATCAATAGAAATAAAGGTAGGTTCGCCACCCATTGTTAACCTTACGTCCCCTTTTTCTAATTGCTTTTCTACTTTATGACCAAGTTTGTCTACAGCTTTCCATTGTTCTTCTGTATATGGCTTTGTAACTCTTGGAGATTCTAAAATTCGGGTTACTTTATTTTCAAAAAAGAATTCAGTTTCACACTTATCAGTCATTCCAGAAACTGGCGCGGCACTTTCAAAAGAAGGAGTACAGGCTAACGGAATATGGCCTTCACTAGCCAAAAGACCAGAAGTAGCGTCAAAACCAATCCAACCAGCACCTGGCAAATAAACTTCTGCCCAAGCGTGTAAGTCTGTAAAATCTTCTTCAGGACCAGAAGGACCATCTAACGACTTTTCATCAGATTTTAATTGTACTAAATATCCAGAAACAAAACGTGCTCCAAAACCTAAGTGTCGTAAAGTTTGTACAAATAACCATGCATAATCTCTACAAGACCCATTTTTCTGATTCAAAGTTTCTTCACAACTCTGAACACCCGGATCCATTCTAATATTATAATTTAAAAATTCATAAATTTTCTGATTGATATCAATTAGAAAATAAATGGTTTTTCTTGGTGTATAATCTATTGTTTTTATAAATTCTTCTAATAATTTGCCTTTATCTGTAATTTCTAAATAAGGCTGTAATTCTTTTTTTACAGTTTCTGTATATTCAAAAGGGTACTCTTCTGCATATTCTTCAATAAAGAAATCAAAAGGGTTTATGGTTTTTAAATCTGCTATAATTTCAACATCAATAGACATTTCATCCGTTTTCTCTGGAAAAACCAAACGCGCAACATAATTACCAAAAGGGTCTTGTTGCCAGTTAAAGAATTGTTCTTCTGGCGTAATCTTAATTGAGTAAGATTCTATGGGAGTTCTAGAGTGTGGAGCAGGTCTTAGTCTAAAAATATGAGGAGATAAGGATACTTTTCTATCATACTTATAAGTAGTCTTGTGTGATATTACGATTTTTAATGCCATATATACAGATATTATGAGTGCAAATTAGCGAGTTAATTTTAGATAACTTTTTTTAAATAAAGCGAAAAAAAACGCGGACAAATTTAAGTATTTATTATTCCAAATCGGCTTAACTTTTTTAATAAAATTGAGTCTTAAAGGGCTTCTTTATAAATAATAAATCTATTTTTAGTATCGTTTTATTTGTGTTTTATTTTTTATAAATTTAATAATAAAACAGCGTAAAACCCTCATTAATTATGATATATTTTGAGGTTTAATTATCAAAATAATAATATTTTCACTAATTAAATAATAAAATGGTAATTTAACTATTTAGAGCTCTTTTATCAAAAACAACTAATTTAAGAATATGTAAAGGTAAAAGTTGCTTTTTTGTTTAAAATAGTTTGTTGGTATTTAGGCAGGTAAGTCTTCTAAATTTTTATTTTAAATTGGTTTTTCTTTAAAGTTTAAAGTTAGCAAAATTGGTTTTAAAAGAGGGTTACACAAGTATTTATAATGAATTGCTACTTATTTAACTTAAATTAGCCGTATTAATTATTTAGATAGCTTTTTTAATTTATTCGAATTTTAAAGAATTCAAGTTTTCTCCATCTTTTAATAAACAATGTCCGTATTATAATTTTAAATTATAACATAGCTTGTAAGTAATATTACTTACTTGTTTTTATGAGTTTAAAGATATACTGATTCATCATTTTAAATTAAAAAACACACACTATCAAAAACCCAAAATTTTCAAGAGACATTCATCCGGATTTTTCTAAAACCCTAAGAAAAAGAGTTAATACTTATTTTAAAACACATAAAAAAAGTAGAAAAGCCAATACTAACATGGTGCTAAAAACTTTTTTTATGATGAGTTTATTTTTTATTCCATTGTTAACACTCGCATCGGGATCTATAAATTCGGTTTGGTTACTTTTTTTATTATATATTTTAAGTGGATTAGGAATGGCAGGTATTGGTATGTGTGTAATGCACGATGCTATACATGGTTCTTATTCTAAAAACAAAACGATCAATACCCTTTTAGGATATAGTTTAAATATGATAGGAGCCAATGCTACCGTTTGGAAAATTCAACACAATATATTACACCACACTTATACAAACATAGAGCACGCAGATGACGATTTAAATGCGCCTTTCTTTTTAAGATTTTGTCCCCATGCAAAACATTATTGGGTACATCAATTTCAGCATATTTATATCTGGTTTTTTTATAGTTTATCTACCGTATCTTGGATTACTACAAAAGATTTTGTGCGTTTAAAACACTTTAGAGGAAAAGGGTTTTTAAGCAAAAAGAACGAATATAACAAAGCATTCGCAAGTATGACTGGTTGGAAATTGTTGTATTATTTGTATGCATTAGTATTGCCTATGATAATGTTGCCTTTTTCTTGGGGACTTATTTTAGTGGCTTTTTTAAGTATGCATTTTATTACAGGGCTATTGATAAGTGTTGTTTTTCAAATTGCTCATATTATGCCAACGAACGAGTTTCCTTTACCGGATTCAGAAGGAGAGATGAATAATAATTGGTATGCTCATCAATTTGCAACCACTACTAATTTCTCTCCAAAAAGCAAAATATTATTTTGGTTGATTGGCGGTTTAAATTATCAAATAGAACATCATATATTACCAGATGTTTGCCATGTACATTATAAAGATTTAACCAAAATTGTATCAGAAACCGCTTTAGAATTTGGGATGCCTTATCATGTTAAAAAATCTTTTTTCCATGCCGTTAAAGACCATACAAAAATGTTACGTTCTTTAGGTAAAAAAGAAATGGCATAATTTACTTTTTCTTTTAAGAATACTAATTTTAGAATACATTTCGTTGGTATTTTTTTTAATAAATTCTGATTTTAACAATTAAAAAACATTAAATAGTTTTTTAATTGAAGCCCGTTATACCTAAAAACACACTTCATTTTAGGTATAATATAACAGGCCTTTCTTTTTTCATTTATAATTTTATAATAAAAAATAAAAATAATACGCTTTTATTTTTTTAAACAATTTACCTTTTCTAGCTTATTTGTAAATATGTAAGATACAATTACATAGCTAAAAAATCAATTTCAATACTTTTTATATCCTTAAAATATTCCACTTCTTTTAAATGTCTAATAACATGACAACTATCATAGAATAAAATCGATATGTGCTCTAAATTTGAAGGAAATTAAATCATTGAAGTTATGAATATTTCACATATTGAGCATTTAGGTATTGCAGTTGATAATTTAGAAGAATCAATAAAATACTATGAAGAAGTTTTAGGGTTTAAATGTTATTCTATAGAAGAGGTTGCTGACCAAAAGGTTAAGACAGCCTTTTTTTTGGTAGGTAATACAAAAATAGAGCTATTAGAAAGTACCTCTCCAGATGGCCCTATAGGTAAGTTTATAGAAAAAAAAGGCCCCGGTATTCATCATATTGCTTTTGCAGTACCCAATGCAACAGAAGCGTTAAAAACTGCAGAAGAACGAGGTGTGCGATTAATTGATAAAGTTTCTAGAAAAGGAGCAGAAGGATTAAATATTGGTTTCTTACATCCAAAATCTACACTAGGAGTACTTACAGAACTTTGTTCTAAAGAATAATTGATAAGTAAAACACATATATAATAATGGCAAATCAAGATAAAATTAATGAGCTCATAGAAAAAAGAGCAGAGGCTAAAATGGGAGGAGGAGAAAAACGAATCGACTCTCAACATGCCAAAGGTAAATTAACAGCGCGCGAACGTATTGATATTCTTTTAGACGAAGATAGTTTTGAGGAGTTTGATATGTTTGTAACTCACAGAACAAAATCTTTTGGGTTGGATAAACAAATTTATCTTTCTGATGGTGTTGTTACAGGACATGGTACTATTGATGGAAGGATTGTTTATGTCTTTGCACAAGATTTTACCGTATTTGGTGGTTCTTTGTCTGAAACCTATGCCTTAAAAATATGTAAGGTAATGGATATGGCTATGAAAATAGGAGTACCTGTTATTGGGTTAAATGATTCTGGTGGAGCACGTATTCAAGAAGGGGTAAGATCTTTAGCTGGTTATGCCGAGATTTTTCAAAGAAACATTATGGCTTCTGGGGTAATTCCTCAAATTTCTTCAATTTTAGGACCTTGTGCTGGTGGGGCAGTTTATTCTCCGGCATTAACAGATTTTACTATTATGACAGAAGAAACAAGTTATATGTTTGTTACTGGGCCTAAAGTAGTAAAATCGGTTACAGGAGAGATTGTAACGGCAGAAGAACTTGGGGGAGCTAAAATTCACTCTACAAGATCTGGTGTTTCTCACTTTTTAGCTACCAGTGATGAAGAAAACTTATTATTAGTACGTAAATTATTAAGTTATTTACCATCAAATAATTTAGAAGAAGCACCAATACTTCCTTGTAGTGATCCTATTGATCGATTAGAAGATGCTTTAAATGAAATAATTCCAGAAAACCCTAACCAACCATATGATATTGTTGATGTTATATCAATACTTGCAGATAACGGAGAGTTTACAGAGGTGCATAGAAATTATGCAAGAAATATTTGTGTAGGTTTTGCTAGATTTAATGGTCGTCCGGTTGGTATTGTTGCCAATCAACCTAAGTATTATGCAGGTGTTTTAGATATTGATGCTTCTAGAAAAGCGGCTCGTTTTGTACGTTTTTGTGATGCTTTTAATATTGCCATTGTAACTCTTGTAGATGTTCCAGGATTCTTACCGGGTACAGGTCAAGAATATGGAGGAATTATCTTACACGGAGCAAAATTATTGTTTGCTTATGGAGAGGCAACTGTGCCAAAAGTAACCATTACTTTACGTAAATCTTATGGTGGTGCGCACGATGTTATGAGTTGTAAACAATTAAGAGGTGATGTAAATTATGCATGGCCAACTGCAGAAATTGCAGTAATGGGAGCTAAGGGAGCTGTAGAAGTATTAGAGGGATCTAATATTAGAAAAATTGAAGATGCCGAAGAAAAACTAGAGTACATTCAGAAAAAAGAAGATGAATATACAGAAAAGTTTGCCAACCCTTACATGGCAGCAAAATATGGGTTTATTGATGATGTAATTGAGCCAAGAAACACCCGTTTCAGAATTATTAGAGCTTTAGAATTACTTCAAAATAAAAAAGATGTAAATCCTCCTAAAAAACACTCAAATATTCCATTATAATGACATATTTAATATTAAATACAGACACAATAAGTGAAGGTTACGTTATCTTATTTACTGGATTATTCATTGTTTTTAGTGCATTAGTAACACTAGCACTTGTTTTTAATTATGGATTGCCTGTAATGCTTTATGTGTATAAAATAATTACAAAAGGTAAAGACAAAAAGGTTAGTGAAATTAAAATCAAAAAAGATAGCAATTTCACAGGAGAAATTTCTGCGGTTATTGGGGCTGCCGTTCATATGTATACAAGTGAACAGCATGATCATGAAAGCGCAATTTTAACCATTAAGCAAGTTAAAAAAACTTATTCACCTTGGAGTTCTAAAATTTACGGAATTCAAAATAGATTATAACAAATGAAAAGCTATAAATTTAAAGTAAACGATAACGGTTATACCGTTAATATAAAATCGCATGAAGACAATATTATTAACTTAGAAGTTAATGGTACTTTATATGAGGTAAAAATGAAAGAGGAGGTTAAAAAATCTAAAACTCCTACTTTAGTTCGTGCAGCATCTCAAAGACCTGCAGAACCTTTAAAAGTAAATCCGAAATCTCAAAAAACAAGAATTGTAGCTCCAATTCCTGGAGTTGTATTATCTATCGATGTTAAAGTTGGCGATACACTTAAAGTAGGGGATAGAATGCTTGTTTTAGAAGCGATGAAAATGGAAAATAGTATTGTTTGTGAAAAAGCAGGTACTATTACAGCCATAAAAATTAGTGTTGGTCAGCAAGTATTGCATGATGAATTAATGATAGAACTAGAATAAAATACAAAACATGAAAAAAGTAATTTTAATATTTTGTGTTCTATCGTTATTGATCTTTATTAGACCAGTATTAGGTTTTGACACAAATTCGACCACAGACACCTTAAGTGGCGATACCGTTGCTACAACACAAGTAGATCAGGTATCGCAACAAGATGGTGTTTTTGAAGGAGCTTTTAAAGGGATTAAAACATTTTATGGCTATACCGGTTTTGCAAATGCAACATCAGGTAATTTAGTAATGATTATCATCGGAATTATATTTATCTATTTAGGTATTAAATATGATTACGAACCCTTATTACTAATACCTATTGGTGCTGGTGTAATTATAGGAAATATTCCTTTTGTAGCCGGAAATCAAACAGGTATTTATGAAACAGGATCTGTATTAAATTTCCTTTATTTTGGGGTGGTAAAAGGTGTTTATCCGCCTTTAATCTTCTTAGGAATTGGAGCAATGACAGATTTTTCATCTTTAATTGCAAATCCAAAATTAATGCTTTTAGGAGCTGCTGCTCAAATAGGTGTTTTTGCAACTTTTTTAGGAGCACTTTATTTAGGTTTTAATTTGCCAGAAGCAGGTGCAATTGGTATTATTGGCGGTGCAGATGGACCAACAGCCATTTTCCTTTCTTCTAAATTAGCCAATGGTGTTAACGTATTAGCAGATGGTACAACAGTAAAAAACCTAATTGGTCCTATTGCAATTGCAGCGTATTCTTATATGGCATTGGTGCCTGTAATTCAACCTCCTTTAATGAGAATGCTAATTTCTAAAGAGGATAGAAAAATTAAAATGAAACCACCAAGAGCTGTTACACAAAAAGAAAAAATGATTTTTCCTGTGGTGGCTTTAATTTTAACAACTTTTATTTCTCCTAGTGCATTACCATTATTAGGTATGTTATTCTTTGGTAATTTACTTAAAGAGTCTGGAAGAACAGAAAGATTAGCAGATACAGCAAGAACTAAATTAATAGATATTGTAACTATTTTATTAGGGGTAACAGTAGGTGCTTCTACACAAGCAGATATCTTTATTACAAAAGATTCTTTATTAATATTTGGTTTAGGTGCTATATCATTTGTAATTGCCACTTGCGGAGGTTTATTATTTGCAAGATTTATGAATAGATTCTTAAAAGGCGATAATAAAATTAACCCATTAATTGGTGCAGCAGGAGTATCTGCAGTACCAGATAGTGCTAGAGTTGTACATACAGAAGGATTAAAATATGATTCCAGTAATTACTTATTAATGCACGCTATGGCCCCAAATGTAGCTGGTGTTATTGGGTCTGCAATTGCTGCGGGGATTATACTAAGTTTCTTAGGTTAAACAGAGGTTCTTTTAAGTATTTAAATGAACAAAACAACAATTTTTAAATTTTGATAAAAATGAAAATACCAAATAAGATGACAGCAGATGAGGCTGTTAAATTAATCAAATCTAACGATAGAGTTTTAATACAAGGAGGTTCTGCAACACCACAAGCACTAATTAATGCCATGGTTAAAAGAGCACCAGAATTAAGAAATGTTGAACTTGTTCATTTACATACAGAAGGAGCTTGTGGATACACTGCTCCAGAATTAAGAGAAAGTTTTCATACCAATGCTTTTTTTATTGGAGGAAACATTCGTAAAATGGTGGGTAATACAGTAGATTATATTCCTGTTTTCTTAAGTGAAATACCAAGTTTGTTTCGTCAAGGTTATATGGATTTAGATGTGGTAATGGTAAACGTTTCTCCTCCAGATAAACACGGTTTTTGTTCTTTAGGGGTTTCTGTAGATATTGTTATTTCTGGTATTGAGCAAGGAAAAAAAGTGATTGCTCAAATTAATTCTCGTATGCCACGTACTTTTGGTGATGCTCAAATTCATTTAAAACATTTTGATGCATGCGTAGAAGTAGAAGAAGAAATTTACGAAATGAGTTTTGTAGAACCATCAGAAATCGAAAAATCAATAGGTAAAAATATTGCAGAAATTATTGATGATGGAGCTACGCTTCAAATGGGTATTGGAGGGATTCCAAATGCAGTTTTAACATTTTTACATAACCATAAAAATTTAGGTGTACATACAGAAATGTTTTCTGAAGGTGTGGTAGATTTAGTTAAAAACGGAGTGGTAAATGGTTCTAAAAAGAAAACAAATCCGTATAAAATAGTTTCTGGTTTTGCAATGGGAACAAGGCGTTTATATGATTTTATGGATGATAATCCAGAAATTGAAATGAATGATATTGCTTATGTTAATGATACTTCTATCATTCGTAAGAATCCAAAAGTAACTGCAATTAACTCAGCTATTGAAGTAGATTTAACAGGGCAAATTTGTGCCGATTCTATCGGACAGAGAATGTTTTCTGGTGTTGGTGGTCAAATGGATTTTATGCGTGGAGCTGCTTTATCTGAAGGAGGAAAACCTATTTGTGCAATTACTTCTACAACAGGTAAAGGTGTTTCTAAAATTACACCCGTTTTAAAAGTAGGTGCCGGTGTAGTAACAACTCGTGCGCATGCAAGGTTTGTAGCTACAGAATATGGTATTGCAGAATTGTTTGGTAGAAACCTAAAACAACGTGCACAAGCTCTTAGAGATATTGCACATCCAGATCATAGAGAAGAATTAGATAAAGCTATTTTTGATAGATTTGGAAGTAGTTTAATGACAAAATAAACATTTTGAATTACAATTCTATAAATTGTACTTTTATGAATTGTAATCTTTTTGATAAAAAAAATAACATATAATGAGCAATAAAAATAAACCACTTTTTTCTGATTTCCCTCCAGTTTCTACTGAGCAGTGGATGGAAAGAGTGCATGTAGATTTAAAGGGAGCTGATTTTGATAAAAAACTAGTTTGGAAAAATCTAACGGGTATTAATTTTCAACCTTGTTACAATCTTGAAAACGAAATTACACAACTTAAAAATACCGGAGAAAATTCTCAATCATTAGTTAATTATAGAAGTATTGCAGCTTGCTGTGGTAAATCTGGAAACGATTTAGCTTTAAAAGCAATAGAAGAAGGTATAAATGGTATCATTTTTCAAATGATAACCAATGTATCTGTAGAAGAACTTTTAAATGGTATAGATTTAGATAAAATTTCGGTATCATTTAAATTATATAACAACGCAATTACTTTCACTAAAGAATTAGTAGCTTTTGCAAAGGGTAAAAACTTAAAAGGATATATTGATACAGACCTAATTTCTAGTTATGTAACAACTGGTGTTTTTAATGAAAAACTTATAGAAGTTACTGCAGAGTTGGTAAAATTAACAACAGATTTTCCAAACTTTAAAGTACTTACAATTTCTGGAACGGAATATTTAGATTCTGGTGCAAACCAAGTTCAAGAGATTGCTTATACGTTAAATTCATTAGTGTTTTTAACAGAAAAACTTACAGAAAAAGGAGTTTCTGTTCAAGCTATTTTCGATAATTTAAATTTCAATCTGGCTATTGGACTAGAGTATTTTGTTGAAATAGGTAAATTTAGAGCATTTAATAATTTGTTAGCAGAAGTAGCTGCCAAATATGCTGTTGCAGAGTTTAAAAATACAATAACTGCAAAAACGTCTATTTGGAGTAAGTCTATTACAGATGCAGAAACCAATTTATTGCGTTGTACAACAGAAGCAATGGCGGCAATATTGGGTAATGTAGATGGTGTTTTAATAGATGCTTATGATAAAGAATTTAAAAGTTCTTCTGATTTTTCAAGTAGAATAGCTGGTAATATTACTACTATTTTAAGAGAAGAATCTTACTTTGGTAAAGTTTCAAACCCGGTTGATGGTTCGTATTATATCGAAGAAGTTAGTTCTAAAATAGCAGAAAAAGCTTTAGAATTATTTAAAGAAATAGAAAAAAATGGTGGCTTTTATACGGCTTTCGAAAACGAAACAATTCAACAACAAATTGCAGAAATTCGTTTAAAAAAGTTAAAATTAATAAGTCAACGTAGAACACCAATGGTTGGTATTAATAAGTATCCTAACTTAATGGAAAAAGTGGCTGCAGATTTACTTTCTAAAAAAGAAGATACCACTAACTCTAAAGTATTAACTCCAAGAAGAGCTTCTTTAGAAATAGAAGCAATGCGAAGAGTAACAGAAGAGTTAGTTGCAGAAACAAACGTACGTCCAATTGTACAATTAGCAAGTTATGGTAATTTAAACATGCGTAAAGCAAGAGCAGCTTTTGCGTATGATTTTATTGGTGTAAGTGGTTTTGATGTTCATCAAGAAGAAAGTTTTGCAAGCGCTACAGTGGCTGCTACAGAAAGTGCAAAATCAGAAGCGCAAGTTGTCGTTATTTGTAGTTCAGATCAAGATTACGATGAAACAGCATTAGACTTTGTTAAAACATTTAGAGCTATAAATACAGAAAAAGTATTGTTGTTGGCAGGTGCACCAAAAAACATGGACGAATTAACAGCTGCTGGTTTAGATGGTGTTGTTAATATGAGATCAGATGTATTGGTAACACTTTCAGCGATTCAGAAAAAAGTTCAAAAAATCTTAAAAACCTTAGAAGTATGAAATCGTATTTACGATTACATGTGACGATTGAGAAACAATAAAAATAAACACATGAAACCAGATTTTTCAGATATTAAAATAAACTCAGCAGTAAAACAAACTGCTGCAACTTCAGATAATCAAGATGTTTGGAATACTCCTGAAGGAATCCCCGTAAAAAAACATTTTACAAAAGAAGATATAGCCAAAGCAGAACATTTAGGTTATGCGGCTGGTGTGCCTCCTTTTTTAAGAGGACCATATAGTGCCATGTATGCAATGCGTCCTTGGACCATTCGTCAATATGCAGGATTTTCTACAGCAGAAGAGTCAAACGCTTTTTACAGAAGAAACTTAGCGGCAGGTCAAAAAGGACTTTCAGTTGCTTTTGATTTAGCTACCCACCGGGGTTATGATTCAGATCACCCACGTGTAACTGGTGATGTTGGTAAGGCAGGTGTTGCCATCGATTCTATTTTAGATATGGAAATTTTATTCGATCAAATTCCGTTAGATAAAATGTCTGTTTCTATGACCATGAATGGGGCTGTATTGCCAATTATGGCTTTTTATATAGCAGCGGCAAGAAAGCAAGGTGTACCTTTAGATCAACTCTCTGGAACCATTCAGAATGACATTCTAAAAGAATTTATGGTGCGTAACACATATATTTATCCACCATTACCTTCTATGAGAATTATTGGTGATATTTTTGATTATACCACTAAAAACATGCCTAAATTCAACTCAATTTCTATTAGTGGTTACCACATGCAAGAGGCTGGTGCAACTGCAGATATTGAATTGGCTTATACATTAGCAGATGGTATGGAGTATATTAGAACTGGATTAAAATCTGGTTTAAAAATTGATGAATTTGCGCCTCGTTTATCATTCTTCTGGGCTGTTGGTATGAATCATTTTATGGAAATTGCAAAAATGCGTGCTGCACGTATGCTTTGGGCAAAAATTATAAAAACGTTCAATCCAAAGAATCCAAAATCAATGGCTTTGCGTACGCATAGTCAAACCTCTGGTTGGAGTTTAAGTGAGCAAGATCCTTTTAATAATGTTGCTAGAACTTGTGTAGAAGCAATGGCTGCTACTTTGGGAGGAACGCAATCTTTACATACAAATGCCTTGGATGAAGCGATTGCGTTACCAACAGATTTCTCAGCAAGAATTGCACGTAATACGCAAATCTTTATTCAAGATGAAACGCAAATGACCAAATCGGTAGATCCTTGGGCAGGTTCTTATTATGTAGAATATTTAACGCAAGAAATAGCTAAGAAAGCCTGGGCACTCATCGAAGAAGTTGAAGAACTTGGTGGTATGGCAAAAGCCATTGAAACTGGAGTGCCAAAATTACGTATCGAAGAAGCATCTGCTCGTAAACAAGCTCGTTTAGATTCTGGTCAAGATATTTTAGTAGGGGTAAACAAGTTTAAAACTACAGAAAAATCAAATATTGAAATTTTAGAAGTTGATAATACAGTTGTTAGAGATTCTCAAATTGCGCGTATCAATAAAATGAAAGCAGAACGTAACTCTGAGCTAGTTGCTACTAAATTAAAAGCTTTAGAAGACTGTGCAGGAACAGGTAAAGGTAATTTATTAGAATTGGCTGTAGAAGCTGCAGAAAATTTTGCTACTTTAGGTGAAATTTCTGATGCTTTAGAAGTTCATTTTGGAAGACATAAAGCGGATACTAAATTAATAAGTGGGGTGTACGGAAAAGAAGTAAAAAGTGATGATACGTTTGCCAGAGCGCAAAAATTAACAGATAAGTTTGCAGAAATAGAAGGACGTAGACCAAGGGTTATGATTGCAAAAATGGGTCAAGATGGGCACGATAGAGGAGCAAAAGTGGTGGCTTCTAGTTTTGCTGATTTAGGTTTTGATGTAGATATGGGGTCTTTATTTCAAACACCAGAAGAAGTTGCTAAACAGGCCATTGAAAATGATGTGCACTTTGTTGGAGCATCTAGTTTGGCTGCTGGTCATAAAACGTTAATTCCTCAATTAATAGGAGAATTAGAAAAATTAGGAAGACCAGATATTATGGTTTTTGCTGGTGGGGTAATACCTGCACAAGATTATGATTATTTGTTAGAAAGAAAAGTAGCAGCCATTTTTGGTCCTGGTACTGTAATTTCTGAATCTGCGATTACAATTATGGAAAAATACTTAGAGCAAGAGTAAGTTTAAAATTTATAAATAAAAGAGCCCAAACATTAAATTGTTTGGGCTTTTTTTGTCAATCTGATAATAACAATCTACGTGATATGTGTAATCTAAAGGAAAAAAAGAAAATTGCATAAATGTTTCCGTAGATTAGTATTGAAAATTGCTATTAAAATGAACGGCTATTTTCCGTAAGGAAATAGGAGTTTACAAAAACACAACGAACTTTAGTTAAGCTAAAAAGAAGCAATTTTTACTACACGGAGTTGTTAATAGTTTTTTATTTAGATTTTTCTTTTTTCTTTCGTTCGTAAAATGAATTCCAAAAGGTTTTGTCATATTCTACGCGATTTAATACTGTTTGTTCCATTTTACGAAATTCATATTCTATTTCTTCAACATTATTTAGCTCAAAGTCATAAAGGTCGGAATCCATTTCTAAAACTCTATTCTCTATTTTGTCATCTATGTTTTGTATTTCTTCATAAGATCTATTAAAATATTTAGTTGCGTAATATTTTCCGTCATTATAAATATCAGAATAAGTACAAGTATTTTCCTCTTTAATGATTATTTGTTTTGCCTTTATAAAGCGTTTATAACTTTCGTATCCTTTAAAGTGTTTTTCAATTTCTTCAGATTTTAAAGTTGTTTTCCAATTTTCTACAACTTTTACAATTGCAAATGTTTTTTTATCAATATAAATTCTGCCAGAATACTCTGTTGGATAAGGTTTATTTGTGTAATTCCATTTATTTCTTTCTGTTTGGAATGAAATAATATATGTAGTTTCATCTATTGGATTGTCTGATTTTACAAATTTTAAATTGAATTTTTTATATTTTCTTTTGTGTAAGATATTTGCGTAACGAATAGCATTCTGACGATAAGAGAAGAACTCAGAAGAATATTTATATTTTTTCGGGTTATTATTATTGTTCCATTTTATTTGTTCAACCCTTTGTGTTATAACGTAAGGAGATAAATAACCATAATCATAGTCTTTTGTTATTAACTCCAAATCTAATTCATTTATGTCATTTTTATTTATCAAAACCTTACCATATCTATAAAAATTAAAAGGCTTGGTTGGGTGATTTATTTTTTTATTTAAAATTGCTTTCTTTAATACTGTTTTTGGTGATAAAAAGCTAGTTATAACAACTTCATTTAACGTTTGAAACTTTTGATTAAAATAGGTTTTATCTTTTAGTTCCTTTAATCGAATAGTGCGAGTTTCAAAGCCCATTGATGAAATTTCAACACTTGCGTTTTCCATCATAGTTTTTTTAATTGGCAATTGATAAAAACCATTTTCATCTGCAACTCTGTAAATTTCTTCATTTTTTAAGATTATGGTAGCAAATGGAATTGGTTCTTTACTTTCTTTGTCAATAAGTTGACCTTTTAGAATAACATTCTTACCTATTTCAATTTGTTCTATTTTTTTTCCTAAATCTTGTTGCTTATTAGAAACATTTACGCTGTCAATTGGAATTTCTAATTTTGGTAATGTCGCATTTTTAAAATATATATAACCATCGTGTAATTGGTCTAATCGAGCATTTGTAAAATCGACAAAGTTTAATAATCTTGTTTCTTTTATTGATTGCATTTCTTTTTGATTTGAAGTTACAAACAAGTAAGGTTTATTTAAATTACTCAATTCATATTCAAATGAACTTTTTTTAATAGGTGTTGCGTGCCATTTTTTTGTTCCTAAATCTAAAAGTGAATCATTTGCATGAATTGTTGCTAAACTATAGGATTTGTCTTTCAGTTCTTTTTTAATGTATGAACCCATTGAAATAAATTCTTTTGCAATCGGTTTTTTTATACTTGAATTGTCATTGATAGTATGAATATTATCTGCCCAACAAATAATTTTTTCATTCGGATTTTTATTGATGTAACTCAATAGGTTGTCAGCCATTTGTTTATCTCTAATATTATAATTTTTATTACCAAAGTCTGTTGTAAGAATTTCTTCTTTATTATAATATGCATCTTGTGAACAAGCTAAAAGACTTTTTGTAAATTGTTTCCAATAATAATTAGTATCGTTGTCTTCTAGCTTTTTTATTTGTGTAATAATTCTGTTAAGCTCTTTTTCGTAAATTTTATATTTAATATCATCTTCTTCAACTGTTACATTTTCTAAAACACCTTCGATAATAATTCCGAAATCATCTTCATCTAATTTTAAAGTTATATTTTGACTTTCGCAATAATCATAAAAATCTTCTACAAATTGAGAAGTATTATTTACTTGAGAATCAAAGCCAATAACTTTTAAATTGTTTTTATCTATATAATTAACTACTCTCTGAAATTCTAAAGTATTTGACCAAACTCCCCAAATTGCATTGTTAAAATCTTTAGATTTAAAACCCCTTTTGTTCATTTTCCAAATGTCATACATTGAAGATTCCATTGCAATAGTTGTAAATCCTAATTCTTTATGTAGATATTCAACAACTCTTGCTTTCATCTCAAATATATTTCCATACATATGAGTTTGTTCTCCAAGCATTACAATTTGCTTTTCTTTTAATTCATCTTTTAGGAATGATAAATCATTAAGTTCTTTTGATTTTGGTTGAAGAAGTTCTATTGTTCTTAATTCTTGAGATTGTATAAAGTTTACAAAAAGAAGAAAACAAGTAAGAATTAATTTTTTCATAAAAAATTACAATTGAATTACAATAATAATATTCTCTATTCATTAACTGATTTTGTTTTCTTTTATTAACGAAAAATTATAATGAAAAACGGATTTTGATGCTAATTTTGTTAAATGATTGCCAACTACGGGAGATAATAAAAAGAGTGTAAGTGTTCCTGCTAATTTCACTAATTAACGCAGAAAAATCTAATTATTAATATTTCTTCCAAATAGTCTTAGCAGTAGCACAAACTTTATCACTGCTTTTAATTTTGATCGTATGTGTAAAATAATTTTCTTTTTTACCTTTTTCTGTTAATGATATAACAGTGTCTCCATATGCTGCTTCTGCCATAAAGCGTCCATCAATTTTATGTAAAAAATAATTTTCAGAGATGTCTTCTGGTATGGATTCAAGTACCCACTGCAAGTATCTAATATTATTTACATGTTTATTTGTATCGGTATCATAGCGATTTACTCTAAAGTGGTTGGTATAATCTGCACTATCAACCGGATTTATTTTTTTCTTAATATCTCCGTATATGGATTCTTTACTAAAGCAAGACCATCGTTCTTTAATTTCATTAAAAATCAGAATCGGTCTTCTTTTTTCAATATCAAAGAAAACCCACAAGCCTTTTGCACTGCCAATGATATTGTTTTGTGCATCAAAAATAATATTTTCTCTATAACCTTTTATAGAGGAGTAGCTAGACAACCAAGTTCTAATGGTTATTTTTTCTTTATAATTGGGATAACGATCCATTTGTAGCATCCCAGAAACTAAAATCCAACCAACATTTTTATTTAAAAGATTAAATAAACTAAGTCCTATAGCATGAGAATGTTCTGCAGCAGTTTCTTCTAATAAGGCCAACATTGTGGTAGGTGTTGCTAGTCCTAGTTTATTCATTTCAAAATATCTTAATTCAAACTGTTTATCAAAATAATTTTCAAAAATCATTTTTCACATTTTAAAAAGAATTGAATAAGAGTTATTTAAAAAGATTTTTTGAATTGATCTATAATTTGTTGCGCTGCTTTTACAGGTGATATTTTAGCGGTAACAATATCTTTTTCTAATGTAGAAAGTTCATTTTTAATATTATTAGAACCATAAAACAACTGCTTCAATTCTTCATTAATATTATTATACATCCATTTTATTTGTTGATGATTTCTGTTTTTTATAAAGTAACCATTTTCATCAACTAGCTTTTTAAATTTTAAAATTTCGTCCCAAACTTTAGAAATTCCAATGTTTTTTATGGCTGAAGCGGTACTTGCAACGGGAGTCCAACCAGATTCTGATGCAGGAAAAATATGCAATGCATTTTGGTATTGTCTTTTAGCCAAATTACTCATGGTAATATTATCGCCATCGGCTTTATTAATAACCACCATATCTGCCATTTCCATAATTCCTTTTTTTATTCCTTGCAGCTCATCACCAGCACCAGCAAGCATCAATAATAAAAAGAAATCGGTCATACCGTGTACAGCAGTTTCCGATTGCCCAACACCAACGGTTTCTATTAAAATAACATCGTAACCTGCAGCTTCACAAAGTAACATGGTTTCACCAGTTTTATTAGAAACACCTCCTAGAGTATCGCCAGAGGCAGACGGTCTAATGTAGGCTTCTTGTAAAACAGATAATTCTTCCATGCGAGTTTTATCGCCTAAAATACTTCCTTTAGAACGCTGACTACTAGGATCTATAGATAAAATAGCTACTTTATGTCCTTGTTTTACTAAATACAAGCCAAATACTTCTATAAAGGTACTTTTACCAACACCAGGAACACCTGTAATACCAATACGAATTGATTTACCCGAATTTGGTAGTATTTCTTGAACAATTTCTTTTGCTAGTTTTTTATCACTTTCTAAATTACTTTCAATGATTGTAATTGCTCTAGACAGAATAACTCTATCTCCTCTTAAAATACCATCTATATATGCTTGTGTAGGTAATCTTTTTTTTGGTTTATAGTTTTTCATTTTAGAGACAGAAAGCTAGATTTGTTGGTTAGCTTTCAGGTATAACAAAGATACAAATAATGAAAAAAAATAACACGAATTTAAAGGGCTTTTTAAAGTGATTTTTCTAGTTAGGGTTGCAAATTATATGACGTAAAATAGTTGTTGATTTTCATTAAAAGACAGCAAAAAATATAGTTGTTTAGTCGAAAATTGAATTGAGGTTATACTATTGATGAAATTCTGTCAATTCGAGTCAATTTTACGGTTGCAATGCGTAAAATTTGTATAGAGAAAAGGTGTTTTAAGTTATTCTAGATACAATCTTTCGTACCTCAAAATCACTCGAACTGACATTTTATAATTAAAAAAGATCTAAATATAAAACAGGTTGTTATTATTTTTGTTTATTTCATTTTTGATGTAAATATAGTCTTAATTGTATCTAATTCTTTTTTGTATTTCAAATCTGTTCTTGATGCAAAATATAAAGTGTTCTCGGTTTTTACTTTTCCTTCCCAAACTAAATTTATCTCGTTTCTTAAAATTTGTTTTTGACATAAAAAATCTGGCACGAGTGCAAGTCCGTTGCTATTGTGTAAACACCTAATAATAGAAGTGATATTTGGTAAAATATAGTTGGGTTTAAAGGCTGGTTTTTTATTGAAGTTTTCAAACCAAAAACGTCTAAAATGTTCCATTTCGTTAGATGAACTATACCAAGTGTTTTTAAGTAGTTCGTGTTCTAATTTGTTTAAGTTGTTAGATTTTAGGTGTTCTTGTATTTTGGTTGTATCTGTTTTATTGCCAGCTATTAATATGATTCTTTCTTTTGAAAACGGAGTATATTCTACTAAAGATTTTTTTTCATGCTGTTTTTTAGGTGTTATTACTAAATCTAAAATACCGTTGTTAAGGTCTTTTATTAAATCGGTATGCGCTCCAAATCTAGCTACTAAGTCAAAGTCTAGTTTGGGTATTTCAGGTTCAATAATAAGTTGAAACATTTCTGAACACATTCCTATATTTAAAGATGGATTTTTTTCTTGAGTTGTTCTTTTAAAATGCTGTTCTGCTGTTTCTAGTTTTTTTAAAGATTCAATAATATACTCATATAAAAATTTTCCATCTTCTGTTGGAATCATTTTTCTTGAAGTCCGTTCAAATAATTTTTTACCAACATAGGCTTCTAAAGCATTTAAATGTACACTAACTCCGGGTTGAGAAGCATATAAAGCAATCGATGCTTTGGTTAAAGTTCCGTTTTCATATATTTCTTTAAATGTTCTGTACCATTCTAAATTCACCATAACTATTATATTATTAATACAAAGGTATGATTTGTATTATTTTTACAATAGTAAATGTTGTTTTAATTTTGTCTCAAATAAAACAAGACATAAATGAAAAATATATTTATAATTAACGGAAGTCATCCATTTGCACATTCTGGTGGAAGATTTAACGAAACTCTTTTTAATACTACTGTTTCATATTTTGATTCGCGTGAGGAGTTTGAAGTAAAATGTACACAAGTAGGCGATACTTATAATGCAAAAGAGGAGGTGGAGAAATTTAAATGGGCAGATTTAGTCATTTATCATACGCCAATTTGGTGGTTTCAAATTCCTTTTGGGTTTAAAAAATATATTGATGAAGTTTTTACAGAAGGTCATCAAAACGGAATTTATAAAAGCGATGGAAGAAGTCGATTAAATCCAGATATTAACTACGGAACAGGCGGATTACTGCATGGAAAGAAATATATACTTACTACAAGCTGGAATGCTCCTAAAACAGCATTTACTTTAGAAAATGAGTTTTTTAATCAAAAAAGTGTGGACGATGGTGTTATGTTTGGGTTTCACAGAATGAATGCTTTTACAGGAATGGAATTGTTAGGCACACATCATTTTCACGATATGGAAAAAAATGCAGATGTTCCTTTAGAATTGAATAATTACAGTACTTTTTTAAATGATTTAATGATGAACCAGTAATTTTATGGTTTTCGTGTATAAAAAAAAGTAACTCCGTTTATTTGGAGTTACTTCTTTTTATTTACTTGGAACTAGGTTTTATCAACTTTAGGTGATAAAAAATAGAACTCAAACTCTTTTCTTACAAAGTATTATTTTTTTACTTTGATGGCTTTCAGTTTAATCAAACCCAAAAAGTCTAAAACTCTTATAATTAAATACGTCATATCTATTTCGTGCCATTTTACACCAAAATTAGGGCTACTTGCATGTTTATGGTGATTATTATGATAACCTTCTCCCATCATTAAAAAATCGAAATGAAAAAGGTTTTTACTGGTATTTTTCATTTTGAAGTTTACATAGCCATAAATATGTCCGAACCAATTAATGATAACTCCGTGAATAGGTGCCATTAAAAAAGCGATTGGTAATAATAACCACTGCCACCAAGAAGTTACAAAGAAAACAAAGAATAAAATGTAAAATGCAATCCAAAGGATACGAGAAAAACGAGAACCAGCAAAAGCATCAAACGTTTTCCATTGAGGTACATTTTTAGTAAAACGATCATCAATAGCAATACGTTGCTCATTTATATCTTGATAAATAGTTTTTGTTTTCCACATCATTGCAAACATATTTGCATCGTAAGAAGGAGAGTGTGGGTCTTTTTCTGTATCTGTATACGCATGATGCATTCTGTGCATAATTCCGTATCCGTAAGCACTTAAATAACTAGATCCTTGAAAAATCCACGTTAAAATAAAGGTGATTTTTTCCATGGTTTTAGACATGGTAAATACTTGGTGTGCTGCATAACGGTGTAAAAAGAAAGATTGAAAAAACAAACCTCCATACCAAAGCACTATAATAAAAATAACGACTGCCATATTTGTAATTTTTACAAAGGTAGTTTGCTATTTTAAGGGAAACAATGAACCCAAATCAATAAAAAAAGAAAAATGACCACTGTGTTTTAAGAACTAAGTACTAAGAACCAAGAATTAAGAACTAATAATTAAGAACTAAGTACTAAGAATTAAGAATTAAGAAACAATAGTAATCTTTTTGATAAAAAGTACATTTTAAAAGTGTTATAAAATGTGCTGATGTTTTTAAATCCGTTTTCTAATTCTACTTAAAGCCTGTGCTGTAACACCAATATAAGAGCTAATGTATTTTAAAGGAATTGCTTTTAAAAGTTCTGGGCGCTCTTTAAATAATTTTAGATAACGTTCTTCAGCAGTTAGGTTTAGTAAATTTTGTTCTCTACTAGATTTGATTAAAAAAAGACGTTCTGCGGTTAATCGACCTATTAAATTACCAATTTGAGTGGTTCTATAAATTTCTTGTAAATCTGTATAAGAAATGCTTAAAATAGTAGTATCTGTAAGTGCTTGTAACTCATATGCAGATGGTTTTCTTGTTAAAAAAGAATCATAAGCACTAATAAATTGGTCTTTAAAACTAAAACCAAAAGTAATTTCTTTTTCAGGATTTTCTTTAGGGATATACAAACGCACTACACCAGATTCTATAAAAGAAATATGATTTTCTATTTCATTTAATTTTAAGAAAACTGTTTTCTTTTTAATGACGCGAGGTTGCAGTTTAGACGTAAAAAAGTCCCAATCTTCTTGAGATATGGAGGCTATTTGTTCTAAGTAGGCTTTTATCTGTTGCAAATCTTTTATTACTACTAATTTAGAGTTGCAAATATACGGATTCAGAAAGCCTATTTTGTGGTTTATTTAGATATATAATGATGCTTTTTTTTAATTAAAACATTTTAAATTCACGAACCATAATTTATTTAATTAACAAGAACGATATTGCTACCTTTGCAAAAAATATATTTAATGTCAAAAACTTTTTCATCTTTAGGAATTCATAAAGAACTAGAAGCACGTTTAGCAAAATTAGAAATTACAGTTCCTACTACAGTTCAAGAAAAAACCATTCCGTTTATCTTACATAAAAAGAAAGATATGGTGGTTTTAGCAAAAACTGGAACAGGGAAAACAGCTGCTTTCGGGTTGCCTTTATTGCAAAAAATTAAAGCTGATGAAACACATATACAAGTTTTAATTTTAGCACCTACAAGAGAATTAGGACATCAGATATATGACAATTTAATTTCTTTTGCTTCGGATGAGCAAAAAGAAAAAATAGTATCTATTTGTGGAGGAATCCCTATAAAACCTCAAATTGAAGCTATCAAAAAGAATCCAAGTATTGTAATTGCAACTCCAGGTCGTTTGGTAGATTTAATGAAACGTGAGGCTATCAACATTAAAGAAATCAGCTATTTTGTTTTAGATGAAGCAGATGAAATGGTGAGTGCTTTAAAGGAAGAAGTAGACATTATTATTAAGGAAATTCCAAATGTTAGAAGAACGTTGTTGTTTACGGCTACCATGCCAGGAACGATAAAGCAACTGATACAAAACTATATGTCTAAACACGTAGAACATATAGAAACAGACATGGATTCTGTTGGGCATAAAGGAATTGATCATCAATATGTAGTAGTAGAACCGATAGAAAAATTGAATGTTTTAATGCATTTTTTATCGACCAAAGAAGGAGAACGCGGAATTATTTTTTGTAAAACCAAGGCTGCTGTTAATAAATTAGCTAAAAATTTAGCCATTAATAAGTTTTCATCTGGTGCTTTACATGGTAGTTTAACCCAAGGGATTCGTGATAGAGTTATGGGGCAATTTAGAGAAGGAAATATTGATATTTTAGTGGCTACAGATTTGGCTGCTCGTGGTATTGATGTTAAAGAAATTTCTTACGTTGTAAATTATCATTTACCAGACAGATATGATACCTATGTTCATAGAAGCGGACGTACGGCTAGGGCAGGAGCAACCGGACTTTCATTAAGTGTAATACAGCCAGAAGAATTAGAAGAAATTCCTGAATTTGAAGAAGATTTAGGATTGGTATTTAAAGAATACAAAAAAGCAGATGCACAAAGTATTGAAAATAATAACACCATTCTTTGGGCAAAAAAAATATTTAAAACAAAACCCAATAGAGCAATTTCAGAAGGTTTAAAGGGGGAGATTAAAACAATATTTCATCATTTAACCAAGGAAGAATTGGTAGATAAAATCTTAGCAAATCATTTAGCACAAACCGCTAGTGCAAAGACAAAACCAGAGGTAATTAAAAAGAAGAAAAAGAAATAACGATGGCAAATAACATTAAAAGTCAACAAGATATATTAGCAAAATTGCAGATTGATGAATTAAATCAAATGCAAAAAGAAGCGATTGCTACAATACATAAAAACGACAATGTAATATTACTTTCGCCAACAGGTACAGGTAAAACATTAGCTTTTTCTTTGCCTTTATTAGAATTTTTAGATCCAACTTTAGAAGAAGTACAAGCGTTAATTTTAGTCCCTTCTAGAGAATTGGCCATTCAAATAGAACAAGTAATTCGTTCTATGGGATCTGGTTTTAAAGTAAACGCGGTTTATGGAGGTAGACCAATGTCTAAAGATAAAATAGAATTAAAACATATTCCTGCAATTTTAATAGGTACACCTGGTAGAATTTCAGACCATTTTGCAAACGATCGTTTTTCTAAAGATCATATTAAAACCTTAATTTTAGACGAGTTTGATAAGTCTCTAGAGGTTGGTTTTGAATATGAAATGCGTAATATTATCAATCAATTATCTTCTTTAGATAAACGCATATTAACTTCTGCAACACAGGGAGTTGAGATTCCTGATTTTGTAGGTTTAAGAAAGCCAAATACGGTTAATTATTTAAAAGCAGTAACTTCTAAATTAGAAATAAGAACAGTAGTTTCTCCGGCTAAAAATAAACTAAATACCTTATTACATTTACTAAATCATTTAGGAAATAAGCAAGGGATTGTTTTTTGTAATTTAAAGGATTCTATAAATAATGTTAGTACATTTTTAGAAAGCAAGAACATAAAACATGGTTGTTTTAGTGGTGGAATGGAGCAAAAGGATAGAGAGCGTTCTTTAATTAAATTTAGAAACGGTACCAATCAATTATTAATTGCTACAGATTTAGCAGCAAGAGGTATTGATGTGCCAGAAATGAGTTTTATAATTCATTATGAATTGCCACAAGCAATAGAAGAATTTACACATAGAAACGGACGTACGGCAAGGGTTTCTGCAGAAGGAACAGCATTTGTTTTAAAGTGGAAAGACGAACGTTTACCAGATTTTATTAAAAATGCTGATGTACAAGATATTTCTAAACAAGCAGAAAGAAGTCCTGTTTTTTGGGAAACTTTATTTATTTCTGGTGGTAGAAAAGACAAAATTTCTAAAGGAGATATTGCTGGTTTGTTTATAAAACAAGGAAAATTAACTAAAGAACAGTTAGGGGCCATTGAGTTAAAACAAGATTGTGCTTTTGTGGCAGTTCCATCAACATTAACAGCAGAATTAATAGAGAAATTAAATAATTCTCGTTTAAAAAAGAAAAAAGTACGTATTTACGAAGTGTAAGAATATGAGTAATAAAGAATTAAATGCCGAAGTAAATTCGTGTATCGTTACCCTTCAAAAATTATTGGAGGATACAAATCAGCTTTTTGAATTGCCAGAAGAACAAAGAGTAGCGCTTTTTAAAGTTGCTGGCGAATTGTCTAGACCCAATCGTGATGAATTTCAGCGAAGAAGAAAAGACGCTAAAAAAGCGGCAAAGCGTAAAATGATAGAAGGTGATAAACATGCCCGAAAATCAACAGGAATACGTTCAGCTCGTGAAGCATCCTTGTTTGTGGCTCCTAAATTATTAGGAGCAGCAGCTATAAATGAAGATACTCCAGAATTAGAATCACCAAGAAACTGTTACGTATGTAAAAAAGTATTTACCAAATTGCATCATTTTTATGATACGATGTGTAAAGAGTGTGGCGATTTAAATTATGCAAAACGTTTTCAAACGACCGATTTAAAAGGGCAAGTAGCGGTAATTACAGGTTCTCGATTAAAAATCGGATATCACATTACCTTAATGTGCTTGCGTTCTGGAGCAACTGTTGTGGCAACCACACGTTTTCCTGCAGATTCTGCAATCCGTTTTTCTAAAGAAGAAGATTATAAAGATTGGTCTGATCGTTTGCATATCCATGGCTTAGATTTAAGACACATACCTAGTGTAGAAATTTTTTGTAATTATATAGAACAAAAATACGATCGCTTAGATATTTTAATCAATAATGCGGCGCAAACTGTAAGAAGACCTTCTGGTTTTTATTTCCATTTAATGGAAAATGAAAAGAAACCAATAGATCAATTGCCTAAATTGGCGCAGACTTTGTTAAAAGATCATTCTAGCTGTTTAGAAGAATTATCTAGTTTAAGTGTGTCTACATCAAAAACAGATAAAAACAACGTGTTACCAGTTACTTGGCACGGTCCAGAACCAGGAATTGGTTTGCGTAATTCGGCAGAATTATCTCAAATTCCGTATAGTTTTGACAACTCTTTACAGACAGCAGAAGTTTTTCCGGAAGGAGAATTAGATGCAGATTTACAACAAGTAGATTTAAGAAAAACAAATAGTTGGCGTTTAAAATTAGGTGAAATAGAAACAACAGAAATGGTAGAAGTACAGTTGGTAAATGCTGTTGCTCCGTTTGTGTTGTGTAATCGTTTGTCTAATTTAATGATGAAAGAAAATACGGGTAAAAAACATATTATCAATGTAACTGCCATGGAAGGGAAGTTTCATCGATTTAAAAAGGTAGACAGACATCCGCATACCAATATGGCTAAAGCTGCCTTAAATATGTTAACGCATACATCTGCTTCTACATTTGCTAAGTCTGGTATTTATATGAATGCGGTAGATACGGGTTGGGTTACCGATGAAGATCCTGCAGAATTATCAAAGAAAAAGGTAGAAACTCACGATTTTCAACCACCTTTAGATATTGTGGATGGAGCCGCAAGAGTTATGGATCCGTTAATTGATGGAATAAATACAGGTAAACATTGGTCTGGTAAATTTTTAAAAGATTATTTTCCTATAGACTGGTAGTTTTTTAATCGCTTTATTACAGAAAAAAAGGAATGCTGATGGTTATAAATCAAAAGCATTCCTTTTTTTTATATTCAGGTAGAAGATTTTTTTTGTATAAATGAAACTAAAACAGTAACTTAGGAGGAGTTACTTTAGAGTAATATTATTTATGAACCTTTTAAATTTATACAATTATGTTAGCTTTTAGAACAGAAATTAGAAACTCACCAAGAGAACAAACCTTAAAAATTTATTTAAGTGACATTTCATTAGATCACGAATTAAAAATGTTACTAGAAAACATTAAAGGTGTTCGAATTGTAGAAGTACAAGAGAGTATCAGTAGAAATAGAGTAGAGGAGAACGTAACTATATTTAGAGATTTAAAACACTCTATAAATAGTATTAAAGATAAAGTTGATGCTTTTTTAACTCTTTATTTTGAAAAATCAGCAATATAAATGTTGATTGTTTTAAAGAGTCTTTTTCCTTTTTCTTAGCGTTAAATAATAATAAATTGAAAAGAAAACAATTATAAGGTTGTATATCAGAAAAATGGAACCATCTTTGCATATATAATTAGTATTATAAATTTAACAACATTATTATGAGTAAAGGTACAGTAAAGTTTTTCAACGAAACAAAAGGATTTGGTTTTATTACTGAAGAAGGAGTAGACAAAGATCATTTTGTACACGTTTCTGGTTTAATTGATGAAATTAGAGAAGGTGACGAAGTTGAATTTGACTTACAAGAAGGAAACAAAGGATTAAATGCAGTTAACGTAAAAGTTATCTAAAAAATATACTTCAAGTTTTATAAAAAGCCCATCAATTAATTGATGGGCTTTTTTTGTGCTTTTTAAGTTCTTAAACCTTTACGGTTATCAAACAATCTATTTGGTTTTATATTTATTAGAGTATCGTTTCCAAAGTTTGGTTTGATGGGTCTCTAAACTAATTTTTCTTCCTTGAATAAATGCTTCTGATAAAATATTGGTTCTCATATCTAAAGCATCACCTTCTGAAACAAACAAAGTAGCGTCTTTACCAACTTCTAAAGTGCCTACAATATCATCTATACCTAAAATTTTAGCAGTATTAGAGGTTAATAATTGTAAAGCTACCTCTTTATCTAAACCATAGGCAGCAAATGTGCCTGCGTAAAAAGGTAAATTTCTCGTATTCATACGTTCCATTTGTCCTTCCATTCCAAGACTTACTACAACTCCTTTGTCTGTTAATACTTTAGCAATGGTATATGTATAATCATACGCAACATCTTCGCTATCTGGATTTCTATGAGGTCTTTCTAAAACAACAGGAATATTGTTTTTTACTAATAAATCTGCAACTTTATCGGCTTCATTTCCATGCACAATTACAATTTTTTCTATACCAATATCTTTGGTCATTAAAATGGCATCGGTTATTTCTCTTTGTCCGTTTACATGAACAAAAAGTTTTTGAGTACCATTAAACAATCCTTTTGTAGCTTCGTAAGGTAAGTGTTTTTTATCCTTTTTACTTGCCAAATACGCTTTTGCATTTGTAAAGTATAATTTGATGTCACTTATTTTTTTAGCATAATTTTTGTCTGGTTTTAAAGCAGGATCTTCACCTAACCACCATTTTCCACTTGTAAAACTCCCTGGCCAATTCATGTGAATTGCATCATCTGTTTTAATAACGGCATCTTCCCAGTTCCAAGCATCTAATTGCACCACGGAAGAAGTCCCAGAAATTAATCCACCTCTTGGTGTAATTTGTGCCATTAATACACCATTTGGGCGCATAGACTCTACAACTTTGCTTTCTGCATTATAGGCAATTAAACTTCTAATATGTGGGTTGTTGGCACCAATTTCATCTTCATCGTCACTGGCTTTTACAGCGTCAATTTCTACCAAACCTAAAGTGGCATTAGCGGCAATAAAACCAGGATATACGTGTTTTCCTTTGGCATCAATTACAGTTCCTCTTCTTGCAATTTTTGCATTTGCACTACCTGCAAAAACAATTTTACCATTGCTAAACATAATTAAAGAGTTTTCTATAATCTTACCATTGCCTAAGTGTGCGGTTGCTCCTTGTATCGAATAATCTGCAATTTGTTTGTTTGCAGGTGTTTGTTGAGCAATTATACTATTTCCTGCTAAGAAGAAAAATAGCAAACTATATATTATTTTTTTCATCATTATGTAGCTTTATATTTCTGTATCGCAGTGAAAATTAATATCTTTTCTTTTTGTTGGAATTTGGGTTTTTCCACCACTCATTTTTTCTTGCAACATCATATTAATTAACTTGCTTTTTTCTTGTTTGATAGCTTCACGTTTTTTAAGATCTTCAATTCTATCAAAAAATACTTTTCCGTCAATAATTGTTTTTTCAACCTTCGCATAAATAGACATTGGGTGATGACTCCACAATACAACGTCTGCATCTTTACCCACTTTTATACTACCTACTTTGTCGTCAATATGTAATAATTTAGCAGGATTAATTGTAACCATTTTCCAAGCTTCTAGTTCTGTCATTCCTCCATATTTAACAGTTTTTGCAGCTTCTTGATTCAATCTTCTAGACATTTCTCTATCATCAGAATTAATAGCAACTGTAATACCAGCATTGTGCATAATTGCGGCATTGTAAGGTATTGCATCATTTACTTCGTATTTATAAGCCCACCAGTCAGAAAATGTAGAACCACCAATACCACGTACTTTCATTTTATCAGCAACTTTATATCCTTCTAAAATATGCGTAAATGTATTTATTTTAAAGCCCATTTTATCGGCAACATTCATTAACATATTAATTTCTGATTGTACGTAAGAATGACAAGAAATAAAACGTTCTCCGTGTAAAATTTCAACTAAAGTTTCCATTTCCGCATCTTTTCTAAACGGTTTTCCACTTTTCTTTAAAGCATCATATTCTTGAGCTCTGGTAAAATAATCTGTAAAAACTTGTTCTACACCCATTCTTGTTTGAGGAAAACGAGTACCATTTGTACTACGAGATTGTTTTACATTTTCTCCTAAAGCAAATTTTATAAACTTAGGCGAATTATGGTAAATCATGTTTTCTGCATTTTCTCCCCATTTTAGTTTGATAATTGCAGAACGACCACCAATAGGATTTGCCGAACCATGTAAAATTTGAGAAGTAGTGGTGCCTCCAGAAATGTTTCTATAAATATTAATATCATTAGGGTCAATAACATCTTCTATAGTAACTTCTGCAGAAGAATTTTGTGCACCTTCATTTATAGAAGATGCGGCAATATGAGAATGCTCATCTACAATACCAGCTGTTAAATGTTTACCAGTTCCATCAATTTCTGTTGCCCCACTAGCTCTTAGGTTTTTACCTATTTTAGTGATTTTTCCATCTTTTAAAAGTACATCTGTATTTTCTAAAATACCTTCATCCTCACTTGTCCAAACAGTAACATTTTTCACTAAAATTGTTGTTGCTTTTGGCTGAACATAATTTCCGAAACCAATATTAGGATAACTTACTGGTACAACTATAATTGCTTCTTCCTTTTCTTTTTTTGTTGATTTTTTCTTTGCATTCTTTCTTACCTTTATACTTGCAGACCAGTTAGATTTGTTTCCTTGAGTATCAAAAGCATCACCTTGCATAACATTAGAAGCGTTTATAATTTTACCTAATAATCTTGTAAAACGACCATCATCATTTAAGGTCATAGAAATCCAATCATCTTTATAAGAAAATTTAGATTTTATTTTTTTATCACCTTTTGTAATTGTTGCCGTTTGTTTTGCGCCTTTACCAGTAATAGCTAAATTGTAATTTGTATTGTTTACATATAACATATAATTACCTGTAATGTCTTTGATATTCATGTTATTAATTACGTTCTTATCACCTTGAACCCAGTTTTCATAAATGGTTGTTTTAGAATCAAAAATATCACCAGAAGTAATAATAAAGTTTGCATAACTTCCTTCTTTTAAATTACCAACTGTACTTTTACCTATAATAGTTGCAGGTATGGTTGTTAACGCCGCTAAAGCTTTTTCTTTATCAAAACCATATTTAATGGCTTTCTGTAAATTTTTATGAAAAGAACTTAAAGATTTTAAAGAGTGTGTGGTTAACGCAAAGTTAATTCCGTTTTTAGAAAGTACACTTAAATTAGAAGGTTCTTGATTCCATTTTCGCATATCTCTTAAAGTAATATGTTGCGCTAGTAAAGGGTCTGAAACATCATAAACATTGCTAAAGTTAATAGGAATAATAAAATTGGCATTAGTTGCCTTAATATCATTAATTCTTTCAAATTCTTCTCCGCTACCCACAATAGTGTATTGTACGCCAAACTCGTCGCCAACTTTATCTGCTCTTAATGCATCTAAAACTGTGTTAGTTTCAAAAATTTGCAAAAGCTTTTTATTTGCATTAAAAGCTTCTAAAGATAAATCTTTATTTTTCATGTTTCCTTTAGCATACCAATCTGCATCATTAAAAACCTGACGTAATAAGGCCATTGCGCCCATTCTAGAACTTGGGTAGGCTTGGTTAGATTTTGCACTTTTATTAAAAGATAAATATTGAGCAGATTTAGTGTCTAAAATTCGGTAAGCATCAGACGAATTAGGGTTTAAAGCAATTAGCAAACCATTTCCTTGAACAATTCCGTCGTTATAATGTGTATTTACTACACCAAAACCTGCTTCTAATAATTCTTTTGCTTGTTTAGCATTAAATTTAAAAGCTGTAATTGGGTTGGTTTCTGGTCTAATGTGATCGTTCCAATAATAGCCTTCTCGGGTTGCTTCATATTGTCTTGTTCTAGATCTACTTGGTTGTTTAGATGGTTTAGCAAGTCCAAAATCTGAATAAATATCAATAAAAGACGGATAGATTGTTTTACCATTTAAATCTATGGTTTTTGTGCCTTTAGGAATTTTAACAGATTTACCAATACGAGTAACTTTACCATCTTTAATGAGTAAAGTTCCTTTATCAATAACTTCATTATGTGTAACAAAAATGGTTGCATTTATAAAAGCAAAAGTGGTGCCTTCTGTTGTTTTAACGCCACTATCCGTAGGGAAATAATCTTGAGCATTTGCATAAGAAATGGACAAGAAAAATAGTAATAAAAAGTGTTTTTTCATGTAGTTTGAATTAATTGATGAGCGCTAAATTTATTAATATGATTTTTGAAGAATGTTAATTCACAATCTTTTAACAAAAAATTAAGAAAATTAGATGTCTTTAGAAGATTCAAAATAAGAAATAAATAAATCTACAACATAGTTATATGATTGTACACCTTTGTCTTGTTTGTTAGCTTTTAAATACGCATTATATCCTTTTTTAACAATAGGTTCAAAAGGGTTTTTATATTGTTGCCAAAAGGTATAACTTGCATTAAAATCTTTTGAAATTCCCTTGTTTACGGTTTTCCAAAGTTCTTTTGAAAGGGTTTTATCTCGTTTTCTTAATTCGGAAATACAATAGCCAAAAGCCATTCTGTAACTGGCATATTTAAAATAGAAATCTTCATTATAATTTGCAGCTAAAAAACCAACAAAATTTGCTTCATTTTCTGCGGCAAAACCAATTTGATGTGCCATTTCATGGCAGGTTGTTGTAGGGTAACCCGTTTTAGGAATTCGATCATTAACTTGCGCTTCTCCTGTTAAAGGATTTAAATAGCCTGCCGTTCCATTATAAGTTTGTAATAAACTCATTAAAGAACTTTTTACTGATTTATGTTGATATTTTAATTGCGGATAATCTTTAGATAAATGATGATAACCTAAAATTGCCATGGCATACATTTCCTTTTGAGAATAAGGGTTTTTAACTTTTAGAGTATCGTTTTTGGTGATTTTAAGCTGATAATAATTTAAATTTTTAATAACTTGTTTTGTTACTTTTTTAAGTTGCTCTGTGGTGTATTTTTGTTGTTGATAATTTAAGTTTTTAGCCAAAGGTTCTCTGTAATAATTTAAACCCCAGAAAAGATAAAAACAAAAATAAATAACAGATAGTATTGCTGTAAAGTGAATAATTTTAGGAATAAAATTTTTGAACCGAGTTTTTATCAACCTAAAGATAAAACGAATAAAAATAAAGACACCGAAAGCCAATAAAACATCTCCAAAAGAAAAAGGAATCCAACCTAAAATAATTCTTAAAAAGGATGAAATAGGCGGGTAGATGCCATTTGAATAATACTTTTCTATAAATTCAGGGTGTGTGGCAGCCCATTTTATCAAAAAAAATTGAATGGGTAAAAAAAGAGTTAAAAAAATATGTCTTTTAGGTATCTTCAAGGAAAATAATTTAGTGATAAATTACGTTTTTACTATTTAAAAAGAAGTCAAATTATTTTTTTAAAATCCAACTTTGTTGGTAAAAATAAGATTTCATTTTGAAAATTGACTGGTTATTAACAAGATAATAACATTTTTGTTTACAATTAATGTTCACAAATTAAAGTAAAGTTTTAGAAAATATTTTCAACCTAAAAAAGTATCTTTGTCACAATGGAAAAAACGACTCCTGTTGCAGGAAAAAAGATAGATAAATCAAGATTAGTAAATCTTGAAAAAGGCAAGATTCCTCCACAAGTATTAGAGTTGGAAGAAGCTGTCTTAGGGGCAATGATGATTGATAAAAAGGGAATAGACGACGTAATTGACGTCTTAAGTTCTGATGCTTTTTACGATCAAAAACATCAAGAAATTTATGCTGCAATTTATGAATTGTTTCAAAATTCTGAACCGATAGACCTATTAACAGTATCTAACTTGTTAAAAAAGAAGTCGAAATTAGAATTTGTTGGTGGCGATTTCTTTTTAATTCGTTTAACTCAAAAAGTAGCCTCTTCGGCACATATTGAGTTCCACGCTAGAATTATCTTACAAAAATACATTCAGCGTAAATTAATTTCAATATCTAGTGAAATTATAGAAAATGCGTATGATGAAAGTACCGATGTTTTTGATTTATTAGACGATGCAGAGGCAAAACTTTTTGAAGTTACCCAAGGAAATTTAAAAAAGAGTTCTGAAGACGCAGGTTCTCTTGTAAAACAAGCTTTAAAAAAGATTCAAGAAATAGGTAATCAAGAAGGAATGTCTGGTTTGGCAACAGGTTTTACCAAATTAGATGCCTTAACTTCTGGTTGGCAACCTTCTGATTTAGTAATTATTGCTGCACGTCCTGGTATGGGTAAAACAGCCTTTGTAATTTCTATGGCAAAAAATATGGCAATTGATTTTGGTCATGGAGTAGCCGTTTTTTCATTAGAGATGTCTTCTGTACAGTTAATTACGCGTATGATTTCTTCGGAAACAGGCTTAACTTCAGAAAAATTAAGAAAAGGAAACTTAGAACCACATGAGTGGGAACAGTTAAATGTAAAAGTAAAAAGACTTTCTGATGCTCCTATTTTTATAGATGACACACCATCTCTTTCTGTATTTGATTTACGTGCAAAAGCACGAAGATTGGTATCGCAACACAATGTTAGAATTCTTGTAATTGATTATTTACAGTTAATGACAGCAGGAGGTAAAGCAGGAGGAAACCGTGAACAAGAAATCTCTATGATTTCTAGAAACTTAAAAGCATTAGCAAAAGAACTAGAGGTACCAGTAATAGCACTGTCTCAATTATCTCGTGCGGTTGAAACACGTGGAGGCTCTAAAAGACCTTTATTATCTGATTTACGTGAATCTGGAGCAATTGAACAAGATGCCGATATTGTATCCTTTATTTTCCGTCCAGAATATTACGGAATGACAGAATGGGATGATGATGAACATACACCATGTGAAGGACAAGGAGAGTTTATTGTAGCAAAACACAGGAATGGTGGTTTAGATAATATTCGTTTAAAATTTACAGGGCATTTGGCAAAATTCTCAGATTTAGAAGAAGGTTTTAGTAGTGAATTTCAATCATCGATGAATGCAGATTTCCCAGAAGATCCTTTTGCAGGTCAAGGAGGAGTTGATCCAAAAGATGCTTTTGGAAGTGATGTAGATGATGTTCCTTTTTAATTTCATATTTTTATGAAATGAATGAATTAGAAAGAAAAGTTGAAAAATGGATTTTAAAAAATGGATATCCATTTGAAATGAGGGTTGCTAAAGCTTTTAAGAGTGAAGGTTTTCATGTATCTCAATCAATTCTTTATAAAGACATCGATTTAAACAAATATAGAGAAATTGATATAATTGCTCATACTAATAAACTGGTTAATGGAGTTTGGATTAATTTGACTTATGTTGTGGAATGTAAAAAAAGTACAGACAAACCTTGGGTTGTTTTTAAAAACAAAGATTTATTTAATTTACAATCAAAAAGATATAAAATTTTAGGAAGTAAAAATTCGGATAGATTAATTTCTAAAATACCTGAAGCAAAAAGGAAAGATGAAAATCTTAAATTTATTTTTCCTTCAATTGCAGAATGCGGGTATAATGTAGTTACAGCTTTTAAAGAATCTAAAGATTTGGCTTATTCAGCTTCAAAAAGTTTACTTAATGCATGTAATTATTTAGTTGAAAAATCAAATAATAGTAATTTAAAGTTTTGTAATATTTATATACCTGTGATTATCATAGAAGGAGTTTTATATGAATCTTCTTTAAAAGATGAAGGAAGTCTTAATATATCAGAGGTAAATTATTCAACAATTGCAAACACAAAATCATTTGATGAAAGTGCTTCAAGCATTTTAACGATTGCTTCCTCTGTGAAATTAAATAACTTTATAAAAGAATTAAGAAAGAATAATGATACATTTTTTGATAAATTTATTGAATTATTATAATTTTTTAAGTTTATTAAATGAAAAAACTCTTATCAATCTTAAGCTTTTTCCTACTCTCAAACTCAATTTGGGCATCTTTTATTTATGTACCTATGAGTTATGAGAATCAGAAAAATCATTTAAAAGCCTACGGAATTGTATACTTTTCATTAGAAGCGGGCTTAAAATCTAAATGGCTATTAAATTATGACGGAGGTGCTTTTTTAATTGAAAATAATAAAATTGTAGAGAACGAATGTAAAATACGAGGTGTTTCTTATCAAGTAATTTCTGATGCAAAAGCACAGCTTATTTTGCAAGAAATATCAGCACCATCTTCTAACCAGGATGCAGTTACATTAGAAAAAGCTCCAAAAATAGCAGTATATTCTCCAAAAGACAAAATGCCTTGGGATGATGCTGTAACCATGGTTTTAACCTATGCAGAAATTCCGTTTGATGTAATTTATGATGAAGAAGTCTTAGCAGACAAACTGCTTTTGTATGAATGGTTACATTTGCATCACGAAGATTTTACCGGACAGTATGGAAAGTTTTATGGAGCATTTAGAAGCGCTCCTTGGTATATAGAAGGTAAGCAAAGAGCAGAAAAACAAGCAAAAGAATTAGGGTTTACTAAAGTATCGGAAGAAAAGTTAGCAGTAGCCAAAAAAATAAGAGATTATGTAGTTGGTGGTGGGTTTATGTTTGCCATGTGTTCTGCTACAGATAGTTTTGATATAGCTTTGGCTGCAGAAGGAGTAGATATTGCAGAATCTATGTTTGATGGAGATGCTTCTGAACCTAATTATCAATCAAAAATTAATTATAATAAAACATTTGCATTTAAAGACTTTCAACTGATTAAAAACCCAACAACATATGAGTTTTCTACAATTGATATGACTAGCAAGCGTAAAATTCCTAAAACATCGGATTATTTTTCTTTAGGAGAATTTTCTGCAAAATGGGATCCTGTGCCAACAATGTTAACACAAAATCATACTGTTTTGGTAAAAGGTTTTATGGGACAAACCACTTCTTTTGATAGAAATACCGTTAAATCTAATGTATTGGTTTTAGGAGAAAACAAAACGAATAGAGAAGCTCGCTATATTCATGGTACCATAGGTAAAGGAATGTTTACTTTTTATGGAGGACATGATCCTGAAGATTACACACACAGAGTGGGAGACCCAAAAACAGAATTAGATTTACACCCAACGTCACCAGGTTATCGACTAATTTTAAACAATGTTTTGTTTCCTGCTGCAAAGAAAAAGAAACAAAAAACTTAAGTTACTTTCTGGTTTTCTAATTCTTTTATATAAAAAGAAGGTTTTAACTTGGTTTCTTTAAAAAAAGCTTTAGAAAAAGACTCTGCATTTTTAAAGCCTACTTCATTAGCAATAGCAGCAATTGTGTATTTTCTAATTACTTCATTTTCTTCTAATAATAAGAGTATATAATTTATTCTTAATTTATTTACATAAGTAGAAAAATTTACACCTTTATTTTGATTTATTATTTTTGATAAATAATTAGAATTAGTATTTAATTCTTTGGCAAGTTTACTTAAAGTAATATCAGAATTTGTAAACCCTTTATTTTTTTCAAAAGAATGTAATTTACTTAAAATATCATTTATAATCTCTTTGGATATATTACTACTTTCAATTTTATTCTCACCTTCATTTAATATTGTAGTCTTCTTGTTTTTTAAATCAGTTATAATTTTATCAAAACTCTTTTTTTGAATTTTTCTCTTATTATATTGGTATAAAAATAAAATAATTACAATAAATAATATTACTAAGAAATAGTTTTTACTTTTTTGAAATGTCGATATATCATTTTTTAATTCATAAATAATTTTCTCTTTTTCTGCAATTAATCGTTTTTTATCATATTTTTCAGAAAAAGTTTTTGAAAGATTCTTTTCTCTAGAATTTAAAATGCTGTCAATTTTTAAAAACTTTTCAATATAATTTAATTGCTTTTTTAAGTCCTTTTTTTCTTTATAATGATTTATTAAATATAGATAGGCATTTCTCTGTGATTTTTGAATAATTTTAGTTTTACTATATAGAGAATCAATTAATAAATTATATTTTAAAGCTTCATCATTATTTCCTAAGCTTGTATATGCTTTTGATATGTAATTGTATGACTCTGATAAAATATAATAATTTTCTTCATCTATTATGCCTGGTATCGCTTCTTTAAAACGACTTATTGCAAGTGAGTATTTTTTTTGATCTAATTCTATCTGACCCTTTCTATAAATAGAATAAGGAATAAAAAAAAGAAAGTTATTTTTTAAAGCATATTTAGATGATTCTTTATTAAAAAAAATAGCAGAATCATATTTTTTTTCTTTTAAATAATTGGAAGAAATATTAGATAATAGAGTATAATATTCGCGAGGGTTAATAAAATGAGGATTTTCTTTATAAAAATTATAAGAATCTAAATTTATCATCTTTGATTCAGTAAAATTTTTATTTCTATATTTTAAAATACTTATTTTCTGTTTAAAAATATGTTTTAAACTATCATTTTTATATAACTCAGTATACTTTAGTGCTATAATATAATTTTTTAAAGATTTATTCAAATAATATCTATTTAAATAATAACGTCCTTTTAGAGAATATAGATAGGCTGGAAACATTTTATTAGGTTTCCTTTTTGTTCTACTAATTATTGAGTCAATATAGTTAAAGTAAGTAGAATCTTTTCTTAAAAGATCACATAGATAATATTTTCCATTGATAACATTTATAGTATCTTTCTCTTTAATGGATTTGTTAAAAAAGGCTTGCGCATATTTTCTTGCCTTTAAAGAATCTGTAACTTTATATTCATAATACTTATTTGTTAATTCATCAAAATTGAGGTTGTTTATAGAATCTTTTGTTTGACTACAGGTATTAATTGAATAAATTAATAGAAAAACTATAGTTAGAGTAGGGTAATATTTCAATTTTCTTTTTTTTTACGAAAATACTTTATTCTAATATTTTTAAGTACTTTTTATTTAATTTTTAACAGTCAAGCTTTTAGGTTTCCCTTTTATCCCTCTTATGCTATATTCATGAATTACGACATCTCATTTTTTTATTACCTTCTTTTTTAAAATATATTTACAGAGCAAAGTAAAAAAGAAAGGTTTAAATTATCAACAGATAATAAATGTGGGAAATTTATGTGAAAAAGAAATAACCAAACCTTTCTTTTACTTTCATTTTTATTTTGTCTATTGTGTATAAAAAATTACTTTTGTGCAAATTAAAATAACAAAATGCCAAAGACACAACAATTACAAGATTTTACGCAACAAGTTCGTAGAGATATATTACGTATGGTACACAAAGTAAATTCTGGTCACCCAGGAGGTTCTTTAGGATGTGCAGAATTTATTACTTGCTTATATCAAGAAGTAATGGACTATTCTACAGAATTTACAATGGATGGAAATAATGAAGATTTATTTTTCCTTTCTAACGGACATATTTCTCCAGTATTTTATAGTGTTTTGGCGCATAGTGGCTTTTTTCCTGTAGAAGAATTAGCTACTTTTAGATTGTTAGATTCTCGTTTACAAGGGCATCCAACAACACATGAAGGCTTACCAGGTGTTAGAATCGCTTCTGGTTCTCTAGGTCAAGGTTTATCTGTAGGTTTAGGTGCTGCACAAGCAAAAAAATTAAACGGTGATGATAAAATCGTATACACATTACATGGTGATGGTGAATTGCAAGAAGGTCAAAACTGGGAGGCAATTATGTATGCATCAGCAAAAAAAGTAGATAACTTAATTGCTACTATAGATTTAAACGGAAAGCAAATTGATGGTTCTACAGACCAAGTTTTACCAATGGGAAGCATTAGAGCAAAATTTGAAGCTTTTGGATGGGATGTTTTAGATGTAGAAAAAGGAAATGATATTGATGCAATATTAGCTGGTTTAGCAGAAGCAAAGGCATTAACAGGAAAAGGAAAACCAGTTTGTATTTTATTACATACAGAAATGGGTAATGGTGTAGATTTTATGATGCACACACATGCATGGCATGGTAAAGCACCAAGTGATGAGCAGTTAGAAAATGCATTGGCTCAAAACTCAGTAACTTTAGGGGATTACTAAAAATGAATTAAAAGATTCAAAAAAATTATACAAAAAGGAGTTTTTCATTAATATTGAAAAGCTCTTTTTTTTATGATTTTATTTTGATTTGAACTGTAAGAATACCTTTATCTTTACCACTAACAAGTTGATGTCACATCAGTCTTTTAATTTTGAATCATAAATATTTGAATATAGAATGAAAATAGGAATTGTTTGTTATCCAACATTTGGAGGAAGTGGAGTAGTAGCAACCGAATTAGGAATGGCGTTAGCAGATAAAGGTCATGAAGTACATTTTATTACCTATAACCAGCCAGTTCGTTTAGACTTTTTAACTCATAATTTACACTTTCATCAAGTTGTTATCGAAGAATATCCGCTTTTTGAATATCAACCCTATGAGTTAGCTTTGTCTAGTAAAATGGTTGAAGTTGTTAGAAAACATGATTTAGAAGTTTTGCATGTACATTATGCAATACCACATGCATATGCAGCTTACATGGCTAAGCAAATGTTAAAAGAAAAAGGTTTAGATGTTAGAGTAGTAACTACATTGCACGGAACCGATATTACTTTAGTTGGGAGTCATCCAACCTATAAAACAGCTGTTGAGTTTAGTATTAATAATTCTGATGTTGTAACTGCTGTTTCTAACAATTTAAAAGAAACTACAAATACATTATTTAACATCACTAAAGATATAAAGGTTATTTATAATTTTATTGATGTAGAAAAGTATGATACTGCCCATGATACAGAATGTAATCGAATTGCCATTGCAAAACCACATGAACGCATTTTAACTCACATAAGTAATTTTAGACCTGTAAAAAGGGTAGAAGATGTTATTAAAGTTTTTTACGAAGTTCAGAAAGAAATACCTTCAAAATTATTATTAGTAGGTGAAGGACCAGAAAGAATACACGCTGAAAATTTAGTAAATGAATTAAAAATTTCTGATGATGTACTTTTCTTAGGAAATAGTTCTGAAGTAACTAAGGTTTTATGTTATTCAGATGTTTTTTTATTGCCTTCTCAAACAGAGAGTTTTGGTTTGGCAGCTTTAGAAGCTATGGCTGCAAAAACACCTGTAATATCTACAAATACAGGAGGTTTACCAGAAGTTAACATACATGGTGTAACCGGTTATTTAAGTGATTTAGGAGACGTAAAAGACATGGCAAAAAATGCCATTTCTATTTTAAAAGATGATAAAACTTTAGAAACTTTTAAAAGGAATGCGAGAGAGCATACAAAAAGATTTTCTTTAGAAAATATATTACCCGTTTATGAAGAAATTTATAAATCTTGTTATAAAAGTAAAGCGTTATAACTAAAAAAGCTCAAACTAGTAAGTTTGAGCTTTTTTTATGTTTAGTAATTAGAAAAAATCTATTTTCCAAAAAGTCCACCAAGTAAACCTCCAATTCCACCAGAGCTCTTTTTGTCACCACCTAATAGCATTCCTGCTACATCATCAATAACACTTCCATCACCATCGGCATCTAATATTTTTTCTAAGAAACTTTGTTCGTTTGCAGTTTCATTCCCCCCTAACATTCCACCTAATAAATTACCTAAACCAGAAGAATCTGAAACATTATTTTCACGAGATTGTTTTCCTAAAACTCCCATTAATAAAGGAGCAGCAACTTTTAAAATATTAGCTACAGAACCTGCATCTAAACCAGATTTCTGACCAATTACTTGTTCTACACCTTGTTGTTTACTTCCTAAAATGTGGCTTAAAATTCCTGCTCCATCTTGTTTTACAGATTCATCAACTCCACCATTAAACAAACCACCAAGGTTGTCTAAAATACTACCATCATGTTTGCTTGCTAAAGCCCCCATTAATCCCTCCGCACCTTCTGGAGTAGAAGCATTTCTTTCCATAGCTTTCATTAAAACAGGCAAAGCCATTGTTAAAACACTACTTGTTTTACTAGAATCATTTCCTGTAGAGCCAGAAACTCCTGAAATAATTTGTTTTCCTAAATCACTATTTAATATATCTAAAATACCTGCCATTTTTATGTTTTTAATAATTAATTTGAATGTTTTCTAATTTTATGACACAATATACGAATAAAGTCACACATATTTTTAATATTTTTTTTACCTTTCAAAATCTTAATTTTTTAAACTATTTAATGAAAAAACTAGCATTACACTGGAAAATTTTAATAGGTATGGTTCTTGGAATCATCTTTGGTTTTATAATGAATTCTATAGATGGAGGTAAAGGATTTGTTGCTGATTGGATAAAACCATTTGGAACCATTTTTATCAATTTATTAAAACTAATTGCAGTACCCTTAATTTTAGCATCTTTAATTAAAGGAATTTCTGATTTAAAAGATATTTCTAAAATAAAATCGATGGGACTTAGAACCATAGGTCTTTATATGATAACCACTTTAGTTGCTGTAGTTATTGGTTTAAGTATTGTAAATACGGTAAAACCAGGAAATGGTATGCCACAAGAAACCATAGAAAAAATTAAATTAAAATACGGTAACAATTCGAGTGTAATAGATAAATTGAATGAAGCAAGTAGTCAAAAACAGGCGGGACCCTTACAAGCTTTGGTCGATATTTTTCCGAGCAATATTTTTAAATCATTAACAGATGCTTCTATGTTACAAGTTATCTTCTTTGCATTATTTGTAGGAATCTGTTTGTTATTAATAGATGAAGAGAAAGCAAAACCATTAATCAATTTTTTCGACTCGCTAAATGAAGTTGTCATGAAAATGGTAGATTTAATAATGCTTTTTGCTCCTTATGCTGTTTTTTCTTTATTAGCTAACGTTATTATTTCTTTTGATGATACAGAAATCTTACTGAAACTACTTTGGTATGCGTTTTGTGTATTTGGAGGCTTGGTTTTATTAATCGGTTTTTATCTTTTGCTTATTAAAATTTACGCAAAAAAATCGCCTATTTGGTTTTTAAAACAAATAAGTCCGGCACAATTATTAGCATTTTCTACTAGTAGTAGTGCGGCCACTTTACCTGTTACTATGGAACGTGTAGAAGAACATTTGGGTGTAGACCCAGAAGTTGCAGGTTTTGTTTTACCAGTAGGAGCAACCGTTAATATGGATGGTACTAGTTTATACCAAGGTATTGCAGCTGTATTTATTATGCAAGTTCTTTGGCCAGAAGGCTTAACGTTTACAAATCAATTGGTAATTATTGGAACCTCTGTTTTGGCTTCTATTGGTAGTGCAGCAGTACCAAGTGCAGGTATTGTTATGCTAGTAGTGGTGTTAGAAACACTTGGTTTTCCTGCAGAATTGTTACCATTAGGAATTGCTCTTATTTTTGCAGTAGATAGGCCATTAGATATGTGTAGAACGGTTGTTAATGTTACTGGTGATGCAACGGTATCTGTGTTAGTAGCTAAATCTTTAGGTAAATTACACGAACCAAAACCAAAAGAATGGGATGATAATTATAAAAAAGTAAAATAGTTTTTAGTAAGTAAATATAAATCTAAGCGTTCTAATTTTATTAGAACGCTTATTTAAAATTTTTAGAATGTCTTTAATAAACAATACACCCATTGTTTCTGTAGATTGGTTACAAGCTAATTTAGAACACAAAAATCTAGTTATTTTAGATTGCACCATTCCTAAAGTAACTGATAAATCTAAAACCTCTAATTCTAATGAAAAAATTCAAATTAAGGGTACTATTTTTTTTGATATAAAAAACACATTCTCTGATGTTACAGCTCCGTTTCCTAATACCATATTATCATCCAAAGAATTTGAAGAAAAAGTACAAGCATTAGGAATCAATAAAGATAGTATTATTGTGTGTTATGATGATTTAGGTATCTATTCTTCTCCTAGAGTTTGGTGGATGTTTCAATTAATGGGCTTTACAAATATCGCTGTTTTAGATGGTGGTTTTCCTATGTGGTTAGAAAATAGGTTCCCTACTGAAAAACAGAAAAATAACACACCTACAAAAGGTGATTTTAAAGTGGATTATCAACCTGAAAAGGTTAAATTTACAGAGGATGTGCTAAAAGCAATTGAAGATAAAGAAACTATAATTGCCGATGCTCGTTCTAAAGGTCGTTTTAATTGTACAGAACCAGAACCAAGAAGTGATGTTAAAGGAGGCCATATTCCTAATTCTGTGAGTTTACCTTTTAGTAAAATCATAAAAAAAGGACATTTAAAATCGGAAGAAGAGTTAAGAGTAATTTTTAATCAAATTAATCCTAAAAAGAAAGCTTTCATTTTTTCTTGTGGAACAGGAATTACAGCTTCTGTATTGGCATTAGGCGCTGATATAGCTGGGTATAAAAACTATGCTGTTTATGATGGTTCTTGGACAGAGTGGGGAAGTACAGCAAATTTACCAATAGAAAAATAAAACAAATAAAATGGATAATAATTGGACTAAAGAAGAATTTCAAACGTACGTGCTATTATATGCCGCACAAAGTAATTACATAGAAACGGAATCTGAAAGTAACTATATTTTATCTAAAGTAAATGAAACTTTATTTAATCGTATTCATACAGAAATAGTACATGATAATGATTTTCAAGCGATGGAAAAAATTAAAAGTTATCTAAAAGAAAACGAATACTCTACAAAGGATAAAGAACAGCTTTTAAAAGATATTAAAAATGTATTTTTTGCAGATGGTACTGTCGATATTTTAGAACGAAATGTTTTTATGTTTTTGAAAAAAATGATTGCATAGTTTTAAAGAAAATTGCATTTATCTTTTTTCGTGTTTTTTTCAATCAAAAAAACCTCACAAAAAGTGAGGCTTTAAAATACTATATGTATGGTTTTATTATTTAGCAGGTAATATTTTTCCTATACATTCTCCAAAACCAATGCGAACTTTGTCGTTTTTACAATGAGCACGCATAATTACGGTATCATTATCATTAATAAATTTACGCTCTGTACCATCTTTTAGTTTAATAGGGTTTTGCCCTCTCCAAGTTAGCTCTAACATAGAACCATAACTATCTTTTGTTGGTCCAGAAATGGTACCCGATCCCATTAAATCTCCAGATTCTACAGGACAACCATTTACGGTATGATGCGCTAATTGTTGTGCCATGGTCCAATACATATATTTAAAGTTAGAATTGGCCACCACAGTTTCTTCACCATTTTCTGGTTTAATACCTACTTGTAAATGAATATCATAACTTCCTTTTCCTTTTTGTTTTAAATAAGGTAATGGTTCGTAAACTTGTTTAGGACTTTCTACTCTAAAAGGCTCTAAAGCATCTAAAGTTACTATCCAAGGAGATATTGTTGAAGCAAAACTTTTCCCTAAAAACGGACCTAAAGGCACATATTCCCAAGCTTGTATGTCTCGTGCAGACCAATCATTAAATTGTACCAAACCAAAAATATATTCTTCTGTTTCGTCAATTGGTATTCTATCTCCTAAAACATTTGCATCAGTTGTAATAAAAGCCATTTCAAGCTCAAAATCTAATAATTTTGTTGGTCCAAATCCTGGAGTTGTAGTTCCTTCTGCAGGTTTTGTTTGTCCGTATGGTCTTCTAATTTTTGTACCAGAAGGAACAATAGAAGAGCTTCTACCATGATAACCAATTGGTACATGTAACCAATTAGGTAACAAAGCATTTTCTGGATCTCTAAATAAAGAGCCTACATTTGTAGCGTGTTCTTTACTTGCATAGAAATCTGTATAATCTCCAACAGCAACAGGTAGCAACATTTCTACTTCTTCCATTCTAAAGATAATTTTATCTTTATGATTGGCATTATCTCTTAAAACACCATTGGTAACATCAAAAACTTCTGCAATTCTATTTCTAACCAAACGCCATGTTTTACGACCATCAGCAATAAAATCATTTAAGTTATCTTGTAGAAAAATGTCGTCAGTTAAAGGAATACCATCAAAATAACCTAATTGATGAAAAGCACCTAAGTCTATTGCAAAATCGCCAATTCTACTTCCAATGGTAATTATATCATCTCTGGTGATAAAAACTCCAAAAGGAATGTTTTGAATAGGGAAGTCTGAATTCTTATCTACTTTTAACCAAGATTTTCTATTAGGGTTATTTGCTGTTATGATCATTTTAAATGAGATTTATTTTTTATCAAACCTACATAATTTTTTTTCATTTGAAAATAAAAAAACAACGAAAAATGTATTTTTAACAGTACTTTGCTCTCAAATATATAATAATAACAAAAAATGATAAAATATCGTTAAAAGATGTTTTTTACAAACTTGATTTTATTATTTTTACTGCTTCTTTTAAAACAACAACAACAATGCAATTAGACAACCAAATTTTTGACCTTATTCAGGAAGAAAAAGAAAGACAGTTAAATGGATTAGAATTAATCGCTTCAGAAAACTTTGTAAGTGATGATGTTATGAGAGCCCAAGGTTCTATTTTAACCAATAAATATGCTGAAGGATATCCTGGTAAAAGATATTATGGAGGATGTGAAGTAGTTGATGTTATTGAGCAAATTGCTATAGACAGAGCTAAAGAATTATTTGGTGCAGAATATGTAAATGTACAACCTCACTCTGGTTCTCAGGCAAATACTGCGGTTTATGCTGCTTGTTTAAAACCTGGAGACACCGTTTTAGGATTTGACTTATCTCATGGAGGACATTTAACTCATGGATCTCCCGTAAATTTTTCTGGTAAATTATACAACCCAGTTTTTTATGGTGTAGATAAAGCTACCGGAAGAATAGATTATGATCATTTAGCGCAACAAGCTAAAGAACACAAACCTAAATTAATTATTGCAGGTGCTTCTGCGTATTCTAGAGATATTGATTTTAAGAAATTTAGAGAAGTTGCAGATAGTGTGGGTGCTATTTTAATGGCAGATATTTCTCACCCTGCAGGTTTAATTGCTAAAGGAATTTTAAATGACCCAATACCTCATTGTCATATTGTAACTACTACAACTCATAAAACATTACGTGGACCAAGAGGTGGTATGATTATGATTGGTACTGATTTTGACAATCCTTTTGGAGAAACGTTAAAAAATGGTAAACCTAAAAAAATGTCTACATTAATTAATTCTTCTGTTTTCCCTGGAAACCAAGGTGGACCTTTAGAGCACGTTATTGCTGCTAAAGCTGTTGCTTTTGGAGAAGCTTTAACAGATGAGTTTTTAGAATATCAATTACAAGTAAAAGCTAATGCTGCGGAAATGGCAAAAGAATTTGTTGCTAAAGGATATGATATTATCTCTGGCGGAACAGACAACCACTGTATGTTAATTGATTTACGTAATAAAGATATTTCTGGGAAAGATGCAGAAATTGCACTTGGTAAAGCAGATATTACGGTAAACAAAAACATGGTTCCTTTTGATGATAAAAGCCCGTTTGTAACTTCAGGAATCCGTATTGGAACTGCTGCAATTACTACGCGTGGTTTAGAAGAAGATGATATGAAAACGGTTGTAAACTTTATTGATGAAGCAATACAAAATGCTGATAATGAAGAAGCTTTACATAAAATTGGTGAGCGTGTTGCTCATATGATGAGTGCAAGAAGATTATTTGTTATGTAAACCACACAGTGGTTTTTAAGTATTCACTCTTACGAATACATATGAAATATAAAAAGCATCAAGAATTATCTTGATGCTTTTTATATTTAAATTTATAGCAATAGTTGTTTACCAACTTTTTACTTCTTTTTCTATGGCTTCGCGAGTTTCACCATATTTTTCTTGAATTTCTCCTACTAGTTTATTAAAAGTACCTTCTGCTTCTGTAGTTTTATCATTGGTAATACTACCAAATTTTTCTTTAAATTCTCCCTTTATTTGTTTCCAATTTCCTTTTGCTGTATCCGAGTTCATATTCATTTTATTTATGTACTTATAATAGTACTGGTTAATAATAATACAAATTTAAAGAGATGGTTGTTTGTATATTAATGGTATCAATTAATATTTTAACTCATATAAATAAAAACTATTTTTTTTCTGAACTTTTAATTTTTCCTGCAATTTCACTTGCCTCATCAGTAGAGCTTTGTATTTGATTTTTTAATTTGTCCTTAACTTTACTGCTATCTATTTTTGCAACGATACTTTTCTTGCTATCTGAATCTTTTTCATCTGTTTTTACGGTCCCTTTTAAAGGATGTAATCCTCTTTCGTTTTTTATTTCTGACATATCTTTATATTTTAAAAAGTTTAATAATTACTTCAAAAATAAAAAATAAGAAAACGTAAGGTTAACTACAATCAGCAAAATAGTAACTCATAAGCAATTAATCTACCTCATTAGCACGTGTTATTATATTTTCTGGAATGGTTTTTTTAGCTTTTGCACCCATTTTCTTTAACTTTTCTACAGAAGTAATTAAATTCCCTCTTCCTTCAAAAAGTTTGTTCATAGCGTTAGAGTACTCATTTTTACTATCGTCAATTCGTTTTCCAATACCTATTAAATCACTTAATAAGCCGTTAAATTTGTCATATAAAGCACCTGCTTGTCTTGCTATTTCTAAGGCATTTCTTTGTTGCTTTTCATTATTCCACATAGAATCTATGGTTCTTAAAGTAGCCAAAAGGGTAGAAGGAGTTACAATAACAATATTCTTTTCAAATGCTTTATTGTATAAGTGATTATCTGTATTAATTGCCACTGCAAAAGCGGGTTCTATTGGTATAAAAAGTAGGACAAAATCGGGTGATTCAATTTTATAAATATCTTCGTATTTTTTAGCACTTAATTGTTCTACATGTCTTCTAAGCGATGCTACATGTTCTTTTAAAAATTGTGCTTTTAAGACTTCATCATCTTCATTTACAAATTGCTCATATGCGGTTAATGAAACTTTAGAATCTACAATCATTTTCTTATTATCTGGCAAATGGATAACAACATCGGGTAGTATTCTCTTGCCATCATCATTAGTAAAGCTTTGCTGCACATAATACTCTCTATCTTTCTCTAAACCAGATTTTTCTAAAACTCGTTCCAAAACTAATTCACCCCAATTTCCTTGCGTTTTATTATCACCTTTTAAGGCTTTTGTTAGGTTGATGGTTTCCTTACTCATTTGCAAATTCATCTCTTTTAAACCTAAAATTTGCTGACGTAAAGCGGCATGATAATCGATACTTTCTTTGTGAGTTTTATCTACTTTATCTTCAAAAACTTTAATTTTTTCTTGTAATGGATTTAAAATTATTTTTAAACTTTCTTTGTTTTGTTGGGTAAATTTGGTCGATTTTTCTTCTAATATTTTATTCGCTAAAACCTCAAAATTATTGGTGAATTTTTCCTGTAATTTTTCGACTTCATTTTTATTGTTTTCTAACTTTTCTGTAACGTTTTTAAACTCGGTTTCTAAACGCGTTTTATCAGAAATTAGATTTTCTTTTTCTTTTTGAATAAATCGTAATTCGCTTTGTAAATCTTCTATTTTAGTTTCAGCATTTTTAACTGATTCATGTAGTTTAGAAATTTCAAATTCTAGATTCGATTTTTCTTTTTCAATATTTCCTTTCTGTTTTTCAAAATTTAATTTGGTTAAAAGTTTTCCTATAAAAAAACCTATCACACTAAATATTAGTGCAATTAAAGCGTAAATTATTAATTGGTTCATCCTCTAAATTTTAATATTGTAAATGTAATAAATATTATAGCCCTTTAATCTTTATCAATATTTGAAAACGGGTATTTTTAACGTTTTTTAAAGTGTTTTTGTTCACCTCTTTTATTTAAAAATTAACGATTCTTTGTGTCTAAAGTTTATTTAATTCTATCAAGAGAGCTAATTAATGCTTAATTTCGTACTTTGATGAAAGAATAGAATGAAAGCAATTGCAAAATTTATATTATTTACACTTTTAGGTTGGAGATTAGAAAACGATTTTCCTCAACAACCTAAAAAATACGTAGTTATTGCTGCTCCTCATACCAGTTGGCTAGATTTTCCTATTGCCATATTGTCTAGAATGGCTTCTGGTACCATGATTCATTTTATTGGAAAAGCATCCCTTTTTAAAGGGATTTTTGGTTCTTTCTTTCGGGTTTTAGGAGGTACGCCTGTAGATAGAACAAAAAGCAATAATATGGTAGATGCCGTTATTGACATTTTTAATAAAAAAGAAGAGTTTAGATTGGGAATTTCTCCTGAAGGAACTAGAAAGAAAGTTGACAAATGGAAAACGGGTTTCTATTATATAGCAAAAGGAGCTAAGGTTCCCGTTGTTATGGCAACCTTAGACTTTAAAAATAAAAAAATAAAAATTTCTGAACCTTATTACACAACAGAGAGTAAAGAAGCTGATTTTGAGGTATTTCACTCTTTTTTTAAAGGTGTAAAAGGGAAAAATCCTGAATTATTTTAAAACATTAGGATTACATTATAAAAAAGCTTAGTTTTGTGTTTGTAAACAAAATTGTCTAATCGAGATTAGGGGCTCTATTAGTTATGAGTTTGCATAAATAGTATCATGCTATGATATGAGTCTTCAGGATACTGAAGACTCTTTTTTTTATACAAACTTTTTAGAAACTTTTTCTGCAATACCAATAATTACTTCGGTTGCTTTTACCATAGATTCTACAGGTACATACTCATATCTACCATGAAAATTATGTCCGCCAGCAAAAATATTAGGACAAGGCAAACCTTTATAAGATAATTGAGAACCATCTGTACCACCTCTTATTGCTTTAATTAAAGGTGTAATTTCTAAATCTTTCATAACTTCTTCTGCAATATCTACAATATGCATTACAGGCGTTATTTTTTCTTTCATATTAAAGTATTGGTCTTTAATACTTACTTTAACAAGTTCTTGATTGTATTTTTCATTAAAATCTAGGGCAATTTTTTGCATTAAATTTTTTCTTTTTTCAAATAAATCTAAATCATGATCTCTAACAATGTACTCTAAAACAGTTTCTTCTACATTACCGTTAATATCATGTAAATGAAAGAAACCTTCATAACCAGCTGTTTTTTCAGGAACTTCATTTGCAGGAAGTGCAGCCATATATTCATTTGCAATTAAAATAGAATTGATCATTTTTCCTTTTGCATAACCTGGATGTACAATTTTTCCTGTAATCGTCACTTTTGCTCCTGCTGCATTAAAGTTTTCATATTCTAGCTCACCAATCTGACTTCCATCCATAGTATAAGCCCATTCTGCACCAAATTTAGCAACATCAAATAAATGAGCTCCTTTACCAACTTCTTCATCTGGTGTAAAGCAAATTCTAATTTTACCGTGTTTAATTTCTGGATGCTGAATTAGGTATTCCATAGCAGTTACAATTTCTGTAATACCTGCTTTGTCATCGGCCCCTAAAAGAGTAGTACCATCTGTAGTAATTAGTGTTTGCCCTTTGTATTGTAATAAATCATCAAAGTAATCTGGAGATAAAACAATGTTTTTTTCTTCATTTAAAACAATTACATTTCCTTGATAGTTTTCTACAATTTGAGGTTTTACATTTTTTCCTGTAAAATCTGGACTTGTATCTATATGTGCAACAAAACCAATGGTTGGTACTTCGTAATCTAAATTACTTGGCAACGTTGCCATGATGTAGCAATTGTCATCTAAATCTACATCTTTCATACCAATTTGTTTCAATTCCTCCACTAAAACATGTGCTAAATCCCATTGTTTTTCGGTACTCGGAAAAGCAGGATTATTTGGGTCTGATTCTGTATCTATGGTAACGTATTTTATAAATCTGTCTGTAATATGTTTTTTTTCAATCATTTTATTGAATTATTTTAATTTTTTCTATGAGTGCAAATGCATTGCACAACCTTGTGTTTACAACAGAGTCTCCGTAAACTTCTGCCTTGGCAAGTATAAAATTTTGTTTATTAAGTTTGATAAATAAAAGGCAAACCTGATAATCAAAAGCTCCCTTTTTTCCTTTAGAAATGGTGTAATAAGAAGGTTTTTCTAAGAAAGAAGTCTCTTCAGATTTTACTTGAATAAGATTTTTTGATAAATTTTCTTGCTCTTGTTTTAATTTAAAAGAGGTATCAAAATTAATATTTTTCTGAACATAAGTGACATCCAATAACAGAGATTCTGTTAATTGTTTTGTGGTGTCTGCGGTGTAAATAGAAGACTGTAGTGTATCATAATATAAATTTGTTTTCCATGTTTTTGGTATTTCTATAGAAAACAAGTTTTTAACATCTTTTACTACTTCTAAATTTTTATAATTAATTGGTTTACAATTAAAACGCTTGCTGATTTCAGATTGCTGTGAACAAGAATAGAATAGAAATATAGCTGTAAAAATGACTAAAATATTCTTCATAAAACTATTTGAGTATTATTTTAGTAGCGTAGAAACGATCTATTTGATATTTTCTTTTTTTGTTTGAAAGAATCATTTTTAAACTAAGTTTTACTTACTTCTGTTTGGCTTTTTAAGAATACTGTTAAATGAACTAAAAAGTCAATTTATAGCCTTTATATTCTTACTGCAAGTTAACAAGAATATTGTAAAAATAAGGATAAAGTTTAAAATTCTCTTTCTTTTTATTTTTCCTTTTTACAATACCAAGACAATCAATTTTTTATATTTAATTTTTAATAATTTTCTTAGAATAGATAAATACAAACAACGGTGTACCGAGTTAAATAAACTAAGAATAGATGATAAATAGCAGTAAGTCAATGTCTATTTTTAACGACTGAAAGACTGGAGCGTGATGATTTTTTTAAATTGGATCCCTTTTCCTCCTTGAACCTTAATTTTTTCTTCTTGGGTAGTTCCATCCGTAGTTTTTAAAAGAACAGAAATGGTGTTTTCTCCTTTTTTTAATGGAATTCTGGCATAATAAATTGCATTGGGTAAACTCTGCCAATTACGTGTATCTGCATGTTCTGACATGGCATTAAAAATACCTAATACAGCACCTAAATCTTTATTCTGATCTCTTAAAAGTGATTCTGATAATTTTTTAGTTCCTAATCGAATAGCAGTTTTACCAATTTCTCTTAAAGTTCTATCCTTTAAAGTTTTAAAAGCAATGTCTTCATAATTTTGTACCATTTGTAAGCTACCAATTTTAGTACTATCTTTTAAAATAGTTGCTCCAGAAAAATAAGGAGTTCTTGCAATGTATTTAGGAAAAGCAACATTAAAAATATTGATATCAGAAAACGACTGTTTTTTATTATAATCGTTACTAATCGGAATTGGTAATTTTAAATCTAACTCTTTATTATAAATAGAAACAATACCATCTGTTTTACCTGGCAAAACCGTAAAACTAAAGAAATTTTGTTCTTTAAATGGCACCAAACCGTTTTCCCAAAAAAGAATTAATTCGCCTTCTGTAGTTGTTTTATTTATTTGGTGAGTAATACCAAATATGTTTTCATATCTGTGTAATTCATTTATAAACCCCAAAGAAGCAGCAGTACGTAACACATCTTTTTTAAGCTGTTCGGGTAGGGGAGTTCCCATAAAAGATCCTTTATTAGCCAAATATAAATCTGCCGCATTTCGATACGAAATAAAGGCATTATTTACATCACCAGAAGCCTCGTATAAAAAACCTTGTAAGTTTAACGCAAAAGCATCCGAACTATATCTGTTTTTTTTCCCTTCAGGATATTTGTCATTAAGCTGTTGTAACTGAAGATTAATTCTTTTTGCTTCTACCAGAGCATCATCTGGTTTTTGTAGAAAAATATAATTTAATGCTTTGTAATAATGAATCGCAATTTTTTCAAAATCTTCACCTGTATACGTTTCTTTCTCGGGATTTAAAAGGACTCCTAAAACAGCATTACCAACGGCTCTTTTGTTTTCTTCTATAAAAAAATCGGCCTTATTTAAAAAGGTATTACTTAATTCGTAGTTCTCATTTAAGTAAGCAATTTTTCCTTTTTCTAAAAAGTAGAGCAGCGAATTTCTATTCTTTTTTAAGAAAGAATTTTTATCAATATCGTTTAACGCTTTTTCTATATTTCCTTGTTGCAGCGCTGCTTGAAATTTTTGACTCTTCGTATTATAAGAAGCGCAACTGCTAAAAAATAAGAAAACGATAAAGAAAGAAATGCAGTATGCAATTTTTAGAGATGCTTTTTTCATGTAAAAATGAGCGGCTATCGTATAAGAAATGGCTTTCCTAAAAAATTAGGAAAACCATTTAAACAGTCTTAGTTTTTAATAAACTTTTTAATTTTCTTATCGCCAATCCAAACTTTTTCGTTTGTTTGAATATTGGTAAGCTCTAAATCTATTTGATAATAGGTAACTTTTTGTCTTTTATGAGCATCTACAATTGAGTTGATATTACCTTGTAACATAAAATCGGCACCTGTTTCTAAACCAAATTTTTTCATGGTAGAAAGAGACGAATTGTCTTGTTGATCTGCACGTTCTGCTCTTAATTCTTCCCTCATTTCTCCACCAGAAACTATTCTAGCTACTTGTCTTTTTATAAACGCTTTTTCTATGTCTTTTGTAAACGTTTCTGCCTCTATATGCTCATGAGATTTATTTCTAACCAAACCAACAATTAAAACTGGTTTTTTACCACCATTTGCTTGCATATAATCGGTTAGCCAATCGCCGTTTAATATTTCTGCGGTTAACTCTTCTGCAGCCAATCTAGAATCGGTATCATTCCATCTACCACTTACATCTATTTGTGTATCAGTATCTACACGAATTACTTTTCTAGCACAAGAACCTAAGGTTAATGCACTTATAATTAAACCTATAATAACAAATTGTTTTCTCATCTTTTTATAAAATATATTTTTTTTTAATATGTAAAGTTAATCAAAAATCAAATACCCTAATAGCCCTAAATTTAATAAAGAATTGCTATTTAAATAACCATTATTAAATCGGTTATATCTGTAATTATTAGAAAAACCATTATAACCACTATGGTAATATGTAGCAGGGTTTTTAGCACGTTCTAAACGTTCTTGATGTCTCCACAACGGACGTTGAGATCTAAAATATTTTCTTAGTTCTTTACGTTGCCTTTTTGCTTCCATAGGATCTATAGCGGTGTACGTTTCTTGTACCGTAGTACCTTGTAATAAGGTTATAGAATTCACCTCGTTTGCTGCAGTATATTTTTGTAAACTAGTTTGATAGTTCGGATTTTGATCCGCTAACAAAGCTACTGATTGCTGTGCCATTCCTATAAAACCAACAAATGTAATAAGGACGACTGTTAAAATTTTGGTTTTCATTGTATCTGTTTTTATATTGATAATAGTCCAAATACTGTGCCAATACTTACAAAAGGATATGGTTTTTTTTAGGCAATTAATATTTTAAAACTTATAGCTATATCCCAATCGTATTACTTGCGATTCTGAATAATTGGCACTTGTATAACTAAATACATCTCCAGTAATTTCTGTTTTTACTACCATAGTATTTAAAAGGTCGGTTGCATTTAAGAAAATTTCTCCCTTGCCTTTTTGTATGTTCTTTTTAATACCAAAATCTAAAGAAAATCGAGACTTTATTTTTCCTTGCGGAATAATATCAGCTGCTAAATATACTGCACTCAATTGTGCGTTTACTTTATTAGAAAGTTGTAGGGTGTTATTTATTTTTAAACTCCCTGAAGCAATGGCTTGTTGGGCGGCAAAAAAGGTATTGGGTTTTGGGTATAAATTTTCAACTGAAAAAGCATTAATTTGATTTCGATAAAGGTTTCCATTAATATTCATAGAGTACCAATCTGTAAGATCTTGTTCGTAAACCATTTCTAAGCCTGAGTTATAACTTTTTCCTGCATTTTGAAAAATGGCGTAAAGTATATTACTTGTACCATCTGTAGAAGAAATTCTAGTAATAGTACCATCTGCAAAACGATGATATAAGGCTGTATACAAGCTTCCTTTTTTCCAATTGGTTTTATAACCTAATTCAATAAGGTTGGTAAATTGCGGACGCAATCCTGGGTTTCCTACTTTAATCAATTCTGCATCATCATATTTTGGGAAAATACGGATATCTACTTCATTTGGTCTGTCTACACGACGATTGTAAAACAAAGAAACCTTATTGTTTTCATTCATTTTATAGGCAAATCGCATATTTGGGAAAGGTTCTGTATAATTGTATCCGTCGCTAGAGTATGTGTTGTGATCTGGATTTACAAGGTAATTTAAATCGACATATTCTAAACGCAAGCCAATTTCTGCTTCATATTTTTCGTTTTCAAAACTATAATTTCCATACACAGCAGGAATTAATTCTTTGTATTCTGCCCAACCACCAGCACCTGCATCAATTGGTGAGTTTTGTCCTTGAAAAAAATCCATATTAATAGGTATGTTTCGTTTTCTTAGTTTAATTCCGGTTTCGAACTTACCATGTTTTAGCGGTTTTATATAATCAATATTAAAATCATAAACTTGTTCATCAGAAAGCAATACAAAAGAGTCTAAACCTGTAAAAGTGGGACGTATGTTTTCGAAAAAATATTTTTCATCTTCTCTATGAAACGTGTAGTTAAAACCGATGTTTAATAAACGGCCTGCTTCTTCAAATTTATGCTGATAACTGGCAGTTGCCATAATGGTTGTTTTAACTTCATCTTCTAAAAACCTCCATAAATACAAGCGTTCATTGTTTTTATCAACAAAAGGTTCATCGCCATTATCAATAATAACTTCACTTCCAAATAACCCAGAAATTGTTAAAGAATTCTGGTCATCGATACTCCAATCTAAACCAGATTTTAGAGTTGTAAATTTAGTATCTCTATTCCTTTTGGTTTGTCTGTTAATAATTGTGCCATCATCATAAACCCGATTAACAAATTCATTTTTATTCAAGGTTTCTGTGTACAAATAATCGCCTTGAAAAAATAGATTTACCTTATTTTTTCTATAATTAAGCGATAAAGACGGATTAATTTTTGGTGTAAACGTGTACTGTGGTCTAATGTCTGGTAAATTTGCTTTGCGCTCCCATAACGATCCTAGACCGCCTGTAAAACCAACTTTACCATTAAAACCTTGTACTTTATTTTTCTTGAAAATAATATTGATGATTCCTGCATTTCCATTGGCGTCATATTTTGCTGAAGGATTGTTAATAATTTCAATTTTTTCTATAGCTGAAGCTGGAATATTATCCAACCCAGTTTGATTTCCAAAACCAGTTAAGGCAGTTTGTTTGCCATCAATTAGTACGGTAACCTTATCATTACCTCTTAATTGTACTTTTCCTTCTTGCAGTGTAACACTCGGTAGATTTTGCATTGCTTGTAAAACAGAGCCTCCATTCTGACTAATATTGTCTTTTAAAGAATAGGTTTTCTTATCCATTTTAGAGCTAATTTCATCTTGTGCAGATGTTACCACAATTTCATCAAGAGAAATACTATCCTCTGAAAGTTCAATGGTTTTAATGTCTAAAAATTTAGAAAGACGACCTACATAAATAGTTTGTGCTTTGGTTTTAAACCCAATAATAGACACTTCTAAAATGTAGTTTCCGGGTTTTATATTATCAATACTAAAACGCCCTAGATCATTGGTTGCAGTACCGGTAATAAAAGCATTTTCTTTTACAGTCTTTAACAGAATATTTGCATAAGGAATGGTTTGTTGTGTTTCTTTTTCTTTTACAATTCCAGAAATGGTAATATCCATTTGAGAAAAAAGTTGGGAAGAAAAAAAGCTAATAACAAGAAGTAAAATGACTTTTCTAAACATTTATTTTTTTATGCAATATTAATTATAAATTCTTTAGATGAGATTTATTAATTAACATAAATCGTATTGCTTATAATATATGCATTGATCTTTTTTTTTTAAATAAAAGTGTAATTGTAATGGTTGAAAATGAATCTCTTATGAAGCCAATAAAAATTTACTGCCTTTGTGGTGTTTCTACATTATTTACCTTCAAAACCTTTATTTAAAAAATGTTTTTACCACGTCGCTTTTTCTAAAGCTTTAAATATTTACTTGTATTTAAAAAGGTTTTAAGACTTACTTTATTAGTGTTGTGTTTTAGTTTTATAATAATTTTATAGAAAATCGAATAAAAAGTAATTTATCATCCGCTTTTTTTGCGGATTAACCTTTAAATATACATTATTATCCGTTTTATATACATAGAGAAGATTGTCTTATCTCTGTAACTTTGCATAGAAAATAATAAAATATATACTATTATGAAAAAATCATATTTGACTATAATTGCAAGAATTGTTGTAAAAGAAGAGCATAGAGCCTTTGTGAAAGCTGAATTATTAAAGTTATTAGATGTAACAAGAGCTGAAGAAGGTAATATTAGTTATGACTTACATCAAGATAATGAAAATCCAAATTTATTTTTATTCCATGAAAAATGGATAAACCGCGAGTTGTGGCAAAAACATATGGGTAATAAATATTTAGCTCATTATTTAAAAGTAACAGAAGGTAAAGTTGATGAGTTCATTCTAAATGAAATGACAGAAATAGTCAATTAGATAAAAAACGCATCTTAAAAAAAAGAAAATAGGTAGACCTTAGATCAAATTAATTAAGTTATTAGATGAATTAATTTAGGACAATATGTACCATAAATAGTATTTTTTTATACCAAGGACTATTTATGATGTTATAAGATCTTTGTAACTATAAATTAAAGAAAATAACATGAAAAAAGTAAACATAGGAAAAACAGATTTAGAAGTATCTCGCATAAATTTTGGTGGTAATGTTTTTGGTTGGACTTTAGACGAAAAACAATCTTTCGATATTTTAGATGCTTTTACAGGAGCAGGATTCAATTTTATAGATACAGCAGATACTTACAGTTGGTGGGTAAATGGTGTTGGAGGACAATCTGAAGAGATTATAGGTAAATGGATGAAAGCACGTGGAAACAGAGACCAAATAGTTGTTGCAACAAAGGTAGGTTCAGAAACCAAAGAACACCCCAATGATATTAGTAAAAAACACATTTTAAAATCGGTTGACGAGTCTTTAAAACGTCTTAAAACTGATTATATTGATTTGTATTACACGCATTTTGATGATAACGTAACTCCTGTTGAAGAAACTTTATCTGCTTATGACGAAGTTATAAAAGCAGGAAAAGTGCGTCATATTGCTGCTTCAAATTTATCACCAGAACGTTTATTAGAGTCTTTTAAAGTTTCCGAAGAAAACAACCTACCTAAATATGTAGCTTTACAACCTCATTATAATTTGGTAGAACGTGAAAATTATGAATCTAAATATGCAGATATTGTAGATAAATATGGATTAAGTGTAATGACGTATTATTCTTTAGCAAGCGGATTTTTAACTGGTAAATATAGGTCAGAATCTGATTTAGGTAAAAGTGTACGAGGTGAAGGAGCAAAACAGTATTTAAATACAAAAGGGTTGGCTATTATCAACGCATTAGATACTATATCAGCAAAACATAGTAGCAAACCAGCAACGGTGGCTTTGGCTTGGTTATTAGCACAACCGCATATTGCTGCGCCAATTGTAAGTGCTACAAGTGAACACCAGTTACAAACTTTATTTGATGCCCCAAAATTGAATTTGGATGCTGAAGATTTAGGTTTATTGGAGGAAGCTAGTAAATAATTAGATATTTTAAAGTAAATGGACTTAAAAATAAAAGGTAAAGTGGCATTAATTAGCGGTTCTACTGCTGGTATAGGCTATGCAACTGCAGAACGTTTTTTAAACGAAGGCGCTACGGTTATTATTAACGGTAGAACAAAAGATAGAGTAAATACTGCTGTAGCTCGGTTAAAAGCAAGTACTAAAAACAATAATGTTTCTGGTGTTGTTGCCGATTTTTCTAAGGTAGCCGATATTAATAGACTACTAAAAGAAGTGCCAGAAGTAGATGTTTTGGTAAACAATACGGGTATTTTTGAACCTAAGGCCTTTGCCGATATTAACGATGAAGATTGGTATCACTTTTTTGAAGTGAATGTAATGAGTGGTATTCGTTTAGCACGACACTATTTCCCTAAAATGTTGAAGAAAAATTGGGGGCGAATCATCTTTATTTCTAGTGAATCTGCTGTATTTATTCCAGATGAAATGATTCATTATGGAATGACAAAAACCGCACAATTAGCAATTAGTAGAGGCTTAGCAGAATTAACAAAAGGCACAAATGTTACCGTTAATTCTATTTTACCTGGTCCAACAAAATCTGAAGGTGTAACGGGGTTTATTAAAGATTTAGCAAAAGCAGAAGGTATATCCGAAGAAAAGGTTGAAACAGATTTCTTTAAAAATATGCGTCCAACTTCTCTATTAGAGCGTTTTGCTTCTGTAGATGAGATTGCAAATACTATTGTATATTATTCTAGTGATTTAGCTTCTGCGACTAATGGAGCGGCTATTAGGGTAGAAGGAGGGTTAATTCGTTCTATACTATAAAATCATTGTTTTAAGTAAAAACAAATAGGGATTAGAATTTAAATTCTAATCCCTATTTTTGAATAAATCAAA